>JACQYF010000184.1 GCA_016208315.1 Chloroflexota bacterium | reverse complement strand
GGCCACAACCACACCTCCGAAAGGCACGCGGCAATTCTCCCCGATGCTCACGTCGTCGCAAATAGTCGCAGTCGGCGCGAGTAGGCGGATGCGTGAATGCGCGGCTGCGACCGGATAGTTGACATACTTCTCTCGCAAGCCGAGACCCGACCTGCGCGCCAGTGGACATTTGGCGCGCGGCACGCGCGGTGTGCGGATCGAATTCGAGACAAATGATCCCGTGCTCTTCTCGGATTTCGACTTGTGGACTATGTGCTCAATTACGGGTACTTGCCCAGGCCGAAGAACTGTACAGGCACTCGGGCGCGACAGAGAAACGCTTGGTGCGAATTCCAAATGCGGGACACAACGACCTGATGGTCGTCGGCATGCGCCAATACTTTGGCGCAATTCGCGAATTCGTAAGGAGGTAACCATGTCGAGCGATACACAGGTCACCGTCGAAATATTGAAAGAAATCGCCGAGGCATTCAACCGGCATGATCTGGATGCGATCATGGAATTCTTTGCCGATGATTGCACGATGGACTTGCCGCGCGGCTCGGCTCCGTGGGGCACGCGCTATACCGGCAAGGCGCAAGTCCGCGAAGGCCTCGCGAGCCGTTTTGCGGGCATTCCCGATGTGCATTACGGCGACGACCAGCACTGGGTTTACGGCAACCGAGGCGTTTCGGAATGGCTCTTGACCGGCACGACCACGGCAGGCGTTCGCGTCCAACTGCGCGGCTGCGATCATTGGGAGTTTCGCGACGGCAAGATCGTTCGCAAGGATTCCTACTGGAAGATTGTGGAATAGCGTTGGTGAAAGGAATCGTCATGCAATCCACAAAGCAATGTTTGGCTGCGAGCATCTTGGATACGATTGGCGACACCCCACTCGTCGCACTCGACCGCTTGAGTCGGGGCTTGAACGGGCGCGTGCTGGCGAAAATCGAATTCTTCAATCCCGGATTCAGCATCAAAGACCGCATCGCATTGCAGATCATCGAAGATGCGGAACGAGGCGGGCTGCTCAAGCCGGGCGGGCGCGTCGTCGAGCTGACGAGCGGTAACACGGGGACCGGCCTCGCGCTCGTCTGCGCGGTCAAGGGTTATCGTTTCATCGCGGTGATGTCGGAAGGTAATTCGCGCGAACGAGCGCGGATGATGCGCGCGTTGGGTGCCGAGGTCGTGCTGGTGCCGCAAGTGGGTGGCTCGCGTCCGGGGCAAGTGAGCGGCGAGGATCTCGCCGAGGTAGACCGCGTGACCTCGCAGTTGGCGAAAAAGCTCAAAGCGTTTCGCGCCGACCAGTTCAATAACCTCAGCAATGCGCGAGCACACGAACTAACGACGGGCCAGGAGATTTGGGAGCAAACAGGTGGCAAGGTGGATGCATTTGTCTCGACACTGGGAACGGGCGGGACATTTGCGGGCGTGACCGCCGCCCTCAAAAAGCGCAATCCGCGCATCAAATGTTATGCGGTCGAACCTGCGGGCGCGGCATATCTGGCGAAGGGCAAGGTGACTGACCCTAATCACAAGATTCAGGGCACGGGCTATGCGATGCCCCTGCCGTTGGTCAAACGTGAGTGGGTGGATGGACTCGTGACCGTGACGGATCGCGAAGCCATCCGGACGGCGCGGCTGCTGGCGAAAAAGGAAGGCATCTTTGCGGGCTTCTCGTCCGGCGCAAACGTCGCGGTCGCGTTGCGGTTGGCGAGACGCGCCAAACACGGAGCGGTGATCGTTACGACGATTAATGACAGTGGGCTGAAATACCTCAGCACCGATTTATTCCCGGAGAGGTAGCCCGCGCATCGCTTTACCACGCCGACCGTCGCCTGTATCTCATCGCGTAAAGCGCGAATATGATCTCGCCATGAAAACGGACTCACCCAATCCGACTTGCCGGAAATCGGCTCGCAAGGTGTTGTGTCCGAGGTCTTGAGTGGGAAACGAGAACTGAATGTGCGCCAGGTTCGGGCGCTGGCAAAGAGATTTCACGTTTCCCCAGCGGTCTTCATCTAGTCAACTAGTCAACAATATTCAGGCGCCAATTACTAGCCGCCTCATAAAAAAACCGGAGGACTTTATTCCAAGAGTTCTCCGGTTTTTTGTTTGGCGAGATCTTGGGCAAGCACTTGAACAGGTGCTATGCTTTCCCGATTCCACCGGGAAAAACTTCCCGACCTGATTGGGGGTCTGGTCTCATGACAAAAGGAGTGTTCCCGTTGTAATGTGATGGCAGAATTTCAGTGACGTGGGAACCAAAGTGAGGGATGGAGCAATGAAGTGGTTTTACGAACTCGTCTACGGTCGCTTCCGCGCACCCTGGGACATTGGCGCACGAAAAGAACTCGTCGAATTGGTCGAGACGGGGCGCATCAAACCTGGCAAAGCGATTGACCTGGGTAGTGGGACGGCGAGCAATGTGGTCTTTCTCGCCAAACACGGTTTCGACGTGACCGGGGTGGACTTTGCGGCGGCGGCGATTGAACTGGGGCACAAGCGCGCCGCGGCGGCGGGGGTGACTGTCAACTTTGTGCAGGACGACCTCACAAATTTGCGTCACATCCGCGGCGCCTTCGACCTGTTGGTGGATTATGGCACGCTGGACGACTTGAATAACAATGATCGTGACCGGTACATGGGAAATGTCCTGCCGCTTACCCGCCCTGGCAGCCAGTTCGTGCTCTACTGCTTTGAGTGGCAACCGCGCTGGTGGGAACGCATGCTCAACCTTGCCGAGCGCGAGCTTCTCTTGCCCGGCGAGGTCGAGCGCCGCTTTGGCGAGTATTTCGACATCGAGAAGGTTTCGGGCTGGGTGGATTATTCAAAATGGCCCGCAGGAATGTCCGTTTATCTGATGACGCGAAAAGAGGGATGAACCCATGGGCGATCTTTTGATCTCGCTCATTCCAACCGCGTTAGCGGGCGCGCTCGCGCCTGTGCTGATTCTACCGGTCATTTTTTTGCTCGGCACCAAACGAGCGATTCCCAACGCGCTCGCGTTTGCGGTCGCCGCGCTCATGCTCTACGTGGCGATAGGCGCGATTGGAATATTCTTTGTGGGCGGTCAGTTGTCTGCGTCGGAAAGTGACACGGCGAAAATCAGCGCCATCGTCAGTCTGGTCCTGGGTGTGATCGCGCTCACGTTTGCGGCTCTCCAGTGGCGTAGCGCCCCAGGCAACGAAGACCGGATTACTCGGCAAGTGAAAGGCATCGAGTCCATCGCTCCGGGCAAGGCATTCGGGCTTGGACTGATGATGCCTCTTTTCGGGGCAAAGAATCTGATGGTTTACATCGTCTGCCTGAATTTGATCGGCGCGGCGCGGCTGAGCGTGGTGGACAGTCTCGGCGCGATGTCAGTGGTTTTGCTGATCTTTGCGCCACAAGTGATCATTCCGATTGTCATCTATGCAATGGTCGCGGAGCGCGCCGCTGTATTCCTTGCCGCGATCCAGAATTGGGTCATCCAGCATAACCGCGCGATTGGCATTGGAGCCAGTCTACTGGTGGGAATCATGATGCTCTCGAAAGGTCTTGCCGAGCTGGCGATATTCAAATGAAAGGAGAAAATAGTAAAGCGCTGAGAAATATTAAATTCAACGATCTATCCAAAATCTGACACAAGAAAAAAAGGAGGAACAAAATGAACTGGTTCAAATCACTCAACGGAGCGATCACGCTCACTGCCATCGCGCTGCTCACCGAACTGTGGCGCGCATTTCTCGACTTTCAACATGAATATTCGACCTATCTCCAGGGGACGGGAATGATCTTTGTCGGAACGCTGATCTACACAGTATTCTTTGCGGCTTGGGCGTGGGCGCTGCTGGCTGCCTTGCGCGGGAGCCGCGGCGGCTTGATTGCCGCGCTAGTCATCAACTTGCTGTTCCTGCTGATCATTCCGGTTGGCATGTTGGTCGCGTATTGCCCATCGCCGTGCGCGACTTACTGGCCCCTGTTTGAAATGGGGAATTGGATCAATCTGATCTTTGGCTTGCTGGCAGGCGTTGCGCTGGCGCTGCAACTCGCGCGCAAGCCCACGCTGGCGCAGAGCCGCGCGTAAAGCCAGATGCGCTCAATCCCATGCCTCGCCGACAGGCGCACATTTTTCCACGAAGGAGCATTTCAAATGAAACTCAACATCATGCTTATCATTGCGGCAATCTACTGGATCCTCAACGGCCTCCTCGGTCTGCTGGCTCCCGTATCAATGTTCGGGATCGAAATGAACGCCGCGACCCCGACGTTCTTCGTCATGGCGGTGAAATTTTGGGGCGTGGCGAGTCTGGCGCTTGGCGTCATCGCTTGGTTGGTTCGGAACGCCGAGCCGTCGAAAACGCGCGACGCGGTCGTCCTGGGTTCCATCTTTTACTTTGCCTTGGAAGCGCCGGTCAGTTTCTATGGTTACTTTATCGACCCCGGCAGTCCGCACGTGCCGTTTGCCATTATCGAGGGCTTGATCGCAGTTGGCCTGTTTCTGGCGTACAGGTCAAGAGTGGTGGCAAACCCGGCTTGAGCAACCAAGACCTGTCAGGTTTCCTCGGCTGCTTCGCAGCCGCATAACCTGACAGGTCTAGACTTTCAGTGTTATAATACTCGCAATGAATTCACACAGAGAGAGCAATCAGCGCAACAACCTGTGGCGAATCGTCCACGCGGCGTGGATTCTGCTTGCCATTGGCGCGCTCGGCATTTTTGTCGCCGCGCTCCCCGCGTATGCGCTGAGAGCGGTGGGCCCGCAAACAGAAACCGTTTACGACGCGCCGCCCGTGCTCTTTCGGGTGATTTCAGTATTGAACATGCTCGCTTCGATTGCCGCCGCGGTGACATCGCTGGGGCTAGCGTTCATCTTGTTTCGGCGCAAGCCGCGCGACCCGATGGCGCTGTACGTTTCGTTTTACTTGCTGGCGTATGGAGTCGTCATGGCAGGTCCCATGGGCGTGCTCGAAGGCGCGCGGCGTATGACCGAGTCGCTCACGATTCTCACGGAAGCGGTGCTCTTGACGACGCCCACCATCACCCTGTTCTTTATTTTTCCCACGGGACACTTTGTGCCGCGCTGGACCCGCTGGGTGTCCGTCCTGTCGTTGGTTTGGATCGGCGTGGGGTTTCAATTGATCAGTAATCCGCCAACCGCGTTCGATCTCCGGAGTTTAACCGGTGTGCTGGTCTCGTTATTAACCTGGTGTGTAGCCGCTTTCTATGGGCTAGTCTACCGATACCGCCGTGTTTCCAATCTGGTCGAGCGAGAGCAAACCAAGTGGGTGGTGTTGGGTCTGACGGGTTGGTTCGCCTATATTGCAATAACGATGGTGCCGTACCTCGTCACGCAAGCCATGCCGCGCGATGAACCGCAACCGATGTGGGCGCTGGTCCTTGGTCCAACTTGGTGGTTCTCGTTGAACCTGTTGCCTTTGTCGCTGACGATCGCCGTGATGCGCTACCGCTTGTTCGACATTGACTTGCTCATCAACCGCGCGCTGGTCTACGGGACGCTCACTGCCATCACGATGGGTCTGTATATAGTGATCGTCGGTTTTCTCGCCAATCTGTTTCAAGCCACAGCGAACGCGATCTTTGCCTTCCTCGCGACGGGCTTGGTCGCCGTTTTGTTTCAGCCGTTGCGCGAACGTTTGCAGCGCGGCGTCAATCGGCTGATCTATGGCGACCGTGATGATCCGTACGCCGTCCTATCGCGTCTCGGTCAGCGGCTCGAAGTATCGCTCGCGCCCGACGCCGTGCTGCCGACGATTGTCGAGACGATCTCCCAAGGTCTCAAATTGCCGTGCGTGGCAATCGCGTTGAAGGAAGCCGACAAATTCAAAATCGTGGCGGCCTATCCGCCCACGGCCAGTCCCGTTTCGGTAAAAAAAGAGCAACCCGCCAAGGGGAATGAAACCGCGGGCGAGACGCTCCCCCTGGTTTATCAAGGCGAAACGATTGGCCGATTGATCTTTGCGCCGCGCGCGCCGGGCGAACCGTTCACTCCCACCGAACGCCGTCTGCTCGAAAATATCACGCACCAAGCCGGGATTGCCGCGCATGCGGTGCGCCTCACCGTGGACTTGCAGCGTTCGCGCGGACGATTGGTGACCACCCGCGAAGAAGAACGCCGCCGTTTGCGGCGCGACTTGCACGATGAGTTGGGGCCCACGCTGGCAAGTCAGGCGCTCAAACTCGACGCCGCGCTCGAAATGCTAGGCGACGATCAATCCCAGGTCGGCGCGTTGCTGGTTGATCTCAAGAAGCAGACCCAGGGCATCGTCGCCGACATTCGCCGCCTGGTGTACGAACTGCGTCCGCCCGCGCTCGACGAATTAGGGTTGGTCTCCGCGCTGCGCGCGCACGTTGGACAGTATAGCGGCTCGACAAATGGACTCCACATATCCATCGAAGCGCCGTCGGACGGCTTGCCGCCGCTATCCGCCGCCGTCGAAGTGGCGGCCTATCGCATCGCGCTGGAGGCGACGACCAACGCGGTACGCCACGCGCACGCGCATGAATGTACGGTTCACCTTTCGGTTACGAATAACCGCGCGCTGCAATTGGAGATCAGAGACGATGGGGCTGGCATGCCGCGCGAAAGGATCGCGGGGGTTGGCTTGAACTCGATGCGCGAGCGCGCAGAGGAATTGGGCGGAACGCTGATCCTCGAATCGTCGCCGACCCACGGAACGCGCGTGCTCGCGCGGCTACCGCGGTTGAAGGATGAATGATGGATCGCATTCGTATTCTGATTGCCGACGACCACACCTTGTTTCGCGAAGGTTTGCGCGCGCTGTTAAGCGCGCTTTCGGATTGTGAGGTGGTCGGGGAAGCGGCGACGGGCGAGGATGTGATCACGCAAGCCGCCGCGCTGTTGCCCGACGTGATTTTGATGGATGTTCAAATGCCTGGGCTAAACGGTATTGAGGCGACGCAACGCATCCTGCGCACCAGCCCGCACATCGGGATCATCGTGGTCACCATGCTGGAGGACAGCGACTCGGTCTTTGCGGCGATGCGCGCCGGCGCGCGCGGATACGTGTTGAAAGGCGCGGACAAAACGGAAATGCTTGAAGCGATTCGCGCGGTGGCGCGCGGCGAAGCGCTCTTCGGTCCCGCGATTGCGCGGCGGCTCAAGAATTTCTTTCAGGCGTTCGAGGCGGATTTGAGAACCAGCATCCCGCCGCGCGCTTTTCCCGAATTGACCGACCGCGAACACGCGGTTCTCGACCTGATCGCGCAGGGTCACAACAACAAGCAAATTGCCGAACGTCTCACGCTCAGCCCCAAGACGGTGAGCAATCACATTTCCAATATCTTTAACAAGTTACAGGTGGCAGACCGCGCGCAAGCCATCGTCCGCGCGCGCCAAGCAGGATTAGGGCGCGCGGGTTGAAAATTCACAACTCCACCGCTCCTGCCGACAGGAATTTCAACATGACCAACAACAACGTCCGAACGTTTAGCGAATTAACAGAAACAAAACAACCCATCGCCGGCGAATGGAATGACACCTTCTCCGGCGATTTCCTGTGGTCGAATGTGAATGTCGGCGAAGGCGTGCCGGACGTGATGACGCCGCTGACCTGGGATGTCGTGCGCGCGTATTGGGACCAGTGGGTCTTGATCCCCGGTTATCGTTACTTGGGCAATATCGCGGGGCGCATGTACACGAATCTGACCGTGCTCGCGTCCATCTATGCCGCGCTGGGGAAAAACTGCGCGGACATTCTCAAGATCGTCGAGGACTTGGGATTTCTCCGACTCCCGGACGACATGGAAATCCCTTTGATTCCCTTGCCAAAATCGTTTGTGGTGTCGGTCAATTGACCGGATTGGGCGATGACGTTTTCTTTTTGACGGCGGACGAACTGATTCAAGTAATAGGTCGAAGGGATCGTGCGCCGGTTGGATGATCTCGAGCAAGCCGATCGGTTTCAACCCGGCGAGATTCTGGTGACGGTGCAGACCAATATCGGTTGGACGCCGCTCTTTCCACACGCCAAAGCGATTGTGACCGATGTGGGCGCAGCGCTTTCTCACGCGGCGATTGTGGCGCGCGAGTTGGGGATTCCCGCGGTGGTCGGCTGCGGCGATGCCACGCTGCGCCTCAAGACCGGTGATCGCGTGCGGGTGGATGGAGCAAGAGGCATGGTCAGTATCCTGCGAGATTAGAGATAGGAGTCTCGTAGGGCAAGATAACGCCGCTCGCGCCGCCGCTAATTTGACTTTGTGAGTAGGTTGGGTATGATTGCTCGTGCCTCTCAAGATGAAGATACTGAATCAAGTCGGGACGCCCGCCAGCGGCGTATTGTTCCTGTTCTTCCTTTCAATCTATGCGTTCACCATGTCGGGCCGGATTTTCTACGGCGATGAGATGGAAAAATACCGCGTCGCCCAAAGTATTGTGGACCGCGGCGATCTTTCCTTTCGCCCCACCCAGATGCGGAGTTGGATCGGCACGGACGGTCGCAACTATTCCGCATACGAATTGGGGCAAACGGTCGTCCAAGTGCCTTTCTATGCCTTGGGCCGTATCGCGCAGCATCTATTCCCGCAGCCCGATGTGAATTTGGTCACCATGCTCGTCGTCGGTCTCATGAATCCCATTCTCATGGCGCTGGCCTGCCTCGTCTTGTTCCGTATAGGTATGACGTTGGGATTCCGTCCGTGGACGAGTCTGTTGTTAACCCTCGCTTTTGGCCTTGGAACCGTCGCCTGGCCCTACTCCCGGGGCTTTACGCGCGAACCGCTCTTGACCGTGCTGATGCTGCTCACGATGTATGCCGTCGTCCGGTTCTCAAAAACCCAGGACGACCGGTGGCTGATCGCCGCCGGGGCTGCGGCGGGGTATTTGGTTTTTACGAAATTCATCCAGGGCGCGCTCGTGGCAGTTTTTGTCGTTTACATCCTGATTGCGATTCTGGACAACCAGCGGCGGCTGGGGGCCAAACCGTCGCGCATTTTCAGGGCGCAAGTCAAGGGCCTCGTTCTCTTTGGAGTGGTGGCTCTCGCGTTCATGGCCGTGCAGAGTCTGTATGCGTGGCTGCGGTTCGGCACCCTTTGCGGTGGGATCGCCGGGAGCAAGTCGGCCCCGACCAGCTGGATTAGCGGTGTCGCGGCTGTGACGCGTCCCGAACAGGTCGCATGGCGCGTCTTGCTTTCGTCGGAGAAGAGCATCTTCCTCTACTCGCCGCCTGTGCTCTTGTTCTTCGTGAGTTGGTTCCCATGGTTTCGCGCCAAACCGAAGGAGGCGCTGCTCTGTTTGGGACTGGTGCTGGTTTCGGTCGCCGGGGTTCTGGCGCGCTTTGACGGCGATGGTGGATCGTGGTGGGCGACGCGGTACCTCGTACAGATCACTCCGTTGCTGCTCATTCCATCCGGCGTTCTGTTGGAGTTAGCTGAGACACGCACTCGGAGATTCTGGACGGCGATATTCGCGCTCCTTGTGGCACTTGGAATCGTGGTCAGTGCTGTGGGCGCATTTACCAATGACCGCGAGTACCTGGATGTCACCGGCAATGGGACACATCTCTTCGGCCAAGTGGATTATTTACGGCATGGGGTATTCGACTCGCTCCTGCTCTATCTTTCCCCCGTGGGCTGGCCCTTCCAGGTAAACCCTTATGCCATCGTGCTTCTGGTCGCCATCGTCTTTTTCGGGACGGCTATTGTGGGCTGGCTGCGACGCGGATTCACGCCCGCCGCAGTCTCGCCGCGCTGGGCGCTCGTGTCGCTGGTTCTTCTCGTCGAGTTGGCGGGCTTTGGCGTCTGGGTCGTCGCGCCCTACGCTCAAGTGCGTGCGGCGCAAGGGAACACTCGATTTGTCGCCGCCAATCTCCTGCTGTCCGATGGGCGCAAACAGGAGGCGAGTGCGCTGTACTTGAAAGCAGTGGACTATGGCACGTTCTACACGCAACAGGGAGTTGCGCGCATCGAAGAACTGATACCCCGCGCCAGGGGCGAGCCGATTCTGGCTGCGGATCTCATACACCAGGTCGAGGCCGCGGAGAGCGCTCGAATCGAGGAAGATGATGAGACGACCATTTCCGGCCACCGCTCGCTCCGCGTGAGCATACCTCCAGGAAAAGATGCCAACGCAAATGCCATGACCGATTGGATTCCCGTCGAACCCAACACAACCTATGAGTTGTCTGGGTGGATCAAGACCGTCGCCGTATACGGCACAAGTTACGCGGTCGTTAGTCTGTATGAAGACGACGGGGCTTGGAAAAACTCAGGCAAGGTAGATTTAGTCACCACGGATGAGACCGGCGGCTGGTCTCTCTTCAGACGAGTCATCACAAGCAAGCCAACCACGCGACGGTTCATGGTGTCCGCCGGACTTTGGAATACATACGGCACGGTGTGGATTGACGGCGTGGAACTTGCCCGTAAATGACGGCCAGCGTTGACCCCACCCTCATCCGCTCCTCTCCCTAGTGCTCGTTCAAAAGCTCCACCCGAACGAAAAACTCGGAATTGCCGGACTGTATCGTTTTCGTGCCGTTGGTGATCTCATTTGGCCGGAGCGTCAGACGACCGTCGAAGAAATACTCACAATCCGTTCTACCCCAAGGAGCATCGTTGTCGCAAAAGCGGACGCGGATTTGTAGATTGTCGTCGGGCGCGAGTTCCACCAGGAGAGAATCCGTCCACGGAACCACATAATGCTGGCGGCAGAGGTTGGTGTAGCAGTCGCCGTAGCGGCTTTGCACTGCATCGTAGAGACTCTGTACGGTATACGACGTATTTCCCTCAACCCACACTCCCCAACATGAGCTGGTGCGAAAAAGTCCGCAATGCCCTCCCAGCAGAGTCAGCGTTTCTAAAGTGCTGCCGGGAACGGTAAAGTGCGCCCAAGCGGGTCCTCGCCAACGACGTCCATCCTCGTCTGTACCAATATCGCCAAAACGAACCCTCTCGAAAGTGACGCGCACTTGGCGCTGGCATTCAGCGCCTTCCCACGTAACCGTATTGCTCCGCGGCGACTCGACTTCGGAGCCGTCGAAGCTTCGCCCTACCGCTGTCACGAAAACGTCAACGCCGGTCCCGCAGGCAGGCCAGTAAGACGTCAGACTGGTGCTCGATCGGAAAGGGCGCGCCGTGATACGTTGCTCGCCAACATAGATTCGAAAGCTCGTAAGACGCGAGCGGTCCCCTTCCCAATCCCATCTGGCAATGCGAATATGGGCGAAAGCGCGTAGATAGAGGACGGGCGCGGTCAATGGCGCCTCCGCGACTCCGAACTGTGAGTCAAAGTTGGCGCACGCCGGCGAGCACAAGCGATAGCGGACGGAAAACGACTGTCCGCCCTCTCCTCCGACGGAACTCGCGTTTTGGATACGACCATCATATTCACGGTCATTCGACGCGAAGGACGGATGCTGGCGGCCAATCGCGCCAAGAAATCGCAAGTGGTCCTGGCCCATCAGGTCGCGGATGCGGACGTAGCAATTCACGCGCAGGTCCAGCGTACTTGTCCGCGGATACAAAACGCGGCGGCTGTTTGCCCCTCCCGACCACTCGGCAATATCCCACTGCCGATGTCCGAGCGAATCAAACGGGCCGATTTGCTCCATGGCGCCTTCCCCCAACCCCGCGTAGCAGTAGACCGCCGTGCCCGGCGCGTATTCGGAACTGAGTTCGAATTCGAGCGCGTCGAACTCGATCCATACAAAGTCGAGTGGCACAACCGAGCCGGTTAGGCCAGGGGAAAGGGTGTCAAGTGGGATGATCTCGACGATTTCGAGGAATTGGTCCTCCGGCGCCTCTTCGTCGTCGGCAATTGAATCGCCGTCGCGGTCAAAGCCGCCGCCCGGCGCTGGCGCGCCGCCACTCTCCGCAGGGCCGGCTTCTTCGGGGGCGAGGTCCGTGTCATCGCGCACGCCATCATTGTCGCGGTCACCCGCCGCGGTGACGGGGCAACCGCTGTTCTCGCGCGGGCCAGCAGTATCCGGGCAGAGGTCTTGGGCGTCGCGCACTCCGTCGCCGTCGCGGTCTGGGCAGCCCGCGCCCGGACAGGCAGCCGCGCTGTCAGCCGCCCCGTCGCGGACCTCGGTGCCGGGACAGCCCCGCCCTTCCAGACTGCCGGGCTGGTCTGGGCACGCATCGGTGGCGTCGCGCACTCCATCGCTATCGCGATCGGGACAACCGGCTGTCGAGCCGGCGCCGGGCTGTTCGGGACAGCCGTCGGCGCTATCGGCCACTCCATCTCCATCCCGGTCACCGGTCGAAGGGCTGGGGCAACCGCGCCCCTGACGCGTACCGGGTTGATCGGGACAAGCGTCGTCGGCATCACGGATTTGGTCGTTATCGCGGTCGGGGCAGCCGTCGGCGGCTGGCGATCCCAATTGGTCCGGGCAGGCGTCGTCGTTATCAGAGACACCGTCCTTGTCGCGGTCTGGACTTTGGACGACCTCAATGTTGACCGAGGCAAAACTGCGTCCCCCTTGCGTGTTAAAGGCGCGGACCGTCAGCGTGTGTGACCCTGGCTTGGGAGGATACCACAGCGTGGTGAGTGGAAAGGGCGAGACGCCTTCCGGCAGCATCGCGCTCTCGGCGCTCTGCAAGACGCCGTCCACCCACAGTTCCACCCGCTTGACTTTGCGCGAGTCACGCGCGATGGAATGAATTGGAATTCCTTCGCCCATCGCAATCCGTTCGCCCTGTCGAGGCGATTCGATAGAGACCAACGGGCGTGCGACCTCGCGCGGCAGGAGTACAAAGCCAACGGACGCGACGGTCAACAGAATGCAGACCAGCGCCAACAGAATCGCGCCCATCATGACGTTTCGCTTCATCGGTCCATCTCCTCTCAATACAACCCTGGCTGAATGCTAAAGTTGGCGCTGCCCGTGCCGCCCGCGTTGTTGGCATTGTCCACGGCCTGTACACTCCAACTATACGACTTGCCGCATGTTACCGATATGCCGTGCGACGTACCGGACGTGACGGTCCCGCCGCTCTGTCCATCGTTGCGCGTCCACTTGACGATGTAATGCTTGATGCCGCTCGGATCGCTCACCGCATCCCAATCGAGGGTGACGCTCGTGCGGCACGAGAGCGATCCCTTTGGCGAGCGCAGGTTCGGCGCGGGCGGGCCTTGTGTATCCGGCGGCTTGGTGGTCGGCGTGCGCGTGGGCGTGTTGGTCGCCGGCGGCGGCGGTGCGTTCACCTGGATCGTCGTCTGACGCGTGATGGAGTTGCTGCCGCAGCGCGCGGTGAGCGTGTAGGTTGTCGTGTTCTGGGGCGAAACGCCCGTTGACCCCGGCGCCGCCACGCCTCCAATGCCTGGCTCGATGGAGACGCTATCGGCGTTGGTGACTGCGCCCCAACTCAACGTCGCCGATTGACCGCGTTCAATCGTCGCGGGCGACGCGCTGAACGACGCGATGTTTGGCGTGCCGCTGCAACCGGTTACAGGCGGCGGCGGTTGGATACCAATCGTCGGAGCCCGCGTCACCGTCGGCGTGAAGGTGACCGAGACGACGGGTGTAGGTCCGCTACAGAGCCGTGCCTCGGCAAAGGCGTTGTTTGTCTCATTGCTCTCGGCGATCACGTTCGTCGAATCGAGGTTGATGCCAATGTAGGGCGATCCTTCGAATTGATAGACGAAGGTGATTTCACCGGTCGCGCCGGACGCGAGTCCACCTGCAACCGTGTTCGCGAGTTGCGGCGTGCCGTTGAAATGGAATTGAATCGTGAAATCGCGCGGCACGGCAGCCGTTCCCGCGTTGCGATATATGACGCGCGTGTTGCAGATGGGCGTGATGCCTTTAGAGCCGGCAAAGATTGCTTCGACGCCGACGATTTCTAGATCGGGCGTGCCGGTCGGCACAGGCGTGATGGTTCGGCCCCCAAGTGCCGGCGTGCTCGAACTGCGGGGAACCGGCGTCGGAGTGCTCTTGCCAATCGCTCTGACCGTGACCGCGCGCGCATGGGTCGCTTGACCGCTCTTGGAAAAAGCCGTCACTTGCAGCACATACTCGCCTTCTTGCTGCGGAAACCAGTCGAGCGTGGCCGCGCTAAAGGTCGCGCCGGGCTGCGCGGGCGGATTACGCCGATAAGGCGCGCCGTTCACCGAGAGCAAGACCTCGGCCACGCCATCCGGCGCTGACGCGTGGGCGACGACGGCCACGGGCGCGCCCGCCGGCACCCTTGAACCATCGGACGGGTAGTCAATCCAAGCGCGCGGTCCAGCCCTTTCTGCGACGCAAGCCAGCGTACCCGCCATCAAGACCGGCAGGATCAAGAATAACGCAACTTGCCAGACCAGCCGTCGTGTGTTCACGCTTCACCTTCCCTTTCTTTCGATACGACATTCCACGCTTGCACGAGTTTTAGATCAAGATCGTCCTTGGCGACGAACGCCTCCGCGCCCGCCTCTTGCGCTCCTGAACGAAAGATACCCGCGCGGTCGCGGTATGCGCTCACCAGGATGACGCGCAAATTGGGCGCGATCGTTTTGAGACGCGGGATGCCCTCCAGACCGTTCACGCCTGGCAGCATCAAATCCACCACGGCGAGATCGGGATCGTGGAGCCGCACCTGTTCTTCGGCTTCGGGAATATCCCGCGCTTCGGCGACGACGGCAAACCCGACGTGTGAGAGCAAGGCGCGCAACTGGCGGCGAAAGGTGGGTTGATCGTCTACGATGAGCACGCGTGTCATTCGAGTGGTACCTTCACGCCGATAGCATAACACGCGCGCACGCGGTTGTCTTGAGGAGCCGGTACTGTTTTGAGGGGAATCGCCGGTACTGGAGTACCGACTCGCACTAAATTTCTTCCGCGAATCTCGCGAATCTCGCGAATTAGAAAAACGGAATTAGTGAGGATTCGCGGGATTCGCGGATGAGAACGCAACGACTGCAAGTGGCGAACGTATTGGGGGGGATGGCACTAAAGGACGATTTGCAACGTTGTTCCGTGGCCGGGAGACGATTGGACCGTCAAGCTTGCGCCGATGAGGGTGGCGCGCTCTTGCATTCCGACGAGACCGAAATGTCCTTGCGCCGCCAAGCCGTGCAGCGTCGTCGGGACGACAAAACCGCGCCCATCGTCGTGTATCGTCATGGCGAGCCGCGTGTCCTGCCATTCAAGGCAGATGGCGACCCGGCGCGCCGCGGCGTGGCGCGCGATGTTCGTCAAGGCCTCTTGCGCCAAGCGATAGAGGTTCACCGGCGCTTGGCCCGCCAGCGCGCGTAGCGTGGCATCCGGCGGCAAGACCATTTGGACCGGGATGCCGGTTTGCTTCGACCAATCGTCCGCGAGCACGCGGAGCGCCGCGCCGAGGCCCAGCGTGTCGAGCATCGGCGGGCGCAATTCGGCGCACACGTGCCGCAAGTCCGAGAGCAGCGCGCGCACTTGGAGACGCATCGCCTCGAGCACGTCGCTCAAGGGCGAACTGCCGTTGCTCAACAGCAGGCCCAATTGCATGTTCAAGCCGACCAATTCTTGAATCGGACCGTCGTGCAAATCGCGCGCCAGGCGGGCGCGTTCGTCCTCGCGCGAACTCAACAGTTGACGCTGCGCGCCCGCCAACGTTTCCCGGCTCGCGCGAATTTCGGCGAGTTGTTGCCGCAGCATTTCGACGAGGAGCACGTTGCTCAAGCTGACCTCGGCTTGGCGCGCGAGGGTGTTGAGGATGCGCCGGTCATCGGCCGTGAAATCCTCGCCGTCGCGTCGCCCGCCGACGATCCAGACCGCGCGCGTCTGACCTTGAAAGGCAAGCGGAAGCGGCATGGCCGAAGGCAATTGCGGCCGTGATGGCGATGGGCTGGTATCGCCAATGACGAGTCGCCCCGTCTCCAGTTGCATCAACGTGGGCACTTGGCGCGTGAGCACGTCGCTCAGTTCCGCGCGCTCGATACTGCGCGCGAGCGCGCCGCTGATCGTCTCGACCACGCCCGGATAATCGTACCAGCCGCCGTAGAAAAAACGATCCACCCCGCGCTGGACGCGCGCCCGCGTCCAGTCGAACCCCACGCCGACCAGAAGCGTCAGTCCCGCCGCGACGGAAATCTGTCCGAGCCAATCGCCCGGTAAATAGCGATAGATCAACAAGAAGGGGATCAAGTACAGCAGCAGGATTCCCGCGGCCATGACCGCATAGACCGCGGCGCGATTGAGCACGCGGTCTATATCGAACAGTTTGTGCCGCACGATGGCGAGAACATAGCTCAATGGGCTAATGACCATAAAAGGTCCCACCATCCAATCGGGCATCCGATCGGGCAGGCCGGCGATCTTGGGCAGAAGATAAAGGAAAAAGGGCGGGGTTGCCGAGAAGAACGCGCCGAAGACGACGACGCGCAGGCGACGGCGACCATCGGCGCTCGCGCGCCGCACATAAGCATACACCAGAATGACAATCGCCCCGACGATCTCGGCCGTGTTATACAGAAAACTGAGCCGCAGGCCTAGATCGGCGCCAGATAATCGGAAAGCCAGGGCGACCAGCATGAGCAGGTACGCGGGCGCCAATACCCAGCGTCGCTGGCGCGGGGTTCCCAACACGACCGGAAACGTCAGATAATAGTGAACGAGGATAGCACCAGACAGGTGGAAACCGACAATGCTGACGACCTCCATCCAATACGGTCGCGCCGCCAAATTCGGGAAAGCCAGAAAGAAGAGCAGGCCAACCGCGATGGGCTGGACCATGCAGAAAAAGAGTCGCGCCTCGACCTGGAGGGGACGCCGCCAGACCACAAAAGTGCCCAAGCCCGAAAATATCAGGGCGACGATGATCGCGCTGAGCAAATACGGCAACTGCGCTTGCGCCAACGGCAGCGTGCTGTCGAGCGCGGGGGTGCGCCACTGAAAGTAGACGAGGTATCCCGCGAGCAATGGGACGATCGGGGCGCTCAGGAGCGTAAGGCGGCGGACAAGGCGGCTGCCCTCAGGAGGCATCGGAAGATTTTCCCGCCGGGGGAACGTGCGCCAATCCGTGTCGGATCGCGAGCAGCGCCGCTTGTGTGCGCGACGTGACGCCCAGTTTGCTGTAGATCGTGCTGACGTGATTTTGAACCGTACGCGTCGCCAGCACGAGCCGCTGCGCGATGGCGGCGTTGTCGAGGCCTTGCGCGAGCAAACCCAACACCTCGATTTCGCGGGCGGTGAGCGGCAGCGACGCCGTTTGCGCAGGCGCGGGCGCTGGCCCCGTCGCGCGCTGGACGACCAGCGTCGCTACACCGGGGCTGAGCCAGGTTTCGCCGCGCGCGACCGCCCGCACCGCGCCCGCGACGGTTTCGAGCGCATCGTCTTTGAGCACATAGCCGGTCGCGCCGCTCTCCAGCACCCCGAAGACCGTTTCTTGATCGTCGTGGACGGTGAGAATCAAAATCGCGGTACGCGTGCCTTGCGCACGCAGCCGGCGCGTGACCTCAATGCCGTCGAGGTCGGGCAAATTAACGTCGAGGATCAAAACGTCGGGGTGCTGCTCCGCGACCCAGTGGAGCGCGTCCGCGCCGCGCGTGCCTTCGGCGACAACCGAAATGTCGCCGGTGGCGCTGAGGACCGCGCGCAGGCCCGCGCGAACGATGGGATGATCGTCAACGAGGACAACCGTCGTCATTGGGCGTACCTCTAAATCAACCCCTCCCGGATGGCGATGGCGACGGCTTGCGCGCGGTTGCGCGCGCCGAGCGTCGCCATGATCTCCTCGATCTGGCGCTTGACCGTGCTCTCGCTACAATGAATCGCCTGCGCGATCTCTTCGTTGGTCGTGCCGTTCGCGATGAGCGCGAGCACCCGAATCTCATCGGCCGACAAGCGGTGCTCGCGACTTTGCTGCGCCCGCGCGAGGACGTGCAGTTGGCGCAATACCTGGTCCATCAACGAAGGCGAAAGGAGCCGCTGGCCGGTGTGGACGAGGCGGATGGTTTCGACGACGGTTTCGTCCAAACTGTTTTTCAACAAATAGGCATACGCGCCGGCGCGAAACGCCCCGAGGATGTATTCGTCATTGTCGTAAGCCGTCAGGATGATGATCTTGACGTGCGGCGCGGCGCGCAGAATGCGGCCGGTGATCTCGATGCCGTTCACGCCGAACATCTGAATATCCAGCAGCAGGACATCCGGCGCGAGTTCGCTCGCCAGCGCCAGCGCGGTGGTTCCATCTTCCGCTTCGCCGACGACTTGCAGATCCGCATACGAACCGAGCAGACTCTGTAGGCCGCGTCTCACGATGGGATGGTCGTCCACGATCAGGACGCGAATCGCTTCGGCGCTCACGGTCTCAGCCATCGGACAATGCTCCATTGGACAGGGGCAAACAAAAAGTGAGGCGCGCGCCTTGCCCGGGCGCAGACCACACGTGCATCTTGCCATTCAGACCCTTGACGCGCTCGCGCATGCTCAATAGGCCCAGCCCTTTGCCGCCGCCGTTTTTCTTCGGTTGATCGCATTCAAACCCCTGGCCGTCGTCTTGCACCGTCACCGCGAGTTGCGCCGGGGAGAAATCCAGCGTCACGGAGCATTGGCTCGCCTGGGCGTGCGACATGACGTTGTGCAGCGATTCCTCCACGATGCGAAAAACGGCGATCTCCGTCGCGGGCGGCAAGCGCTGCGGCGCGCCCGTGGATTGCATTTGGCACGGAATCCCCGATAGTTCCTGGAAGGCGATCACGTATTTCTGGAGCGCGGGCGTCAAGCCGACCGCGTCGAGCATCGGCGGCTGGAGATCGTAGATCGCGTGGCGCAGTTCGCGCTCCATCTCGTCGAGGATGCCGCGCAGCGCATCCATCTTGGCGCTCGCGCGCGGCGGCAGCGCGTCGCCGGCCACGACGCGCGTGGCTTTGAGTTCCAGGCGCGCGCCGGCGATCAACTGGATCACGCCGTCGTGCATGTCGCGGGCGATGCGCGCCCGTTCCTCCTCTTGCAGCCGGATCGTCTTGTCCCACAACCGACGCAATTGCTCGACCTTGACGGCGATTTGGTCTTTGGCGCGCGATAGTTCGCGCGTGCGCTCCGCGACCTTGCCTTCCAGTTCCTGGCTGAACTTTTTGATCTGCGTGTGCAGTTCGGCGTTCTTGACGGCGATGGAGGCGAGATCGGCGAATTGGCTCAGCAGCCAAATATCGTTCGCGTCAAAGGTCCTGCCCTCCGGATCGTTTAGGATGTCAATTCCGCCGATGACCTGGTCTTCCCATTTGAGCGGCACGCCGACGATATGATTTTCCACGGCGCCTGGAAACGCCGTCGAGTGATTGGGCCAGTTCCAATAATCGTTGACAATCAGTGGCTTGCCCGTGAGGATGACCTGACCGATGACGCCTTCGCCGAGCCGAAGGGTCACGCCGGTATAGTCGCGCACGGCGTTGTAGCTGGCAACGGCACGGATCAACCCCTCGCGTGCGTCGTAGACGTAGAGTAGGCCCGCTTTGGCGCGCAAGAGCTGCGCGCCCCGCCGCAACAGCGCTTCCAAAAGCTGCGGCGTATCCAGGCGCGCGACAATGTCCAGCGAAGTTTCGTGCAGAGCAATCATCGCCTCATACCGGTGCTGTGACAGCCGCGCGCTTTCGAGGTTCGTCGTCCACTTGCGGATGAGCCAAGCGATGAGGGCATTCCCAACTCCGAGGATGAGGAGCGCGCGGAGAACCTGGGGCGACGTGAAGGGGTTGCCTTGCAGCCACTGCAAGTCAACTAAAGTATAGCCAATCCCGATCGCGGCGACGCAAAGCGGAATCGCCCAAGGGAGATACCTTATCATACCGAGTACCATTATAGCGCGTCGCGCGGAAAAGTCGAATTTAGAGCGTTGTCATTGTCATTGCCTGATTGACCTGCTCTTTCAGCATGGCCTTGTACACCTTGCCCGTGGCCGTCAGCGGAAACGATTCGACAAAGCGCACGTAATCGGGCACTTTGTAATCCGCGATCTTGCCGCGACAAAAATCCTTGATCTCCGCTTCCGTCAGGCGCGCGCCGGGCTGCGGGCCGATGCACGCGCACGTCTTTTCGCCCAACACCGGATCGGGCACGCCGATGATCGCCACTTCCTGGACGCCGGGGCAGGTGAAGAGCAAATCCTCGATCTCGCGCGGATAGATGTTGTACCCGCCGCGAATGATCATATCCTTCTTGCGGCCCACGATGCGAATATAGCCGCGCTCGTCGCGGCAGCCGAGGTCGCCCGTATAGAACCAACCTTCCCCGTCGAAGGCGGCCGCGGTCGCTTCGGGCTGCTTGTAGTAACCTTTCATCAGTCCCTGGCTTTTAACCGCGATCTCGCCCACTTGGGCCTCGGGCACGGGGCGGCGATTATCGTCCACCAATTTGATCTCAACACCCGGCAAGGCGCGCCCAACCGTTTCCGTCCGGTCAACGAGGTTGTCGTCTACGCTCGTCGTGGTCAATCCGCCGGAAGTTTCGGTCATGCCGTACTGCGGATGGACCTGGATGTTCAGCGCGACGAGGCGGCGCAGCAATTCCGCCGGAACGGACGCGCCGGCGATCAAGCCGGTCCGCAGCGACGAAATGTCGTACCGGTCGGCTTGCGCTAGCTCCAAGGTAAACACGGTCGGTACCGCGTACTGCGCGGTCACCTTTTCCCGTTCGATGAGTTGCGCGACCGGCTCGGCTTTGAATACGTCGAGCAGGATCACTTTGGCGCGGTTGAAAAACGCGCTGTTAAGGCAGAACAAACCGATAATGTGGGTGACCGGCACCAGAACCAAAAAGACGTCGGCGTCGGTGATCCCGAACGGCTCGACCGCGACCTCGGTCGTCCTGACGAAATTGGCATGGGTCACCATCGCGCCCTTGGGCTTGCCGGTCGTGCCCGACGTGTACATCAGGAAGGCGAGGTCTTGCGCGGGGTCAATGTTTGCCTCGGGAACCGGCTTGTCGCTCGCGTGCGCCATCAGTTCGTCGAAATACAGTACACCCGATTCAGAGTCCTTCTTCTCGCCGACCGCGATCACGTGGCGTAGGTCAGGCAGTTCCGCGCGGAGCCGCTGCATCATCGGCAGGTATTGGAAATTTTCGAACTCGACCGGGAGCAGAATTGCAACCGAGTCCGAATCGCGCAGAATGTGCGCCAGTTCGGTTTGACGATAGCGCGGATTGACTAGCACAATGGCAGCGCCAATCCGCATGAGCGCAAAATAGGCAAAGACGAATTCAGGCCAGTTCGGCAAATCCACTGCAACGTGGTCGCCCTTGCGAATGCCCAGTTTGACAAACGCCTGCGCGACGCGATCCGCTTGCTCGCCGAGTTGGCGATACGTGTAACGTTGCTCGCGGAAAATGAGCGCCTCGCGATCGGGGTTGCTTTCCAGGTTGGCGGCAAGTACCGAACCGATAGTCGTGTAGGTCATGGACGCTTCTCCTCACCCCCCTCCCCCTCGCTCCCCCTCCCCCCTCTCCTGATTTTGAACTGCAAATCAGGAGAGGGGGGAGGGGGAGCGAGGGGGAGGGGGGTGAGGCAGGTGAGGTTATTCGTGCTTGTACAAGCCGCGGGCGGGATAGAGACCCACGTTTACGATCTTACCCTTTTGAATCTGGTCGACGCGTACCTTGTTCACGCCTTCGATCTTGCCAGGACCATAGGTGAGGGGTGTAGCACTCAACCCACCCGTGTCGAGGTTCTTGATCTTGTAAAAGCCGTTCTCCAACACGTCAACGGGCTTGAGTTTGTCCGCCGGCGTAGTTAGCATCGCAAGTCGCAATGCCTCGGTTTGGATCATGGCTTCGAGCAAGCCGCCAACGTACATAATGTGCGTGACCTTTTTGTCCGGGCGATACTTGGTTTGGAGTTCGTTCAGGAATTTCATCCCTGGTCCGGTGTCGTCAAATCCGAGAAAGCCGCCGCCGACGACAAACCCCTCGGCCAATTCAGCGCCCATCGCCGGAAGGAAGACCTGAAGGTGGCTCGGCGTGCCTGCGCCAAAGGTGATCTTGTAGCCCCGGTTGGGTCCCATGTCCAATCGCACCAGTTCCTTGTAGGTCGGCTGGGAGCCGGGGTTGATCATCATCCCCAGCGCGAGATCAACCTTGTTTTCTTTGAGCCACAAGAGTTGAGTCGTGGGCGGCGCGGTCGGCACAAGCGGCACGTATTGCGCGCCGACGAATTCGTATCCAATCTTTTCCAGATACGCGCGCAGTTCCGGAATCTCGATGGAATGCCCCATGGCATTATCCGCGGTCAGGTAGGCGACGCGTGGTTTTCGAGTTTCTTTCCAGTTCTCCTTGAACCAGTCCGCGATGGCTGCCAGATCGTCCGTATAGATGGGGTAATACGTAAAGATCGTTTTGGGCGGTGACAGCAGGTAGGGGCCGGTCGCCATGCTCGTTGCGCCGACACGGTCTTCGTTCATCTTGTCCATGAGCGCCAACGCGATCGGCGAACCTGAAATGCGGTAGACCAGCATGTTCTTCGAACGGAGTTCATCGTAGATGGACAGCGCTTTTTCCGGCTTGAGCTCGTCGTCTCGCCAAAGTACCTCCACCTTTACATCGGCCGGAAATTTTTCCGTTCGCCACGGCGCCAAAAGTTTTGTCTCGTTGACGTATTTGGCGTAATCTTCGAACCCGGCGAGAATCGCGGCCGAATCTTCAGCATACGCGCCGGTCAGCGATTGCGTGCCGGAGATGTACACCACCTTCGGGGCGGGCGGAACGGTCGCGGTGGGCGGCGGCGGTGTGGCGGTCACTACTCGTTCGACGACCTGCGGTGTGCCGGCCACCACCACCGTTTCTTTGACGATCTGGGGCGGGGGCGTAGGCGCGGCGGG
>JACQYF010000006.1 GCA_016208315.1 Chloroflexota bacterium | reverse complement strand
TCATGGCTGACTTGATCCAAGTGCTCGGCCAGATACGAGCCAGTGTAGTTCGCGACCGTACTGACCAGAAATTCGACATATTGAAGTTTGGTAATCATGGCCGCATTCTATCATGCGGCAGACTCAAGCGAAAGTCCTGAGTATATCACGCTGCTGCGAGATGGTCAAAGTAGACAGGATGCCGACGTTGGAATTTGATACCGGGCCAATGCGTAACAACTCCCCCGCTCCGCCGTTGATTAGTTGAGACCTACTCTTTCCCCGAGGATCAACTATGAATCACGCGGAGCGTCAACATCATGCGCCTGCGCCCCATGCGCCGGCCCCCCCTGCGGCGCACGGCCGCGCCGAGCCAACCCCGCATGCGACGATGGAGCATGCCGCGCACGGAGACCACACCGGCCACGAGCAAATGTTCCGGCAGCGCTTTTGGGTCTGTCTCGTCCTCTCCATTCCCGTCATCCTCTACAGCGACATGATCCAAATGTGGCTGGGCTTTACTGTACCCACGTTTCCGGGCAGCGAATGGATCGCGCCGCTCTTTTCGATCATCATCTTTATCTACGGCGGCCTGCCGTTTCTCCGCATGGCGGTCCCCGAGGTGCAAAATCGCCAGCCGGGGATGATGACGCTCATCTCGCTCGCGATTAGCGTCGCCTTTGTCTACAGTTTGGCGGCGCTTCTCCTGAATCTTGGCGGCGGCTTTTTCTGGGAACTTGTCACGCTGATTGACATCATGCTGCTCGGCCATTGGCTGGAAATGCGGAGCGTGCGCCAGGCCTCGGGCGCGCTGAACGAACTTGCCAAGTTGATGCCGGACAAGGCCGAACTCATCAAACCCGACGGCGCGGTAGAACTGGTTCCCACGACCCAATTGCGAACCGGCGATCTCGTCCTCGTCCGTCCGGGCGGACGCGTGCCCGCCGACGGCGACGTGACCGAAGGCGAATCGAGCGTCAACGAATCCATGATCACGGGCGAATCGCGTCCGGTTCGCAAGCAGGTGGGCGGCAAGGTGATCGCGGGAACCGTGAACGGCGATGGCAGTTTGCGCGTGCGCGTCGGCGCGACCGGCGAGCAGACCGCGCTCGCGGGCATCATGCGCCTCGTCCGCCAAGCGCAGCAGAGCAAGTCGCGCACCCAGGTTTTGGCCGACCAGGCCGCCGGCTGGCTGTTTTACATCGCGGTCGGCGTCGCGATTATCACAGCGGTCGCGTGGACGATCGCGGTCGGCTTGAATGTCGAGGTCATCAGCCGCGTCGCGACGGTCCTCGTCATCGCCTGCCCGCACGCGCTCGGACTGGCCATCCCGCTCGTCGTCGCGATCACCACCTCGCTCGGCGCGCGCAACGGCATTTTGGTTCGCGACCGGCTGGCGCTCGAACGCGCGCGCGACATCGGCATCGTCATGTTCGACAAGACCGGGACGCTGACGTATGGCAAACAGGGCGTGGTGGACATCGCGACCACGGAAGCGATGGACCGGGCGCGCGCGCTGGCGCTCGCCGCGGCCGCCGAAGCCGATTCCGAGCACATGATCGCGCAGGGCATCCGGCAGCAAGCCGCGCAAGAGCATTTAAGCGTCCCCAGGGTGAGCGGGTTCGAGGCGCTCAAGGGACGCGGCGTGCGGGCGCGTTACGATGGTCACTCGCTGTCCATCGGCGGTCCCAATCTGATCGCCGGGCAATCCCTCCCAGACGTGCTGCGGCAATTCACGGCGAAGGCGGAAGCGAAAGGCGAGACTGTCGTCTATCTGCTGGCGAATGACCGCCCCGTGGCTTCTTTCGCGCTGGCGGACGTGATTCGACCCGAGAGCAAGCGCGCCGTGCAAGAACTGCACCGCATGGGCATCGAGGTCGCGATGCTGACGGGCGATAGCGAAGCGGTCGCTCAGCAGGTGGCGCGCGAGATTGGCATTGATCAATATTTCGCCCAGGTGCTGCCGGAGCACAAGGACGATAAGGTGACCACGCTCCAGAAGCAAGGCAAGCGCGTCGCGATGGTGGGCGATGGGATCAACGACGCGCCCGCGTTGGCGCGCGCGGACGTGGGCATCGCCATCGGCAGCGGGACCAACGTGGCGATCGAATCGGCGGGCATCATTCTCGTGCAGAGCAATCCGCTCGACGTGCCGCGCCTCATCGCGCTGAGCCGCGCGAGCTATCGCAAAATGATCGAGAACCTGCTGTGGGCCACGGGCTATAACATTATCGCGCTGCCGCTCGCCGCCGGAATTCTCGCGCCGGTGGGCATCCTCTTGTCGCCGGCGGTTGGGGCCTTGTTCATGTCGGTCAGTACGATCATCGTCGCGCTGAACGCGCAGCTCTTGCGCCGCGCGCGGTTGGAAACCTGATAGACGCCCCATTGCCGTGATGCGCGATCTGTGCCATAATAGGCCGGGTGAGCATTAAGAAATGTTAACCGCGAATTTGCAGTCGCTTAACGGAGATTTGACGCGCGCATAATCGTCGCCTGCTAAAATCCATCTTGAAAACGAGATGGATTTTTGCTGACCATGGCAAATCCTCTCATCTTCAATATCACGATTCTCACAGGAGGAGGAAATGATAAAGTCCAATTCATTGATGGCGCTCGCGCTGTTGATTGCCTTTGCGGCGGTCGTGAGCGCATGTGGCGGGAGCGCTGAGCCGGTCAATCCGCCGAGCGGCGGCGGGCCGGTGGTTGCGCCGACATCGGCCCCCAGCGGGGGCGGTCAAGGGGGCGCGATTACGATCAACGGCGCCGGCGCGACCTTCCCTTATCCGCTCTACTCGCGCTGGTTCAGCGAATATGGCAAGACCGACTTGTCGGTCCGGTTCAACTACCAATCCATCGGCTCGGGCGGCGGCATCGCGCAGATCACGGCCCGGACCGTAGATTTTGGCGCGAGCGACGCCATTCTCAACGACGCGCAACTCAAAGCCGCACCCGGCATTCAAATGTTCCCCACGGTAGCCGGCGCGGTCGTCCCGACCTATAATCTCAAGGATGCCGGCGGCAAAGCGATCACGACCGCGATCAAATTCCCCAAGACCGCGCTTGCCGACATTTTCCTCGGCAAGATCGTCAAGTGGAACGATCCGCTCATCGCGCAAGCGAATCCGGACATCAAGTTGCCCGCCAAAGACATCATTGTCGTCCATCGCTCGGACGGTTCGGGCACCACGTTTATTTTCAGCGATTATCTCTCGAAAGTAAGCGCCGATTGGAAATCCAAGGTCGGCAACGCGACTTCGGTCAAGTGGCCCGTCGGCTTGGGCGGCAAAGGGAACGAAGGCGTCTCAGGCACCGTGGCGCAGAACGAGGGCGCGATCGGTTACGTCGAACTGGCCTACGCCAAGCAGAACAATCTGCCGGTCGGCATGGTGCAGAACAAAGCCGGCGAGTTCGTCAGTCCTACGCCTCAAGCCGTCCAGCAAGCGATGGCCGATTTCGGCAGCGACCTGGGCGACAAGCTCGCGGTCTCGATTGTAGACGCGCCGGGCAAGGGGTCGTGGCCCATCGCCGGGTACACTTACCTGCTCATCTACATGAATCAAACGGATCAAACCAAAGCGCAAAAGTTGACCGCGTTCCTCAAGTGGGCCTTGAGCGACGGAACGAAATTCGCGACCGAACTCGACTATATCCCGCTGCCCGACGCCGTCAAGACGCAGGTGTTGAAAAAACTGGGCGAGATCACTGTGAACGGGAAAACGTTGTGAGGTATGTAGGGGCGGGGTGACCCCGCCCTGTCCGCCGGCAGGGCGGGGTCACCGCGCCCCTACATGCGCCACACTCCCACACGGAGCAAAACCGATGACTGTCACCGCCACACCCCTCACCCTCTCCAAACGCGTCGCGCGCCGTCTGGAACACGGCGATGCGATTTTTCGCGGCTTGACCGTGCTCGCGTCGCTGCTGATTTTGCTCGCCGTCGCCGCGATCGGCTACGAGTTGTGGCAGAATTAGGCGCTGCCGCGCGCGCGATTTGGATTGGCTTTTCTGACCGTCATTGA
>JACQYF010000005.1 GCA_016208315.1 Chloroflexota bacterium | reverse complement strand
CTTTCGAGCAGGTTCGATTCGTCCACAGTCACAGCTTTCCAGAAAGCGAGTGCTTGCATCTTGAGCTAATACTTGCGCTCTTTCGGCTCGAACCGCGAAATCACGACCGGCTTGTACTTCATTTCGATCTTGCCGTCGCGCTTGTAGGCGAGCGTGTGCTTGAGCCAGTTCGCGTCGTCGCGCTTTGGGTAATCCTCACGCGCGTGCGCGCCGCGCGATTCCGTGCGCGCTGCCGCGCTGTACGCCGTCACTTCCGCAAGATCGAGCATGTAGCCGAGTTCCAGCGCCTCTAGCAATTCGGTGTTGAATTTTTTGGTGTGGTCTTGAATCGCGATATTCCGGTAGCAGGTTTTGAGTTCGCCGAGCGTCTGCTTGACTTGTTCCAGTCCCGTGCCGGTGCGAAACACGCCGCACTGGGCCGTCATCACATCCTGCATCTTGCGCCGAACTTCCGCGGCCGACTCTTTGCCCGCGTTGTCGAATAGGTGATTAACCTCCGCACGCACGCCCGCATCGGCATCTGGCGGCAGAGTCGGATAATCGGCGCGACGAACGTATTCGGCGGCGGCGCGGCCGGAACGGCGGCCGAAGACGAGAATGTCCACCAACGAATTCGTGCCCAGGCGATTCGCGCCGTGAACCGAGACGCACGCGCATTCGCCCGCGGCGTACAGGCCGGGCAGCACGGTGTTCTTTTCGTCAATAATCACGCGGCCATCCACATCGGTCGGCATCCCGCCCATCGCATAGTGCGCCGTCGGCTGCGTGGGCACGAGTTCCTTCATCGGGTCAACGCCGAGGTACAGTTCCATCATTTCGATGATGTCGGGCAGTTTCTCGCGCAGTTCCTTTTCGGTCACCTGCTTGCCGCCGGGCGCGCTCTTGTACTTGTTGATGGATTCGGGCCGAATGTCGAGATACAAATAGTCGCCGCCCTTGATCCCGCGGCCTTCGGCGATCTCTTGCTGCATATAGCGCGAGATCATGTCGCGCGGCGCAAGGTCCATCAGCGTCGGCGCGTAACGCGCCATAAAGCGCTCGCCCGTGTCGTTAATGAGCACGCCGCCCTCGCCGCGCGCTGCCTCCGACATCAGGATACCCATTTTGTAAATGCCGGTCGGATGGAATTGAAAAAACTCCATATCCTCCAGCGGATACCCGTGCCGGTAAAGCATCGCGACCGGATCTCCGGTGAGACTCAACGCGTTCGACGTGATCTTGAATATCTTGCCAAAGCCGCCGGCCGCGACGATGACGGCTTTCGCGTGAAAAATGTGCAGCTCGCCCGTCAAAATCTCCAGCGCGACCACGCCGCCGCAAACGCCGTTCTCGATAATCAAATCCACGACTTGGAACTCGTCGAAAAAGCGCGTCCCGTGCTTGATGCACTGCTGGTACAGCGTCTGCAAGATCATGTGGCCGGTGCGATCGGCGGCGAAGCACGATCGGCGCACCGGTCCTTGCCCATGATGGTGCGTATGCCCGCCAAAGCGGCGCTGGTCAATCTTGCCCTCGGGCGTGCGGTTGAAGGGCAAGCCCATATGCTCGAGCTCGTACACGGTCTCGATGGCTTCGCGCGCGAGAATTTCCGCGGCGTCCTGGTCGGTCAAATAGTCCCCGCCCTTGACCGTGTCGAACATGTGCCATTCCCAATGGTCTTCTTCCAGGTTGCCGAGCGCCGCGCCGATGCCGCCTTGCGCCGTGCCCGTGTGCGAACGCGTCGGATACAGTTTCGACACAACCGCGCAGTTGACCTTGTCCCGCGCCAATTCCAACGCCGCCCATAATCCGGCGCCGCCGGCCCCCACGACCACCGCATCGAAGCGATGAACCTGCGTCATAATTCCCTCAAATCTTTAACCGCGTGCCCACATGTCGCGCACCGCCTGGAAATTCCGATCCAGTTCCTTCGGATCCGGCTTGAGACTCCTGGTGGCAAACTGCGGGCGAATTTCCTGATACCGCTGCTCCAGCGCCGCCAGCTCCAAACGTCCGGCGCGCAAGAGCGCCAGAACATCGCTCAAATCCTCTTCAGCGCCGCGCGCGATCTTGCTAAGGGCCGTGCTGTACAGATCGAAATGAAACACGTCGAGCTGCCCATAGCGTCCGACATACTCGGCGCGGTCGCGATAACCGGCCGGCAAGGGAATGAAATCTCCCGGCGACGCTTCTTCGACGTTGAGCGCAAGCTGGTCTTTCAGTTCGCGAATCGTCTGCATGATCGCGTCGTGATCCGCCGGCTCGACCTCGAACGTCAAATCCACATCGAGCGATTGGGCGCGCCAACCCTCATAGACCATCGTCGTCCCGCCGACGAGATAAATTCGCCCCGGGCGACGAAAACGTTCCGCGAGACGACGAAGAAAGAGCTCAATCCTTGAACGGTCAGCCGGTTGTCGCGAGCTCATGGTGGCGTGCCTCAGCAATCAATTGTCCAAATAGCAGTTCGGCAGACTTGTGATACGATGCCAGCCGATTGAACGGGTAAGCGGAACGCTGCGCGTGCCAATCGGCCAATGCGACCAAGCCCGTCTTGCCGAAACGCTCATCCGGCGATGGCAGCCCCAACGCGCGCCCGTACAGATCGGGCAGGAGCGGAAAATCGTCCAGATAATAACCCAGGCGCGTCCGCCACCGTCGCTGCAAGTACACCGCCGCCATGTAGCGCGCCTGCAATTCGACCAGTGCCGCGCCGTCGAGCGTGGCGGCAATGCTCGGCACGTAGATAGCCCAATCAGGATGTAGCAGAAACAGCGATGTAAGCGCGAGATGCAAACGCGGATCGAGATGGCGCGCGAGACTGGCGATCAATTCCGCCGGCGAGAGATGATTCGCTTCAGCACCGCCGCCCGCGAGAAACCGAATTCCATTCTGGGCGAGCGCCGCGACCAACCGATCTCGTTCATCCATAAGTGCCCGTCTACTTGGGCGGCAACGTGCCCGGCGCGAACGTGAAAATGATATACAGCCCCAAACCCATCAGCACGAACCAGAAGACGGCCAGGAAAATCTTGAGAAAGGCGCGCCAACCGGGCGAGTGAAAATAGTCATCCACGACCATCCGCGCGCCGTTCATCCCATGCGTGAACGCGAACGCCAGCAAGAGCAAGTCGTACGAGCGCCAGAACGCGCCTTGGGCCGGGTCGCTCCAGCGCGCGATGAGCGTATCGAACGAGATCTGCTCGACGCTGATCATGAAATGCAGCCAGAACATGTGGAAGAGTGCCAGGAAGATCAACAGGATTCCCGAAACACGCATGAACAGCCACATGTTAAATTCAAAAGCGCCCCGCGACTTGCCACGCGAGCGCGCGAGGTCCACGACCGCCGCATGATAGTTGCCGCCGCTCACTTGCACGTCCGCGACGCCGAATGGCACATAGGTGGCCGCGGCGGCCAGGCCGACCGGCAGCGCGAGAACGATGATCGTCAAGAGCGCGCCGCCGGCGATGCCGTAGAATTCATAGGCCATCGCCATCGCGCCGGGAACGAAAATCAAAAGAAAAATTATAGTCTGGATGTTAAAGAGCTGAACGCTGTAAAGCGCGAAAGACGGCTTGAAATCCATCAACGTCAACCGCAACCCGTTGACGCCATGGTACAGCAGGCCAAAGAGCAAAAAGAGATCGAGGACCCGCACGACCGGGCCTTTGTAGAGAAAGAGGAGTTCGTTGAACAGGCCGGGGCCAAAGCCGGCGAGAAAGATGTCAAAGATGTGCAGGGCCAGGAAAAGCAGTACGCCCAGCCCGGCGACGCGATTGACGGCCCAGGCCCACTGCCCGATACCGCCGCGGTATCGCAAGACACTGTATCCGACTCGCAGAGCATTGAACACGTATGCCTCCCCACCGAGGTGGCGACCTCGGTTGTCGGTTGTCGGTCGTCGCAATCGTCACAAGGGTGCGTGATTGATTATACGCTGTGGCACATCAAAAGTCAAAGAAAAAAGTCTCATGCGGGAACCGACTCATACTCAGCGAGAGGGAAGCAGATCGTCTTATGAATGAGCCGACGACGCTTTGCAATTTCCTCTAGGCGTTTGTAGACCGGCGCGTCGAAATACTGCTCGCCGCACTTGGCGCACACCCAGGCAGGTACGTGGTCTATATATATGACTTGACCTTTGAAATGAAAATCTGCTTGAATCACGCGCTGTTCGATCTTGCCATTACAGAATTCGCAGAGACCGCGGGTGGTCATTTTTCATCACCTCTTACACTTCTGGCACATACGCAGTTATGATCAACAATATACCTTCCTCTACAAAGCGACAGACCACACAAGCGCGTCGCCGATCAGCCGAGTCGCCGAGTACCTCGTATCGAGTACCGCGTGGGTCGCGCGTAAACCGTCGGGCAATCTGACCTGTGAGAATGATATCCTCAACATCGTCCGCCACAAGATTATCGTCAGACATCTCCACGTTAGCATGCGTGCTAATGCGGTAGCGTTGCTCATGAATTGCCTGGCGCATACGTTGCAGAGCACGCATGAAGTTTCCTCACACATTACCTTGGGTCAAAAACGCCGAGTATCTCAAGTGATTGCAGGTTCATGCTCTCTCGCGGGCTGCTTCGCGCCGCCCTGAAACACCGGCACCCGCGCGTGCTCGTCGGTGACGCGGTACAAATCCTCCGGCTTTTCCAAGCGATCGGTGAAGAGGATACCGTCGAGGTGGTCAATCTCGTGCTGAAGCGCGCGCGCCAAAAGTTCGGCGCCTTTCACGCGTACTTCCTTGCCATTTCGATTCAGCCCCTTGACCGTGACCTTCATGGCGCGGCGGACCATCCCCACGTAGCCGGGAATCGAGAGACAACCCTCTTCGCCGAACTGTTCGCCTTCGGCTTTGACGATTTCCGGGTTGACCAGAATAATCTGCTCGCCGCTATGCGGCTCTTCGTCATCTTCAGGCATTTCGATCACGAGGACCCGCAGCCCCACGCCGATTTGCGGCGCGGCCAATCCCAAACCGTGCGCTTCCCGCATCGAGTCGAGCATATCGTCAATCAGTTTTTGCGTGGAGGCGTCCACGCGCCTTATCTTTTTCGCCTTTTGCCGGAGCACCGGTTGCTCCGCGGTCAATATTTCACGAACCGCCATTCTTCATCCTCTGTCTAGATTCTCCCCAGTCCGCCCCAGATTATAGTCATTCTGCCGTCGAATGTCTAGCGCCTTTTAGTGGCTCGCCGAGTCACGCCGCTGCCGCGCGCCTCAACCCGGCTTGAACACCGGATTGCCGTCGTCCGCGGGCGCGATAATCGCCGCGGGCACTCCCAGCCGCGCGGCAATAGTTTGCGACAAGTGATTCAGCTTGGCTTTGTCGAACGCGACGACGCTGTCCGCGATCTGCCCGTGGCGATCAATCAGCAGTATGGTCGGGACAAATTCGGGATCGTAGGTCCGCGAGATGCGTAAATCGCTGTCAATTAGAATGGGGAAGGTGCTGCCATGGTTCGATGCAAGATCGGCAGAGAGGTCGCGCACATCTTGCGAAATACCCCACACCGCTAACCCCGCGCCGCGATAGGTCTGATGCAATCTCTCCAGGTAGGGCCACGCCAACATGCAGGTGGGACAAGTGGTCTTGAAAAACACGGCGAGGGTTAGGTGCGCGCCGTCTTTATTCAGAGTATAGATTTTGCCGTCAATGCCGCTTAACGAAAACCCCCGTGCGGATTGACCGGGGGATACGATTGACATACACCCTCCTATACGCGTATGGGAGTGTGGGGGTACTCCCACACTCCCATACGCTCACACTCATTTCTTCGCCTTGGCCGCTTCTTTCGCTTTGCGTTCGGCCTCTTCGCGCTCCCAATCCAGCGGGTGGATTTGCGAATAGTAGCTCGTGGACTTCAGCAGCGTCGGCATATCATAGATGTGGCTGACGTCGCGTTCGTAATTCGCCAATTCGTAGTCGTGATCCATCTTGATCGCGTCAAAGGGGCAGAACTCGGCGCACAAGCCGCAGTTCATGCAGACGTCAATGTCAATGTAGAACTCGGACGGTTTGGGGCGCGGCTTGCCTTCGGGCGTCGTCGCGCGGACGATCCAGATGCACTGCGGCGGGCAGACTTTGGCGCAAATGCCGCACGCGGTGCAGCGTTCGACGCCGATTTCTTCCTGGCCGGTCTTGGCGTCCACTTTTGGTTTCCCGGTTCCCGGATCAACGACCGGCTCATAAATGAGGAATGGAATGAACCGGAAATTCTCCGGGACCGGCCATTTTTCTTCGGGGTATTGAACCGTGAAAATGCCGGTGCCCTTGGCGCTCTGGCGTTCCTTCAACGCCTTTTCATCATAGCGCCGCCCGGCGTGTTTGAAATCGCCGATATACGTTTCGACAAAGTGCCGCATGGTAATGCTCATGCCGCGTAGTAAACCTAGTCCAAAACTCATCTTCCTATCCTCCACGTCGAGGTCTGCTGTAGGGGCGGGGTCTCCCCGCCCAGTCCAGGGCGGGGAGACCCCGCCCCTACAATCAACGATCTACTTCGCCCATCGTCAAGTCAATGGCCCCCAGAATGATAATGAGGTCCTGGAGCTTGTAGCCGGACGCCATCTCGTTCAGCATGCCCAGGTTGATGAACGCCGGTGATCGAACGTGATACCGGTATGGGTTCGGACTGCCGTCGCTGACGACGTAAAAGCCCAACTCGCCCTTGGGGTTCTCGGCGCGTCCGTAAACGTCGCCCTTGGGCACGCGCACTTGATAATTCTTTTTGCCGGTCTGAATCTCGCCTTGCGGTATTTGCTCCAGTGCTTGCTTCAAGATCTTCAAGCTCTGGCGCATTTCCTCCAGGCGCAGGACAAACCGGTCGAACGTGTCGCCGCTCGTTCGGAAGGGTATATCGAAATCGAAGCGGTTGTAAATCGAATACGGGTCCGCTTTACGCACATCGTATTTCACGCCGGAGGCGCGCAGTACCGGGCCGGCCGCGCTGTAGTTGATCGCCACGTCACGCGGGACGATGCCGACGCCTTTCGCGCGCGCGTTGAAAAGTTCGTTGTGAACCAAGTAGGTTTCGAACTCGTCTACGACGCGTGGGAAGCGGTTGAGCACTAGATCGCGACAGGTGTCGAGCCAGCCGTCCGGTAGGTCGCGGGTCAGTCCGCCAAAGCGCATATAGTTACACATCATGCGCGAGCCGGACGCCGCTTCGAACAAGTCGAGCACCAGCTCGCGTTCTTCCAAGCCGTACAGCACGGGCGTAAAGTACGCGCCGAGGTCGCTGTAGAAAAAGCCGACGAGCGCGAGGTGGCTGATGAACCGGGTAAGCTCGTTCATGATCACGCGGACATATTCCGCGCGCTCGGGCACCTTCAGCCCCATCAGCTTTTCGACCGTGATCGCATAGGCCAGGTTATTCGACATCGAGGTGAGATAGTCGAGGCGGTCGGTGAACGGCATGTTCTGAATGTAGGTGTTGCGCTCGCCGATTTTTTCGTGATTGCGATGCAAATAACCCAGCACCGGATCGGCTGCGAGGACCGTCTCGCCGTCCAGCGTCACGCGCAAGCGCAACACGCCGTGGGTCGAAGGGTGCTGCGGGCCGATGTTGACGACGAGTCTGTCGGTGCGCAGTTTGCTCGCCCGCGCTTCTTCGATGCCGACAGTGCGAATTTGATCGCGCTGCGGCTTGTAGTTCGGCGCATCAAAATTGGCGGGATACTTGACGTTGTCGTGCCACGGATTGCGGTCCTCGGCAATCGTGTGATGTCCCTGATCCCAGCGCGTGCCAAAGGGCTTGTGCTCTTCTTCGTAATACGGTTCGTGGTAATCTTTGCGCAGCGGGAAGCCCTCAAAGCCGTCCCACATCAGGATGCGGCGCAAGTTGGGATGTCCGGTGAAGCGGACGCCCATCATATCGTAGACTTCGCGTTCCTGGAAATCCGCGCCGCGATAAACGGGGACAACGGAGGGGACGACGGGGTCTTGCCGGTCCGCGTCCACACGCACCGTCACCGTCGAGCCGCCGCGGTCAATCGAAGCCAAATGGTAGACGACCTCGATGCGGTCGGGAAAATCCACGCTCGTCAGATTGGCGAGATAATCCAATTTCAACTGAGGATCATCGCGCATAAAGCGCATGACCTCGACAATATTATTCCGGTTGACCGAGAGGCCTTGGGCATTTGCCGTCAGGTTCGCATCCGGCAAAGCCGTCTTGATTCTCTCGGCGACGACTTGGGGGTCATTTAGATTCGGCGCGCTCGGCGCCTCGGGTTTCGTTGGGACAACAGTAGGGGCAGCGACAGCCATTGTCAACTCCTAAGGAAAGTCAAAAGTCAAAAGTTAAAAGCGAAAAGTAAGAACGGTGTGTCCTTTTGACTTTATACTTTTAGCTTTTTACTTTTTCTTCTCTTCCGCCTGCTTCTCGGCTTTCAGTTCGAGCTTGGACTGCACCTTGACCGCGCGAGCCGCCAGTTTTTCGGGATCGCTGGAAAGCTCTTTGATCTCTTCGGCGCGGCGCGGATCAATGAGGTCGGGGCCCAGGATCGGTTCCGGCACACCATCTGAATCGCCGCGGCGATACCACGAAACTTCGCGGATAGACTGCTTGTCAATTTTCTTTTGCAGAGTAATCAGGCCGTTGAGCAGCGCTTGGGGTGTGGGCGGGCAGCCGGGCACATAGACATCTACGGGTAGAAACTTGTCAATACCGGAGACGACATTGTACCCTTCCTTGAAGGGACCACCCGCGGTCGCGCAGGCGCCCATCGCCATCACGTACTTGGGTTCTGCCATTTGATTGTAGAGGCGCACGATTTGGGGCACCATTTTTTTCGTGACGGTGCCGGAGACGATCATGAGGTCAGCTTGGCGCGGGGATGAACGGAAGATTTCGGAACCGAAACGACCGATGTCGAACCGGCCGGCGGCGGTGCAGATCATTTCGATGGCGCAGCACGCCAGGCCGAACTGCATGGGCCAGATGGAATTGCGGCGGCCCCAATTGTAGACCGAATCAATGAGATCCACGACTTTGTCGAACGAAGTGACCCAGACACTCCGGCGTACTTGATCCTCTAACCACTCGTCTTCACTGTTGACAATCGTAATTGCAGGACCTTGCGGTTTCTCTTCAGCCATATTCTTCTCCCTCATTGGATGCCTTTGGCAAAAACCCCAGTAACACTTGCAATTATACCATCATTGGAGCATATCGGCAAACCTGTTGAGAAACTCACAAAAAAGGTCGTTGACGCTCGTTTCCTTCTTTGTTATAATGCGCCGCGACACCTGAGGTGAAACCCATGCGACCTGCAAAAATCCTCGTCATTGACGACGAACCCCACCTGGTTAAACTCGTGCGCTCCAATCTCGAAGCGCAGCATTTCAAGGTCATCTCGGCGATGGACGGTCCCAGCGGTTTGGCGATGGCCGAGAAAGAAGGCCCCGATCTGATCATTCTCGACATCATGCTGCCGGGCATGGACGGCTTTGACGTCCTGCAAAAGATTCGCGAGTTTTCCGCGGTCCCGGTCGTGATGCTGACGGCGAAAGATCAAGAAATTGACGTTGTCCGCGGTCTGCATTTGGGCGCAGACGATTATGTGCGTAAACCCTTCAGCGTTCACGAACTGTTGGCGCGCGTCGAGGCCGTTCTGCGCCGCGCCGCGCCGAGCGAAGACGTGATGACGCGCCCGCCCTTTGTCTCTGGAGATTTCGTCATGGATTTTCAACAGCGCAAGATTAGCGTGCGCGGCAAGGAAATCAAGGTCGGTCCGACGGAGTACAAGCTGCTGACGCAATTGGTGCGGAACGCGGGCCGCGTGATGCTGCACGCGGACTTGCTTCGCAAAGTCTGGGGTCCCGAATACGGCGGCGAAACGGAATACTTGCGTGTTTATATCAGTTACCTGCGAAACAAGATCGAGGAGGATCCCGCCAATCCCAAATACATCCTAACCGAGCACGGCGTCGGGTACATGTTCAAGAGGCCGGAGTAATTTGGACGTTAGGGCTGGAGGTATTCGAAAGAATGGCGAAGCACCCGTCTGGAATCAAACCGGAATCGTGGCTCGTCTCGGCAGGCCGCGCTTCCGAGCCCGGCGCTCCGCTGAACGTACCGCCGATCCCCGCATCGAACTTTATTATTGGCTCTGGGCGCGAGTACTCGCGCGATGATGGTACTCCGACCTGGGAAGCACTTGAAGAAGTTGTCGGCGGGCTTGAGTCTGGCAAGGCCGTGGCGTTCGCCTCCGGCATGGCCGCCATTGCCGCAGTGTTTGATCAGCTGGCGGCGGGTGCCGTTGTGGTGCTACCAGATGATTGCTATCAAGGTGTTGCCGGCCTAGCCGCAGCGGGCGCTGAAAGACTGCGTTGGTCAGTGCAGCGCGTGGCGGTGGACGATACCGCCGGCTGGATTCGCTCCTGCGGCGTCGCCGACCTGATTTGGCTTGAATCGCCCTCGAACCCACTGCTCACGGTAGCGGATCTGGAGGCTGTCTGCGCAGCGCCACGCAAGCCCGGAGCGATCGTAGCCGTGGACAACACCTTCGCCACGCCTTTGAATCAGCAGCCGCTTGACTTGGGTGCCACGGTGTCTCTGCAATCGGCAACCAAGTTCATTGGCGGCCACTCCGACTTGTTAGCAGGGGTCGCCACGACGAAAGACGATGCACTCTGGCACGCCCTCATCAAGTCTCGCGAGTTGACTGGCGCGACACCAGGAACGCTCGAAGCCTTTCTTGCTGTCCGCGGCGCGAGGACTCTCGCGCTTCGCTTACAACGGGCCCAGCAAACAGCCATGATGCTTTCGGAGCGGCTGGAGATGCACCCGCTGGTCACGCGTGTCCGGTATCCAGGCTTGCCCTCACATCCGACGCATGCTACTGCCAAGCGCGTGCTCAAGGGCTTTGGAACCATCATTTCGTTTGATCTGCTCGGAGGGGCTGAGTTTGCTGATGGTGTCTGCCGAAACGTCAGGCTCATCCGCCATGCCACCAGTCTCGGAGCAGTGGAATCAACTATGGAACGAAGAGCTGCGATCCCAGGACAGGGGCACCTTCCACCTTCGCTCCTAAGACTCAGCGTCGGTATCGAGGACGCCGACGATCTCTGGGGCGATCTCGACTCGGCAATATGCGCTGCTCCACCGTGACTCTGTCGAAAGTGACGCAACCATCTTGCCATTGGCCTGGCTTGTCCCTGGTTCAAAGCTCACCCAACTCACACAACGAAAGGAGCAAACTGTATGAATGACGATAGCAAGGGCACGGGAACGGAAACGACTCGCCCGCCCACTGGCTTTAGCGGGACGACGAACCGTGACTGGTGGCCGAACCAATTGAATCTCGAGGTCCTACACCAGCGTTCCGTCAAGTCCAATCCAATGGGCGAGGCCTTTAACTACGCCAAAGAGTTCAAGATGCTCGACTTGGCGGCCGTGAAGAAGGACCTCCGTGAACTGATGACCCAGGCGCAGGACTGGTGGCCGGCGGACTTTGGTCACTATGGACCTTTGTTCATCCGTATGGCGTGGCACAGCGCCGGCACCTACCGCATCGGCGACGGCCGTGGCGGCGCGGGCAACGGCAGCCAGCGATTTGCGCCCCTCGGCAGTTGGCCCGATAACGTCAACCTCGACAAAGCGCGTCGACTGATCTGGCCGATTAAGAAAAAGTACGGCCGGAAAATCTCCTGGGCGGACCTGATGATCCTGGCTGGGAACGTCGCCTTGGAATCCATGGGTTTCAAGACCTTCGGTTTCGCCGGCGGGCGTGAGGACATCTGGGAACCAGAAAAGGACATCTACTGGGGCTCCGAGGGCAAGTGGCTGGAGGACAAGCGCTATTCCGGAGAGCGCGATCTCGAGAATCCTCTCGCCGCCGTGCAGATGGGTCTCATCTACGTCAACCCGGAAGGCCCGAACGGCAACCCGGACCCGCTCGCGGCGGCGCGGGACATCCGAGAGACCTTCGCTCGCATGGCGATGAACGACGAGGAGACGGTGGCGCTCATCGCGGGCGGCCACACCTTCGGCAAGACCCACGGCGCCGGGGATGCGAAGCTTGTTGGGCCTGAGCCGGAAGCGGCAGGCATCGAGGAGCAGGGCCTGGGCTGGAAGAGCAGCTTTGGCACGGGCAAAGGCGGCGATGCGATCGGCAGTGGCCTGGAAGTCACCTGGACCACCACGCCCACCAAGTGGAGCAACAACTTTTTCTGGAACCTGTTCGGCTATGAATGGGAACTAACCAAGAGTCCGGCCGGCGCGCATCAGTGGGTCGCCAAGGGCGCCGGTGCGACGATTCCGGACGCCCACAATCCGTCGAAGAAGCACGTGCCGACGATGCTGACCACGGACCTTTCGCTACGCTTCGACCCGGTCTACGAAGAGATCTCACGGCGCTTTATGGAAAATCCGGATCAGTTTGCGGACGCGTTCGCCCGGGCGTGGTTCAAGCTGACGCACCGGGACATGGGCCCGCGCACACGCTATCTCGGCCCGGAGGTTCCGGCCGAAGAACTCATCTGGCAAGACCCCATCCCGGCCGTCAATCACAAACTGATTGATGCGCAGGACATCGCCGCCCTCAAGGGCAAGATCCTGGCTACGGGCTTGTCTGTCTCGGAGCTGGTTTCGACCGCCTGGGCGTCGGCGTCTACCTTCCGCGGCTCCGACAAGCGCGGCGGCGCCAACGGCGCCCGCATTCGTCTGGCGCCGCAGAAGGATTGGCAAGTCAACCAGCCGGACCAACTGGCGAAGGTGCTCAAGACCCTGGAGAGCATCCAGAACGCGTTCAACCGCGCGCCGGCTGACGGCAAGCAAGTATCACTGGCTGACCTGATCGTTCTGGCAGGTTGCGCGGGCGTCGAGCAGGCCGCGAAGAATGCGGGTTACGCGGTGACAGTTCCCTTCACGCCGGGACGCATGGACGCCGCGCCGGAGCAAACCGATGCGGCCTCCTTTGCCGTGCTCGAGCCGAAGGCCGACGGCTTCCGCAACTACCAAAAGACCCGCTATGCCGTATCGGCCGAGGAGTTGCTGGTTGACAGGGCGCAGTTACTGACCCTGACTGCACCCGAAATGACGGTGCTCGTGGGCGGCATGCGTGTCCTGAAGACCAACTTCGGAGGGTCCCAGCACGGCGTCTTCACCCGGCGGCCCGAGTCGCTCACCAATGACTTTTTCGTGAATCTGCTCGACATGCGCACAATGTGGCAGGCAAAGGCGGGAGAGGATGGTGTATTCGAAGGTTGCGATCGCGCCACGGGCGCACTCAAGTGGACCGCTACGCGTGTTGACCTAATCTTCGGTTCGAACTCCCAACTCCGCGCCTTGGCGGAAGTTTATGCCTGTGAGGACTCCCAGGACAAGTTCGTGCATGACTTTGTAGCCGTGTGGAATAAAGTCATGAACCTTGACCGTTTCGACCTCGCGAAAGAGTGAACGCCAGCCCGCCGACCAAACCGGCGGGCTTGTTTCTTGAGTGGGCGCAAACGTGATATAATAACGGCGAGGGATGCGATGCGAAAGAACGGGCTACAGCGACTTACCGCAAAAGAAAAACGCGCGCTCGACGAACTGGTCGTGCGGCTGCGCGACAAATACGCTGAACAAATTGCGCAGGTGATTCTGTTCGGCTCGCGCGCGCGCGGTGACGCAACCTGGGAATCCGACTTTGATCTGTTGATCGTCACCAAGAACGGCGGGAAGAAGCTGGAACAAGCCCTCGACCGCTTTATTGATCCGATTGGCTTTGAGCACAACTTGGTGTTTGCGCCGCACGTCATCAGCGAAAAGGAATTGGAGCGCAAACAGACGAAGGAGCCGTTCTACCGCAGCATCGTGAGCGAAGGCGTTGACCTCTTCGCCAAGACCCCGCGGCGCGTTTCGCGCGGCAAACCGCTCGTCTATCGTCCGCCGACCAAAGGATTCAAGATGGATGAGAACGCCAAAATTCAAATCAAGATTCGGTTGGAACGAGCACGTGCAGATGTGAGCGCCGCTCACAGCATGCTCGATCAAGGTTTTTTCCCTCGTGGAGTTTCCACCGCGTATTTTGCGATCTTCAATTTTACCACGGCAGTGCTCCTGACACTTGATCTCGTTCGAACCAAACACTCGGGCGTCGAGGGGGCGTTCAGCGAGTATTTTATTCGTGACAAGCGAATCGAGGAAGAGTACAAGGACATTTTCAACCGCTCACGAAAGGAGCGCGAGTTAGCTGATTACAAGCTCAAAGAATACACGGAAGCAGAGGCGCGCCAGATTCTCGCGGATTGCGAGCGCTTTGTCGCGCGGATGGAACAGTATCTGCGCGACGTGGGCGCCATCGAATAGTTAAATTCCACCTGTTCTGATCTCTCACCGTGGGGCGACCTGCCAGGTCGCCCTCTTTTTTACACTTGACCAAACTCCCCCGCGGTGCTAAACTGACGCCCGGTCCCACACAGGTCCACATTCCAGGAGTAGGTGTATTATGCCTGATACTCAATTCGATCTAATCGTCATCGGCGGCGGTCCCGGTGGCTACGTCGCCGCGATTCGCGCCGCGCAGCTCGGGATGAAGGTGGCGCTCGTCGAACGTGAATTCCTCGGCGGGGTCTGTTTAAATATCGGGTGCATACCCAGTAAGGCCCTCCTGAAAAACGCCAGTGTTGTGGATACCTTCCGCAACGCCAAAGATTTCGGCATCACCGTCGAGAAATTCACGCCCGATTACGCCGCCGCGGTGGCGCGCAGTCGCACCGTCTCCAACCGGCTCGTCAAAGGCGTCGAGTTCTTGATGAAAAACGGTAACGACGTCATCACCTATCGCGAGGCCATTCTGATGCGCGAGCTTCCTTCGCCCATCGTGATCGTCGGCGCGGGGCCGATTGGAATGGAGTTCGCCTACGTTTACCATTCTTACGGGGCGGATGTGACCGTGATCGGAATGCTGCCGCACTTACTGCCGCGTGAGGACACAGAAGTTAGCGTCGAGCTGGAAAAAGCGATGTAGAAATTCGGCGTGAAATTCCGCGTCAACACCAAAGTGGAAAGCGCGGAGAAGGCCGGCGATAAAGTACGACTGAAAGTGTCCAGTGATGGTAAGACTGATATGATCGAAGCGCAAAGGGTGCTCGTCGCAATCTCGGTCAAGCCAAATACGGAGAACCTGGGGCTAGAGCCGCTCGGCGTCAAGCTGACGCGCGGCGCGATTGACGTGGGCGACCAAATGCAGACGAACGTGCCCGGCATTTACGCGATTGGCGACGTGACGATGAAACTCCCGCTCGCGCACGTCGCATCGGCCCAGGGTATTATCGCCGTAGAAGCGCTGGCAGGCAAAGAGCCGCGCGCGCTCGACTTGAACAACGTGCCGCGCTGCACCTACTGCGAGCCGCAAGTCGCGTCGCTCGGCTTGACGGAGGCGCAGGCGAAAGAGGCCGGACACGATTTCAAAATCGGCAAGTTCCCGTTTCGCGCGAACGGCAAGGCGTTGGGCATCAACGAGTATGACGGCTTTGTCAAGCTCGTCGTGGACAAAAAGTACGGCGAGATTCTCGGCGTCCACATGATCGGCCCCGAAGTGACCGACCTCACGGGCGAGCTGAGTCTCGCGAAATCCATGGAACTCACGCCGATGGAGATCGCGCACGCCGTCCACGCGCACCCCACGCTGACCGAAGTGATCGGCGAAGCCGCGCTGGACGCGATGGGCGAGGCGATACATATTTAGAAGTTGGAGACTGCGGAGCGTCCCGGAGGGATTGGAGATTGGTGATCGCAGGACAAGATTACGCGGATTTGGCCAGCTATCAAAGGCGAATTGAAATTCTGCGCCGTATGACGGGTGAGCAGCGGCTCGCGCTTGCGTTCGACATGTGGAAGACGGCGCGCGAAACGACACGCGCCGGAATCCGCGCCCAGCACCCCAATTTCTCGCCAGAGGCCGTGGACCGCGAAGTTGCCAGAAGGATAATGATTGCCAATGGAGCAGCAAGAGTTATTGCTTCGCGCGGTTGAGATTTTCGACGATCTCAAAATTCCGTACATGGTGACTGGTTCTTTCGCAGTCAACTTTTACGGAATCCCTCGGACCACACATGATGTTGACTTCGTCGTGCAGCTTCGTTCCGCGGATGCTAATCGTCTTGCTCAGGAATTTCCCGCCGACTTTTACGCTGACCCAGAAATGATCCGGCAGGCCGTTGAACAGCAATTCATGTTCAATATCATTGACCCGACCTCTGGCTTGAAGATTGATTTTTGGATTCTGAAACGGGATGCCTATGATCCCGAAAGGTTTCGCCGCCGCCGCGCACAGGTGGCATTTGGACGTACTATCTCGATGCCCAGTCCCGAAGATGTAATACTTTCGAAATTACTATGGTACAAAGAGGCGCAAACCGATAAGCACTTGAACGATGCTCGCGGAGTTTGGGCGCTGCAAAAGGATTCGATGGATCGGGCCTATCTGCGCCTCTGGGCAGCAAAACTTGGAGTAGAAAACTGGTTGGAACAGTTAGAAACATCATGAATGGAAAACGGGTCGCAATCATCGGCGGCGGATTTGCCGGGATGACCGCCGCGTACGAGTTGGGCAAAAAAGGATACCAAACATTTTTATTTGAACGGATGCCGGAGCTTGGCGGGCTGGCGGGAACGTTCCCGATTGAGGGCACGCGGCTCGAACGCGGCTACCACCATTGGTTCACGAGCGATACGCACGTCGTCGCGCAAATGCAAGAGCTGGGGCTGGGCGACCGCGTGCAGTGGATTCCGTCCAAGACCGGTTGGTTCGATCAGGGCCGAATTTGGAGCATGGTCTCGCCGATGGACGTGCTGCGTCTCGGCGTGCTGCCTTTTGTAGACCGCGTCCGGTTGGGTATGCTCGTCGCTTATCTGACCTATTTGCAATCCAATCCCGCGAATCTCGCCAAATACGAAAAGATCACCGCTCACGACTGGTGGACCAAATACGGCGGACCTCATGTATGGAACAAAGTTTGGAGCCCGCTGTTCAAGGGCAAATTCGGCGCGGAAGCCGAGAACATTCCGATGCTGTATATCTGGTACAAGATCGTGCTCCGCATCGGCTCACGGCGCGGGATGACGAAAGAGGAGCTCGGCTATCCGCGCGGCTCGTTCCAAGTGCTGATTGACGCGCTCGAAAACGCGATCCAGAAACAGGGCGGCAAGATTTATGTCCGCACAACAGTCCAACGCGTGGTCGTCGAAAATGGAACGGCGTGCGGGCTGCAATTCGCGGAGGATGAGCAATCGCAAAGGGCAAGCCAGGAACTCAGGGGAACTCGGGGATATGCAGAGTTTGACCGCATTATCTGCACCGCGCCGTCGTTCGCCACGCTCAAAATCGTTTCCGAGTTTCCGCCCGAGTACGTCGCCAAAATGAAAGCGGCGAAATACATGGCCGCGGTGCTCCTCATCCTGAAAATGAAACAGCCGCTGACGCCGATTTACTGGATGAACATCGCCGACCGCAGCATCCCGTTCGTCGCGACGATTGAACAGACGAATTTCATTTCGCCGCAAGTGTACAACGACAAGCGCATCATGTACATTTCAAACTATCTCGATTCGTCGAGTCCGTATTTTCAGATGAACCGCGATGAACTGTTCAACGCGTACGGGCCGCATCTCAAAAAAATCAATCCGAACTTTACGCCGGACTGGGTCGAAGAGATTTGGCATTTCAAAGAAGGCGCCGCGCAGCCCATCGTCCCGCTCAACTATTCCAAGCAGATACCCGAACATCGCACGCCGATTCGGAATCTGTACTTGGCGAACACGACGCAAATTTATCCCGAAGACCGCGGCACGAATTACTCGGTGCGGCTGGGGCAAGATATCGCAAAGATGGTAGAACAAGATACCGAGCAAGGGAAATCATGGAAATAAAGGAAAAGACAGGATGAAGTTTGCAATCACCGGCAAGGGCGGCGTGGGCAAGACGACGCTCACGAGTCTGCTTGCCTACGCATACGCGGCGCGCGGCGATACGGTCATGGCGATTGACGCCGACCCGTCGCCGTGTCTGGGTCCCGCATTGGGATTTCCGCAGGAGCAGTTGAAAGGCATCCGCCCCATCGCCGAGATGGAAGAACTGATTCTCGAGCGCACGGGCGCGCAGAAAGGCACGTACGGCGCTTTCTTCAAAATCAACCCGCGCACCGACGACATACCGGATCGTTTTTCTGCGCTGCATCGCGGCATTCGCCTGCTGGAACTCGGCGCGGTTGAGATGGGCGGCTCGGGCTGCATTTGTCCGGAGAGCGTGTTATTAAAGTCGCTCGTCAGCAATATCCTGCTGTATCGCGGCGAAGTGGTGTTGCTCGACATGTACGCCGGCGTCGAGCATCTGAGCCGCGCGACGACCGATGCCGTGGACGCGATGCTCATCGTCGCCGAGCCGACCGCGCGCAGTCTCAGTACCGCGGCGCAGATTCGCGATTTGGCCGGCGACTTGAAGCTGGCGCACCTTTATCTCGTCGGCAGCAAAGTGGAAAGCCAAGCCGACCGCGATTTTATCGCGCAAAATTCGCCCGGGTTGCCGGTGATCGGGTATGTCTCCGCGGACCCAGCCGTGCGCCAAGCCGACCGCACGGGCACGCCGGTTTACGACCTTTCGCCGAAACTAGTTGCCGAGGCGCAAGAAATTGTCGCCGCGTTGGACCGCATCGCCGAGAAAGCGTAGAGGTGTCCCATTCATACGAGACTGTTGTTCGTCATCGTCCTGGCACTAATCGCCAGCGCGTGCGCGAGCACTCCGACGGTTGTCCCCCAGCCGTCGGCCATCGCATATTCGCGGACGGGCGGCATTGCCGGCTTTAACGATCAACTGACCATTGACGTGAATGGCAAGGCGACGTTGACGCGGCGGACCGGCAAATTCGATTTTACCCTCGACGACAAAACGCTCAAGCAGATTCAAACCGCCTTCCAAACCGCCGGTTTTGCGACCGTGCCCGAGGACTCGCTGCCCGCTCGACCGGTGCCCGATGGCTTTACCTACGTCGTCGTTTACCAAGGCCGCACGGTTCGCACGGGAGACACGGCGATCCCCGAAAAGCTCCAGCCCATCCTCCAAATGCTCAACCGGATTGTTGATTCGGGTGGAAAGTAATTAGCGCGATCGCTCGAATTATGCTATAATCGAATTGTAAAATCCTTTGACGAATGAAGGATTTCGCGCCGCATGAATACGGTGTGAGCGTTGCATCGCGCAACCGGCGCGGCAGCGCTCTATTGCGTATTACGTAATACGTACTACGTAATATGCGATTTCACATTCAATTCTTGGAGATAACATGATCAACGAACAGCAAGTCTTGAACGCCCTCGGCAAGGTACAGGAACCGGAGCTACACCGCGACCTGGTCTCGCTGAATATGGTCAAGGACGTCAAGATCCAGGGCGATACCGTCAATTTCACTATCGTCCTCACCACCCCCGCGTGCCCGCTGCGCAATCAAATTGAAAGCGAAGCAAAAGCCGCGGTGGCCAAGCTTGGGGCCAAGCAAATCAACATCAAATGGGACGCGAACGTGCCGAGCGACCGGCGGATTAGCGGTAAGCTCGATATTCCGGTGAAATCCACTATCGCGGTCGCGAGCGGCAAAGGCGGCGTCGGCAAGACGACCGTCTCGGTAAACCTCGCGGTCGCGCTGGCCCAATCCGGCGCGAAGGTTGGCTTGATGGACGCGGATGTTTACGGCCCGAACATCCCGATCATGATGGGCGTGAATGAGCAGCCGAAGGCGATTGGCGAACGCATCATCCCGCTTCAAGCGCACGGTGTCAAGATGATGTCTATGGGCTTTCTCGTCCCGCCGGAACAAGCCGTCATTTGGCGTGGTCCCATGCTGCACAGCGCGATTCGCCAATTCCTCAGCGATGTGGATTGGGGCGATCTCGATTACCTCGTGATTGACCTCCCGCCTGGAACCGGCGACGTGCAATTGACGCTCGCGCAGTCGGTGCCGCTGACGGGTGGTGTCGTCGTCGCGACGCCGCAGGATGTCGCGCTGGCGGATGTGATCAAGGGTATCATGATGTTCCAAAAACTTGAAGTGCCCGTCATCGGCGTGGTCGAGAACATGAGCTATTTCCTCTGCCCGCACTGCAACGAGCGCACCGATATCTTCGCGCACGGCGGCGCGCACAAGATGGCGGAGAAACTCGAGGTGCCGTTCCTCGGCGAAATCCCGCTCGACGTGGCGATCCGCATCGGCGGCGATACCGGCCAGCCCGTCACCGTGACCCATCCCGATTCGCCCTACGCGCAAGCGTTCCAGAAACTCGCGCGCTTGGTTGCCGCGGCCGTCAGCGTGATGAACGTCAACGCCGCGCAAGGCGAATTGATTGCGGGCGCGTCCATCCCTGTGATGAGGCGATAGGTACATAGGTAAATAGGGAAACAGGTACACAGGTAGACAAGTCAATGCGGACGTGTCTACCTGTTTCCTTGTTTACCTGTCTACTTTCGCCACGCATTTGACATCCCCCCGCTCGCGTAATACAATTCCCGCATGTCCACTCCACTCGACCATTTCTCCGCGCCCGTGCGTACCTGGTTTCGCGAAACTTTCGGTGAGCCGACGCCGCCGCAAGCGCAGGGCTGGCTGCCGATTCAGCGCGGCGACCACACGCTGATCCTCGCGCCCACCGGTTCGGGCAAAACGCTCGCCGCGTTCCTCTGGGGCATTGACCAACTCTATCGCGATGCGCCCACACTCCCACACTCAACTCCTATACATCTCCCCACTAAAAGCGTTGAACAACGACATCGAACGCAACCTGCGCGTGCCGCTCGAAGGGATCCGCGAGGTTGCGGCACGCATGGGCGACGAGCTGCCCGAACTGCGCGTCGCCGTCCGCACGGGCGATACGCCCAGCCACGCGCGCGCCGCGATGTTGAAAAAGCCGCCGCACATTCTCATCACCACGCCCGAATCGCTCTATCTCATGCTCACCAGTCCCAAGGCGCGCGAAATCTTTCGCACGGTCCGCACGGTTATCGTGGACGAGATTCACACACTCTCCGGCAACAAACGCGGCGTCCATCTCTCGCTCAGTCTGGAACGATTAGAGCACCTCGCAGCGCAACGCATCCAACGCATCGGCCTCTCTGCGACCATCAAGCCGCTGGACGAGGTGGCGCGGTTTCTCGGAGGCCAGGAGCCAGTCAACAGTCAACAGTTTACAGTAAACAGTCAACACACTAACCACCTAACCACCCAACCACCCAACCACCGCAATGTTACGATAGTCAATGCCACTTATCACAAGCCACTCGATCTTAAAGTCGTGACAGTCGTGGACGATTTTCGCAACCTGCCCGGCAACACGATTTGGCCCTACGTTATCCCGCGCGTCCTCCAGGATATTCGCGAGCATCGCAGCACGTTGATCTTTGCGAACAATCGCCGCCTCGCGGAACGCACCGCCGACCGGCTGAACGCGCAACTCGCCGCGGAGCAGTCCGAAGAGATCGCGCCGGGCAGTCCCGCGCTCGCGCCGGGCGGCGTCCCGCGTGACCGCGGCATCTTTGCGATTGGCGCGGAAGGGCCGATTCGCGCGCACCACGGCTCGATGTCGAAGGAAGCGCGGCGCAAGATGGAAGAAGAGTTGAAAGCCGGCAAGCTCCCCGCGCTCGTCGGTACCAGCTCGCTCGAACTCGGGATTGACACTGGCGCGGTGGATTTGGTCGTGCAGCTTCAATCGCCCAAGAGCGTCGCGCAAGGATTGCAGCGCATCGGGCGCTCCGGCCACTTGGTCGGGCAAACGAGCATCGGGCACATCTACGCGACGTTTCGCGAGGACTTGGTCGAGGCCGCGGCCATTGCGCGCGGCATGCTCGAAGGCGATGTCGAGCCGACGTACACGCCGCAAAACCCGCTCGACGTGCTCGCGCAGCAAATCGTCGCCATGGTCGCGGTCGAGGATTGGGCCGTGCCCGCGCTCTACAATCTCGTCCACCAAACCTATTCCTTTCGCGACCTTTCGCGCGCTTCTTTCGCGTCCGTTCTCGAAATGCTCTCCGGCAAATACGCGGGCGTCAGCCAACGCGATTTGCGCGCCCGCATCTCCTGGGATCGCGTCAACGACCGGCTTGCCGCGCTCCCCGGCTCGCGTCTTCTCGCGATTACGAATCCTGGCACGATTTCGGATACCGGCGCGTACAACGTCTATCTCGAGGATCGCAAAACCAAGGTCGGCGAATTGGATGAGGAATTTATTTTCGAGACGCGCGTTGGCGACGCGTTCTTGCTCGGGTCGAAAGTCTGGCGCGTCCTCGACATCGAGAACGACCGTATCGTCGTCGGCGACGCCGCGGGCGCGATGCCGCGCATGCCATTCTGGAACGGCGATTATCAGTGGCGCCCGTTCGAACTTGGAATGCGAATCGGGAAATTTCGGCGCGAGATCGCGGACGCCATCCAAACCCAAAGGGTCTCGGAGACCCTTCGGGTTTTGCCGCTGGACGAAAAATCGGCAAGCAACCTCATCGCCCACGTGCAGCAGCAGATTGATGCGGTCGGCGTGATCGCGTCGGATCAAACCATCGTGGTCGAAACATTCCAAGATGCCGTGGGCGAGCCGCGCCTGGTGATTCACTCGCCTTTTGGCGGGCGCGTCAACGGCGCGTGGGCGCTGGCGCTCACCAGCGCGATCCGCGAGCGCATGGGAGTTCAGCCCGAAACGCAGACGAACGACGACGGCATCATCTTCCGCTTTCCGGGGTTGACTGGCGAGCCGCCCGTGGAACTCGTGCGACAAATGACGGCGGCGGAAGCGCGTGAGCGAATCTTGGGCGAACTGCCCGGCTCGGCGCTCTTCGGCGCACATTTTCGCATGAACGCGGCGCGGGCGCTCTTGCTCCCCAAAGCGCGCGGCCAAAAGCGCACGCCGTTTTGGTTGCAGCGCCTCAAAGCCAAAGACCTGCTCGCGCTCGTCAGCCGCTTGGACGATTTCCCTATCGTCGCGGAAACCTATCGCGACTGCCTGCGCGATGTCCTCGACCTCCCGCACCTCGAACAAGTTCTCGGCCAGATCGCCAAAGGCGAAATTCGCGTTGTGCCGATTGAGACCGCGATTCCATCGCCCATTGCGTCCGCACTCTTGTTCCAATTCGTCAGCGTGTACATGTACGAGTGGGACGCGCCCAAAGCCGAGCGGCAACTGCAAACCCTCTCCGTGCGGCGCGAACTCCTGGACAACTTGCTTCAAGGCATCGAGCTAGGCGAACTGTTCAAGCCCGAAGCCGTCGCGGACATTGCGGATCGCGCCCAACACCGCGCCTCCGGCTACCAAGCGCGCACCGTCGAAGAACTCGCCCTCGTCTTGCAAGAGTTGGGCGACTTGACCACCGAAGAAATCGTCGAGCGCAGCGCGGGCGATGGCCGCGCGTGGCTGGAGCAACTAGCCGGGCAGAAACGCATCGTGGAAATCGCGATTCCGACGCGCCGCGGCGAAGAGTTGCGGTGGGTGCCGGTGGAACTGGCGAGCGAGTATGCCTCACCTCCTACCCCCCTTCCCCCTCCCCCCTCTCCTGAACCGAAGTTCAGGTTCAGGAGAGGGGGGAGGGGGAGCGAGGGGGAGGGGGGTGAGGTAGTCCTCCGCCGCTTTCTTCGCGCCTCCGGCCCCGTCACTCGCGACGCCATCCTGGACCGCTACGCTTTTGACGAACGCTGGCTCGACGAGCAACTGGGCAAGCTCGTCGCCGCACGTGAACTGGCCCAGGGTCACTTTACGCCGGAGGGCGACCACAAGGGATCGCCCCTACCGGATGAATTCCTTGACCGCCGCAATCTGGAGCAAATCCACCAGCGCACGCTGACGATATTGCGAAGCGAGGTGCAGCCCGTCTCGGTTTACGCTTACGCCGATTCCCTGGCGCGCTGGCAGCATCTGACATCGCGCATGGGCGGCGCGGATGGCTTGCAGCGAGTGTTGCAGCAATTGCGCGGCGTGGCCCTGCCGATTGCCGTTTGGGAACGCGACTTGCTGCCCGCGCGCCTCGCCGATTTCGATCCCGGTGACTTGGACGCGCTCGGCGCGAGCGGCGAATGGGTCTGGGTCGCGCACGGCAGCCGCGTGCGCTTTTTCCCGCGCGGCGAAGGCGCGCTGTTCCTCGCGCCAACCGACGAGGCCGATCTCTCTGCGAATGCCCGTACAGTCCATGATTACTTGAAATCGGAAGGCGCATCGTTCACGCCCGATTTAGAAGCGGGTTTGGAATTGAAAGGCGATGCGCTACATGTCGCGCTCGCGGAACTGGTCTCACGCGGCCTGCTGACGAATGATGCGCTTGACGCGTTCCGTCAGATGTTCGAGACGGCCATCCGCGCGCCGCAACCGGCAACCCCGTTGCAATCCGAACTGGCAAGCCGCCTGCAAACGCCGCGCGCCCTGACGCGCGGCCGCTATCGCGACGCCAAGCGTCGCGTGGCGCAGCGCTTGCGCGCAGAATCGAAAGCGACCGCGCCGCAGGGACGGTGGTCGCTTGTGTACCGCGCGAGCGTGATGGGGCCGCCTTTGTCCGAGGAAGAACGCGCCGCCAAGTTGGCGCGGGTCTTGCTCGCACGCTACGGCGTCGTCACGCGCGAGGTGCTCGCGCATGAAGAGGGTCGGGCCGATTGGGCGCTGCTTTATCCGATCTTGCAACGGATGGAAATGCGCGGCGAAATTCGGCGCGGCTATTTCGTCGCGGGCCTCGCGGGCCTGCAATTCGCGGTCCCGGAAGCGATCGAGCAGCTACGCGCGCCCGCGAGGGAGACCCTGATCGTCCTTAACGCGACCGATCCGGCGAACATATTCGGCGCGGAATTGCCCGAGGTCCCGGTTCATTTTGCGCGTGTGGCTTCGACGCACATCGTCCTCGCGCGCGGTAAGCCGATCTTGGTTGCGGAAGATAACGGCGAACGCATAACTGCGCCCCAGGATGATCGCGAATTGATTCGCCGCGCGCTTGAAAAGTATCTCGCGCGCGCCCACACGCCGCGCCATATCGCGATTACGCGATGGAACGGTGAAAATGTCTTGGGCAGCACGGTTGAATCGCTTTTGCAATCTCTCGATTTTCATCGCACACCGACGGGGTTGGAATTGTAGGTCAAATTGGCAATTTGACCTACGCGTGCCCCCCCTATTCAACAACGGCAATCTGTGGTAAACTCGCGCCCATCGAAATCTGAAAGCCGTTCGACAACGTAATAACAGGTATGAAACATATGGCCAAGTCTGATGACGGGAAACGCTCTCGATCCGTGATAGGGCGAATCCTCCAGAGAAATCAAACTCCAACCGGACCGGCCGTCAAGCCGCTCAAGCCGCCTCCGTCCCCCGATCCGGAACCCGAGCCGCGCGGGAAATCTTTGTTTCGACGCAACCCGCCGCCGAAACCCAAGCCCGCGTTCAAGCCGCTCAAACCGCAGCCCGAGCCGCCTCCTCAACCGCAGGTCAAGCCGCTCACGCGCGCGCAACGATGGCGACAACGCGCTCAACGTCTCCGTGCTCCCCTACGCAATCTTTCGCTCGTGGGAACGGGCGTCGCGATCGCGGTGATCGCCTTGTTTGTTTTTAGCGCGCTCAACCCAGCCATCCGACCCCTCAGCAAGGGCGATGTTCAGAGTCTGGTCGCGAACGCGATGGCTTCCGCGACCCCGCAGCCCGCGTGGGCGTCCATCGCCTATCAGCAGATCGCGCCTTCCCTGGTCCGTATCAACATTCGCCAACTGGGCACTAAAGGCGAGATGGAAAGCGGACACGGAACCGGCATCGTGCTTGACACGCGGGGCACGATCTTGACGAGTCTGCACGTGGTCAAATCCGCCTTGGAAATCAAAGTCATCTTTTACGAGGGCACGGAATCCACGGGGATTCTAGCCGCGTCGCAGCCAGAGAAAGATATCGCGGTGGTGCGCACGTTCCAGCCGCCGGCTCTGCTCCTACCCGCGACCCTGGGCAATCCGCGCTTTTTGCAGCCGGGTGACGATGCCATTGTGGTCGGCAATCCTTTTGGCTTGACCAATTCGGTCAGCGCGGGAACGATCTCCGGCCTGGGCCGCACCTTCATCCCGCCCAAAGGCGGCCAGCAGATCAGCGGTTTGATCCAATTTGACGCCGCGGTGAATCCCGGCAATTCCGGCGGGCCCCTCCTCAATCGCTATGGCGAGGTGATGGGCATCGTGACCGGGCTGGTGAATCCCACCGGCCAGGACGTTTTTATCGGCATCGGTTTCGCCGTGCCGATTGACGTCGCCGCCGCCGCGGCCGGCACACCCCCGTATTAATTTCAAATTTCAGATTTCAGATTTAGGATTGCGATGCGTCCCGTAGGGATTTCAATCTGAATTCTGAAATCTGAAATCTAAAATCCAAAAATGGAGAATGCATGATGCCAGACTATACCGTAGCACCCGCGCCCGATGCCCCTCTGATGGAACACGTTCTTTACGAGGTCAAAAAAGTAATCGTCGGGCAAGACCACCTTTTGGAACGACTGCTCGTCGCGCTCTTGGCCCGCGGCCACCTGCTCGTAGAAGGCGTACCGGGCCTGGCGAAAACCATGGCGATCAAAACGCTCGCGGAGGCGATTGGCGGCGAGTTCAAGCGCATCCAATTCACTCCCGACCTGGTGCCCGCCGACCTGGTCGGCACGCGCATCTATAACCAAAAGATGGGCGAGTTCAACACCTCGCTCGGCCCCGTCTTTACGAATCTGCTGCTCGCGGACGAAATCAACCGCGCGCCTGCCAAGGTGCAGAGCGCGCTCCTCGAAGTCATGCAAGAGCGCCAGGTGACCATCGGCCGCGAAACGCACAAGGTGCCCGAGCCATTCCTCGTCATGGCGACCCAGAATCCCATCGAGACGGATGGCACGTATCCGCTCCCTGAAGCCCAGGTGGACCGCTTTATGATGAAAGTCCTCGTGGACTATCCCAGCGATCGCGAAGAATACGTGATCGTCGAGCGGATGACCGGCATGCTGCTGGCGGTGCAAAAGGTGTTGACGACGCAGCAACTGCTCGACCTGCAGCAACAAGCCGCGCAGGTGTACGTGGATCCTGCGCTCATCGAGTACGCCATTCGCATCGTCACCGCGACACGCGAGCCGAAGAAAGCCGGCATCGAAGAGGCCGCGCCGTATATCACCTACGGCGCCAGCCCGCGCGCTTCGATCAACCTCATCCTGACCGGGCGCGCCCTCGCGTACATTCGCGGCCGCGATTATTTGTTGGCGCAAGACGTTACCGATATGGTCCTCGACGTGCTGCGGCATCGGCTTGTCCTCTCGTTCGAAGCGATGTCCGACGGCGTCTCGAGCGATTTGATTCTGCAGCGAGTCTTGGAAAAGGTCCCAGCCCCGGTGCAGCCGATGCAAGAACATGTCACTGTCAACGCCTGAGCGCATCCTCCAGCGGCTTGATTGGAAAGTCATCCGCCGTTTGGATGGCATCCTTCAAGGCGATTACCGCACGCTGTTCTACGGCGCGGGCGTGGACCTGGCCGACCTGCGCGAATACCAATTCGAGGATGACATTCGTTATATTGACTGGAATGTCACCGCGCGCATGGACGCGCCCTACGTCCGCCAATACCACGAGGACCGCGAAATCACCGCGTGGTTCCTGCTCGACCTCAGCCCGTCGGTGGATTTCGGCACCGTCCATACTTTGAAACGCAACCTGCTGATTGATTTCGTCACCGTGATGGCGCGGCTCCTCACCCGCCACGGCAACCGCGTCGGCGCGATCTTGTACGGGAGCAAAGTGGAACGCGTGATTCCCGCGCGCGGCGGCCGCCTCCAAGTGCTGCGTCTGGTCAACGATCTGCTCAAACAGCCCAAACTGCCGCGCTCGCCGACGACCAATCTGTCCACGCTGCTCGAAACGGCCTATCGGACGATCCACCGGCGCTCGCTGATCTTTATCGTCTCGGACTTTTTCAGCACGCCGGGCTGGGAACGTCCGCTCTCGCTGCTAAATCAGCGTCACGAAGTGCTCGGCGTGCGCCTGACCGATCCGCGCGAAACGGACCTGCCGGACATCGGGATGATCGTGATAGAAGACGCGGAGACCGGCGAACAACTTTACCTGGATACCCACGATAGCAAATTCCGCGAGCGCTTTCACGCCGCGGCGCAGCGGCGCGATGCCGAGTTGAACGCCGCCTTTCGCCGCGGCCAGGTGGACATCCTGCCGCTTTCGACGGAGGATGAACTGCTCCGTTCGATTATCCGCTTTGCCATGATGCGCAAACAACGGAGAAAACGCAACTAGAGGGATACTATGGATTTTCAATGGCCCTTTATGCTCTGGGTGCTGCTGCTGGTACCCGTGCTCATTCTCGCCTACATTTGGGCGCAGCGCCGGCGACAGCGCTACGCCGTTCGATATGCTAGTTTATCGCTTGTGAAAGAAGCCCTCGGCAAAGGCCCGGGTTTTCGCCGGCATATCCCGCCGCTGCTTTTCCTCTTCGGCTTGACCGCGATGATGCTCGCGCTCACGCGCCCCATTGCGGTCATCCGAGTTCCGTCTGAGGAAGGGGTCATCCTGCTCGCGATGGATACTTCGGGCAGTATGCAGGCCAACGACGTCCAGCCCAACCGGATGGAGGCGGCCAAGGCCGCGGCGCGCATTTTTGTCGAGCGGCAGCCGCAGAGCGTGCGCATCGGCGTCGTTTCGTTCAGCGATAACGCGTTCGTCGTGCAATCGCCGACTACGGACCAGGACTCGGTTATCGCCGCGGTCAACCGGCTCTATCCACAGCGCGGCACGGCCATCGGCCGCGGCTTGCAGGCCTCGCTGAGCGCGATCTTCGACGTGCCTGATAACGACGATCCCGCGGCCGCTTTGCGCGGTCCGAGCGGACAATTTGGCCCAGGCGGGCAGCTTGGCCCAGGCGGACAATTCGGCGCGAATCCCAGTTCGGCGCCGACACCCGAGCCGAGTCCGACGCCCTTGCCCAAAGGCGTGTTCGTGCCGGCCGTCGTCATCCTGCTGACCGATGGCGAAAATAACCAGGGGCCCGAACCGGGGGAGATCGCGCAGCAGTTGGCCGACCGCGGCGTGCGAGTCTATACCGTCGGGATTGGCAGCTCCGAAGGGTCCGTGCTCCAAATCCAAGGACGGTCCATTCGCACGCGCCTGGACGAGGATTTGCTCAAGCAAGTGGCCGAGACGGCCAACGGCGCGTATTATAATGCGACGAACGAAAAAGAACTCGAAAACATCTACGCGAACCTGGGAACCAAGCTGGTCCTCCGCACGGAACGAACCGAGGTGACCGCGCTGTTGACCGGCATCGCGGCGCTGTTCTCGATCATTGGCGGCGCGCTTTCGCTCCTTTGGTTTAACCGGCTGCCGTAGTAAGGGCGGGGTGACCCCGCCCTCATGAAACAATACAACAAGGCCCGAAGATGTAGGGGCGGGGTCGCCCCGCCCAGTCCAGGGCGGGGTGACCCCGCCCCTACACCGCCCTTCGGGTCTTGTTTCATTTATCCCGGTTTCATCGTTTGAAAGAGTAGAAGAGGAGGGCTGAACGGATGGCGATGACCAATGGAAATTTGCGGATTGCCGCGGTGGCCGATATTCATTGCAACAAGAGCACCCAGAGCATTTTGCACGGCTTGTTTGCCCAGATCAACGACAGAGCGGATATTCTTCTGCTGGGCGGCGACCTGACCGATATCGGGTTGCCGGAAGAGGCGCACGTCCTCGCGCGCGAACTGACGACGACGGTCAAGATTCCGGTGATCGGCGTGCTAGGGAATCACGACTATGAATCGGGCCAGCCGGACCAGGTCAAAGAGATTCTCTGCGATGCGGGCGTTTCGCTGCTCGACGGCGACACGTGCGTGGTGCATGGCGTCGGCTTTGCGGGAATCAAGGGTTTTGCCGGGGGCTTTGGCAAGGTGGCCGTGCAGGCCTTTGGCGAAAGCGCCATCAAGCACTTTGTCCAAGAGACGGTCAACGAAGCGCTGCGGCTCGAGTCGGCGCTGGCGCGCCTGGAGGATATGACGCGCATCGTGCTGCTGCACTATGCGCCGGTTCGAAAGACGGTGGAAGGCGAACCGCCGGAGATTTTTCCCTTCTTGGGCTCTAGCCGGCTCGAAGAGCCGGTCAACCGCTTTGACGTGGCCGCGGTATTTCACGGTCACGCGCACGGCGGCAGTCCCGAAGGGCACACGCTCAAGGGGGTTCCCGTCTACAACGTCTCGATGCAAGTTCTGCGCAAGGCCTACCCCGAGCGTGCCCCGTTTCGCTTGCTGCAAATCCCGGTCGAGGAAAAAGCGGCCGAGATGCTGGCCGTCCCATCGCCGACGATTCATTAGGCGGGAAAAGATGGAACCCTGCGCATCGAACGAGAACGACCTGGCTCCGCAGACCCGCGATTTTTACCGGCATGTCGTGACGGCGCTGGCCCATTCGCAATTGCCCTTTCTGGTTGGCGGCGCGTACGCGCTGGGCTGCTACACGGGCATCACGCGCGACACCAAGGATTTCGACATCTTTGTGCGACCGCGCGAGGTCGGCGCGATCCTTGAGGCCCTTGCGCGAGCCGGCTACCGGACCGACTTGACCGACGCGGTCTGGCTCGGCAAGGCCTACTTCGGCGATGCCTTTGTAGATGTCATTTTCAATGCGGGCAACGGCCTCGCCCCGGTGGACGATGAGTGGTTCGAGCACGCGGTGGACGGCGAGCTGCTCGGCGCGCCGCTCAAGCTTATCCCCGCCGAAGAGATGATTTGGCAGAAAGCGTTCGTGATGACGCGCGACCGGTACGATGGCGCGGATATCGCGCACGTCTTGCGCGCCCGCGCCGAGCTGCTCGATTGGCCGCGATTGGTCCGGCGCTTTGGGCCCGATTGGCGCGTGCTCTACCACCATCTGATTGTTTTCGGATATATCTATCCCTCGGAACGCGCGCGCATTCCGAACGCGGTCATGCAGGATTTCAATGAGCGTCTGCAGCAAGAACTGGCGGCCCTCCCGCCGACCGAGCGCGTCTGCCGCGGCACGCTGCTCTCTACGACGCAGTACGTGATGGACGTGGGCCGCTGGGGCTATCGCGATGCGCGCGAGTAGAGACCTCACAGGTCTCCAAGACCTGTGAGGTCTCTCTCTATCGCATGACGAACGGCAGCCACAAGCGCGGAATGCCCGCGCTGTCCCACTGCGCCTGGCCCGAATTTGCATCGCGCATGAGACGGGACTCGTCCACGGCTTCAAAATTCGAGCCGGTCACCAGGCGCAGCTCGTTCACCAGCGCGTCGTCATCCCACCCCGGATCCGGCGCGCCGCTGAAGTACCAATCGCTGCCATTGTCGGAGACAAACATCCCATAGGTCTTGAGCGCCGTGAGGAGCACCCGCGTTTGGGCCGAGAAAGTGGGCGGGATGATGTAAGACGCCTTAAGACGGAACCGTTGCCCCATCGGCGGCGCGTTTGAATTGAACGGCGACGACGTGCGATGCCGCGCCGGCCAGATGTATTGCCCGTTGGTGGCGCGCACCGTGAACCGCAGCGCGTGCGTGATGACGCCGGACGCAACCTCGTCGTAGCGCGCCAAGCCAGGGAGCATCGGCAAACCCGCGGCATCCGCCGAGGTCCAGCCCGCGGGACGCAGCGCGTTCGAGTTCAAATCGAATATCGCGCCCGAACCCGCAGACCAATTCCCGCCGCTGTTCGAAACATCGTATAGTTCAAACAATTGGCAGGCATCGCGGTCCACGATGAGCAGATGATGATCGCTGCCATATTCGATGGGAGGATTGGACGGAATCGGGTAGGGGCCGGGGTCGCTTTCGTCAGGATAATAGAAGGTGACCGGGACACGCGGTTGTGTGCCGGCGACGGTGGCATAGGGAATGCCAATCGGCCCGCCATCCCAGAGTTGAGAACCAAAGTCGGGATGCAGACCTCGGCTTGCGCCGATAAAGTTGACGTAGGTCGCCGAGCGCGAGTCCACCGGCAGCGTATCCACGCGTGTGTTCCACACGTTGTTCGCCGGGAACAGCGGGCAACCGGCTACCGCGGCGGACGTAGGTAACGCGAGGAAAGTAAGGGACACGACGGCAACAAATGTCGCGCCGACGAGTAGGGCGCGGGGATTACTTTTCACAATTGGAGTATAGGCGCTCCAGGCGCCGAGCACAAGAGAGACGAGAGTACCGCATCGGCGGGGCGCGCGGTTGCGCGAATTTGTGAATTGAGGTATAATGACGGCAGTTGGATGCCCCCGCGAGACGGCTGGGCGGCGTCCGACTGATTTTTTATTAAGAGGGGAAACTGGCTCGATGGCTGAAAAACCCATTTTCTTGACACCCGAAGGTCGCGCCAAGCTCGAAGCCGAACTGGAGAATCTCCGCACGGTACGCCGCGCCCAAGTCGCAGAGCGCATACACTCTGCCAAAGAGGAAGGCGACATCATGGAGAACTCGGCTTATGACGAGGCCAAGAACGAACAGGCCTTTGTCGAAGGCCGCATCATGACGATCGAGCAAATGCTGAAAAACGCCGTGCTGATCGGCGCCACGCGCGCCGCCGATACGGTCGGTATCGGCTCGTACGTGACCGTGGTCGAACGCGGCTCGCGCGAGGACGAGGTCTATCAAATCGTCGGCTCCGCCGAAGCCGATCCGGCGCGCGGCCGCATTTCCAACGAATCGCCCGTGGGGCGCGCGCTGCTCGGCAAACGCGCCGGCGAAGAGGCCACGGTCAAAACACCCGACGGCGTGCGCTATCTGAAAATCTCGGATATCAAGTGATACATGAGTGAAGATTTTGTCGCCCGGCTGAGTGATCAGGAACGCCAACGTTACGAGAAACTGGCGCGCTTGCGCGCGCGCGGGATCGAGCCCTATCCTCTGCGCGCCACGCGCACGCATTCGGCGCGGGAGGCCCTCGATGCATTTACGCGCGGCGAAGAACCGAAAGGCGTGCGCCTCGCCGGACGATTGGTCGCGCTGCGCGATATGGGCAAGCTCTGCTTCGCGCACCTGCAAGACGGCTCGGCGAAAATCCAGCTCATGTTCCGCCGCGACTTCGTCGGCCCCGACAATTATGCCGTGCTGCTCAAAGAATTCGACCTCGGCGATTTTGTCGGCGTCGAAGGCGACGTCTTTAAAACTAAGACCGGCGAGATCACGCTGCAAGTGAGCCGTTTCGAATTGCTGGGCAAGGCGCTGTCGCCGCTGCCGGAAAAATGGCACGGGCTGAAAGACATCGAGACGCGCTATCGCCAGCGTTATTTGGATCTGCTGTCGAGCGAAGAGGTTCGCCGGACGTTCGTCATCCGCGCCAAAGCGGTCACCGCGCTGCGCCGGTATCTCGACGAGCATGGCTTTCTCGAAGTGGAAACGCCGGTCTTGCAGCCGCTGTACGGCGGCGCGGCCGCCGAGCCGTTCATCACGCATCACAACAAACTCGACCGCGACCTCTATCTCCGCATCGCGGACGAGCTCTACCTCAAACGCTTGCTGGTTGGCGGCATCGAGCGCGTGTACGAGATCAGCAAGGATTTTCGGAACGAGGGCATTGACCACCGGCACAATCCCGAGTTTACGATGATGGAGTGTTATCAAGCGTACGCGGATTACACGACGATGATGACCCTGGTCGAGGAAGCGTATTGCGCCTGCGCGCAAGCCGCGGTCGGGTCGCTCCAGTTGACGTATCAGGGCCATCTCGTTGATCTCACGCCGCCGTGGAAGCGGCTCACCATGCGCGACCTCATTTTCGACACGAGCGGCGTGGACATTTACCAGTACACCGACCTTGCCGGTCTGCGCGCGCGGATCCAGGAACTGAGTCTCAAGGTCGCAGCGCAGCCGACCTGGGGCAAAACGGTGGACGAGTTGTTCAGCACCTTCGGCGAGCCGACGCTGATTCAGCCGACGTTCCTCATGGATTACCCGGTCGAGCTTTCGCCGTTCGCTAAAAAGAAACCGGACAAGCCGCGCGTGGTCGAACGATTCGAGGCCTTTGCGGGCACGATGGAACTCGGCAACGCGTTTACCGAACTCAACGATCCCGTAGACCAATATGAGCGCTTTGTCGAGCAAGCCGCGCAGCGCCAAGCCGGCGATCGCGAGGCGCATCAAATTGACCTGGACTTTATCGAGGCGCTGATGCACGGCATGCCGCCGACCGGCGGATTAGGCATGGGCATTGACCGCATGACGATGCTGCTCAGCGACCAAGTCTCCATCCGCGAAGTCATCCTCTTTCCTCAACTCAGAACGTGACAAGTGACAGGAGACACGTGACAAGAGAAGTGAAAAGTATCGAGTAGGCGATTCGATCAACCTTGCCACATCCCTTGTCACCTGTCCCTTGCCTTGTCACCTGTCCCTTGTCCCATGTCACATCCACTGTACGTTGCCTTTGTCTGGCACCAACATCAACCGGACTATCGCGATCCGGGCAGCGGCGTGGCCTGCCTGCCGTGGGCGCGGCTGCACGCGGCCAAAGATTATTTGCACATGGCCGAACTGGTCGCGGATTTTCCGGCGATTCACTGCACGTTCAACTTTGTGCCGTCACTCGTCGAACAACTCGCGGGAATCGGCGCGGGCCGATACACGGACGACTGGCAGGCGCTCAGTCTCAAAGAAAACTGGACGGCCGAAGACAAACAATTCCTGCTCGACCACTTTTTTTCGATCAACCCGCGCCTGCTCGAACGCTATCCCGGCTACATCCGCCTGCGCGAACAGAGCGACAGCCGCTACGTGTCCGAGCAATATTTTCTCGACCTCGCGGCCTGGTTCAACCTCGCGTGGATAGACCCGCGCGCGATTTCGCGCGATGAGACGCTCCGCGCCCTCGTCGCCAAGGACCACGAGTTCTCGCGCGCCGACGTCGCGGCCATTCTCGCCAAGCATCGCGAGCTGGCGGGGCGCGTCATTCCGCTGCACCGCGAACTCGCCGCGCGCGGCCAAATCGAGCTTTCGACCTCGCCGTACTATCATCCGATCCTGCCCTTGTTGATTGACCAGCGCTTGGCGCGCGAAGCCATCCCCAATATCGCGCTGCCCGCCGTCGCATTCGCGCACCCCGAAGACGCCGCCGAACAACTTCGCCGGGCCGTAAACGCTCATCGCAATTACTTTGGCGCCGCGCCTCAGGGTCTGTGGCCCTCCGAAGGGTCGGTGGGCGCAGAATTGCTCACGCTGATCGGCGGCCAATTCCGTTGGCTCGCGTCGGACGAGGACATTCTCGCGCGTTCGCTCGGCAAGGCGATCACTCGCGACCACGAGGGGAACGTCACGAATCCGCGCGTGCTGTATCAGCCCTACCAAGTCGCAAGTCACAGGTCGCAAGTCGCAGGTCCCAAGTCACAAGCCGCAAGTCGCCACAAAAGAGACGCGAGCCGTCGGACCGAGGACTTGCGACCTGAGACCGGGGACTTGCGACTGGTGTTCCGCGACCACGTGCTCTCCGACCGCATCGGCTTTGGGTATCAGCACATGTCGGCGCACGACGCCGCGCAGGAACTCCTTCACCGGCTGCACCGGATTCGCGAGCGCATCGCCGATGTCGAACGCGGCTACCTCGTCTCGATCATTCTGGACGGCGAAAACGCGTGGGAATGGTACGAAGATAACGGCGATCCTTTTTTCCGTGAACTCTACCAGGCCCTCTCAAACGATCCGGCGCTACGAACGGTCACGATGGGCGAATATCTGCGCGCCAATCCGCCGCGCGCAACGATCAAGCGGCTCGCGGCCGGCAGTTGGATCAACGGCAATTTCGATACGTGGATCGGCGAACCCGCGCAGAATCGCGCCTGGGAACTGCTCGCGCAGACGCGGGAGCAGCTCGCGCTCTGGCAACGGGATTACGCGCTCGCGCACGAGGACGTGATCGCGCGAGCGTGGGACGAATTGTACATCGCGGAAGGGAGCGATTGGTTCTGGTGGTATTCGACCCACAATAACTCGACTCAGAACGAAATGTTCGACGAGCTTTTCCGCGGCCACTTGCAAAGCGTCTACGCGATTATCGGCCTGCCGGTCCCCGACGAACTCAAAGAACCGATCCGTAAAGCCATCGTCGAGACCCGCGAGCGGGGCATCCGCGCGCTCGTCACGCGGCAGTTAGCGGGGGCCGAAACCGCGGGCGACGAGTGGAACGGCGCGGGCATCGTCGAGCCGAACGCGAGCACGGGCACGATGCAGCACGCCGAGACGAAACTCGCCCGCGTCTTTTACGGCTACAACGCCGACGACTTGGTTTTCCGCGTCGAGACCCGCGTGGACATCGCGCCATTCCGCGTCGCGCTTTACCTGTCCACCCCGCGCGGCGAACGCTTCAACGCGCGCCCGCGCGATAGCGAATCGGACGCGCGGCTGGCGCTCAAATGGGAAATCGCGGTCGAGCCGGGGCAAGCCGAGGCGCGGGTTTATCGCGCGGAGGGGCAGGAAATTTGGCGGGCTGCGTCATTCGGCGCGCGCGCAACGGTCCGCAATCGCGTGATAGAGATCGCGCTCAATCGGCAGGATTTGGGCATCGAATGGGGCGACAGCATCGGCGTGCTGGCCGCGCTCGCGCAAGAGCGGCGGCTCGTGGAAACGCTGCCGGCGCAGGGCGCGCAGTCGTTTACGTTGAGGGAGATGTAGAGATGTTTCCTCATGCATTTCGCTTGATTCTTTGACAAGAACAGTTATAATAGGCGCAGATACAAGCTTGAATCAAGTGACACGGGATTCCAATATGCTCACCAATTGGCTGAACAGCATCCAGTGTATGGATTGCATTGTGGGAATGAAGCAACTTCCCGAGCGCTCTGTTGATCTAGTTGTTACTTCACCACCTTACGATGGAATCCGAACCTATCAAGGGTTTGATTTTGACCTGCACAAAACCGGACAGGAGATATACCGCGTTTTAAAGCAAGGCGGCATTGCCGTGATGGTCATCCAGGATCAAACCGTGGACTTTGGGAAAACTCTCACGTCGTTCAGAACCATAGTGGATTGGTGTGATACGATCGGGTTCAAGCTATTTGAGTGTGTGATCTATCGGAAGAATGGGTCAGAGGGAGCGTGGTGGAAAGAACGCTTCAGAGTGGATCACGAGTACATGCCGATATTCCTGAAGGGGAAGAAACCGCAGTATTTTGACAAAGAGAACTTGAAGATACCTTCTATACACGGCGGCAAGGTGATGACCGGCAGCGGCAGCCGGCGAACGGATGGCAGAACGAATCCGAGAGTAACCAGACCTATCAACGTGATGAAATGCCGCGGAACGGTTTGGGACTACTTGATGGCCGGCGATAAGAATCCGCTCAAAAGGAAACATCCCGCGCCGTTTCCCGATCAGATCCCCTATGATTTTGTCCAGTGTTTTTGCCCGCCCAATGGAATCGTACTCGATCCATTTATGGGTAGCGGCTCGACAGCCGTCGCCGCCAAGCGACTGAAACGAAATTATATCGGCTTTGAAATATCTGCGGAATACTGCGAGATTGCCAAAGAGCGACTGGAGCAGACGGCTGAGCCGCTATTGGTTCTCACGGCAGATGATCAGGTTCTTCAATAGTGTACTCGATGTTCTGGGTGCTTGTAATCGCAAATGACAGTGGGTTGCGTGCCATGAGTGCCGCGAACGTTTGCCCATTCAGCCGAGACTCTGAGAAATCTCCCTTTGTGAATTTGTAAAGCTTCCAATTTCCCCAAGACCATTTGGCGGCATCGTATCTCCATCCGGTCAATTCAGAAAGCAAGGCGATAAACCTTTCACCGCGCTCTTTTGCCGCTTGTTTGAGGTGGAACGTCTCTCCTTCAGGTTCCAGATTATGAGGTAACCCTTCGCCGCCGCGTACTGTAATCGCAATGCGGTCCCCGCGCTCCCTGGGGATACTGATCTGATCTCGCTTGCGCAAGAAATCATCCATAGCAACCATAAGCGCGTGCAGCGAGTAATGTTCGTTGAGAAAGACCTTGTAGAGCGGATTCTCCGATTCATCCGCACGTAAGAAATGAATCCAGTTCAATGAGTTCTCTGTATATTGCAGTAGGTTCATCCAGGTACCGTCAGTAAAGAGCAATGGGGTTATCGCGCTTGTTGGGATATCTATTCTCTGCACGCTGTCCAAGATTGGGATGAGCAGATGAATTGTGCCGAAGGGGTATTTCAGCGCAAAGTCGTGCGCGGCATCAAATGTTCGTAGATTATTCGGCGCAAAGCAGTTGGCAAAGTTGTGCCAGTTGGACGGCACTTGGTTCCTGTTGTAAAGTAGCATGTGCTGGCCGACACTGCGTACTTCGCCGCGAAAAATCTCCATGTCCAAAAAGACACAATCACTGGCGTGGAATCCCTCTTCTATCACCAAGATTTCCCCATCGTAGAATCCTCTAACTTTCCAGTTCAAATGGGATGTCATCAAAAGCCCACACAGTAGACCATCGCTATCCGGACTCAAGATGCAGTTTTGATCTCCTGCGATGATCCACGGATAGCGAGTCCGCAGATCCTCATAATCAATCTGAGTGGTACCGTACTTGCTCCATTTCTCGTGGATGGTCGGCATCTTTACCTCAGAAAGTAGCTCAAGTCCTTTTTGTAGATGCGCGCAAATTGCTTTAGCTGAACAACATCAATCCGCCTCTGTCCCGATTCGACTTTGGAAACGTAGGACTGGGTTCTGCCAAGCAATTTTGCAACCGTGGTCTGGTCCAGCCCAACCTCTTCGCGGGCTTTTCTCAATTGCGCCACCAGATATTTGTGATCTTCCGAGTAGATTGCTTTGGCCATGGTCGTCGTTTGCCTCTCCCGAACGGTATAGATTCCATGTTGGGATATTCCACATTGGAATGCAACGCAAAGGGACGATTAGTGGCAAAATTGTGGAAAACAAAAAATCCTTCAACCCCTCGGTTTCCACCGAGGAATGAAGGACGGTTCAGTCAGAAGCGCTGGATTGGATGGCTTTGGGCGAAGATCCTACTCGGACCTTGCTGCGCGCACCTGCTCCAGATTCAGCACCTGCATCGTCTCGTCGCCCATGCCCAGCGCGTAGATGCCTTGCTCGGTCAGATAAGTCAAAATATCTTCGTGGATGTATAACGAGGAGAACACGGGAATGAGCGACTTGCCCGCATATTCAGGGAAATGCTCAAAGAATTGCCCGCTCTGTAGAAATTGCACCACCTCTTTGACCCTGTCAAGGCGGGCGGTTGTCCTGGTTTCGTTAATCAGTGCAGCTTTCTTGCCGACGGCGATTACCTCAAAGTCATGTCGCTGCCTGGTGACAGGGTGATAACTCTCCACCCATTCGACAAATAACTCCGGCTCGCCTAGATCGAATTGCTCTTCCACCATGCGGCGCAAGGTTGGAGCAATCACATCTTCCACCAACGTCCCACGCCGAATCGAGTCCTCGGCTAACTTACATGCGAGTTTGCGGCGTTCCTGTCTTGCTTCCTGACGTTCTTTTTCCCAGCGCTCTTCCATCTCCTGGCGAGTCGTCTCTTCAGCTTGGCGCCCTCTCTCCGCTTGTAATGTCGGCTCCTTGTTCGCACGTTTCAGACGAAGTATGGCAGCATTCACCTGGGTCATCTGCGTCGCAAGCTGCCCGACCACGGCTTCCAGCTGGTCTACGCGTTCTTCAGTTGAAATCATGTCGGACATCCTTGACAACCCCTACACCCAGACTCCCACACCCTCACACCCAACTCACCGCGCGCTCTTCTTCCTCAACCGCATCCTTATCCTAGCCAATTTTCTAACGTCAATCCTTCGATATTCTCAAAATGCTTGATATTTTTGCTAAATTGCGTTCGCGCTCAATCTCCGCAAAAATTGACGGTATACTGGAATCACCCGCCCACGCGCCGCACAGTGAGTCTACCACGCGCCGCTTTTCCTCCAGAGTCACGGTCTTGGTTCGATGCTCGCAATCACAACTGCGCCAGAGGGTAATCCCGTTTCCCGCTCCAATTCGATTTGCTTGCCCTTGACGACTCCACTCATCTGCACCATCATGTTGTCACCCCATACCTCCACACTCCCACACTCACTCACCGCACGGTCTTCTTCAGCAACCCCGTTTGCATCGCGTAGGCGACCGCTTGGGCGCGATTGCGGAGATGCAGCTTTTCCAAAATGTTCTTCAAGTGATACTTGACCGTGTTCTCGGTCACGTTCAGCCGGCTCGCAATGTCGCGGTTGGTCGAGCCCTCCGCGACGAGCCGCAGCACTTCTTTTTCGCGCTCGGTCAAATCTTCCTTGCCCGCGGCCTGCGTCTCGTCTTGCTGCAAATGCCGCGCGAACTCGCCGAGGATTTTCGTCGCGATACCGCGCGAGATGGGCGCCTCGCCCTGCGCCACGCCATTCAGCAATTCGAAAAAGGCCTGCGACTGGAGACTCTTGAGCAAGTAACCTTGCGCGCCGCTCTTGATCGCCTCGAACAGATTGTCGTCGTCATCGGAAACGGTGAGGATGACGACCTTGGTCTCGGGCCTTTCCGTTTTGATCAGCCGCGTCGCTTCCAACCCATTCATCTGCGGCATGTTCACGTCCATCAGGATCAAGTCCGGCTTGAGCGCCCGCGCCTTTTCGACCGCCTCCACACCGTTGCTCGCCTCGCCGACCACGTCCATGCCCCGTGCCCGCAACAACGTCGCCAATCCATCTCGAAACAGTGGATGATCATCCGCCAATAACACACGCATCCCTAACGCCCTCCCGCATGTCCGAATGGTATCTGCACCACGATCTGCGTACCCACACTCGGCTTCGATACGACCACGAACGCGCCGCCGACCGACTCCGCGCGCTCGCGCATCGTCTGCAAGCCGAATTGCGGCCAATCGCCGCGCGCGATCCGCGCGGGATCAAAGCCGCGCCCGTCGTCCTCGATCCGCATCTCCGCGTGGCCATCGTCCACGCCGAAACGCACGACGGCATGCTTGGCTTGCGCGTGCTTGCGGATATTGGTCAGCGATTCTTGGACGATCCGAATCAACTGCAGCTCGATGGCAGGCGCAAACGAAAGCTCCCGCGCGCACTCTTCGACAACTAACTGCGCGTCGATGCCGCTTTGCCTCGTGTACGCCTGAACGTACTCGCCCAATGTGGGCAGCAAACTTTTTTCCGGCGAGATGGCCGCGCGCAAGCCGAGAATGACCTCGCGCACGTCGGCATACAATTCCTGCGATAGCGCCGAAAGCTGGTCCACCTGTTCGCGCGCCGCCTGGATTTGGTCCGTATCGAGCATTTCGCGCAGTGCCAGCGCTTTTGTGTTGACGAACCCGAGCACCTGCGCGAGCGTATCGTGCATCTCGCGCGCCAGCCGCTCGCGCTCCATCGTGATCGCGGCGTTGCCCGCGCGGTCGTAGGCGCGCGCGTTCTGGATCGCGACCGCGGCTTGATCGGCCAGCCCGTTGAGGGTCTGAATTTCGCCGTCGTTAAACGTCCGCGCTTTGGCGCTTGACACGCACAGGCAGCCGATCACCTGCTCGCCGACGCGCACGGGCATTTCCATGTGCGTCTGCCGGTACGGCGCGCGAATCAACGCGCAGGTGATACAATCGTCGTCGTGATGAGCCGCATCCACACGGAGCAGTCCGATCTTTTGCGCCACTCGCCGCCCCAGCCCGACCGGCGATTCAAACGCTTCGGCGGGACCGCTCTCGCTGCCGACGACGAGCCAGCGTTTCTGGTCATCCCACAAACACAGCGCGGACGCCTCGACGTTCAAGAGCTTGCGCCCGCGTTCGGTGACGGTATTCAGCACCTGATTCACGTCCAGTTTGGACGAAACGGCGATTCCGGCTTTGTATAGATTCTCGGCATCGGCTTGGCGCAGGCGGACGGCGTCGAACAAGCGCGCGTTCTCGATTGCCAGCCCCACCGCGCGGCCGATCGAAGTGAGCAGGCCGAGCGTCGCCGATTCGATCTCGCCGCGATGGCGCGCGGCCACGTCAATCACGCCGACGACGCGTTCCTTGGCGACGAGTGGGACCGAGGCCATTTCGACAAAACCGCGCGCGTCCAACGATCGCTCCAAATCTTGAATCAGCTCTGGCAGCCCCGAAGCCGCGACGCGGCCGGCAACGCCATCGCCCATTTTCAAGAGGAGGGGTTCCGCGAACGCGTCGGGGAACAGGCCGCGGTGAACCGTATTGCGTAACTCTTTCGAATCCGGGTCCACGAGCCAGACGCGCCCGGCGGCGGCGTGAGTGAGTTCCAAGACCGCGTCAAGCGCGCGAGACAATATCTCGACTAAATCCGTCGAGGCGCTCACCGCTTCAGACACGTGGTTGAGCGCAGTCAATTCTCGGCGTTGACGGGCGATCTCATTTTCGCGTGCGGCGAGGATACGGACGATCGACTGGGAGAGAAAGAGCGCGGCAAGCGCAATGACGAGGACGATCAGGACGTAAACGACCGTGGCAGGCAGAAATTCAGGCAACTTGAAATACGCGGCGTACAAGAGTACGGCCACGAAGACGACCGGGCCTAGAACCATAAGCCACTTGAACGAACTCTGTCGTCTGGACACCAGCGCCTGACTCCCCTATTCGAGAGGGTAGAAGATGGTTGGAAAATCATCCCCCTCTCGAAGCCAATATGCTCAAGATCGCATACTGCCACTACCCAAGTGAGTAGTAATTACATTATATTCCCCTTCGTGTAGAATTGCAACAATTGGAGACACAAGAAAAGGGCGGGATGACCCCGCCCCTACACTCCCCGTAATTCGGCCCCTAGTTCGTGTCGCAGCCGGTTGACGATTTTGTCGCGGATCTTGGTCGCGTCTTGCTCGGACAAGGTGCGGTCCATCGCCTGAAACGTGAGCGTGTACGCCAGCGATTTTTTCCCGGCGGGAATCGGCTCGCCGCGATAGAGGTCGAACAGCGCCGCGCGCTGGAGCAACTCGCCGCCCGTCTGCCGAATCAGCGCATAAACGCGGTCCGCGTCCACGTTCTCGTCTACGATGATGGCAAGGTCTTGCGTGACGACCGGATAGCGCGAGAGCGCGCGCGTCGCGAACAGCGGCGAAACCGGCGCGAGCAGCGCGTCGAGATCGAACTCGCCGAGGAGCACGGGCTGGGCGGGCAGATCGAATTTCTCGCGCAGCAGCGGGTGCAGTTCGCCGAACACGCCAATTTCTTGCGAATCGAGGACCAGCGCGGCCGCCCGGCCCGGGTGATACAGCGCATTCTCGGCCGCGACGAAGCTCGCGCCGGAGAGATGGAGTCCTTCGAGCAATTCTTCCAGCACGCCCTTGAGATCGAAGAAATCCATCAGCGCAGTATCGGTCTTGGTCCACGAAATTGTCCCGCCGGGCCCCGTCAGGACGATGCTGAGACGGCGACGCTCGACCGGCAGTTCCTTGTCTTCCGGGAGTGCGGTCGCGAGTTCGCGCGGCAGCAATGGCTCGTCCGCGCTCCGTCTCCGATAGACATTCCCTACTTCGAAGAGGGCAACGCGCGTCTGGTAGCGTAGATTCGCCGCGGCGAGGTCGAGCAGGTTGGCGAGGAGCGTCTGCCGCATTACCGTGCGTTCCGGGCTGATCGGGTTTCCGATCCTCACGTGCGACGCACTTGGCAAGTGCGTCGCACCTAATAGCGCCTCGCGTTCCGGCGTCGTCAGCGCGTACGAGATCACTTCCTGCAATCCAGCGTTGACCAGCACATCGCGCACCTGCTCTTCCTGTTCGAGGTCCACGTTCGTCCACTGAGGCGGCAATTCGTCGTTCATGCGGGAAATCGGAATGTTGGCATATCCGTACAGCCGCGCGATTTCTTCGATCAGGTCGTCGGCGCCGTCCACGTCGAGCCGATAGTCAGGGACAGTGATTTGGAGATTGGAGATTGGAGATTGGAGATTAGACGATTTACTTTTAACTTTTGACTTTTGACTTTTAACTTGAAAATCGAGACTCTCCAGAATCTTGGTAATCTGCTTCGGCGCAATCTCGACGCCGAGTTGGCGTTTGACCTCCGCAATGGGCAGGTTGATCACGATCTTTTTCGGCTTGCCCGGATAAGTGTCAATCACGCCGCGCGCGATCTCGCCGCCGCCGACCTGGCGCATCAGTTCGATCGCGCATTTCAGCCCGACTATGGCCTGCGACGGCGCGACGCCGCGGCTGAAGCGGTAGCCCGCTTCGGACGCGAGATGCTGCGCGGCCATCGTCCGGCGAATGTTGATGTAATCCCACGCCGCGGCTTCGAGCAGGATGTTCTTCGAGTTCGCGTCCACTTCGGATTCCGCGCCGCCCATCACGCCGCCAATCGAAAGCGAACCGCGCGTGTCGCAAACGAGAATCGTGAACGGATCGAGCTTGCGTTTCAAGCCGTCGAGCGTTTCGAGTTCTTCGCCGGGTTCGGCCAAGCGCGTGATGATCGTCGGCGGGCGATGGCCGGCGCGCGCGTAGAGTTTGTCGTAGTCGAACGCGTGGAGCGGCTGGCCGACTTCGAGCATGACATAGTTCGTCACGTCCACGATGTTGTTGATCGGGCGCATGCCCGCCAGTTTCAGGCGATGCTGCATCAGAAAAGGCGACGGCTTGATCTCGGTATCGCGCAGGAGCGCGGCCGTAAAGCGCGGATTGAGGCGCGGCTCTTGGATGAGGATGTCCACTTGGCCCTTAATTGAGGCGCCTTGCGCTACTACGTCGAGCGAGGGAGGGTGTAATTGGGAATTGGTAATTGCGGCGACCTCGCGCGCGACGCCGAGGACGGACGCGCAGCGCGCCATGTTCGGATTGATCTTGACCTCGAACACAATATCGCCCAGATACTCGACGAGTGGCTCGCCGATGGGCGCGTCGTCGGGCAGGATGATGATGCCCTCGTGGTCCTCGCTGATGCCCAGTTCTTTTTCCGATAGCACCATCGAGCCGGACTCGATGCCGCGAATCTTGCCTTTCTTTAGCGTCATCGGCTTCCAGCCCGCTTCGTGCCCATCGAACAGCCGCGCGCCCTCGACGCCGAACGCGACCTTTTGCCCGCTATCGCCGACCTTGAGGTTGGGCGCGCCGGTCACGACCTGAATCGGCGCGCTGCGCCCGTAATCCACAATCGCGAGCGTCAAGCGGTCGGCATTGGGATGCGGCTTGACCTCGAGAATATGGCCGACGAAAACGCGCGTCGGGTCCCACGCCAATTCGGGGCGCTCGCCGCGTCCCATTCGTAATCCTTCCGGACGCGGAATACCAACATATTCCATCTGCTCGACTTCGAGACCCGCCAGCGTCAGCTTCTCCGCCACCTCTTCGGGCGGAATGGTGATGTCAACGTAATCGCGCAACCAGCTTAAGGGTAGTCTCATAGTGCGCTCCTTTACGTTTCACGTTTTACGTTTTAGCCCGTAAAGCGTAATGCGTAAAACGTAAAATCTTTCGTCTAGAATTGCTCCAAGAACCTCAAATCATTACCCCAGAAATACCGGATGTCCTTGATGTCGTGTTTGAGCATCGCGATGCGCTGGGGCCCCATGCCGAAGGCAAAGCCGCTCCACTCGGCAGGATCGTAGCCGCCGTTTCGCAACACGTCGGGATGAACCATGCCCGAGCCGAGAATCTCGAGCCAGCCCGTGTATTTGCAGACGCCGCAGCCCGCGCCCTTGCACAGGAAACATTCCACGTCGAGTTCCATGCTCGGCTCGGTGAACGGAAAGTGGTCGGCGCGGAAACGCACCTTGGCGTTTTCGCCGAACATGCGCCTGGCGAATTCCGTCATCGTGCCGAGCAGATCGGCGAATGTGATGTTGTGGCCGACCGCAAGCCCTTCGATCTGCGGAAATTGGATTTCCGAGCGCGCGGTGATCTGCTCGTAGCGATAGCACATGCCGGGTAGAATCACGCGAATCGGATTCGGATGCATCGCGCGCATGGCGCGAATTTGTCCCGGCGACGTGTGCGTGCGCAGCAAGACGCGTTCTTCGGTATCGGCGATGTAAAAGGTGCTCCAGTTATCGCGCGCGGGATGGAAGGGCGGGATGTTGAGCAATTGGAAATTCATCTCGTCGGTTTCGATCTCGCGCGTTCTGAAAACCTGAAAACCCATATCGCCCCAGATGCGATACAATTCGCGCATCGTCGTCGTGACCGGATGCAAGCGGCCGTGCGCGACCGGGCGACCGGGCAGCGTTACGTCGAGCGGCTCGGCTTCGAGCGATTCGCTGAGCGCGCGCTGCTTGATCGCGCCGACCTTGGCCTCATACGCGGTTTCGAGCGCGTTCTTGACCTCGTTGGCGAGCTTGCCCGCGGCCGCGCGTTGCTCTTTCGGAATCGCGCCGAGTTGCTCCATCTGCGCGGCGAGCGCGCCTTTGCGGCCCAAATATTTGATGCGCCACTCCTCCAACTGCTGCTCATCCCAAATCGGCGAGAGCGCGCTGAGCGCGTCATCACGAAGTTGATTTAGATTATCAAGCATAATGCCCTCCACGGGTAATTGGTGAATGGTAATTGCCATTTCCCAATTACTGATCTCTATAGTTCCTCAACTGCGGAACAAACCACGCCATCACAATCACCGCGACGACCGTCGCTATGCCGCCGGTGATGACGGAGAGCGGCGCGCCGATCAGCGCGGCGACGATGCCGGCTTCCAAATTTCCAAGCTGCGGGCCGCCCATAAAGAAGATCATATTCACCGAAGTCATTCGCCCACGAATATGATCCGGCGTTGCAAGCTGGCGAATGGTGTTTCGCAAAATCATGCTCACCGTGTCCGCCGCGCCGACGCCCGCCAATAACAGGAACGACAACCAGAACCACTCCGATGCTCCATACAGGGCAGTCGCGACACCGTACAATCCGACCGAAAGCAAAAGCACCCATCCCTGTCTGCGAACCGTCCCCTTCAGCGACATGCCGATGCCGGCGATAATCGCGCCGGCGGATTCAGCCGCGTATAAAACCCCCAGGCCCTCCGGACCCACGCGCAGAATATCTCTTGCGAAAATGGGCAGTAATGCGGAGGCCGACGAGAAGAACGTCGCAAAGAAATCGAGCAGCATGGTCGAAAGGATTATTTTGGACTGCCGGACAAAGCGGATGCCTTCCGTCAACGCCGATAACGTGATCTTTGCCGCGCCGACGCGTTCCTGCGTGGGCGTTCGCAAGAAAACGAGCGCGACGAGCACGGCGAGAAACGATGCCGCGTTGATCCAATAGACGGCGGCAATTCCCAATCCCGCGATCACGAAACCCGCGAGCGCCGGGCCGACAATCGCCGCGGCTTGCATCATCATATTGTTGAGCGTCAGCGCGTTCGTCAGGTGCTCTCTGGAAACCAGGTTAGGCGTCAACGCCTGGCGCGCCGGCTGGTCGAAGGCCATCGTCGCGGAGGCGCACGCGGCGAGTAGATAGACGACCCACGCCGCCGCCCAACCCACGCTGGTGACCAGGCCGAGCAGCGCGGCGAACGTCATCATCAAGCTTTGCGTGACGAGGAGCACGCGCCGCCGGTCGTGCGCGTCGGCGAACACGCCCCCGATTAGCGAAAAGATAATGATCGGCAGCACGCGCACGAGACCCGTCAACCCTAACGCAACGGCGGAACCGGTCAAAATGTAAATGTGCCAGTTGATCGTAACGAGTTGCATATGAGAGCCGGCCAGGGAGATCAATTGGCCGAACCACAGCAAACGAAAATCACGATATTGCAGCGCGACAAACGGTGAGGAGCGCGACGGGGCCGTGGCGGTTGCGGTGTGAGGCGTGTTCAATCTTCCAATGGCTCCGGCGCGAGAAATGTCCCGTCGCTCTGGCGGTACGCCAGTCGCACCGCTATGATCGCATCGCGATTCAACGCGCCATAAATGTGCGGATACAAACGCGCGGCATCGTCGTAGCGAACGGGCGCGCGTACATGCATCTTGTCAACGTACAAGTAATAGTGCGGCTCCGAATCGGCTTTGTAGAACGCGTTGGCCACGCGCGCCATTTCGTCCGGCGCATCCGTGCAGTGTATGAACCCGTCGCGCGCAAAATCGCGCGGGACGTAATCCGCGCCGGCGTCGAGCGCATCGTAATAACGTTTCGGAACCAGGTGAAAGGTCAAGTCCATTGCGTCAACAAAAAACTCTCGCCCTTGAAGGGACGAGAGTCGCATCTCGCGGTACCACCCTTGTTAGGTGGTTAGATGGTTGGGTAGTTGGGTGGTTGGAATGACTTGCCTAACCACCTAACAACCAAGCTACCTAACTACCTCACTCAGCGCCGACCAGCATCGGCTGTCCGTTTAACGGCGGACGGTCGGAACGCGCTAGTCTCATACTTTTGATTTCGCGCGCCCAGCTCGGGAGTGAATTTCGCCGTGTTCCTCCGAGAGGGCTTGCACCGTCGGCTGCACGCCGCGCCCTCCTCGCTGACGGATTCACCGCGGCTACTTGTCTCCGTCCTCGCTGTTGCCCGCATTATCTCCAGAATTCTGAATTTGTCAACGGCGCTCCCATACTCCCACACTCCCATACCCAAATCACTCCGTCAAAAACCGCACCGTCTGCCCATCTTTCTTGCGAATCATGACAGACGCTATGTCGTTAGGCGCGACGCCCATCGCCCGCGCTACGATGGCGAGAATCGTTTGCTTGGTTTCCGCCTCATGTTCTTGCTGAAGCTCCTCCAGCCGCTCGCGAAAGGGTTTCGATTTATCCGCGCTGCCCGATTCGGCATTCCGGCGGTCAATGCGGTCCAGCTCCTCGCGGATGGTGTTCAGCCCGAGCGAGTAGGTCTTTTGGATTTCGCGAATGAAACCCAGTCTCTCGATGACCGCGGTGTCGTAATAGCCGCGGCTGCCGCGTCCATACCGCACCGGTCCGCGCACGGGCTTGGGAATCAGCCCCCGCTTTTGCCAAAAGCGCATAGTGCTGTAATCAATTTCAATTCCCAATGCATTTGCCATGCGGATGATCTCGCGCGTGGACATCATTCCCATTGTGGCCCTCGGCAAAGTATGATAGAATCGCGACCAAAATCGCACAGCGAACTGCCGACCATTTCAGAATACTCGCAACCGTTTCGGCTGTCAAATCGGGGCGCGCCCGGCCGCATTTCTCTTTCCATCCCTGGTTGGCAGCCATTTGACTTGTGTAACGGCTTGACGTATCATTCCACTAGACTTATAATGGGCACAGGTGGACAAACAGCGTCGCGGACAACTGATTGAAAATTTGGCCCGCCGCGCGGAACGCATGCGCCTGACCGCCCCGGCGATTTTGTTTTTGGAGATGAATCGGCCGCTGGCGTTTCTCGGCGCGCAACTTTTGTGGGCCACGCAACCTTTCCTGAATCTCTGGCTGGATCACGCCGACCTGCGGGAATTTACGCTTTTGTTGGAGGACCCGGCCGGCGTCCAAGAACTCATCGAACGACTCGAATCCGTCTAGTTCCAGCGTTTCCCTTATTTCCGTCGTTGCCGTGGCGTTGGAAATAATGGAAATCTTTGACAGCGAGGTCACAAGTCGCGAGTGGATGCGCTACTGAGTCTCCTCAGATCAACGATTGGATTAGACCAGGCCCGCATGTTGGTCCTGTTCCTCATCTTTCTTCCCCCATTCTTCTTTGCGTATTGGGCGGTCAAGCGCGGACTGCGCCTCACGCTGCGTCCAATTGCCGCGTACGACAAGCTCAAAGCACTGCTGGCTCAGGCGGCCGAGGCCGGTCAACCGGTGCATCTGTCGCTCGGCATCGCGGGCATTGGCGATCAACGCACCGCCGATACCACCGCGGCGTTGACCGTCTTGGACTATGTCGCCGACCGCGCCGCGGTGAGCGCCAGTCCGCCCATCGTGACCATGTCCCATCCGACCGCGCTGCCCGTCGCGCAAGACGTGCTGCGACGCGCGTACCGTCGTCACGGCTACCCCGAAGAGTTCGACCCGGCTCGCGCGCGTTTCATCGCGCCGGACCCTATTTTGAACAGCGGCATTTCGCCCAGCCCCGCGATCTACGCGAGCGGTCAGACCGATGGCTTTGCTTATGCCGCGGGTACGATGCGGCTCTTGACGCAACAGCCCTTGATCGCCAACGTGATGGTTGGGACCTTTGGCGACGAATTTTTGCTGCTGGGCGAAACGGGGGCGCAGCGGGGCCTAAACCAAATCGGCGGAACCAGCGCGACCGACGTATTGCCGTTTTTCTACACGTCGGTTGCGAACCCGTTGATCGGCGAAGAGATTTTCGCGAGCGGCGCTTACCTCTCGAACAAGATGGCGCACGTGAGTAGTCTGGCCGCGCAAGACACGCTGCGCTGGCTGTTGGTCATCGCGGTGGTTGGCGGCGTGGCGCTCAAGACCCTAGGATTGCTCTAAATGATCGAGGTCATCCTATGAAGTGGCTTGCCACGGCGATCGCAATCGCGGTCGGCCTCATCGTACTGCTCGATTTCTTTTTGAGCCATCCGCTGCTCGACCCGCTCGGCGCGGCGTTTCGTGAATGGGCGATCATTCTCACCGCGTTCGCGTTGATCTTGGGCCTATTGAATCTTTTGCTGGTCCATCTGCTGCGGATCGTCCGGCGGAACGAAGCCGGCGCGGGATACAGCGCGATCGTTCTGCTGACGTTCGGGATTGTTGCGGTATTCGGTCTGTGGTTCGGCCTGCCCAGCGCGCCGATGACCTGGATCTTCGACAACTTGTACGTGCCGCTGCAAGGCGCGTTCTTTGCGCTCGTCGCGTTCTTTATCGCGACGGCCGCATATCGCGCACTGCGGGCGCGAAATATCGAAACGACTTTCATGTTGATTGCCGCGTTGGTGGTCCTGCTCGGACAGATCCCGCTCGTCGGCGCGCTGGCCGATGCCAGGGAGTGGATCTTGAACGTGCCCAGCACAGCCGGCGTGCGCGGGATTTTGCTCGGCGTGGCCCTGGGCACGATCGCCACCGGGTTGCGTTTGATCGTCGGCATGGACCGGCCTTATAGTGAATAATTGATGCTTAATTGCGTACAGTGCGGGGCACAGAATCGAGAGGGCAGTAAATTCTGCAACAACTGCGGCGCGCGCCTCAAACCGCAGTCGGGCTTGATTTGTCCAATGTGCGGCACGCCCAATCAAATGGAGAGCGTGTTTTGCGCGAATTGCGGCGCGCGCTTGACGCCGCTGACAACGGCGTCCGCTCCAAACCCAACTCCGTCGGCGCCGCCCATCAAAGGTCTGTCTTTGCCGGCCAAGCCCGCGACGCCGCCATCGGAGAAAACCGATGAGCCGGCTGCAACGACACCCGCGGATCAAGAAAATACGTCGGTCCCGGATTGGTTAGCGCGTTTGCGCGACACGGCGCCCGTGGACGAAGAGCCGACCATATCACCGCCGCCTCTTTCCGACGATGCGCCCGATTGGGTCAAGGCGTTACGTTCCGAATCTCTGGAAGAAGCGCCCCACACGCCGGCGGAGCCAACTGCGCCCGGCGTCGCGACTCCCGAGTCAGATTGGTTGACTCAGTTGCGCGCCGCGGCGCCTCAAGAGTCCGCTACAACTCAAGGCGAAGAGCCACAAGCCGAACCGGAACCGCAGCTCCCATCCACTCCGGGTTCCGGCGAAGCGGAGATGGAGGCGCCTTCCTGGGTCGAGCATTTATCAGCGGAAGATACTGCGGAAGATACCGAGGCAACCTCTGAACCGACCGCGCCACCGTGGTTCGAGCGCGCGTCGAGCCAGCGATCGTTTGAGGAACCGCCGCCCGAAGAAACTGGGATTCCTGATTGGCTGGCGGAGATACGCGCGCCCACTGAAGCGCCCGCGAGTCAAGAGCCAAGCGAACCGGCCGTCGAGCAAGAACCTCTTTCTCCGCCGGCTGAAACGGAAATACCGGATTGGCTGAGCCAAGCGCGCACCGAGCCGGTTACGCCGGCCGACACTCAAGAGGTCAAGTCGGCTGAGGACCTCATTCAGGCCCTCGAGGATCAAGCCCCATCAGGCGAACCGCCCCCCGAGCCGGCGACGATGGCCGCGGAGGTCGCAACCGAAGATTTGCCCGATTGGCTGCGCATGGCCATGCCTGCGGCGCAAACCGAAGCAGAGCAGCCGGAACCAGCGCTCGAAATTCCGGCCGCGCCCGCCATCGAACCGGCAAAACCCGAAGAAGTGCCCGCGTGGGTAGCCGCGCTGAAACCGGCGCAACTGATTTCGCCCTCGCCCGACCAATTTGCCGGTGAGCCGGCCGAGGCGGCCGGGCCGCTCACGGGTTTGCGCGGCGTGTTGCCGCTTGCCATCGCGGTCGCCGAACCGCATCTCTCGACGAAGGGCGGCGCCGTTCCCGTCACGAAACGCGACGCGCGCCTTTTCGATTCGATTCTCGCGGAGCCGAGCAGTGAAGCGGAACTCCCCGTAGCCAAAAAAGCTAAACGCGTCTGGACGATCCGTCCGCTCATCTACTTGCTGCTCGCGCTGGCGGTGATCGTTCCCTTCCTGCTGCCGGACGATCTCGCCGGTTCGACGATCAGAATCTCGAACACGCCGGCCGCCGAGTTCTACGATGTGATTCAGCAATTGCCCGCGAACTCGACCGTCGTACTCGCGTTCGACTACGATCCGAGCATGATGGGTGAGATGGATGCGCAAGCCCGCGCGATCGCCCGCGATCTCGTGCGGCGCAGGATCAAATTAATCGCGTTGAGCACGCTAGAGACCGGTCCCCAGATCGCGCAGCGCATTCTCGACGACGCAGCGGCGGGCAACCTGAGTTATCGTTATGGCTCTGAATATCTCAACCTGGGCTATTTGCCGGGCCACGAGGCGGGGTTGGCGCAACTCGCCGCCACCGGCTTGCCGCTCAACAGCCCGGATTTCGCGCAAAGGCAATCGCTTGGACTGTACCCGATCACCGGAAATGTCAAAACGCTGCGCGACGTCGCGCTCGTGATCGAATTCGCCGGGACCGAAGACGCGCTGAGAATGTGGATGGACCAAGTGCAATCGCGCGGCGTGGCCCGGGTCGCCGCCGGAGTGAGCGCTGGCGTGGAGCCAAAGGCGCGCGCGTATCGCGATGCCAAGCAGTTGGCCGCGCTGTTGAGCGGGCTGGTCGGTGCGGCGCAATATGAAATCCTGTCGAATCAGCCGGGGCTGGCCGTAACCAGTGTGAACGCGCAAAGCGCGGCGCAAGTGGTCTTGATCGCGCTCATCGTACTTGGAAATATCGTGTATTGGATTTCGCGCGCGCGGGGTACTGCAAAATGACCGACGTTGTCGGCGTATGGGTCGGAGCGATCCTGACGCTGCTCGTTTTCAGCTATTTGCTGGGCGATACGCCTCTCTTCCGCTTGGCGCAAGCGATTTTCGTTGGCGTGGCGGTCGGCTACGCGACGACCGTGGCGGTCTATCTGGTCTTGATTCCGCGCCTGGTTTACCCGTTGGCGTTCGATCCGGGCACGAACTGGCCGCTGTTCATCCCATTGATTCTTGGGCTGCTGCTCCTGTTAAAACTGCGAACGACCTGGGCGCCGTTGGGCAACTCGCCGATCGCCTTCCTCTTTGGCGTCGGCGGCGCGCTCGCGATCGGCGGCGCGTTGAGCGGCGCGCTGTTGCCGCAGCTCGGCGCGACGCTTGTCTCTCTCTCGCCGGCGCAAGGATGGGAGACGGTCGCCAGCAATGTGCTGTTGGTGGTTGGAACGATCGGCGCGTTCCTGTCGTTTCGATTCATTACCGGCGCGCAGCGCCCGGCGGCGCGCGCGCTGGACACGCTAGGACGCGGCTGGGGCTACTTCGGGCGCTGGTTCATCCTCATCGCCTTTGGCGCGATTTTTGCCGGCACCGCCGTCTCGCGCGTTTCGATTCTGATCAATCGCGTCTATTACTTGATGCACGATTGGCTTCAAGTGGTTCGATAGTTGAATAGTGCGATAGTTTCATAGTTGAGCGCGCATAGTCGTCCGTAATTCTGAAATCTGAAATCTGAAATCTGAAATCGCCCGATGCCTGATTCTGACACGCTCGAATCTTTGCTCGTCGCCGATATTGGCAGCGTCAACACCAAAGTCGGACTCGTAGACCACGTGGGAAGCGAGTACCGCTTTGTCGGTATCGGCGCGGCGGCCACCACGGCGGAGTCGCCCACCGCGGACGTCATGGTGGGTCTTCGCCGCGCGCTCGCACAGATCGAGACGCGCACCCATCGCCGCTTTCTCACCGACGAGGCGCAGTTGCTCACGCCCGAACGCGCGAGCGGCCAGGGCGTAGACGCCTTCGCCGCGATCACGAGCGCGCCGCTGCCGTTGCGCGTTGCGATTGTAGGGTTGAGCCGCGACGTCAGCGTCGCCAGCGCAGCCGCCGCGGCGCATGGAACCTATGCCACGGTCGCCGCCACGCTGGCCTTGGACGAATCCGGCGGACGATGGCTGCGGACCAACGTTCCGCAAGATGGCGTTACGGACGACAAGAAAACGGTCGTCAAGTTGCAGGACCCAGCCGTCATCGCCGCGGAAACGCTGGCCGGCGCGCACCCGGAGGTGATCGTCCTCGTCGGCGGGATTGACGGCGGCGCGACGACGGCCTTGTACGAAATGGCGAACCTGGTCGCGGCCATCACCGCGGCGCACGAAGAAGCCGCGCGGCCAACTGTGATATTTGCGGGCAACCGCGAAGCGCGCGCCCAGATCGCGGCGCGCCTCGGACCGGTAGCGCCGCTGCGTGTCGTGGACAATATTCACCCGGCGCTCGACCGGGAGAATCCGGTCGCGCTGCAGCGCGAGTTGGAGAGTCTGTACGTCGAACGGAAAATCGCGCGGCTGCCCGGTATCGGCGGCCTGAGCGCCTGGACGCACGTGCCCATCCTCCCCGCCGCGCGCGCGTTTGAAAATGTGGTCCGGTTCCTGAGCCAGCGCTACGATTTCAACGTTTTGGGCGCCGACATCGGCGGGACGACGACGATGGTCGCCACGGCGCACGGCAATTCTTTTCGACGCACCGTTCGCGCCGATTTGGGCCTCGCGTACTCATTGGAAAACGTTCTCGCCTGCGTGGGGCTGGAGCAGTTGGTCGCTTGGCTGCCGATGGAACTCCCGGTCCAAGACGCGCAGACCCACTGGCTAAATCGCGCGCTGCGCCCGGCCGCGCTTGCCGTGACGCGCGAGCAAGCGCGCTTACAGCAGGTGGTCACGCGTGAGGCATTGCGAATCGCCGCGCAAGAATCGAAATTAGAGTTCGGCAACCCGGACCTGTTTCTGTTGACCGGCGGCGGATTCGCGGGCAATTCCGATTACGGCGCGCTGGCGCTGCTCGCGCTGGATGCGCTGCAGCCGCGCGGCGTTTTTACGCTGGCCATAGATGCGCTGGGGCTTGCGCCCGCGTTCGGCGCGCTCGCCGCGCTCAATCCCGAAGCCGCGGCGCATGTGATCGAGCGCGACGCGTTCCTCACACTTGGGACCGTCATTGCGCCGGTCTCGAATAATCGGGAGGGGCAGATTGACCTACGCATCCAAGTGCAGCCGGTCGGCAGCGGCGTGATCAATCTGGAAGTCGAGCACGGCTCGCTCGAACTGATCCCCTTGGCGCCGGGGCAGAAAGCATCGCTTCAAGTTCGAGCGGCGCCCGGGGTTGACCTGGGGTCGGCGCAGCGCGGCGTTTTCAAAGCCGAGGTGGAAGGCGGCGCCATCGGACTGATCGTCGACGCGCGCGGCCGCCCCATCGCGCTGCCCGCGAGCGCGGAAAAACGGCGCGAAAAGATTCAAAAGTGGCTGTGGGATGTCGGAAGTTAGAAGTTGGAAGTTGGAAGTTGGATGGTATGGTTGAGATTCCTGCTCTAGCTCAAACTCGTGTCGTTCCGCTGACGCGCATTCGGCGCGAGCGGCTTTTGCCGATGCGCGGCGAGGTTGTCGCGACGATCGGCAGCCGCGTGGACCCGCTCGACATTATTGCGCGCTCGAAAGGACTAGGACATTTGCGTCCGGTACCCGTCGGGCGATATATGAATTTATCCGAGACCGCGCTCCCCAAGTACCTGCTGAAAAAGCCGGGAGATGAGGTCGCGGCGCGTGACATCATCGCTTCCAAGCCGGAGTTGATGGGAACCCTGCAGAGGATTTATCGCGCGCCAGGCGCGGGACGGGTGGCGGCCGTGCAAGGCACGTGGCTCACCGTGGAACTCGCGGAAGCGCCCGTAGAGCTAAAAGCGTTGTATCGCGGTTCGGTCATCAACGTCATGCCGAGCGTGGGCGCGGTCGTCGAAGCGACCGGTTCGCTCGTTCAAGGCGTTTGGGGCAGCGGGGGCGAAGGATATGGCGTATTGAAAAAAATCGTGGACGCGCCCACCGAGGTTCTCGACGCCGACAAAATTGACGTGAGCGCGCGTGGGGCGGTCCTCCTGGCAGGCGCCGGGGTCACGGAGCAAACCCTGCGCCGGTCGTCGCACGAGCGCGTCGCCGGCATCATCGTGGGCGGATTGGCGCCGAACCTGCGCGCGGTCATCGCCGAATTGGGACTGCCGGTCCTGGTCACGGAAGGATTCGGCGAACGCGCCATGGCCGCGCCGATTTTCGATTTGCTCGCGGCGCACCAGGGCGAAGAAACCTCGCTCAACACGACGACGAGCGCGCGCGGCGGCGTGCGTCCCGAAATTTTCATTCCGGCGATTTCCATGAGTGGCGCGCCACTCGACCCGCAGTCGCTGTCCCCGCTCGTCGCGCAGGTGGGCGCCGCCGTGCGCGTGCTGGACGGGATACACGAGGGCGCGCTCGGCAAAATTGCCAACGTGCCCGAGTTTCCCCAGCCGATGGAAAGCGGCGTGTCGGCTTGGGGCGCAGACATCCAATTGGCCGGGGGCGAGCAAGTTTTCGTCCCCTGGCAAAATCTCGAATTGATCGGCTGATCGCGAGAACGCTATCGCAGACCATTTCGCAGAAAAGGAGACACCACTATGGCAGAGATCGCACCCGCGGGAGGCGGTGGACCCAACCGCTTGTTCATCGTGCTCGCGATTGGATTGGCGGCCTTGCTCATCCTGGGCCTGTTGGGCTTGGGCGGATTCCTGGTGATTCAGAATCTCTTCCGGCCCGGCCCCGCGCCGACGGCCCGGATTGCCGTGGCCACCGCGACGCGTGTTCTCGGCACGCCCACGCTGGCCGCCACGCCGACTCTGGTCGTCGAAGCGCCCAATACGCCGACGTTGGTGTTGTCGGCGGGTGGGCAAGGCACGGCGGCCGCGCCCGGCACACCGGGAACCGCGACGCCGACGATTATTGGCGGGACGCCGATCACGCCGACGACGGGCACTCCCGGAACGGGCACGCCGGGAACCGGCCAACTGCCGGAGACCGGGCTGGGCGAAGACCTGATGCTGCTCGCGGGCGGAGTCGTTTTGGTGTTGATCGTCTTCGCCGCGCGGCGCGCGCGCACGGCATGAAAAATTGACAAGGGACCGGTGACAAGTGACAGATACCTCTTTGTCACCCGTCACCCGCCACTTGACACATTTCGCGCGCGTGTGCTATAATTTCGCCAACAATCTAGACCAAGACTTTGATCCGGACGAGTAACCGTCGGAACGAATTCAGAGAGTCAACCGATCGGTGTGAGGTTGATATTTCGCAAGACGGCGAATGGACCGGGGAGTTTCCCGCTGAACGCATCGTGTAGGGGCGACCCTATGGGGTCGCCCGCAAGTAGGCGCGGACGGATACCGCCCCCGTTATCGTGGCTGAAGTTGTCGTGCGCGAGCACTGCAACTGCAAATGAGTGAGCTGGCAAATCCCTACCGTTTCACGGTAGGGATTTTTGTTTGGCTAATGCGGGTGGCACCACGGGCGATTGATCGCTCGTCCCAGATCGGACGCGGAGGCGCGTCCAACGGGACGAGCGATTTTTATTTCCAGGAGGTTCAAAATGAAAAAAGGCAGAATTCTCACGGGCGACCGGCCGACCGGCCCGCTGCATCTCGGGCACTATGTCGGCACGCTCGCCAATCGCGTGCGCTTGCAGGACGAGTACGACGTGTTCCTGCTGGTCGCGGACTATCACGCGCTGACGCGCACCGCGGAAAAGGAGCACGTCATCGCCACGCGCCAGTTTTCGCGCGAGCTGGTCCTCGACTATCTCTCGGTCGGCATTGACCCGGACAAAACGACGATCTACGTCCAGTCGGACGTGCCCACCGTGGCCGAACTGCACCTGATCTTTTCGATGCTCACCACCGTCCCGCGGCTGGAACGCGTGCCGTCGCTCAAGGAAGTGATGGACGCCGAGCACATCGAAAATCCTTCTTACGGCTTGCTCGGCTATCCGGTGCTGCAGGCGGCGGACATTCTGCACGTCAAGGCGAATTTGGTGCCGGTCGGCAAAGATCAGGAATCGCACGTCGAGGTGACGCGTGAACTCGCGCGGCGTTTCAATTATCTCTATGGCGAGGTCTTTCCCGAACCGCAGGCGTTGATCGGCGAAGTGCCGACGTTGATGGGCACGGATGGCCGGCCCAAGATGAGCAAATCGCTGGGCAACGCGATCCTGCTCTCGGACGACGCGGCGACCGTGGAGCAAAAGGTGCGCGGGATGTACACCGATCCCTCGCGCATCCGCGCGGATATTCCCGCCAATCCGGAAGGCAACCCGGTCTTTCAGTATCACGATGCCTTCAATCCCGACAAAGCTCAAGTCGAAGATTTGAAAGACCGCTATCGCCAGGGCAAGGTCGGCGATGTCGAAGTGAAAAAGAAACTCGCCCAGGCGCTCAACGCCTTTCTCGCGCCGGTCCGCGAGCGCCGCGCGTTCTACGCGGCCCGCCCGCACGCGGTAGACGAAATCCTCGCGGCGGGCGTGGCGAAGGTGGGGCCCATCTCGCAGCAAACCGTGGACGAGGCCCGCGAGGCGATGGGGCTGGGCCGGCGCTGATTGACGCCGTACTCTCTTTCGCCTATAATATCACCGGAGGTGATGCCGCGATGAACACTAAAGAACTCACCCTCCGGATCGTCTCGTTGAGCGACGTGTTACTGCACGAGCAGATCGAAACGCGGCGCGTGGAAGTGCTCATCACGCGCTTGAAAAACGATTGGCTGCTAAAGAACCCGCCCATCGTCGCTCAATTCGACGGCAAATACATCGTCCTCGACGGGGCTTCACGCACGACGGCGCTGAGACGGATAGGATGCCGCGACATTGTGGTGCAGATCGTTGACTATGACGCGCCGGGCATTCTGCTCGAATCCTGGAATCATTTGCTCCTCGATCTCCCGGAGCCGAAACTCCTTGCGGCGCTCGAGAAAATTCCGGGCTTGCAGCTTGAAGCGACCACGGCCGCCGCGGCCCACGCGGCGCTCGCGCGGCGCGCCAGTATCTGCACGATCCTGCTCGCGGACGGCCGCGCGCTGGCGCTCTTCGGACCGGACGAATCCCTCCCCGCGCAGGCGCGGCTGCTTAACCAGGTCGTCGCCGCCTACGAAGGGCGTGGCGACATGTACCGCGTCGCGCACACGGATTTGGAACGGCTGCTCGCCGAGCACGGGCGACTCAGCGCGCTCGTGGTCTTTCCGCAATACCGGCCGGCGGACATCCGGCGGCTCACGCTGGATGGCGCCAAACTGCCGATGGGCATCACGCGGCACATCATCCCCGGACGCGTTCTACGCATCAACATTCCCCTTGGACTATTAGAACGCGACGAGTCGCTCGAAAACAAGAACGCCTGGCTTGACGCATGGATGCAAACCAAGATGGCCGAGCGTCACGTCCGGTATTACCAGGAACCGGTCTTTTTATTCGACGAGTAAGAGGTCAAGGATGGCTGCCAAAGAACGCCGCCGCGCGCCACGTGGCGCGGCGCTTTTGCTCACCTCGTTCCGCTGCCTCGAAAAGGGCGAGGTGACCTGGTCCGGCTTTGCGCGCACGCTGAACATCGGCGAGTCCGGCGCGTTGCTCGAGTCGCCCGACCGGTTCCGAGTTGACCAACTCCTCATCCTGGAATTCCTCATGGACAACGATCAACTCTTGGAAATTCAAGGTGTGGTCAAGCGCGTCGAAAAATCCCGAAACATGTACCAGGTCGCCGTTGCCTTTCCCAAGCTCACCGCCAAAGCCAAGCGCCTGCTGGCGAAACAAGCCGCCGCCATTTAAGATTTCGGATTTGACACCCGTCAGGTGACGACGCTCTGAAATCCCAAATCTAAAATCTGAAATCTGAAATCTGAAATCTGAAATGCCGTTAGACTGGCCGCTCTATTTCCGCGATAATCTCACCTACGGCGACCGCGAGCATCCCGCGGCGATTTGCTGCCTCTGGATGAAACAGTCGCGGCTGGCCGATACCCTCTCCCCGGCAACCTACAGCGTCCTCGGCAATCTCTATTCGAAAGACGGCATCAACTATCTGCTCCGCAACGTCCTCGCCCGCCCAACCGTCCGCGCGATCATTGTCTGCGGCCCCGATCTCACGCAGAGCGGCGCGGCGTTGCTGCACTTGGTCAACGATGGCATTGGCGAACAACATCGCGTGCGCGGGGACCCTTCGGCAAGCTCAGGGCAGGCTGAGTACACCCAAATCGAAATTGAAATTCCGCGCGAAGCGATTGACGATTTCCGCGCGAACGTTCAAATGATTGACCTGCGCGGGATAAATGATCCGGCGAAAGTTCAGGAAAAGCTAAAGGAACTCGGCGAAACTGTGCCGCGTGGTTTGTTCGCCGAGCCGCGTGTGTTCCCGCGGCACACGCCCGCCGCAGACGAATTCCCGGCCGAGGAGACCGGCTTTGTCGTGCGCGGCGCGCGCATCGTCGAGGTCTGGGTTCACTTGCTCGCGGCGGTCCTCGCGTTCGGCCGCCGCGACCTGACCGCGTACACCGTTCAACAGCGCGAGTTACTCGACGTGGTCGCGACCATCCACGACGAAGAAGCAACCGATTTCGACTTGCCCGCTTGGCTGCCACTGACACGCGAACAACTCGACGCGTACTATCCGCAACTGCTCACCGCGACGCGGCCCGAAAATATCGCGTACACCTACGGCGAACGGCTCTTTGATTTCAACGGCCGCGACCAAATTGCCGCGATGGTTCAAGACCTGCGCGCCACGCGTTATTCGCGCCGCGCGGTCGCCGCGCTGTGGGACCCCGCGCGCGATCCCGGTTCCGCCGATCCACCGTGCCTCAATCTCCTCCAGGCGCGCGTCCGCGACGGCAAACTCCACCTCACCGCGTATTTCCGCAGCCACGACATTTTCCGCGCCTGGCTGACGAATGCGTTCGGCCTCCGCAAACTCCAAGCCGAAATCGCGGAGCGCGTCGGCGACAGCATGTTAGGCGACCTCGCCATCATTTCGCAGTCGGCGCACGTTTACGCCGATTCGTGGGATGCGGCGCGCCAGATCACCGTCGAGCACGCCCGCGATTACCTCAAGAACCCGCGCCTCGTCCGCGATCCGCGCGGCAGTTTCAATATCCGCGTCGAAGGATTTCAAATCCGCGTAGACCATTATTCGCCGGAAGGAAACTTGCTCGCCACATTCAACGGGGCCAACGCCCGCGCGCTCCAGCGCGAAATCGCGTTCTTTACGTCGCGCGTGGACCACGCGATCTACCTCGGCATGGAACTGGCCAAAGCCGAACTCGCGCTGAAGAATGGGTGGAGTTACACACAGGATCAGGAGCTGAGTGTGGAAGTGTGGGCGGCTGGGAGCGGGAGCAGCACTGGACAATTGGGTCTATAACAAGGAGCGTCGTGGACGCAGTCGCTAAGCTGGTCCTGTCATGTGGGTTGGTACTCCTCTGGGTCTTTGTGAACCTGGTCGGGGCGATGTATGCGCTGCGCAAACGCCCAACCAGGATGTCCTTCGCCAGTGTCGCGGGGATTGCCACGGGCTTTGTTATCGCCCTGGGGATGGCCGTGGGCTTGGCGCCTAACCTTGCCAATAACCAGCCGGAGTCGTGGCTCGTCGTGGTTGCCGTCGGGCTATTGGCCTTTGTTATCGTATTGCTCTGGACGTATGTGGCGCCCGTAGTGAGCGGCAACACGTGGGAAGCCCTGGTCAAGTCCGCCCGCTCCAAGATCAATCCAGCCAAGGCGCACCATCGGTCGGCAGGATGATCGTCAGGTGGTATTGTACGCCCCTGCTCCCACACTCCCATACCTCCATACTTGGGTTTGGGAGTATGGGAGTATGGGAGTGTATTACGGCGTGACGCTCACCATGCCTTGCATCGAATTATGGCGTTTGCAAAAGTAGGTATATTCGCCCGGTTTGTCGAAGGCGAAGGAAAACGTCTGGCCCTTGGTGATAAAATCCGAATCGAATGCGCCGGAAGGAGTCGGCGGCAAGCCGCCGGTGATGCTGTGTTCGATGCCGTCCTGGTTCGTCCACGTGACAGTGCTGCCCGCTTTGACTTTTATCCGGTTGGGCTTGAACGAGAACGTTTTGATTTCGACGTTCTCCGCTACCTTCGCCGGTTGAGTGGCCGCGGCTATTGTCGGCGCGGCCGCGGGAGTTGGCGCAGACTCCGAACTGCAAGCGGCGACGAGCAGCACTAACAAAAGAATGACCACGCGCAAGTATTTCATCGCGTTTTCCTCTTCCAAGCAATCAGACAACCAGGGATTGTTGTGTGATCCCCGATTGCCTGATTGCCCAATTCCCTAGTTGACGAATTGACTAACGGAACTTGTCCGGGAACTGCTTGACAATCGCGTCCGACAGCGGGTCGGCGATCATTTGCATGTGGCCGGCTGCATCGCGCAGAGAAGTGTACGCTGCGGCATAGTCCTTGGTCCCTTGCGCATCTACGACACTCTTCAACCCCACCACGTGTTTTTGGACGAGATCGGACACCGCGTCCGCGGGCAGGTTCGGGTTCGCGCTGTTGAGGAAAGCCCCAAAATCCCTGGTGTAACCGATCAAGTCGTTGACCGCTTTGTCCTGTTTGGCCTTGTCCTGGGTGGCAACGCCGGTCGTATAGTCAACGAAGAAACCGATATGCTTGCGCCACAAGGGCAGGAACGCTTTTTCCGCATCACCACCGTAGACGGAACCGATGGCCTTAGATAGGTCAACGGAATTGCCGTCGAGCGCGTCGGCGGCCGCCTTGAATTCGTCATTGCGTCCACCCAGCGCCGCGTTGGTCGCCGCGGCCGCGAGATAGGCGTGCTCTTGCAGCAGTTTATTCAGGGCCGTATGCAAGTCGCCCGACTTAGTGTCTGTCGCTCCATCGAACTTGTCAGGGAATTGTTTGACAATCGCGCCCGCGAGTGGGTCCGCAATCGTCTGCATGTGTTGGTACGCTTCGCGCTGCTTGGTGTAAGCTCCGGCATAGTCCTTCGCCGCTTGCGCGTCCACGACCGCTTTCAATCCTACGACGTGGTCTTTGACCAAGCTCGCGACCGTATCGGCAGGCAGGTTCGGATTGGCGCTGTTGAGGAATGCGCCAAAATCCGTTGTGTAACCGATCAGATCGTTGACCGCTTTATCCTGCTTGGCCTTGTCATTCGCCGCGACGCCTTGGGTGTAATCTACAAAGAAACTGATGTGCTTGCGCCACAAAGGCAGGAAGGCGTTTTCCGCGTCGGTCCCGTACACCGAGCCAATCGCCTTGGAGAGCGCAACGGAATTGGCGTCGAGCGCATCGGCGGCCGCTTTGAATTCGTCATTGCGTCCGCCCAGTGCCGCATTGGTCGCATTCGCCGCGAGGATTACGTGCTCGCCAAGTAAATTGTTGAGGGCCGTGCGGAGCGCAGTAGATTTCGTGCCCGCGCCGGTCGTCGGTGCCTGAGCAGGCATTGAGTTTGGCGCTTGAGTCGGCATCGCAGTGGGCTGAGGGGTCGGCGCCATTTGCGGCATCGCGGTCGGTGCGGGAACGGACGGCGCGGGCGCGACAGTTGGCTGTGCGGCAGGCGCACACGCGCTCAGTGTGAGAGCCGCCACGACCAAGAACGCGGCCACTAACACAGTTGATTTTCTGAACGTTTTCATATCACTTTCTCCTCTCATCGTCGTTTTCACTCTACTATACGGTGCGATTTGAAATTTGCATTTATCCAGAGAAATTAAAGACGCCTACCTCTCGTACACCGGTAGGCGTCTTTCGATCTGGGCAGTCTAGTCGCACCACTTTTTTTCGTGCTAGAAATTACTTGCCATCAGGATATCCGTCGTCGGCAACATGCTGCCGCCCTGAGGTTCTTCCGTCAATGCAGAAATCTGATACGAGCCAATTACTTGAGGCGCATTGATCAGGATTTGTCCGGTACCATTCGCGTCCACTGTAAAAGTGCCGACCCCCACCGGAGTTTTGTCCTTGATCAACCAAACTTCATACACGCGATTGTCCGGCAAAGGTTTCATTCCCGATACGACCACGAGCGCCTGGTTGTCGCGAAAATCGGCATAGAACCGTCCCCGCGCTTGCGGCTGAACTTGAGTTGGCTCGAAATTCTTGACGGCGACATTCGGGCGACCGAGGACATTGATCGCCGCCGCTTGCTGGTTCACTTGCGCGGCAAGGGAGCGATTCAGAGCGCGCAGCTTGTCCACTTCCCAGTTTAGCGACAGCGCCCACGCGACCGCGGTGAGGAAGAGCACAATGCTCGCGAGCGCAAGCGCGGGACTAGCGGCGCGTAGAAAATCGAAAAAGCTTGTTCGGGGCGTCGTGAGACGCGGCTGGGGCGCCGAGTGCGGTACGCGCAAATCCTCTTCGACGCGCGCGAACAGTTGCTGTTTGACACGTGACGCGGGTCGGACAGGCGCTGCCGCATACGGCACGGCTTCAGCCCCGGCACGCATCTCTTCCAACAGCGTGCGACAGCTCGCGCAGTGTGGCAGATGCCGCTCTACTCTCTCCATCTCTCCCGCATTCAATCCCCCCAGCACATAGAACGGAATCAGCTCTTCCACGTGAGTATCCATCAGTCCTCCAGCCCCAACGGAGCCAGAACCGTCCTCAACTTTTGCAGCGCGAGCCGCGCCCGCGTGTGAATCGTGCCGGGCGGCTCGCCCAACCGCTCGGCAATTTCAACTCGCGTCAAGCCCTGAAAATACGCGAGCTGAATCACCTGGCGCTGAGCATCGGGCAATTGCGTTACCGCTTTATCAATTTGTTCCGCCTGCCATTGGTTCCAGGCCACTTCGCTCACGTCGGGCGCGCCGTCCGGAATTTCGAGCGCGCCTTGGTCGTTTTCGTCGCCGTCCAGGTTCACCGGGCGCGCGGCGCGATGCCGCAATTCGTCTATCGCCAAATTGCGGACGATGCCAAAGAGCCAGTACGTGACCGCGCCGCGGCTCGCGTCGTACGATTCCGCCGACTTCCAGACGCGCCAAAATGCCTCTTGCACGATCTCTTCCGCCGCGCCGTTCTCGCGCACAATCTTGAGCGCGATACCCATCGCTTGGGCCGCGTAGCGGTCGTACAAAACCTCCAGCGCCTGACTATCTCGCCGTTTGACGCGGGCGATCAGTTCTCCGTCAGCTTGTTCGAGCGACGTCACGGGCGCCACCCGAAAATAGATCGGACGAGTTGAGAACATTCTACTCGTAATACGTTTCCCATCGTACTTTGCATTTGCCTATCCGAACGTGGCTTTCACAGCATTGTCCCCCATCAACGAATGTCTAGTCAACCCCCATACTCCCCACTCCCATACCCCCACACTTGGGTTTGGGCGTATGGGCGGTGGGTGTTGCGTTCCGGGGAATTGTGCTATAATTCCGCGGCGATGGACGCGATCCTCACGCACGAAAATGCCGATTTCGATGCGCTCGCCGCGCTCCTCGGCGCCAAAAAATGCTACCCCGAAGCCATTGCCGTGCTGCCGCGCCGCCTCAACCGCAACGTGCGCGATTTTTGCACGCTCTATGGCGACGCGCTCGCCTTGACCCGCCAGGAAGATTTGCCCCGCCGCCATTTGAAGCAAGTCGTGCTCGTGGATACGCAGAACCCGCCTTCGGCGCGCGGCATCAAGCAGGACGCGCAGATCCACATCGTTGACCATCATCCCCTGACGCGCGAACTCAAAAAGGGCTGGACGTTTTGCGGCGGCGAAGTGGGCGCGACCACGACGCTCTTCGTTGAAGAAATCCGCGAAAAAGAACTGCCCCTCGCGCCCATCGAGGCGACGCTGCTCCTGCTCGGAATCTACGAAGATACCGGCTCGCTCTTGTACGTGACGACTACGGCCCGCGACGTTAACGCGGCCGCGTTCTTGCTCGAGTCCGGCGCGAGTCTCGCCGTCGTCAACGATTTTTTGCATCATCCACTCACCGCCGAGCAGCGCGCCCTTTACCAAAAACTCCTCGAACGCGTCCAAACGGTTGAGGTGGCCGGCCACGCGATTGCGATCGCCGCCGTGCGCGCCGATCAGTACACGGAAGAGGTCTCCACGCTCGCGCACCAGATTCGCGAGCTGTACGATCCCGCCGCGCTGTTCCTCCTCGTGCAGATGGACGACCATATCCAAATGGTCGCGCGCTCGGATCACGCCGCGATTGACGTGGCCGAGATCGCCGAGCAATTCGGCGGCGGCGGTCACGACAAAGCCGCGGCCGCGTTGATTCCCGATAGGGATTTGCGCGCGACGAAATCGAAACTGCTCAAGCTGCTCAAAGAACAGGTCAAGCCGGCCGTCACCGTGCGCGAGCTGATGTCGTTTGGCGTCCACACGCTCGAACCGGACACGACCGTGACCCAAGCCGCGGAAATGATGCGCCGCTACGGACACGAGGGTTTTCCGGTCGTGCGCCGCGGCAAACTCGTCGGCGTGCTCACGCGGCGCGAGATTGATCGCGCCCTGCACCACCAATTGAGCAAAGCGCCCATCAAGTCGCTCATGCACAAACCCGTCTCCGTTGCGCCGGCCGATTCGCTCGAAAAGTTGCGGACCGTGATGATCGAGTCCGACCTCGGCCAGGTGCCAGTCGTCGAGGACAATAAAATCGTCGGCATCGTCACACGCACCGATCTCATCAAACGCTGGGAACCCGGCGGCCCTTCACGGTCCACGGAGTTGGCCGCGCGTCTGGAAAAATGGCTGCCGCCCGAACTCTCCAAGCTGCTGCACGAAGCCGGCGAAGCCGCGCACGAACTGGGATGCAGCTTGTATATCGTCGGCGGCTTTGTGCGCGACCTGCTCTTGAACCAGCCCAATCTCGATCTCGATCTGGTCGTGGACGGCGACGCGATTGAACTCGCGCGGCGGCTCGCGGCCAAGTACGGCGGCCGCGTTCACGGTCACACTCGCTTTGGCACCGCCAAGTGGCTGCTCCAATCTCCAATCCCTACGGGACGCTCCGCAGTCTCCAATCTCCAATCTCTAGACTTTACCACCGCGCGCACGGAATTTTACGCGCACCCTTCCGCGCTGCCGGAAGTGGAACGCAGCTCGATCAAGCAGGATTTGCGGCGTCGCGATTTCACGATCAACACGCTCGCCGTCTGCCTCGTCCCGGATCGTTACGGGCAACTGCTCGACCCGTTTGGCGGGGAGGCGGATTTGCAGCGCGGCTTGATTCGCGTCCTGCACAACCTCAGCTTTGTCGAAGACCCCACCCGGATGCTGCGCGCCGCGCGGCTGGAACAGCGCCTCGATTTCAAGATCGAAAAGCGCACGGCCGAGCTGATGGGCGAGGCGCTCGATATGCTGCACCGCGTCACCGGCCAGCGCATCAAACACGAACTGATCTTGATCTTGCAAGAGCGCGAGCCGGAGAAAGCCCTGGCGCGCTTGAACGACCTCGGCGTGCTCAAGGCCATCTATCCCGCCTTCGCGTTCGACGCGTGGCACGCCGAGAAATTCCGCGCAGCGCGCGAGACGGCGGCCACGCCGATCACGTATTTGAGTCTGCTGTGCTATCGCTTTACGCCGCGCGAGGCGACGGATTTCGCGCTGCGGCTCAAGCTGACGAACGCGGAAAACGCCACGCTGCACGACGTGCTCGCGCTGCGCGACGAGGTCGCCGGGCCGTTGGCCGCGCCGGAAGCCATGGCGCCGAGCGCCATCTATCGCCTGCTCGAGGGCTATGGCGATGCGGCGCTCGCCATTTTCGCGCTGGCCGCGGAGGACGAGCGCGTCCGCGCGCGCATCGAACTTTACCGGACGCGGCTGCGCCAAGTCGCACCGGAGCTGACCGGCGATGATTTGAAACAAATGGGTATTCCACCCGGTCCGCGCTATCGAAAAATCCTGATGCGTCTGCGCGCCGCGCGGCTCGACGGCGAGGTCTCCTCGCGCGCGGAAGAAGAAGCTCTGGTGAGGAGTCAATTGTCCATCTCGTAGGGGCGACCCTTGTGGTCGCCCAGGGCGACCACAAGGGTCGCCCCTACGGAGGTTGTATGCCCGGCAAATTTGTGGTCGCATCTGCCAATAACTATACGGTGCGAGCGATAGACATCGCGTTGAAAGAAGAAAAACACTCGCCGATTGTGGCCCGGGACGGTCTGGAGGCCGTGGACCTGGCGCTCGACCAGTCGCCGAATGCCGTTTTCCTCGGCGTCGAATTGTCCGGGCTGGAAGGGCTGGACGTGGCGCGCTCCTTGCGCGCGCTCGACCCGACCGAACACATGCCGATCATTTTCCTGGCGGAGAACCAGGAGCAGGCCCGGCGCGTCCGCGAAGCGCGCCTGCCGCTCACCGAAATCCTTACGGCGCCCTACGACCTCGCCGATGTCCGAGCACGCGCCAAAGCCGCCCTGCGCGCCCAAGAGCGCATCCGGGAGTTGCGGCAGCCCGCCGCCGATCCGATGCTCTTTGCCATCACCGACCCGTTGACGCGGCTGTACAATCGCCGCTATCTACTGCACCGGCTCGCTTACGAGGCAACCCGCAGCGTCCGCTACAAATCACCGCTCGCCCTGATGTTGGTAGATGTGGACAATCTCGCGGACATTAACCACGACCACGGTATTCTGTACGGCGATATGGTGCTGGTCGAGATGGCCCAGGTGCTCAAAAAACTGGTGCGGGTTTCGGACGTGGTGGGCCGCTGCGACACGCAAGATTTCATGATTCTCATGCCGGAGACGGACGAGCCAGGGGCCAAGTTGCTCGCCGACCGGACCTTGCAGACTGTGTCCCAACATCACTTTATCGCCGACAAATTGGATCTGCACGTGACGGTCAGTATCGGCGTGGCGTGCAGCACCGGCGCCGACCTCACCGAGAATCTCGCGTTGGTGGGCCGGGGCGAGAACGCGCTGGACCGCGCGAAAGAAGCGGGCAAGAATCGCGTGGAGATGGAGTGACAAGTCGCAGGTCCCAAGTCACAGGTCTCAGGTTGGAACTTGCGATCTGAGACTTGCGACGTGAGACATGGAGGCCGTGATGTTGCCAGAAGTCCAACTGTACCTCGAACGACTGCAAGACCGCCGCGCGGAAATGCTCAAGGCCCTCGACGGGCTGGACGCGGACGCGCTGGATTGGAAGCCGCTGTCGGCTGACGCCAACTCGGTGACGGTGCTGGCCGTGCATTCGCTCGGCGCGGAGCGCCGCTGGCTGCACGAGGTGGTCGGCGGGACAAAGATCCAGCGCGATCGGGACGCCGAGTTTCGGACGCGCGCGGCGGACGTTGGCGCGCTCAAGGCGATGTACGCTGCGGCCGCGTTGGAGAGCGAGCAAATCCTCACGCAACTATCGGCTGAGGATATGGATGCCACGCGCAAACTCCCCAAGGATTCATGTACCGTGCGCTGGGCCATCCTCCACGTTCTGGAACACTACAGCGAGCACCTCGCGCAGATGTGGCTGACGCGGCAACTATGGGAGAACCGCGCGAGCCGGCCGCACGAGATTTGAGTAAGGAGGTATGGGAGTATGGGTGACCAGCAACCGCAAGAGATTACGCTCGCAGAGGAATTGCGCGAGTTGGCGCGGCAACTCAAAGAGGCGATCCGCGTGGCACGCGAGCATCCGCAGACGAAGGAATTTGAGCGGCAGGTCTCGCAGGCGGTGAACGAATTGAGCGTCCACATAGACCGCGCGGTCAAAACGGCGAAGGAAGACGAGCGCGTCAAACGCGCGGCGGAGACGACGTCGGCGCAGGTGAAGCAGGCCGCGCAGACGTTCAAAGAGAGCGGCGCGAAAGAGGACATCGAGCGCGGGCTGGCGAAAGGGCTGAAAGCATTGAACGAGCAGATCAGCCGCGCCATTGCCGAGGCGGAGAAAAAGGGGCCCGAGGCCAAGCAGGACTAGACGCGCCGTCACCGATTGCCACCATCGGTGTTCTTGCTATTAGACATGCATTTGAGTCTTGCACGCTCCGGTAATGAATCAATGAAAACGTTTGGCTCATTGGCTCACCGAGGTGACCTTGGTCCTTGGGTAATTGGCTCATTGTTGGAGGAGGTGATGCCGCCCACGTCATGATCTTTTCAGCACCGGTCTGATCGGCAAGGCATCGCGCCGCCGTGGCGCGAAGAGTCATTGTGCGTACACATTATTCTTTGCCACGAAAGGAGATCGTACAATGTTAGACCGATTAATGGGTGTCATTACCCTCAAGCCGGCCGTGTACCGTGAAATCGCGCACGACCAGAACGCGACCGGTCAGGCGGCCATCATCGTCGTCGTTATGGCTCTGTTCTCAGGCATCGTCGGCGCTATCGTGCTGGCAGCCATGAGTTCCAGTCTCCCCCCTGGCACGGCCATTGGGTCGCCGGTCGGTTCGGCCATCCGCACGATCATCACCGCGATCATCAGTTGGCTTATTGGCGCGTGGGTGATCGCGTTTGTCTCCAAGACGTTTTTTGGCGGCAAGACGGACACCGGCGAGATGCTGCGGGTCTTTGGCTTTACGCAGATCTTCCAAGTGATTGCGATCGTTCCGTGCATTGGCACGATTGTCGCGCTCGTCCTCTCCCTCATCGGCGCGGTGATCGGGATCCGCGAGGCCTCCGAGTTCGACACGACCAAGGCCATCCTGACCGGCATCGTCGCGTTCGTGATCTTGCTCATCGTGAGCGCGATTCTCGGCTTGTTCTTGGCCTTCCTCGGTTAAAAAGCATATTGCCGCGCGCAGACCTGGAAGGCCGTGTTTGCTTTCCAGGTCTTTTGGTTTCTTTGCATTTGCGTTGAATCGTGGTAGAATGGTTTTGGAAATTAGAGATTGGAGATTAGAGATTAGAGTACGCTCATTCCAATCTCCAATCTCCAATCTCCAATCCCTAGAAAGTCCTCCATGACTCGTGTCTACGTAGCGCTCGACCTGGAAATGACGGGCCTGCATTCCGAGCGCGATGCGATCCTTGAAATCGGCGCGGTGAAATTTCGCGACGACGACGTCCTCGGCGCCTGGTCTTCGCTCGTCAATCCCAACCGCCCGCTCCCGCACAAGATCGAACGCCTCACCGGCATCACCCAGGCCGAAGTCGAGCGCGCCCCGGCGCTCCATTCCGTGCTGCCGACCCTCGCGCGTTTTGTCGGCGAGCATCCGATCGTCGGCCACAGCATCCAGTCCGACCTCGCGTTTCTCCAGCGCGCGGGCTACACCGCGCCGCCCCCCGCGCTCGACACGTTCGAACTGGCGTGCATCCTGATGCCTTACGCCTCGCGCTTTTCGCTCGCGCGCCTGGCGAACGAATTGGGCATCGAATTTGCGACGCACCATCGCGCACTCGACGATGCGAAGCTGGCGCATCGGCTCTTTCACGCGCTGCTCGAACGCGCCCAAAAGCTCGATCAGAAAATCGTGCAAGAGATCGCGCGCTTTACCGAGAAATCGGATTGGCCGCTCAAATTCGCGTTCCAGGATATATTGCGCGATAAGGCGCGGACCGCGTTTGCGCCCGGCACCATCGGCGCGCAGCTCGCCGCCAAAGGCGCGGTCGGCGACGAAACGCTCGGGTTGCTCTTTTCGCGCGATCGCGCCGAACGACCGCTCCGACCAAAAGTAAATCAACAGCCACTTGATGTGGACGCGCTCGCACGGCTTCTAGCGCCCGAAGGCACATTCGCCGAGCATTTTCAAGGATACGAGCACCGGCCCCAGCAGATCGCGGTGCTGCGCGCGGTCGCGGAAGCGTTCAACGATAGCGCGCTCCTGTTAGTTGAAGCCGGGACCGGCATCGGAAAATCGCTGGCTTATCTGCTCCCCGCGATCCAATGGGCGGTTCAGAATCAACACCGCGTCGTGATTTCGACCAACACAATCAACCTGCAAGATCAACTTTTCCTCAAAGACATCCCCGACCTTCGGCAGGTCTTGCATCTCGAATTCAAAGCCGCGCTGCTCAAAGGTCGAGCGAACTATCTCTGCCGCCGCCGCCTCGACGCGCTGCGCCGCAGCGAGAAACTCTCGAGCGCGGAAATCCGCGTCCTCGCCAAAGTGCTGGCATGGCTGCCTTCGACGACGACGGGCGATAGCGCGGAACTGACCCTGATGGGGCCCGAGGAAAACGCGGTCTGGTCGCGGCTGTCGAGCGACGTGGAGCACTGCTCGCCCGAATCATGCCAATTCAAGCAAGAGAACAAATGCTTTTTCTATCGAGCGCGGGAAAAGGCCGAGAGCGCGCACGTGGTCATCGTCAATCACGCGCTCTTGCTCTCGGACATGGCGACGGAAAATCACGTCCTGCCCGAATACAAGTATCTGGTCGTTGACGAAGCGCATCACCTCGAAGCGCGTGCGACCGAGGCACTCTCCTTCGACGTTTCCAGTTCGACGTTGGAAGCGTTATTCCGCGGGTTGGCGCACGAGCGCGGCGGCTTGATCGGCACGCTGGCGGGCGCGCTGCGCCGCTCCGATGTGCCGCCCGCGATCCTCCGCGAGCCGCAGAATATTTTCGGCGATGTGGCGCAAGACATTGATCACGCGCTCCGCGGCGTCTACGATTTCTTCAACACGCTCGACCGTTTCCTCGGCCAGCAAGAGCAATTGCCCGGCGAATCGGAAACCGGCTACGATCGCCAAATCCGACTGACCGCGTCGCGCCGCGCGCAGCCCGAGTGGAGCGGGATCGAAATCGCGTGGGATGATTTTGGGGCGCGCTTTGCGCGGGTGCGGGAAGGCATCGAAAGGATTTTCAAGGCGTGGAGCGAACTGGACGAGTACGAGATCCCGGGGCAGCCGGACCTCGCAACAGAGTTGGCGTTCGCGCTGCGCCGCGTGAGCGAAACGCGCCAGCAAATGGAAGCGCTCGTCACCAAGCCGGCGGCAAGCGGCATTTATTGGGCGACGATCAACAAAAACACCGGCAACATTTCGCTGCACACCGCTCCGCTGAACGTCGGCGAGTTGCTGCAAAAGAAATTATTCGCGGGCAAAGAGGCGACCATCCTCACGTCCGCGACACTGTGCGTGGACAAGAGTTTCGGGCACATCAAATCGAGATTAGGGATTGGAGATTGGTCGGATGAATTAACGGTGGGTTCGCCGTTCGATTACGCGCAAGCCGCGCTGGTCTTTGTGCCAAAGGATATTCCCGAACCGGGGCAGCCGGGTTATCAAAAAGCAGTTGAAGCCGCGCTCGTGGATTTGCTCCGCGCGACGCAGGGCCGCGCGCTCGTGCTGTTCACGTCGCACTCGCAACTGCAAGCCACGTACCGCGCCATCACGCGCCCGCTCGAAGAGGACGCGATCATCGTGATCGCGCAAAACCTCGACGGGTCGCGCCGCCAAGTTTTGGAGACGTTCAAAACTCAAGAACGCACCGCGCTCCTCGGCACGAAATCGTTCTGGGAAGGCGTGGACGTGGTCGGCGAGGCGCTCTCGTGTCTCGTCATCGCGCGCTTGCCCTTTTCCGTGCCGAGCGATCCGATCTTCGCGGCGCGCAGCGAGACGTTCGACGATTCGTTCGGGCAATACGCGGTGCCGGAAGCGGTGCTGCGTTTTCGCCAGGGCTTTGGGCGCTTGATTCGCAGCAAGAACGATCGCGGCATCGTGGTGGTGCTGGACAAGCGCGTGCTCACCAAAAACTATGGGCGGCTGTTCCTCGGTTCGCTGCCGCCGGTGCAAGTCGTCAAAGATAAAGAGTTGAAGGAGTTGCCGAGGGTGGCGGAAGAATGGATTCAAAACGGGCGAATGAATTCGCAGCAACTCATGGCGAAATCGGCCTCCGCCGATTAGGTTTCCAGCCGACGAAGGTCGGCTTTGCTATGGGTTGCCGCGACCTTGGTTGAAGATCGGGCGCGAATGAATTCGCAGCAACCCATGGCGAAATCGGCGGAGGCCGATTCGGTGTCCAGCCGACGAAGGTCGGCTTTGCCATGCGTTGCTGCGACCTCGGTCGCCCGATCCGGGAGGCAAACATGCGCGAACCGTTTACTCAACTATACTTGCATTGTGTTTGGTCTACCTGGGATCGCTTGCCGTTGATTACGCCGAACGTTGAGCGCCGTCTGTACGGAGCAATGATTGAAAAGTGCCGTGAGTTGAAATGTCTGCCCATTCGCGTGGGAGGCATTGAGAATCACAGCCATTTGCTAGTCCGTCTCCACACGACGATTGCCGTTGCGACTCTGGTCAAGGAGGTCAAAGGATCGTCATCGCACCTGATGACGCATGAAATCACCCCGGGCGAATTCTTCAAATGGCAAGGCGCGTACGGCGCATTCACGCTGCGGTATACTGAGGTGCCGGTCGTCAAAGAATATATCATGCGCCAAAAGCAACACCACCGAGACAATACTCTGCAACTCGAGTGGGAGAAGTCGGAAATCGCGGATGAGACAGAGTTGGAGTTGGAAGAGCTGAGAGACGAAGAGATCATCGGATGGGGCGATTAGAAATCGCGGCAACGCATGGCAAAGCCGACCTCCGTCGGCTGACTAGTCGGCGAAGGCCGACTTGGCCGTGCGTTGCCGCGACCTCGGTCGCCCGTTTCACTTGATACTTTTCCCTTTCTGCGCTATAATCCCGCGCTGAAATTATCATCAAGGAGCAAGATATTTTATGATCGGCGTTCAAGATTTGCGAAAAGGCACGACGTTTATTGACGACGACGGCAATCTGTACAAGGTGTTGGAATATCAGCACGTCAAGCAGGGCCGCGGCAACGCGACCATCAAGACCAAGTTGCGGAACGTCAAGACCGGCGCGACGATTGACAAGAATTTTCAATCCGGCGGGCGCGTCCAGGACATCCGGCTCGACCATCACACCGTCCAGTATTTGTACAACGACGGCGAGATGTACCATTTCATGGATACGGAGACGTACGAACAGCCCGTCCTCTCGAAAGACCTGCTCGGCGAAAGCGCGCAGTTCCTCAAGGAGAATGTCATCGCCGAGTTGTCCACGTATGAAGGGCAGCCCATTGAAGTCGAACTGCCGACGACGGTTGATCTCAAGGTCGTCGAGGCGGCGCCCGGCTTCAAGGGCGATACGGCCAGCGGCGGCGGCAAGCCCGCGACCCTCGAAACCGGCGTGGTCATCACGGTGCCATTCTTCGTCAGCGTCGGCGACACCGTGCGCGTGGACACGCGAGATGGTTCGTATGTGACGCGCGTATAACTCGCCCAATCGGATTGACCAGCCCAACTGCGCGTGCTATACTTGAATCAGGTGCCTGACTTTGCAAGCAGTCATGCAGGGGAGGGAGTCACAATGGATTGGGCAAAGTTATCTGAAACTTCTCATTACCAAACGGCCTTGGCCGTCAAACAAAGCTTGGACGAGCAAAACATCGCGGATGCTACGCAGGGCATTGAGGAGCTGATAGAAGCGTTGGGACGGTCAGACAAGAGAGCGCTCCGAAGTCAATTGACTCGGTTGATGGCTCATATCCTCAAATGGAAGATTCAGCCACAGCAGCGTTCCCGTAGTTGGCTGGCGACGATTACCGATGCTAGAATCGAAATTGCGGACCTTCTGGAAGACGAGCTCAGTCTCAAGAACAGCATCCCTGAATTGTGGCCCAAGTGTTTCAATGCCGCCAAGCGGCTGGCGAGAGACGAAACCGGTATCGAGCCGGCGATTAGTATGCTGAGCGAGAAACAAGTTTTCGAGGAAGAATACTCCTTGTAGAAAATCGAGTACGCCAATTGGAATATCACGTTCCGATTGGCGTATTTTCTTGTTCTGCGCCAATTCCCACAGTCGTTCCAGCCGCCGTGACCGGCGGCCCTGGCTGTAGCCCCATACTTGAATCCAGGAGGCGCTCCAATGCGACGCACGTACTGGCTCCGCATTCTAATCGTTGCTTGTGTGTTGGTCGTGATCGTCGCTCAACGGGCATCGGCGCAAGAATCTGTGCGTAAGGAGGCAGAAGCGTCCGGGCTGACCACCCAAGCTCCCGTCCCGGACGACATTTATTGGGACGACCGATTCACAACGCGCGGAGTGAGTGGACAGGTCAACGCGATCGCGGTGAGCGGGAGCAACGTGTACGTAGGGGGCAACTTTGCCAACGCCGACAATATCGTAGTAAATCGAATCGCCAAATGGAATGGGAGCAATTGGTCTGCGCTCGGAGAGGGGGTGGGCTGTGGGGTATCGTATTGCTCGCCATCGGTCTACGCCATTGCCGTCAACGGAAGCGATGTCTACGTGGGCGGCATATTTACATCGGCGGGCGGTATTCCTGCGAGTTCGATTGCCGTGTGGAACGGCAGCAGTTGGTCGGCGTTGGGCGCCGGAGTGGACGGCGCGGTGTATGCCATTGCGGTGAGTGGAAATGACGTCTTCGTAGGCGGCTATTTTACAACTGCCGGAGGCGTGAGCGCGCACAGCATCGCCAAATGGAATGCGCTCACTCACACCTGGTCAGGATTGGGCGCAGGAGAAGGCGTCTTCGGTGGAGGTTATTGCTACCAATGCAAAAGCGGAATGATTTCAGTTGCCGCGATCGCAGTCAGCGGAAGCAATGTTTACGTCGGCGGTTACTTCACTTCAGCCAGTGGGATTGACGTTAATTACATTGCCAAGTTCGATGGCGTTGGTTGGTCGGCGTTGGGCAGTGGAGTTAGTTTCGGTAGTCAGACCTACTATTCTCCTCATGTCTCGGCGATTGCGGTGAGCGGAAACAATGTTTACGTTGCGGGATTCTTCGATACGGCCGGCGGAGTTAGCGCAAACAACGTTGCCGTGTGGGACGGAAACAATTGGCTGCCTCTAGGCAGTGGCGTAAGCGCCGGCGGCTATTGCGGTTCAAACGGTGTCTCCAGCATTGTAGTGAGCGGAACCAGTGTCTACGTCAGTGGAACCTTCCAAGCGGGTGGAATCAATAATGGCATTGCCGTGTGGGACGGCATCAATTGGAATGCTGTCGGAGGCGTAATCAGCAACGAGTCCGGCTGCCCAACAGTAAACGCAATTGCGTTAGGCGGAACGGGTTTGTACGCCGGCGGTTTGTTCACTCGCGCAGGGGATACACCGGTAAATAACCTCGCACGTTGGATGAGCAGTTCCTGGTTTGCGGTTGGGAACAGCGCGGACAACGGCATCGAGGGTACCATCTCTGCGATTGGAGTCAGTGGAAATGACGTGTACGTTGGCGGCTGCTTGTCGCGCATTGGGAGTGTAAGCGCTCACAATATCGCCAAATGGAATACG
>JACQYF010000191.1 GCA_016208315.1 Chloroflexota bacterium | reverse complement strand
CATGATGGAATGCAGTGTGGAACCGTCGGGCGGCCCTTGTTGGTCCTCAAGCGGCGGCCCATACTTGGGGTGTTCGTTGATGCCTTTGACGCCTTCCCACGTATCGCCGTCGTCTTCGGAGCGAAATAACGCCGGCGGCGAGGTGCCGACATACCAGACGCGCGGCTCGCTGGGATGGCCGGGCGCGAGCCAAAAGTTGTGGTCGAGCACCAGCCCTTTTTGTCCTTCAGGCGCTTTGGGAAAAGCCGGCGGCTTGCTCGCCTCCTTCCACGATTTGCCCATATCGGTCGAGCGAAAAATCGTGGGACCCAGATGCCCGGTGCGCGCGCAAAGCAAAATGGTTTGCCGGTCGCGCGGATCCATCACGATGTGATTGATGATGTTGCCGACGAACATGCCATCGGACAGTTTCCATTTTTCGCGCGCTTTATCGCCGTGCAGGATGAATGCGCCCTTGCGCGTGCCGATGAGGAGCGCGAGCGGCGCGGCGGTTGACTTGCGAGCGGCGGTTTTATTTTTTGGCATTGTTTCCTCCTTGTGGGGTGTGGGCGTGTAGGGGCGGGGTCTCCCCGCCCAGTCCAGGGCGGGGAGACCCTGCCCCTACACGCCCATACTCTCATACTTGCTTATATCTGAAACACTCTACGACGTGATCGTTCACGAGGCCCGCGGCTTGCATGAATGCGTAGCAGATGGTCGAGCCGACGAATTGAAAGCCGCGGGCGCGTAGGTCCTGGCTCATCGCGTCGGACTCGGGCGATGTGGCCGGAATATCCTTGAGCGTCTTGTGTTTGTTCTTGATCGGCTTGCCGCCGACGAACTGCCAGATGTACTTGTCGAATGAGCCGAACTCTTTTTGGACCTCCAGAAAGCGCTGGGCATTGTTGATCGCGGCCAAAACCTTGAGCCGATTGCGAATGATGCCCGCGTCCGCGAGCAGGCGCTCAACGTCTTGCGCGTCGTATTTCGCGATCCTTTTCACGCCAAAGTTGTGAAATGCTTTGCGAAAATTCTTGCGCTTGTTCAGAACGATTGACCAACTCACTCCGGCTTGGAATCCGTCGAGCACCAAAAACTCGAAGAGCTTTTGGTCGTCGTGTACCGGTACGCCCCATTCCGTGTCGTGGTATTCGAGCATCAACGGATTGGTCGTTCCCCAGGCGCAGGATTTCATTGCCCATACACCTGTTTCGGCGCGAGATATTGCGGGAACCGCGGCAGCAGCGCTTGCCGCGCGCGATAACAAAGATGGCACGCGTCCACATAGCCGTCGGCGTGCGGCACGCCGTACTCTTTCGCCAGAAGCGCGGGGCCTCCTTCGAGCAGCGGCCCTGCAATCGGGTGACACTCGGCGCGATAATCTTTGACGAGTTGGGAGAGCGGCGTCTGCCAAATGTTGCCCATGCTGATTCCCTGGCAGAGATGAACGTTGCCATAGCCGTCCACATGGACTCGACCGGGATCGGCGAAATCTTCGTGAGCGCATTGCGTAAACGAACCCCATGGCCGAGTTGGCAAGTCTTTCGTCAGCAACTCCGCAGCCCGTCCGCGGAACATTACTCCTCCGCCGACAACTGGTTCCCCTTTCGCGGTTTTCGCATCATTCGCGTCTTTAGTGTTTATCGTGGGCTGCTCGATGCAGATCGAAGCGGCCGGCAAACCGAGCCTGCGCGCGGCGCGCAGCGCGCGTTTCGCCGGACTGTCTTTCTCGTCAGAATGGAACGCGTCGTCGCTGATACTCAGGTCGGCAATGCCCAAATCGCGCAGCGGCGCGAACCACAACTCGGCGTCTTGCTCGGTCGTCGCAAAATACGCATTCGTGACAATGCCAACGTCGAATCCCTGTTGCCGCGCCTCTTTGATGCTCGCCAGCAGCAGAGGATAATAGAGCATGGACTCGCCGCCCTCAAAGTAAATGCTCTTGATCGAGCCGATGCGGCTTGCCTCGTCCAGGACTTGGCGCACTTGGATGAAGGTGAAGGTGCCTTCGGCATTCGGGCTGCCGAAGAGAAAACAGTGATCGCATTCGAAGGTGCAGCGGTATGTGAGTAAAAAGTGAACGCCCGTGAGCATCATGTGCCTCCAATGGGATTATTCGAGCAAGCCGGCGATTTCCGTTTGTCCGGCTTTGATTGCCAGTGCGTGCGGCGTTCGGCCTTCGTGGTCTAGCGCATTGACATTCGCGCCGTGAGCGACCAGCCACTTGACCATTTCGATTTGTCCGAAAAACACTGCGCCGTGTAACGCGGTATTCTTGCCTTCGCCCGCGTTTACGTGTGTCCCGTGCTGGATCAGAATCTCGGCGATGGGAATTTGACCGCGCACCGCGGCATGATACAGCACGGGAAGGTTGTGCGCGCCGGTCGCGTGCGCCAGCGACGAATCGCGCGCCAAAAACGCTTTCACCTGTGTCGCGTTGCCGAGCATCGCGGCGGTACAAATATCGAGCGGCGCGCCCGCGGCGAGCAGCCGTTCGGCGATTTCCGCGCGGCCGGTCTGCGCGGCGGCTTGGATCGCGTGTTCGCCCCATGATGCGGGCAAGTTGAGAATGTCGGGGTATTGCGCGAGCAAGCGATTCACCGTGTCGAAATCGCCGTGCGCCGCGCCGACGAATTCGTCAATGGTTTGTTGATCGGGCTTCATCGTATTTTCCATCTTGCCGGCATCCGCCGGGTGTAAGTGATTTCGTGTGCGCCAAGAAACGCGGCCAAACTCTCGACGGCGTCGGCAATGGCTCGCGCGGTCTGCTTGTCCATCGGCGCATCCGGCTCGGCGTAGATCGCGTTGATCGTCAATCGCTTGTTCGCGCGGTCCATCGTCGGATCAATGCGGCCGATGAACCGATCGCCGCGCAGAATCGGCAGGACGTAATAGCCGTATTGCCGCTTGGCCTCGGGCGTATAAATCTCGACCGTGTATTTGAAATCGAAGAGCGTTCTCGTCCGCGCGCGGTCGCAGATGAGATTGTCGAACGGCGAGAGGAGCGCGGTGCGCGGCGCCCAATCACGCTCAAGCCGGTCGAGCAGGTCTACATCGTCCGCGTGAACGTACCATGCGCCGCTCTGCCCCTCAACGTGTACGCGCTCGATACAGCCCCCGGCCTCTAGTTCGGCGAGCGTTGGCTTCAGATTCGGATACCGGCCGCGGATAAAGTGCTGCTCGATTTGTTTGGGCGTCGCGACGCCAAGCGCGCGGAGCGATCGCTGCGCGGCCCGGTGGACAATCGCGTGCTCACTCAATCGCTCGCGCGGTGTCCAATCGGGCAGGACGCGTTCCGAGAGGTCCCACAATTTCTGCAGGCCCGAGCGCCCGGCGACCATGATCTTGCCTTGCATCCACAAAAAGTCAAGCATGCGACTGACATTGCGCCCCGACGTCCATCCGGTCGAGACCCAAGCCCGCGGATTCAGTCCATCCTCTTCGATCACGCGCGCGGGCACCGGCCCATCGCGGCGGACCTTGCGGAGGATTTGTCGAAGCAGTCCATTGTTGGCTTGTATCCACTCGCGCACGCGCTTGGACCACATCGAATCGCCTTTGCCATGGGTCCGCATCAGCAAGTTGTGAATCGGATAGTCCTCGGTGAGGACGATGGACGCGCAGTGTGCCCAGTATTCGAACAGGCGCCGCTCTTTCCAAAGGAGTGCGCCGAGGTCCGCAGGATCGTAATTCCCCAATCGGCTCCAGAGGACGAGCAGGTGACTGCGCGCCACCGCGCTGATCGGATCCACCTGGACGCAGCCGAGATCGCGAAAGAGCGCGAGCATGCCATCGGCATTCGCGGGCAGGCGTTCGCCCGCGAGGTGCTGCCGCGTGATGGCGATGCGGCGAGCAAGGGTAGGTGTAATTGTTCGAATCATAAATTTATCCGCGTTGCGCGAGCGGGATGACCAGCCGAAGCGCCGTATGCGTCTCCGAAAAACTGACGACCTTGTTGTCCACCAAACCGGCGTTGGTTGCGGCCGCGATCACATGCACGTCTTTGATGCGTGCTTGTTTGCCTTTGAGTGAGACCACCCAAATCGCGCCATTCGGTTTGATATGTTTTCGCAGACGCGCGAGCCGTTCCAATTCTGCGGGACTGTTTGCCGCGACAAAGATCGCGTCGAGATCTTTCCGAAGCCGACCGACAGAGACGTCCGCGGTGCGCGTTTTCAGTTGCGCCAGAAATCTCGCGTCTTTGATGCCCAGCGCGGCAATACTGGATTCGGGTTTGACGCCGAGTTTGTCGAGCAAGGGTTTGGCGCTGGGAACGTCACGTTCTCTCATCTTGGATTCCGTGGCCGGCCTGCCGCAAGACCTCGACCGCCTGGGATAGGTCGCTTGCTTTCACCAACATATAGTCCGTGTCGAAAGTCGAAACGGAAAAGATACTAATGCCTGCCCGCGCCAGCGGCATCGCGATGGAGGCGAGGACTCCCGTCAATGCGAAATCGAGCGGGCCTTGAACTTTGAGACAGCGCCAATTTCCATCGCATCGAATTTCAGGCAAAACATTTTCCTGCCGACAAACAATCGAAAGCTCATCCGATGTGCGAACGATGGAGACGAAATCGCCGCCGAGCGCCCAAGCGGGAATCGTCGCGCTGGGGTCAAGGCGGCAGATGGCGAATGTGCCGGGTACGACAGTGAGCTTCATAGCCCGGCGGTGAGATCGCCGACGAGGTCAGTCATGTCTTCCAACGTGGCTTTGTTCTTGTCATACTCCGGCCCGAGACTGGCGAGAAACACATTTCTCTCTGCGATCGCTTGGGGAATTTCGTTGCTTTGCACGTGATTGTAGATGCGGTTCATCGCCGAGTCGAATTCCCGCATAAATGGCTTGTAGTGGTAATCAATGATGTCGAGGTCGGCGTTGTCGAGCGCGTGTAGCGTCGAGAAGAGTTCCTGCCATTGCGTGTTCGTGCCAAAGCGCGGCTGCCGCCGGCCCATGCGCATGCGAATCTGGCGAAGCTTGTGGCAGTGTGTCCGCGCGTCGCCGAAATCGTAGGCATCGTAGAAATCGCGAAAGTCGTTGTAGACCGCGACGAAATCGTT
>JACQYF010000190.1 GCA_016208315.1 Chloroflexota bacterium | reverse complement strand
CTGGCTCGTCGTTAGGCCGAGTCTGGTTTTGCAGTCGCTGACGACGCGGGAGCCGGACGAGAAAATGATCCAGGTCGCGGTTGCCGCCCTCCAGCGCGTGCAAGCGCAGGAAAGCAAAACGTAAAGCGTAAAACGTAAAACGTGAGACCGACAGATTGCGCCTTACGTTTTACGTTTTAGAAAGGAACCCCATGTCTGACCAACCCCTCTTTGTATTCCCGTCGAGTCCCAACGCCGCTGCCATCGAATGGCCAGGCACGCCCATCGGTGTTTCGAACACGATCACGCGAACCAAAGGCCGCACCGCGGTCCACGACAAGACGATTGATCGCACGCCCGGCAAGCGCGATGCCCTCGTCGCGAGCGTCGAAAAACACATGGCCGCGCATCCTGACGAGCGCGTGTACCAGCACGACGTCGTCATTCACGGTATCCGGGTCCGTGCCCAGACCAACAGCGCGCACCTCTTCGACTTTTGGGTGACAAACTGGTTCGGCGTTGACGAGTGGCTGGAAATAACGGGACAGACCCCCTCAGCCGATCCCCAAGTCATGGTATACGCCTTCGGCGGCGTCGAGAGCGAGCCGGAAGCCGCGTACTATAGTCGTGCGACGAACACGGTCATCTTTTTCAACACCAGTTATTACGGCCAGTTGAAATCGTGGGTGCTCGGCGCGGTCGGCCGCGTGTTGGCCGAAGTGTACGGGATTCACTCGGTCCACGGAGCGTGCGTCGAGAAAAACGCCAGAGGCATCCTATACATTGCTCCGACCGGCACCGGCAAATCTACCTCCTCGTATGGGTTGATGGATTACCCCAACACGCGTTTCCACTCGGACGATTGGGTCTACATCCGCTACACGGTCGCGACGCGGGACGGCCGGCGAATCGCGCCGGTCACCATTCACGACGGCGCGGCCGAGATTCACGGGTATCACTGCTTTCGCTGGCTCGAGACGAACGCTTCCAGGAAAGATGCGCGGATTAACGCGCTCACCCTCGACAATACTCCGCTCGATCTGACGGTCGGGGAGCTTGATTTTTCCAAGCCGCGCGAAGCGTACGCGTACACTTCCGAAAAGGTCTTTTACCTGCGCTCGAATATCGTCGAGAACTTTCCCCTCGCCGCGTGTGAGCTGCTGCACTCGACTTTTGAGAACGTTCCCGATCTGACGCCCCCGTTTCGCGAGCAATTCGCCCGCCTCATGCGAACCAGTGCCGACGCCGCGCTCGCCGCCGACGCGCAAGCCGGCTGCGGGTTCCTCGCCGAGCAGCCGCGCGCGATGGTCGAAGAGCAGATGGGACGCCTCGCCGCGTTCGACAACGCGCGCGCGATGTTGCGAATTGAAAACGTTTTTGCGGCGGCGCGCTGCTACGTCAATCCACTCGAACCCGTGAAAGTCCGCACCGTGTTCTTGCTCAAGCGCAATTTCGGCCAAGACGATGTGCTCGAATCCCTCGACCAAGCCCAGTTCCTGACGCGGTTGATGATCGGGTTGACGCCCGACGGCAAAAAGGAGACGGCCTACAACGCCTATCGCGCGGTGGACGATGCCGAGGAACGTGCGTTCATCAACGCGCTGGAGCAGGAGAGCGAGAGTAGGCGCGTGCCCCTTTACGATCTCTACCGCGCGTCGCGGAATATCCCGGAAACCTTGTATGAGGAATTCGAGTTGTTCCGGGTGCTGCACAGTGCGACGCGCGATTACCATCTGAACACGATTCTGACCAAAGACCCGCGTAACACGACCAAGGCCGAAGCGGTACGCGAGACGATGGAATTGATCGCCCAAACCGCCGACCGCGAGCCGCGGGATGTGTCGCTGACGATTCAGGATTATCGCGGGTTGATCGCGTAGGGCAAATTGGATCGGCATCGCAGATGCCGCTTTGCCCTACATGTCGTTGACAAACGAACTCGAGCGGGCTATAATCACGCTACCTCTAATTTGCGGACTAAGGAGTCGTGAATGAGCGTCGCACCGGATACGACAGTCAAAGTGGCGAAGGGGCTAGAAGGCATCGTTGCCGCCGCGACTCAGCTCAGCGATGTGCAAGGCACGGAGGGCATTCTGACCTACCGTGGCTATGATATAAACGAACTGGCCGCCCGCTCTACTTTCGAGGAAACGGTTGATCTCCTCTGGTACGGTGTTCTCCCCACTCGCGCACTACTCGAGAAATTGAACCGAAAGTTCGTGGCCTCGCGTTGTTTGCCCGAAGAGGTGCTTGGGGCCATGAAGCTCTTCCCCAAGAAATCTACGCCCATGGACGTTTTGCGCACGGTCGTATCGCAATTGGGCCTGCACGATGTGGACGAGTTGGACAATTCCGTTTCCGCCAACGTGCGCAAGTCCATCCGGCTGACCGCGCAGATGCCGACGATCGTCGCCGCGTGGCACAATATCCATCAAGGGCGCGAGCCGATTACGCCCCGCAACGACCTTTCGCACGCGGCCAATTTCCTATATATGCTCGACGGCAAAGAGCCGACCGCCCAAGCCGCGCGCATTCTGGACATTGCGCTGATTTTGCACCTCGACCACGGCCTGAACGCCTCGACGTTTGTCGCCCGCTCGATCGCGTCCACCGAATCGGATATGTATTCGGCCATCAGCGGCGCCTTGGGCGCGCTCAAGGGGCCGTTGCACGGCGGCGCCAACGAAGCCGTGATGAAGATGCTGATCCAACTTGGCGACATTTCTCAAGTCGAACCGTTTGTCCACGATGCGCTGGCGAATCATCGCAAAATTTCCGGCTTTGGGCATCGCATCTACAAGACGAACGACCCACGCGCGCTCCAGTTACGCCGCATCGCCGGCGAACTCGCGGAGCATACCGGCAACCGTAAGTGGTACGATATGTCGGAGAAAATGCGCGAGGTGGTTTGGAACGAAAGGCAGTTGTACGTCAACGTGGACTTTTACTCCGCATCCGTCTACTACACGCTCGGTATTCCGATCGAACTTTTTACTCCAATTTTCGCCATTAGCCGTGTAGCCGGCTGGACCGCGCATGTGATGGAGCAGTTGTTGGACAATCGAATCATGCGCCCGGATTCGGAGTATGTTGGACCAAAAAACCAAAAATACGTTCCGCTCGATCAGAGAAAATGACCAAGGACTAGATTTAACAATGCGATTCACCCGTTGGAAGAAAGAGACAGCGCCGTCTCTGGAGGCCCTGCGCAGCGCCCTAACGGGGGAGGGGTTGACAGTTTCCGAATGGGCGGACCCGGCTGGCACGGTCTACCCGGTCCACGAGCACGAGTACGCGGAAGTGCGGATCGTCATCCGTGGACAACTGCGAGTCGGTTTGCCGGAAACTGGCGAGGAATTCATTCTCGGACCGGGAGATCGTCTGGATCTGCCGGCGAATACCCCTCACTGGGCCGACGTGAACGGCAACGGACCGGTCGTCTATCTGTCCGCGTCTAAGCTTAACCACAACAATCACAAAAAATAGCGCTAGACCAAGTTGACTCATTGCAGCTCGCGCAAAGTGAGAGCGAGCGAGTGGCGCGCGCCGACGCGTGTCATTCGCTTTTTTCGCGTTGTGCGGTCATTTCAGTTTTTTGGGAGGAGCCATGCGCAAGAAAATAACGGTCGTGGGCGCCGGCAAAGTGGGCGCGACGACGGCCCAGCGGCTTGCCGAACGCAACGTCGCAGACGTGGTTTTGGCGGATGTGATCGAATTCGTCGCGGAAGGCGAAGCGCTCGACCTCATGGAAGCCGGCCCCATCGTCGGCTATGACGTGAGCGTCACCGGCATTACGGTCAAGGACGGCGCGGGCTACGAGAAAATCGCCAATTCCGATATCGTGGTGATGACGGCGGGCATCGCGCGCAAGCCCGGGATGAGCCGCGACGATTTGATCTTGACCAATATGAAGATTGTCGGCGGCTGGGGCGATCAGATTGCGAAGCACGCGCCCAATGCGATCGTCATCGTGGTGACGAATCCGGTGGACGCGATGACGCAATTGATGTGGACCCGCACCAAATTCCCCAAGCACCGCGTGATCGGGCAGGCGGGCGTGCTCGACAGCGCGCGCTTTCGCACGTTTGTCGCGATGGACCTCGGCGTATCGGTCGAGAATGTCGAGGCCTACGTTCTTGGCGCGCACGGCGACCAGATGGTGCCGCTGCCGCGCTATACGACCGTCGCGGGCGTCCCGATCACCGAACTGCTGCCGCCGGACAAGATTCAGGCGCTCGTCAAGCGCACGCAAGACGGCGGCGCGGAAATCGTAAACCTGCTCAAAACCGGTTCGGCCTTTTATGCGCCGAGCGCCGCGGTGGCCGAAATGGTGGATGCGATTCTGTACGACAAGCAAAAAGTGCTCCCGTGCATCGCCTATCTGGAAGGCGAATACGGCATCAGTGGCGTCTACGCGGGCGTGCCGGTCAAATTGGGCACGAACGGCATCGAGGAAGTCGTACAGTTCAAGTTGAACGACGCGGAATTGGCCGCGCTGCAAAAATCGGCGGATGCGGTGCGCGCGTTGAACAAGGTGATGGGGATTTGACGGCAAGTCAAAAGAAAAAGGGCAGAAGCATGTCCTGAGCGAAGTCGAAAGGGCAAAAATGGCAGTAACTAGAGGTGGCACACGAGTAAAGACTGAACAGCGCATTGTCGCAACGCGCGGTGTAGCAGGCGGACGACCACGCCTCGCCGGACACCGTATTCGCGTGCAAGATGTGGCAATGTGGCATGAGCGCCAAAGGATGTCGCCTGATGAGATTGCAGATCAGTTCGATTTGACACTTGGCGAAGTTCATGCCGCGCTTGCGTATTACTTTGACCATATCAAGGATATTCGGCGCGATATCGAGCGGGATCGGGAAATCGTTGCGGCCTCCAAGAAGCGTCATCCCTCTAAATTGCAAGCCAAGTTGAAAACTCCACGTGGCTGACAAGATTCGTTTCTACTTCGACGAGCATCTTCCTAGAGCAGTTGCGCAGGGCCTTCGTCAACGCGGGATTGATGTCGTTCGTGCCCAAGTTGTTGGATTGCGCCGAGCTGATGATCTTGAGCATTTGCATTTTGCGCGCCGTGAAAATCGGGTTATCGTGACACAAGATTCGGATTTCCTATGGAGGAACTAAATGCCTCAAGAAATACATGAGGAACATCTCGATAACGGTTTAATGGTCTTGCTCGCTTCGGTGCGGACCGCGCCCGTGGCGACGTTTTGGGTCTGGTACCGCGTCGGCTCGCGGAACGAGGTGCCGGGCATTACGGGCGTTTCGCACTGGGTCGAGCACATGATGTTCAAGGGCACGCCGACCTTCGGCAAGGGCGAGATCATGCGGCTCGTCAATCGCAACGGCGGCGTGGACAATGCGTTTACGTGGACCGATTTTACCGCGTACTTTGAAACGCTCCCCAGCGACCGGATTGACCTGTCGCTCCGCATCGAGTCCGACCGGATGATCAACTCGCTCTTCGAACCCAACGAGGTCGCCAGCGAGCGCACGGTCATCATCTCCGAACGCGAGGGCGGCGAAAACGACCCCAACTTTTGGCTCTCCGAAGAAGTGCAGGCCACCGCGTTCAAGGTACATCCCTATCATCACGACACGATTGGCTGGAAAGTTGATCTGGAGAACATGACGCGCGACGATCTCTACAACCACTACCAGACCTTTTACGCGCCTAACAACGCGGTGATCGTCGCGGCCGGCGATTTCGATACGAACGAAATGCTCGCCAAAGTCCAAGACGCCTTTGGCAAAATCCCGCGCCGCGAGCCGATTCCGCAGGTCAAGAGCGTCGAGCCGCCGCAAGAGGGCGAACGGCGCGTGGTCGTGCGCCGTCCCGGTCCCGCAGAGTATTTTCACGCGGCATATCACGGTCCGAGCGCGAGCGATCCCGATTTCTTTCCCACGTTCGTTCTCGCGGGCGTCTTGTCCGGCGTGGGCGGGATGAGTTTTTCCGGCGGCGGCAGCCCGGGCCGTTCGTCGCGTTTGTACCGCGCGTTAGTGGAAAAGGAACTCGCCGCCGACGTGGACTGCGGTTTCCGCGCCACGATTGATCCGGGCACGATTGACCTTTCCGCGACCGCGCGCCCCGGCGTGCCGGTCCGCAAGGTCGAAAAGGCCATCTTTGCCGAGTTGGAGAAAATCGCGGCCAAGCCGATCACGGATGAAGAATTCGACAAGGTCATCAAGCAAGCGAAATCACAGTTCGTTTATGCGACCGATGGCGTGATGAATCTCGGCTATTGGCTGGGGCAGTTAGAAATCGTCGCGTCCTACAAAATGTACCCAACATTCCTCGAAAACCTGATGAAGGTTGCCAAGCCCGATGTGACGCGCGTCGCTGCCAAGTACCTTGCCGAAAAGAATCGCACGGTCGGCTGGTTCATTCCCACGAACGGCGCGCACCCGCCGAAAAAACTGAGCGCCAAAAAGCGCGCCAAGCGGAGATAACGAATGCCCACCACACTTCCCATCACACCGGAAACCGTCACGCGCACCACGCTCGATAACGGCTTGGTCGTCCTCGTCAAGCCCAACCCGAACAATCCCTCGGTGACGATGCGCGGGCGACTGCGCGCCGGCGGCTTGTACGATACCGACGAGACCGCGGGCCTCGCGCATTTCGCCACCGCGGCGTTGCAGCGCGGCACGCGCAAGCGCACATTTCAAAAACTGAACGCGGAACTCGACCGCGCCGGAATGTCGTTTGGCATCGGCGCGGGCATGGAGACGATCGGGTTCAGCGGCAAGTCGCTCGTCGAGGACTTTGACCGGCTGTTGGATTTGGCGTCCGACGTGATCTTGAATCCGACCTTTCCCAAGGACGAGACGGAAAAACTGCGGAACGAGATTCTGACCGACCTGAAAGAAGCGGACCAGGACACGCAACACGTCGCCTACCGCGAGTTTCGCAAGCTCTGCTATCCGCCGTCCCATCCGCTCCACCGCCTTTCCGACGGCACGTTCGACACGGTCAAGAAGCTACCCATCAAGGCCCTGAAGGATTTCCACGCGCGCTATTTTCGTCCCGACCGCGCGACCATTGTCCTGGTTGGCGACATCCAGCCGACTGAGGCCATCGAAAAAATCCAACGGGCTCTTGGCAAATGGCATGCGCGCGGCTTGCCGCCATCGCACGTCGTCGCCGATGCGCCCCAGGTGCAGGAAGTACTCCGCAAGCAAATGCCGCTAGCGGGCAAGACGCAACTCGATCTTGTGCTTGGAAATGTCGGTTTGCGCCGCACCGATCCAGATTATTATGCGTTGAGTATCGGCGACTTGATCTTTGGTCGGCTTGGATTGTACGGTCGCCTCGGCGCGAGCGTCCGCGACCAGCAAGGGTTGGCCTACTATGTTTACAGCGGCGTCGAAGCGGGCTTGGGCGCGGGCCCGTGGGCCGT
>JACQYF010000180.1 GCA_016208315.1 Chloroflexota bacterium | reverse complement strand
TTGCGCCGCGCGGCTGAGCACCTTCGCCCGCTTTTAACCAATTGAACCTTACTCGGGTGTCATTTCGAGGAGCGTTCTCGGCGACGAGAAATCTCGATTTCGCAGATAGAGATTTCTCGCTGCGCTCGAAATGACATGTGGCTGAGTAGATACGATTGAACGGTTGGGAGAAAATGGTGGACAAGATTCGCATTGGGTTCATCGGCGCGGGTCGGCACGCCTCGAACATCCTCTACCCCTCGCTGCGTTACACGCCGTTCGAATTGGTCGCCGTCGCCGCCCTGGAGGAAGACGAGGCGCAGCGCGCCGCCAAGAACTTTGGGGCGGAACGCTATTACGTCGGCGGCTTTGAAGAAATGCTCGCCAAAGAGCAACTCGACGCGTGCCTGGTCGCCGTGCCGCCGCCGGCGTACCGCGACATTCTGTGTGCGGTGCTGGAGCGCGGCCTGCCCGTGTGGTGCGAAAAACCGGCGGGCGGCTCGGTCGCGGACATTGCGGCGGTCGAGGAAACCGCGCGGCGCACGGGCAAACCCGTGCAAGTCGGCTATATGAAACGCTTTGCGCCCGCGTACCGCATGGCGAAACAAGCCATGGCGAAAGAAGCTTTCGGCGCGCCGAGCGCGTTCGTCGGCAAGTTCGTCGTCGGGCCTGGTTTGTACCCCGACGAATACACCTACGTCGTAGACAATCCGATTCACCTGCTCGACCTCGCGCGCTTTTTTATGGGCGACATCGAACGCGTGTCGGTCGAGAAAAAGGATTGGGGCGAACGGCGTTGGTCGTACGCGGTGCTGCTACGCTTTGCTAGCGGCGCGGTCGGGACGCTGCACCTCGCCAATACCCAATCCTGGCGGCAGCCCAACGAGTTTGTCGAGATCACGGGGCAGGGACATTTCATTTCGGTGGACAACGTCGTGCGCTATCGCTACAATCCGCCCGACGGCGCGGGCGAATACTGGGAGCCGAATCCGACCGTGCCCTCGGCGCAGAACGCGTCCGTGATGTTGACCGGCTACGCGTACGAACTGATTCACTTTGCCGACGTGGTGCGCGATGGCATCCTGCCCCAAGTGACCATCGCCGACGCGCGCCGCGCGCTCGAACTCGCGGACGAGGTGTATCGTCAAGGCGGCGGCGCGCTCGAGCCGGGCAAACGCGCGTCGGCGTGGTGAAAGAGGAGAACATGGATCAAATCTATCATATTCCATCAGATGGCTTGGAAATTGCGGCCGAGGTTTTCGGCGCGGGCGAGCCGCTCGTGTTCGCGCACGGCTTGACCGGCAATCGCCACTTTACCCGCGCGCAGTTCGCGCCGCTCTCCGACCGTTACCGCATCGTGATTTACGATCAGCGCGGCCATTGCAATTCGACGCCCGTCACCGATCCGACCCTGTACGACTTGAGCCGTATGGCAGACGATATGGCAACGGTGATGGACTATTTTCAGATCGAGCGCGCCATCGTCGGCGGTGAGTCCATGGGCGCGGCGACGACGCTGCAATTCGTGTTCCGGCATCCCGAACGCGTCAAGACGCTATTGCTCACGGTCCCCGCGTTCGGCGATGCGCCGAACCCGGCGGCTGAAGAGATTCGAAACATGGGGCGCGAAATCGCCGAACTGGGGATGGCGGGATTTCTCAAGAACTCGGCCCAGCGGCTGAGCGAAAAGGGGGCGACACCCGATGTGATCGCCGTCATTGCCAAGATGCAAAGTTCGCATGATCCGGCGAGTTTGGCCGTTGCTTGCCAGACGGTGATTGACTGGGTGATGGACGATTTCTCACGTCTGCGAAAGATTCAAGCGCCGACCTGCGTGATCGGCTGGCCCAATGATAATCTTCATCCTTACGCATTAGCCCAGCAAGTCGCGGCGACCATTCCGGGCGCGCGCTTGGAAACGATGCCTTCGCTCGTGGAGTTGTTTCGCAATCCCGCGGTCGTTGGGCGCATCTACGAGCGATTCCTGATAGACTTGTCCGCGAATCTTGGCGAATCTCGCGAATAGGAAAACTATTTTTTTAGCGACGATTCGCGCGATTCGCGGAAGGAATTCTAATATGCAACATTTTAACCGCCGCGCCGAATGGATTTGGCGGCCGCGCGGTTTGACGGGTGTCGGCTTTTCTGCCGCAGCGCCGCGTCTGCCCGAAGAGACCAACCGCTTTGTCTATTTTCGCCGCGTGGTTGAAATTGGCGACGCAATTCAATCGGCTTCGGTTCACGTTTCCGCAGACGGGCGGTATCAATTGTTCGTCAACGGGCAACGCATCGGGCGCGGGCCGGCGCGCTGTACTCCGGCATGGCAGTACGTTGATCCGTATGACCTCGCGCCGCATCTGCATCCGGGTCGCAACGTGATCGCCGCGCTCGCGCATTCGTATGGACGCAACACGGCGTGGTACGAGTTGCCGAGTTGGGACCACGCCCGCGCGTTCGG
>JACQYF010000194.1 GCA_016208315.1 Chloroflexota bacterium | reverse complement strand
ATTCGACCAGCTCGCGCGCCGCGGCCACTTCGTGCGCGTAATAGACCAGGCGATACGCCGCCGGCGCTTGTTGGCGCGCGCGGAACGCCAGCGGCAGGCCGAGCCAATCGTGCGCGATCAGCGCGGCGCGCAGTTTCTTGCGAGTTCCCGCGATGGCTTGCAACGCGGCAAACGCGGGCGCGGCCGCGCGAATATACCAATCGTATTCGCTCGACCAATCATAGTCATAGCTGCTGATGCCGTACTGCTGCCACAAGTGATACTTGAACTCGGCGACCGACTGCAAGTCCACGACGGTGGGGTCAACGAGCAACACCTCATGCTCGTACGCGCCGAATTTGCGTGTGCCGTAGAAAACGTGAACGTGGTACGCGAGTTCGATTTGCCGTAGCGCGCGCGCGAGGGTTGGACGAACCTTGTCAATTTTGCCGGCGCTGGAATAGCGGACGCTCAATCCGTTGCGCGGCGCAAAGAGGCGTTCGCGTTCGAGAGGATCGTGTTGATCGTAGGGGCCGACGAGGAGCGTGCGCTTGACCGACCGGCTGTACGCGGGCTGGCTGAGCAGACCGTCGAGCACCGCGCCGATGCCGCCCACTTTCCATCCGGCTTCGTGCGTTGAATGAATGAGGAGATCAAGCTGTGTTGCGCGCATGAGGAAACTCCCACTCGACGATACTTGCTGCCGCACATATTGTAGCACATTGTCGTCGTTTGGAAAACAGCACCGCCCGGTTGACTTATTCTTCTCGTTTCACTACAATCCGGTTATTGCAAAGGAAATGATGCCCTTGGACACATTAAGAGACCCCACAATACCGGCGACGGAAACGGTCGTCGTCGAGTCGCTGAGCAAAACGTTCCAGGTGCCGGAACGCGAAGGCGGTTTCGGCGCGGCGGTCCGCAGCTTTTTTCGACGGCGTTACCGCGACGTCCACGCCGTGCAGCGCGTGAGCTTTCGGATCCGCGCGGGTGAAATCGTCGGATTTCTCGGACCGAACGGCGCGGGCAAGACGACCACGCTCAAAGTGCTTTCGGGATTGCTCTATCCGAGCAGTGGCAACGCGCAAGTGCTCGGTTACACGCCCTGGGAGCGCAACACGGAATTTTTGCGCGCCATCACGCTGGTGATGGGCCAACGCAACCGTTTGTCGTGGGACATCCCCGCCGCCGATTCTTTGTTGCTCAACCAGGCAATCTACCGCATCGGCGATGAGGAGTATCGGCAAACGCTGGCCGAATTGGACGAGCTGCTCGAGCTGAGTCCCATCTTGCGCAAGCCGGTGCGCAATCTCTCGCTCGGCGAACGGATGAAGTGCGAACTCGCCGCCGGTTTGCTGCATCGCCCGCGTGTGTTATTCCTCGACGAGCCGACCATTGGCCTCGACCTGACGGCCCAGGCGCGCATCCGCGCGTTTCTGCGCGAATACAATCGCCTCACCGGCGCGACCATCCTGCTCACCAGCCACTATATGGCCGACGTGACCGCGCTGTGCGAGCGCATCCTGATGATCCATCACGGCGAACTGAAATACGATGGGGGGCTAACCGAATTGTCGCGCCGCATCGCGCCCGTCAAACTGATCGGCGTCGCGCTGCCGAACGGAACGCCCGGCGACCTGAGCCGGTACGGCCAGATCATGCCCAACGAAAACGACAACGGCAAACAACTCTTGCAAGTGCCCGCCGGCGACGTCGCCGCGATTACGGCGCGCCTGCTATCGGACTATGCCGTGCAAGACCTGACAATTGAGGATCCGCCGATCGAGGATGTGATCGCGCGGGCGTTTAATGAATAGTCAGATTTGAGGAGTGCGCGCTCTCTTGCGCGCACGGTCGGCGTTAGAGAACGCCGGCTCCTCAAATTCGACATCGGCAAAACGGAGTAAGCGTGTGTTACGCATCTATCAACGTTTGTGGCAGGTGAATTGGGCTGAGCAGTGGCAGTATCGCGCTAACCTGCTGATGTACCTGTTGTATTGGCTAGTTTCGCCCATGGTCTACCTCGCGGTGTGGACCACCGTCGCCAACAGCCAGGGGAGCGTGAGCGGGCTGACGGCCAACGACTTTGCGACGTATTACCTGACGCTCCTGATCGTGGACAACTTGACCGCCGACATTACGATCTACCTCCTCGCGTACAAAATTCAGGACGGTACCCTCGCGGGCGAACTGCTCAAGCCCATTCACCCGATCCTGACCAACGTCTTGGTGAACAATGTCGCGTTCAAGGCGCTGACGCTGATCGTGTTGATCCCGGTCTGGCTCATCCTCGTCATCCTCGT
>JACQYF010000019.1 GCA_016208315.1 Chloroflexota bacterium | reverse complement strand
TTGAGCGTCGCGCCGCAGCCGCCGGCGTTGTTGATGATCGCGTCGTAACCCCCACTCTCATCCCCCCTGCCCCCTTCTCCCTCCCCCGTAGTAACAGGGGAGGGAGAAGGGGGGGTAAACGCGTCAATATTCTTGCGCGCCAGTTCGCGCGCGAGGTCATCTTCGCCTACGTGCAGGGACGCCGCGCCGCAGCAGGTTTGCGCCATTGGAAAGTGGACCTCGTACCCATTGCGCTGCAACACGCGAATCGTCGCGGCGTTGACGTCGGCGAGAAAAGCATCTTGGATGCAGCCATAAAAGAACGCAACCGTCCCGCGCTTGCCCGCCGGGCCGAGCGCGGGCGCGGGTTGGCGATAGTCGGGATAGCGCGTCGAGAGCGGGGGCAGTAGAGCATGCATCGTCTTGAGGCGCCTGGGCAGCCAATTGAAACGGCGCGCCAAGCTCTCCAGCCCGATGACCTGATAGAGCCGCATGAATCGCGCCAGGAGTCGCAGGCGATCGCGGTGCGGCATCAACTCGCGCAATGCGAGGCGGCGGATGGCGGCGATCGCGGTGCGGCATCAACTCGCGCAATGCGAGGCGGCGGATGGCGCGTTCCGCGAGACCCGGACGGCGCGCCTTTTCGATGGCGACGCGCGTCGTCTCGACCAGCGCGCCGTATTGCACGCCGGATGGACACGCGGGCTCGCAGGCGCGGCAGCCGAGGCACAGGTTGATGTGCGCGCCGAGCGCGCCATTCAGCGCGATGCGACCCTCCGACGCGGCGCGCATCAATTGGATGCGACCGCGCGGCGCGTCCATTTCCGTGCGAAACACAGAGTAAGTCGGGCACGCGGGCAGACACAGCCCGCAGTGAATACACTGATTGAGCAAACTCTTGAACTGCGGTGTTTTGAGCAAATCAACCGGTTGAACGGCAGCAACATGCCACCGTCGTCGAACGACATCGGCAGCCACTCGCCGACGATTCTTAACTTTTCATTGGCTTGAATCTCGGGCAGCAGTCCTTCCGACGCGTAAAAGCACTCGGGGTGCAGCGTGTTCTTGATCCGCACGACTTTTGCGCGCGGCGGCGGCACTGCGCCAGCCGTCAGGAACGCCCACTCGATCACTTCGCGATCGGTCTGGCCCGTCATCGGGATGCGCGCCTTTTCCGGCGCCATCGCGGTGAGCGAGTTGATGTACGTGGGACGATGATCGAGTTTGTCTACCAAGCGCTGTGTCACGAAATCGGCCAAGCCAAGCCCGATGCCCGCGCCGTTGGTCTTGTCGGTTAGGTCGCGCAAGACAATGCGCGTGATGACGGGCGAGATTGGCTCCGCTTCGCCGAACACCATCCGCCGCCCGATGACGTTTGGGTCCATCCCCGCGCCACTAATCTCTTTGCCCAGCTCGTCCACGATGAGAATGTCCAGTTTTGCGAATGGCAAGCGCGGCATCAACTCCTTGGCGCGTTGCAATACGACCCTTTCCGTCTCTTCGAAATCTTGAGGCCACGCGGCGACGACCTCGGCGGTCTGATCGTACGCGTTCTCGAGGACGCCCAAGCCAAAGAGCAACTTGGCGTTGCGGATGATTTCGCGGGCGACCGAGACAATGGCGACCGGATAGGTGAGTTGGACCGCGTTGCGATGCGCCATCAGCGCGCCTTGATGCTTGCCCAAGCCGATGGTGAGCATCTTCATCCAGCCGCTTTCCACCGCGCCGGTATATTCCGTGTGTGCCTTGATGCGATTCACCACGACGATGCCGTCCGCCTCCGCGGCGATCTGGTCAACGAGCACCGGGATGCCTTCGCCGGTCAAGCCGATCTGCACCGTGTTCATCGAGGAATAAATCGCGCAGCCCACGGTTTGTTCCGTGATGCCCAACGAGTGCAGCACGGCCAGTTGGCCCTCGGCGGTTGCGCCGCCGTGACTGCCCATGCACGGAACGAGGAACGGCTCGGCGCCCATGCGCCTGAGCTCGCTCACGACGGTGACGAGGATGGTGGGGATGCCGTTGATGCCGCGGCTGCCCGCGGTGATCGCCACGCGCATCCCTGCGCGCACGCGGCTCGCCACGCCGAGGCGCGCCAATTCCGCGCGGATCGCGCCGGGCACGTCGTCCACGCGCGGCGTCTCGATGTGCTGTTCCACACGCGCCATTTTCGGGAAGGTGATGTCAACAGGAATCAACATACGCATGCTCCGTCGAGAAGAGGTTCGTAGTTAGCCACGTAGCGCACGTTGCGGAGTGGCGTTCATCCGCGCACTGGACGCGACTCCGCTCCGCTGCGTCGCTAACTACGAACAGATAAACGGAATCGTTTGCGGGCCCTCGGGCAGCACGCAGATGCGAGCGTCCTGCCCATATTGTACCACTAACTTGCTCAGAGTGTCCTCTATCTTCGGGCTGCTCTTAAGCATCGCAGATTGAATTTGCTGATCGCTCAGGTTGTCGGATCGAACGTACACGTCCGCCTTGAGTTGAATCAGCGCTTGAATCTGCGCCTGCCATTGGTCTTGCTTCAAAAAGCCGGGCGCGTTGATCGTTTCGAGCAGTTGCCGCGGGCTGGATGCCTCGCGCAAGAGTTGACCGTACAGCCCGTGATCGGGAATGCCATCCCAGCAATCCGCCGCGACGATGATCGCCCCGCCCTCGCGCACGACGAGCGCGGCGGCGCTCATGCCCTTGACCGCTTGATATAAATTGAGATCGAGCGGGTAGCCCGAATTGGTCGTAATGACAATATCGAACGGATGCGGCACGGGAACCATAACCGTTTCTCTCACGAACGCCGACCCCGCCGCGTGCGCGGCAAGCAAGTCGCCGGCAAACGCAGCGGTGATCTGTTTGTCTTTGTTGAGCGTGACGTTCAGCAATAACGTACGCGGCACCTTGAGCGCGACCTCGTGGATTTCTTCCCAGATGGGATTGCCTTTCGTCACGGCCCACGTGGATTGCGGATGACCGATCAGCCCGGCGTCGTGATTGCCGAGGACGGTTCGCTGCCCCGCCATGCCCGGCATGATGCCCTTGCCGCCGCCTGAAAACCCGGCGAAAAAGTGCGGCTCGATAAAACCCGTCACGATTTTCGCATCGCACTCGACAAACTCGCGATTCAGCCAGATTTCATGACCGTGGGCGGAAGTGCCCAAGCAGACCTGCGTGTTGGGATCGAACGCGTTGTTCTGCACGATCCGATATTGGTCTACGAGCGCATCGCCCAACATGCCGCGCAGTTCCGCATCGGTATCCGCGCGATGCGTGCCCAGCGCGTTAAAGAGCGTAATGTTCTCGCGCGGGACGTGGGCGATTTCGTCGAGCACCGCGGGCAGTAACAAGTGGTTGGGCGTGGGGCGCGTGATGTCGCTAAAGACGATACCGACGCGGTCGGACGATTGCACCCAATCGCGCAGCGGCGGCATTTGAATCGGCGCGCGCAGCGCGTCCCGCAGCGCGGCGCGCGGGTCGGGCAGACCGGGCACGAATTTTGGCTCGATCACGGTGACATTCAACGCATCGTCCAGATCAACGACCAATCCCGTCTTGCCGTACGCGAGTTTGACAATCATCTCCCATACTCCCACACGCCCACACTCAAAGGTTCTTAATCACACTCAAATCCCCATTGGTCGCGGCTTGCAGCACCGAGCCCATGTACTCGTCCACCATTTCCGCGGTCAACGGCACGGGCATGTTCTCGAGTTTCATCTTGAGCTGCGGATTCTTGGCGGCAGTCAGCGCGCGTTCGATGTGCGCGGGCGTAAAGCCGGGTACCTCGTTCAACGTCGCCGGGAAACCGATACCCTTTTCAAACGCGATCATCGCCTCGGCCACCGCGACG
>JACQYF010000172.1 GCA_016208315.1 Chloroflexota bacterium | reverse complement strand
ACAAAAACTCGTCCAGTTTCTCGGCCAATACGTCTATGGTTTCAGTCCGCAGTATTGGTTTGTTCCCAACGAGAACGATCTGGCGCGGCACCGGATGAAGGACTATGGCAACATTGCGCTGTGGGCGCTGCCCTTCTTTTTGATCGGCGTGGGTATCTGTCTCCGGCAAATCAAATCGTCGGCGCATCGCCTCGCGCTCATCGCCGCGCTGGCCGCGCCGATTGGCGGCGCGATCACGCAGGTCGCGATCACGCGCATCTTGACGTTTGTCGTTCCCGCCAGCATTTTTGCGACCCTCGGTCTCGATCTTTTGCTCGCGCGCCTCCGGCCGCGTTGGCGCTCGGTTGCGACGGCGATTGTGTTTGTCGGCATCTCGGGCGCGAGTCTCGGCATGTTGAGCGATGCCTTGAGCAAACCGTCGTCAATGTCACGCCGACTTGGGCGAATGGCACCGATGTTTTCCTCGACTATTTCATGCCCAAGGAACCGCGCGTCAAGTTCGCGAACGTAGATGCGCTGATCGCCGAAAGGCAGCCGCTCAGCCCGAACATGGTTTTCGTGATGACGCCGGAAGAGTTGCGCAAGGCGCGTGACAGCCGGAAATTTTCCAGCATCCAAATCGGTCAGACGATTCTGTACCCGGATGGCTCGGATGGATTTTACTTTGCGCGGCTGGCGTACGTGGACAATGTGGACGAAATCTTTGCCGCCGAAAAAGCCGAGCGCCAAAAACCGGTGACCGAGCCACTCCAATTGGACGGCGAGCGCATCACCGTGAGCCATTCCCTGTTCGATACGGGCCAACTCTCCAACCTATTCGACAACGACACCTTCACGCTCGTCCGCGTGGCCGATGCAAATCCCGCGTTTCTCGAATTCACTTTTCCGACGCCGCGCCCGCTCGCGGGAATTGCCGTGGATACCGGGACGATGGATTTCGCGCTCGCCGCGGTGCTGTATCTGGATTCGGATGCCGAGCCGCTGGTGGTCAACCAGGTTTTCCGCGGGCTGCCGGCCGATCCGCATGTCGAGATGACGTTCGATAACGCTCCGCCGCGCGTCGCCAAATTGCGGCTCGAAGTCACCGCGCTGGACGCGGGCGGAGTATTCAAAATCCACATTCGTGAGTTGAGGTTCAGATGATTCACCCAACCGCAGACGTTTCGCCGCAAGCCGTGATCGGCGAGGGCACAAAGATTTGGAATCGCGCCCAAATTCGCGAGGGCGCTAACATCGGCGCGGACTGTATCATCGGCAAAGATGTGTATGTGGATTTTGGCGTGGTGATCGGCGCGCGCGTCAAAATCCAAAACAGCGCGCTCGTCTATCACGGCGTCGCCATCGAAGACGGGGTATTCATCGGGCCGCAAGTGTGCCTGACCAACGACAAGTACCCGCGCGCGATCACGCCCGAGGGCGAGTTGAAAAGCGACGCCGATTGGGAGGTCGGCAAGATCGTCGTTCGTAAGGGGGCCTCGCTTGGCGCGGGTTCGCTGATCCTCCCCGATGTCGTCATCGGCGAATTCGCGATGGTCGCGGCCGGCGCGATCGTCTCGAAATCTGTGCCCGCGCACGGACTCGTCGTCGGGCAGCCCGCGCGTTTGATCGGCATGGTTTGCTGGTGCGGGCGGCGTATGCAGCCGCGCGACCAGCAATGGGACTGCCCAGCGTGCGGGCGAGTATACGAACCCTCCGGAGGCGAATGATGCTGCGCGCCGGTGTGGTCGGTGTGGGGACGATTGGCAAGCAGCACGCGCGCATCTATAACGACCTTGACGGGGTCGAGCTGGTCGCCGTTGCCGACCCACTGGCGGACCGCGCGCAAGCCGTCGCCGACCGTTACAAGATTCCGGGCTACGCCGATCACCTCGCGCTCTTCGACCACGAGCGCCTCGATCTGGTTAGCGTATCGGTTCCTACGGTGCTGCACGCGTCGGTCGCGTCGGTCGCGCTCAGCCGCGGCATTCACGTTCTGATCGAAAAGCCGATCGCCGCGACGCGCGCGGACGCGGAGCAACTGATCGCGCAAGCCCAGGCCGCGAATTTGGTGTTGACGGTCGGGCACGTCGAGCGTTTTAATCCCGCGGTCATCGAGGTGAAAAAGCAGTTGGACGCCGGCGCGCTCGGCGAGGTGTTCCAAGTGCAGGCCCGGCGTCTTTCGCCGTTTCCGCAGTACGTCCGCGACGTCGGCGTCGTCATGGATCTGGCGACGCACGAACTCGACATCTTGCGTTACATTTTGGCGAGCGAACCGGAGAGCATTTTTGCGCGCACTTCGCGGCGACTGCACGCCGAGCACGAGGACGCGGTGTTCGCCATTTTGAATTTCGCGAGCGGCCCGATCGCGATGCTCGACATCAACTGGCTGACGCCGACCAAGTTGCGCGAGCTGAGAATCACGGGACAAAAGGGCATGTTCCTCATTGACTATATCAGCCAGGACTTGTATTTCTACGAGAACAGCTACCGTCCGAGCGAATGGGATACACTGGCGCTCTTTCGCGGGATCGAAGAAGGCAACGTCACCAAGATCCGACTAGCAAAAACGGAACCGCTGCGCGCAGAATTGGCGAGCTTTGTGGACGCGGTACGCACGCACCAGTCGCCTGTCGTCACCGGTGCAGATGGGTTGCAGGCGCTTTTATTGGCGCAGACGTTGATACAGAGCGGCGCGGAGGGGCGCGTGATTCGCCTCACCCCCTACCCCCCTCCCCCATCCCCTCCCCCCTTCCCCCTCTCCATTTGCCACGTCCTTAAGGACGTGGCAAATGGAGAGGGGGAAGGGGGGAGGGGGGATAGGGGGTGAGGTGTTTCTCTCCGTCGTCATTCCCGCGTACAACGAAGCGCAGAATCTACCCAAAACCGTCGCCCTCCTTTGCGACAAGTTGAGCGCGTGCGTTCCCTCGTTTGAACTCCTCATCGTGGACGATGCGAGCCGCGATCGGACCGGCGCGGTCGCCGATGAACTCGCGGCGAACGATGCGCGCGTGCTTGCCATTCACCATTCCGAGAATCGCGGCATTGGCGCGGGTTTTGTGACGGCGCTGAGCCAAGCGCGCGGCGAGTGGTTCATGCTCATTCCCGCCGACCTCGCGATGGACATCAACGAACTGGGCAAGTATTTCCAAGCCGCGCAGAATGCCGACATTGCCGTCGGTCTGCGTTCCGACAAGAGCGACTATGGCTTGTTTCGCAAGCTGGTCTCGTTTACGAACATCACCCTGGTGCAGCGTTTGTTTGGAATGCGCGAACGGCAATTTCAATACATTAGTCTCTACCGAACCCACATCTTGCGCGAGATCGGAATCGAGTTTTATCACAGCGCGTTCTTTCACGCCGAAATCCTCATCAAAGCACAAGCGCGCGGCTATCGCCTGGTAGAGGTCGAAATTGGCTACATCCCGCGTCTGCTCGGTCGCGCGACCGGCGCCAAGGCGTGGCTGATCGTGCATACCATGCGTGACATGGTCTACTTTTGGCTGCGCGGCGATTGGAGACCGCGTAAATGATTCTCGCCGCGAAACATGTTCGTGCGTCATGGAAAGAAATCCTCGCGGTCACGGCGATCCTCCTGCTCGCGGCCTTCCTGCGTCTCTATCGCCTCGACGAATTGCCGCCCGGTTTGCACTACGACGAGGCCTTTAACGCGACGGAAGCGCAAAAGGTATTGGCCGGTGGCGAGCGGCCCCTCTTCTTTACGGGCGATCTCACCGAAGAGCCGATGGCAATTTACGTTACTTCAATCTTCTTCGGTCTCTTCGGGGTCAGTCCGTGGACGCTGCGCCTTGTCTCCGCGGTCGCGGGCACGCTGACCGTCGCCGCGCTGTACGCGCTGGCGCGTTCGCTCTTTGCATCGCGATTCGCCGCCGCGCTCGCCGCACTGACGCTCGCGATCCTGTATTGGCACGTCAACTTTAGCCGGCTCGGCATGGAACCGATCTTTTTGCCGCTAATGCTGACGCTGGCGTTCGCGTTCTTGTGGCGAGGGCTAACCCCTCACCCCCTGCCCCCCTTCCCCCTCCCCCCTCTCCTGAACCTGAACGTCGGTTCAGGAGAGGGGGGAGGGGGAGAAAGGGGGAGGGGGGTGAGGGCCGGCTTCTTCCTCGCCGCGACGATGTACACCTACAAGTCGTCGCTGTTTGTCCCGTTACTGGTGGCGGCATTCCTTGGTCTCGAAATACTGGTCCAACGCGGATTCTGGGCGCGGCATCGGCGCGGGCTGGCGGTTGTCGCGCTGGTCGCGGTTTTGGCTTTTGCGCCGCTTGGGTTATACTTTGTCACGCATCCAAGCGAGTTTCTTGAGCGGCCCGGCTCGGTGATGGTCTCCGCGCCGTTGGACAATGTCGGTCGCGTGACGGCGATGTTCTTCGTGCAGGGCGACGAGAACCCGCGCAGCAATTTGCCCTTGCGCCCCGCGCTCGATCCGTTTCTCGCGATCGGGTTTGTCGCCGGTCTCGTCGCTTGTGTGGTCCGCATTCGCAAGCCGGAGGCGCGTTTTATGCTACTCTGGCTCGGCGTGATGGTCTTGCCCAGCGTGCTCACCGATTTCGCGCCGCACTTTGGGCGCAGCATCGGCGCCACGCCAGCCATCGCGCTCATCGTCGCCTACGGGTTTACAGCGATTCTCGCCAAACTTCCACGACAGAACTGGTTACTGCTGCCTGGTTACTGTTTACTGGCTGCTGGTATGGCAACCAGCAGCTACGCGACTGTTCACGACTATTTCGACGTGTGGGGTTCGCGGACGGGATTGTTCGACTCGTTCGACGTGGGGCATCTGTCGCTCGCCCGCAAAATGCGCGAGCGTCCGGCGAACGAGGTGCTCTATCTTTCGCCGGTCGCGGCCGAAAACTATACGATTCAATTTGGGCTGGCGGGTCGCGCGGCGCGCAGTTTCGACGGTCGCCAAGCGCTGGTCGTTCCGCCGCCGGGGACGGCTGCCGCGTATGGGATCATCACGCGCGATGATTCGCGCAGTATCGCGCGACTCGCGGCCCTATTTCCTAAGGGGAACATCGTCGCCACGCTAGGCGATTTCACGGGCAAGCCGTACGCGGCGATCTGGCGCGCGGACGACGCGCCGCGCATCGCACCGCAGAAGGTGTTGCGCGCGCGCGTCGGCGAAACCATCGAGCTGATCGGCTACGATGTGGCGCGAGAAGAAGGCGCGGTCTCGGTCACCGTGTACTGGGGCAGCAGCGTCGAAACCGACGCGGATTACACCGTGTTCGTGCATTTGATCGGGCCCAACGGCTTGGTAACACAGGACGATGCGCGGCCCGGCCACGGTTCGTATCCAACGTCGCAGTGGCAAGCGGGCCAAGTGATCGTTGACGATTATCGCCTCGCCGTGCCCCGCGACCTTGCGCCGGGCGAGTACCAAATCGAAATTGGAATGTACATTTTGAAAACGGGCGCGCGGGTCCGGCTGACGGATGCGAATGGCGCGCCGATGGAGAATGATCGTGTACATGTCGAAGGAATCACGCTACCGTAATTTGTCCGGCTCGCAGATGTACCGCCGCGGTTCGAGAGTGCCGCCCGGTTGGCTCATTCTCGTGGTTACAAGTGTCTTACTGGTATGCTGCGCGTGTGTTGGGCTGGTCGTCGGATTCCAACTCCGCGGCGGATCGTTGCCCAAGTCATTGTCTTTGCCGAACCCGCTTGCCTCCACGCCTCAAGCCACCGCAACGCCGAACCTCAAAGCGGAGGTGCCGCTGAAAGGCAAAGGCCTGAATGAAAACGGTTTGGAATTGACGGTGACGAGTTTCCAGCGTCCTTTGCAGGTGCAGGGCATGACCAAGGTTCCCGCGGATCAGGAATTCGTTCTGATTTCCGTATCCCTGCAAAACAACAAAACCTCGGGGCAGCCCATCGCCACCAGCCCAGTCAATTTCAGGGTCATCGGCGATGGCGGCTTGTCCTACGATGCGAATCCCCCGACGGTCACGATTGAAAACATGTTGACCGCGCGGGACACCGTGGGGCCCGGCAAGACTCTGGAACGCGAATTGATTTTCCAGGTTGCGAAGGATGACAGCGGCCTAAAGTTGTATTGGACCGTTGGCAAAACGACGCGCATCTTTGTCCTTGAGCCAGATAGATGATTCTCGTACTCGCCGTGGCGGGTTGGTGTGTCGCTCTAAGTCTTGTCGCCTTCGCGGGTTCAAAGGATGTAGCTGACAAGGATGAAGGCGGAGGGATGAAGGATGAAAACGATAAACGGCAAGGCCACTTGATCCCTCATCCTTCATCCCTCCGCCTTAGGTGGATGCTTCGCTGCGCTCAGAATGACAAGGTGCGTGACCTACTCGTAATCGGCGTGATCGGCGCGGCGACGGCGCTGTTCTTTTGGCGGCTGTTGGCGGGTCAAGTGTGGATGCCCGCGGGCGGCGGCGACCTCGCGCAATTCCTCTATCCCACTTATTCCTTCGCGGCCGAATGGTGGCGGCGCGGCGTCGTCCCACTCTGGAACCCCTACCTCTTTGCGGGCGCGCCGTTTGTCGGCGACAGCCAATCCGGGATTTTCTATCCTCTGAATTTCCTCACCTTCTTCGTCTCCGTGCCGCTCACCTTCCGCGATATGGAATTCCTCTCGGTGCTGCACTTTATTATTGCGGGCGCGGGGATGTACGCGCTGCTGCGCTTTGGACGTTGGAGAGTGGAGAGTGGAGATTGGAGATTGGAGATTCCGGCGGCGCTCGCGGGCGCGATCGCTTTTGAATTCTCCGATCTGTTTATCACCCACTTTGGGAATCTCAACCTCATCGCGGTGGCGTCGTGGATGCCGCTGGTGTTGCTGTTCTACCGGCGCGCGGTGACGGACCGTCGTCCGGCATTTGCCGTGATTTCCGGTGTCTTGCTGGCGATCGCGTTTCTGGCCGGACACCCGCAGTCGTTCTTGTTCATCGTGATGGTGTTAGTATTGTTCTCGCTTTTCCACTCTTGGCAAGAATGGGACGCGGACGAGCGCGGACGAGCGCGGATAAGAGAACTTGTTTTTATCCGCGCTCGTCCGCGCTCGTCCGCGTCCTATTTTCTTCCGCTTTTCATGCTTGCCGTCGTCGCTCTCGTCGCCATCGGCTTGAGCGCGCCGTCGCTGCTGCCGAGTATCGAGATGATGCAGCATACGCTCCGCGCGGAATACCCATACGAGCAAGCCGCGCGATTTTCCGTGCCGCCCGCGCAGTTGATCGGTCTCGCGGTTCCCGGCTTTTTCGGGCGCGGGCCCCAGAATGCTTGGGGGCCTTGGGATCGCGTCGAGGTCGGCTACATTGGCATCCTGCCGCTGCTGCTCGCGCTGCTGGCCGTCGTCTTGCGCCGGGATTCGCTCACGCGGTTTCTAGGCCTGGTGGCGCTGGTGGGCCTTGGGCTTGCGCTGGGCGGCTATGCAATTTTGCACGGCTGGCTCTACCAGTTCGTCCCCGGCTTTGGCCAACTGCGCGCTCCCGCGCGCTTTATCTTTCTCTTCGATTTCGCGACTGCGACTCTCGCTGCGCTGGGTTTCGATTACTTACTCCACGCGCTGCCCCGCGCCAGCGAAATCGCGTTCAAGCGCATCGTCCGCGCCGCGCCGTGGGCGTTCTTGGCGATTGCGCTCGCGGCCGGCTCGACGGCGTACGCGATTCTGATATTGGGGCAGGGCCAAGACCCGGCGCTCTTCCAGCGTATCGCGAATGCGGCCAATGCGCTGGCGTTCTTCGTCGTGCTGCTTGCGTTATCGGTTGCGCTCATCATCGCGCGCGCGACGCGGTTCTTTCGGCGGCGCGTATGGGCGGTGCTCGCGCTCGCGCTCATTTTCTTCGATCTGTTTTCGCTCGGCGCGTACGTGGATGCAACAACCGATGACCCGAGCAAGGTTTTCGATCACCCCGACGCAGTTGCGTACTTAAAGAGCGATGGCAGCATTTACCGGGTTGATCCGCGCGGCACGGGTGTGGACAGTACCTGGCCGGCCGACACGGCGATTCTTCACGGCCTGTTCAGCGTGGATGGCGACAATCCGCTCGTGCTGGCCGATTTCGACCGGTACTGGCAATCGCTCGGCAGCCGCTCGACCGCGCTGTATGACCTGCTGAACACCAAATATGTCATCGGCCACAAGAACGTGCCGCTCGATTCCAAGTTCAAATTGGTATTCGACGGCGACCCCGCGGTCAACATCTTTGAGAATACGCGTGCTTTGCCGCGCGCGTTTGTCGTGTTCGAAAGCCGCGTCGCGCCGAATGCCGGCGCGGCCCTCGCGGCCATCCACGCGAGCGATTTCGATCCGGCGCGGACAGTGGTGCTGGAAAGGCCAGTGAACAGTGAACAGGGGACAGTAAACAGTATTCAAAACGCGGCCAAAGTGAGTAGCGCAACTGTCAAGATTGCGGGATATGGGCCGAATGAAATCGTGCTGGAAACGAATTCGGCTAGCGATGGGATGCTTGTTCTGAGCGAGGTATATTATCCTGGCTGGCGGGCGTGGGTGGATGGTCGCGAGGTTGACGTGCTGCGCGCGAATTACGTTTTCCGCGCGGTGGAGTTGCCGGCGGGTGCGCAGCGCGTGCGGTTGCTGTACGATCCGTGGTCGTTCAAGGTGGGCGTGGGGTTGTTGGTGGTGACGATATTGGCAATGGCAGCGTCGGGCGCGTGGTGGCGAAGCAAGTTTGAGAAGAACGCAAAATGAGTCAGCCCTCGCGAATTCGCAAGGGCTGATTTTCTTCTACGAGGAATTGCGCTGCCAGCAGGTTAGGGCAGCGGTTTCGTCGCCGCAACGGGCACTGGGCCTGCCGCGACGAGTTTCTTGCGTGGCGCATCCACGGTGAGGTTCAAACCTTCGAGAGTCCGCGACCCGAGCAGCAGCAGGTCCATAGTTCTTCAGATACGTGACACCCGTGACATGCAAGAACATGCTCTTCACTTCGCCGCCAGCAACTCCTCCAGCTTGGCCACAAACTGCCTTTCGCTCATGTAGCCGCTGTTCGGGCCGATCGGGCCGAGAGAGTTGCCGGCCACTTTGCCGTCGCGGCCGATAAAGAACGTCTCCGGCACGCCCTTGATGCGGTATTGCTGGCTGATCGTGCTGCCGAGGTCGGGGCCGTTCGGATAGGTGATGTTGAATTCCTTGAGGTAGGCCCTGGCGTCCGGTTCGGGGTCAACCCAATCTATGCCGAGGAACACGACGTCACGACTCTTGTACTGCCGCCACGTCTTTTCGAGAAACGGGGCTTCGTCGCGGCAAGGCACGCACCACGAGGCCCAAAAGTTGATTACGACGACCTTGCCGCGCAGGTCGGCTAGCTTGATCGTTTGGCCGTCGAACGTTTGCAGCGTGAAATCGGGCGCGGGGCCGGCGGACGGTTGGGATTCGCCGCGGACTTTGAGGCCAAAGGCGAAAAAGCCGATCACGGCGATGACCAGTACAAAGACGATGAGCTGAATCCAGCGCGGCATCAATACTCCTTTAGTTCCTTCTCGATCCGGTCGGCGTATTCTTTTGGAATAGCCGGCGCTTCGGGCGCGGCCGCGGCGCTGCCGGTTCGCTGGACCAGCCAATGGCGCACCGTGAACCAGGCCACGGTGGCGCCCAGAATAATCCCAATGACCGGCAGAATATAGGCGAGCCAGTTGAATCCTTGCGCGGGCGGCGCGCCGAGCACTTGCTGCCCGTATTGCGCGACAAAATAATCGCGGATCTGCTGCTCGGTCTGCCCTTGCTGCAATTTCTCCTTGATCAGCGCGCGCCATTGGACGCACGCTTGCGTCGAGCAAACGTCGAGCGGTGTGTTGGGACATACGGGGCAATACAGGCCCTTGGCGATGCGGTTCACCTCGTCGTCCAGGTTGGGGCCTTGCGCGCTGACGGGCGCCGCGTTCATCATCCACAAAGCCGCGGCGATCACGACGACCACCGCGATCAGTATCACAAACCTCTTCATTGCACTCCTCTTATCTGACTCCGTCCACCGCCCACGGCACGTAGGTTTCCCAGCGATGGATCAGATATTTCTTTTCTCCGGCAAATTGCTGCGCCTGGTCTTGAACCGCTTTTTCCACCTGCTCCAGCTTCGCGCCGGTCTCACGCAGAATGGTGGCGATGCGCGCGTAGTAGAGCGGCAATAATCCGGCGACGACCTTGTCCGGATCGTTTTCGCCTTTGTTATAGACCACGGCGCAATCGAAGACAACCCGCGCCCACAAGTCCGCGTCAAAGTGCGTGGCCCCGCGCGGCCGATTCGCCAGTTCGATCACTTGGTGCACGCTGCTGGGCGCGAGAATCGTCCGCCACAGGCGGCGGTAGCGGCGCGCGGCCGAATGGAACGCGTCGTTCAACATATCAATCGTGATCGCGCCGGTCAGACGAGTGGCGGTCGGAAACGTGCCGTTGCCGTGAAAGGGCACCGTACGCACTGGCTTTGGTTCCGGCCAGCGTTTGCGATAAATGTCCATCATCCGAAACATCGTGCCGACGATCTGGATAAAGGTCGGATCAATGGCGATCGCGACTTCTTTCTTGTCCTCGATTTTCGTGCCGAGCCGAACCTGGCACATCCGAATATTCTCGTTGATCGCAATCGTCGTCAGCCAGATGTCAATGCCGTGGCGCGCGACATCGGTTTCCCAAACATCGCGATTCTGGAGCTTGACGGCGAGCGGGCCCGAGATCGCAAAATCGCCGGCCATCGGTTCGCGGATATCCACGCCGTAAAGCAGGCGCGTGAGCGGGTAACCGATAATATCGTTGACGCCGCCTTCCACGAGCGGCCGCGCGTAATTGGGAATGGCGAGATCGTATTCGCCGTTGAGAATCGGCGTCGCCAGTTTTTGAATCCAATCCCGGGTGAGACTGGTAAGGTCGGCTTCGAGAACGATGCAGGCCTTGACGCCCAGCACGCGCGCGATCTCGAAAATCGCGCGGACCGCGCTGCCTTTGCCCTGAATCCCTTGATAGGTCGTGATGATCCGCCGAACCGTGGGCGGCAAGGGGCGGTTGGCGGCGATGTGAACGGTCTCATCCGACGACCCGCCGTCTACGACGGCAATCACCGGACGTAAATTCGGAAAGTGGGCCAGCAGTCCATCGCCCGCGGCTTCGACGACGTGGCCGATGGTATGGGCATTCTTGTAACTTGGGATCCCAACTAGCAAATCTGCAACCCCAATCTCCGACAGGCGCCTTTGCCCATCCGTGCGGAGCGAGGTCTCAAACATATACAACTCCTTCCAATAAAATAGCTAACGTTACTTGGCCGCGTTGCGCGCGGCTTCCTCGGGCGTCAACTGCCCCTTCCACACGGCGGCTATCGCGCTGCGCCAGGCGTCCGCTTGCCGCGTGTAGGACGATGTGGGGGGCAGTGACGTCGCATGCTCCAACTGGTCGCGCAAAAAATTAGCGTAATCTGCCGGCTCCACTGCCAGGACGATGCTCGCCCGGCTGGCCGGCAAGAGGTGCGTGGCGCGCAGCCAGGGCGCGAGCCGCTCGCCCACCGTGATCCATTGCATAAAACGCGCGGCGGCCTGCTGGCGTGTCGCATCGCTTGTGATCACGACAAAAGCCCATCCGGTGGCGAGCGCCGCGCTTTTTCCTTCACGCGTCGGCATTGACGCGTAGACCGCGTTCGGCGCCTTGGCCCGCTCCGTCATGAAACGCGCCGCGGAAATCTGCGCCATCGCGACCTGCCCGGCGGCGAATGCCGGCCACGCGTCGTCCGCGGTTTTCAAGTTCAACGCGCTGTCGGGCAGCAGACCCAAATCGCGGGCGCGCTTGAAAAAGGCGAACGTTTGGGCCGCGGCGTTGGAATCAATCGCCGTCTTGTTCGCAGCGTCCGTTAGCGTCGCGCCGAGCGCAAGGTATTGCAAAAGAAACGCGCTGTCGCCGCCCAGCGGCAGCAAAAGCGTCGCTTTCTGCTTGGTGAAATCATCCCACGTTTTCGGGACTTGGCGAACCGTGGCTTTGTTATAGACTAGGTGCTCGACATTTGCCGCGAACGGCAGGGCGACCCATTGATTTTGATACCGCGCGGCTTGGGCCGCGAAAGGCACCAGGTCCGCGCTGCTCTCCGCGGCGAGCAGTCCATCGAGCGGCTGGGTGAATCCCGCGTCGGCCGCGAGCGGCACATCCGACAGATCCAGTGCGATCAAGTCCGGCAGTCGTGCAGGCACGACCGCGCGCGTCGAGGTCAGAAAATCGAGCAGGCCGCCTTTGCCGCTAGACTTTTTCGGGACGATTTCGATCCGGATACCGGAATTGGCGGCGCTGAACGCGTCGAGCTGGTTTCGCAGAATCCGGCCCGCGGGCGTCGTCCCCGGCGCGATTTCCTCGGCCATCCAGACGGTCAGGGTGAACGCGCCGCTCGGCGTACCAGGCCGCGCCTCGCGCGTGGGCGTCACGCGACTTGCGCTCGCGGCGCTCTCAGTCGGCGTCGTCGCTACGCTGGCAATCGGCGGAGTGGGCGCAGACGGCGCAGGGGTGGACGGCGCGGCGGCGGCGCATGAAACGACACTCGCGCCCGCCGCAATCAGCATGACGCACAGCGCGCGGCGCGCGATGAATGAGGCCCTAGTCCCAAGCACGAAAGCAGCTCACAGCGCGTGTCATCAATCTTATTATATCACATACCGTTTGGATTTGCATTTTTTCACCTTTTCGACTAGAATTCCAAAGGAGTGGTGATACAGCAGATCGAGTACTCCTCACGCGCGCCTGTGTCCAACCCGCGCGTCGCCCTCCCCAAATTTGCTTTGACCCCGGAGGTCTCGTATGGATTTGGCACGCCTCATTCGCGCTATTCCCGACTTTCCCGTCAAAGGTATCCTCTTTCGCGATATTACCACTCTGATTCGCGACGGCGAAGCGTTCCAAGAAGCGATTGACGTGATGGTCGAGCACTATATTGACACCGACATTGACGTCGTCGCGGCCGTCGAAGCGCGCGGCTGGATTTTCGGCGCGCCCTTGGCCTACGAATTGGGCGCGGGTTTTGTGCCGATTCGCAAGCCCAGCAAGCTGCCCGCCGACAAACTTTCGCTTTCTTATTCCCTCGAATACGGCGCGAACACACTCGAGGTCCACCGCGACGCCATCGCGCCCGGGACGCGCGTTTTGCTGGTGGACGATTTGTTGGCGACCGGCGGCTCGGCGCGCGCGGCGGCAGAGCTGGTCGAGAAACTCGGCGGCAAGGTGGTCGGCATCGCCTTCCTCATCGAGTTGGTGGATTTGCACGGCCGGGACAAGCTCAAGGATTATGAGATTTACTCGATGATCCAGTTCGAAGGCGAATAGAGTTTCTACGAAAGCGGCCGAGGAGAAATCCTCGGCTTTTTGTTATCTGTTCAGCCGGATTGTCGCATTTGTGATTCCATGCTACAATAAACTGCGATAGTCCGGTTGAAAGGAGCAAACTATGCCCTTGGTATCTGTGCCCGCCGTTTATGATGGGCAGCAAGTTCGGTTGTTAGAAGCAGCGCCGGTTCGAGAACCCTATCGCGTCCTGGTAACGTTTGTAGAGCCAACGGGCGCGCCAACTCACACTGAAAACCGCTCCGTGAATCTCAGGAGTCTGAAAGGTGTCTGGCGCGGCGTTGACTTGAGCTTGGCAGAAATCCAAGTTGCCGAGTACAAAATGCCTGAAGGTCCCCAGTGAAAGACTATGTAGTAGACACCCACGCCCTAATCTGGTACCTGGCAGATGACAAACGCCTGGGCGCGCAAGCAGAAGCCATCTTTGATGATCCCGACGCACATCTCATTTTACCTGCCATTGTGCTTGCCGAAATCAAATACTTGGCGCATAAGGGGCGGTTTCCGATGAGTTTCGATGACGTCATGCGGGTCGTTCAGACAGATTCACGTTGCGCTATTTACCCCATCGACTGGACCGTTGTGAACCAATCGCCCGTTGGCTTGGACATTCACGATGGCTTAATTGTAGGCACTGCTTTGGCGCAAACGGAAAAAATAGATGGCGTATTGACTGCCGACCAAGCCATCGTTGCCATCGGCACTGTATCCACAATTTGGTAGGCGCATTGGCATGTCCATCATGGCGGATATTCTCCTGACCAACGGCACGGTTTACACTTTCGACCCGGCGCGCCCGCGGGCGAACGCCATCGCGTTCGCGAATGGGCGCGTCGTCGCGCTGGACGATGACGCCCGCGCGCTGCGAACCGCGCGCACGGAGGTGATTGATTTGAACGGACGCGCGGTTGTTCCCGGACTAGTGGACCATCACCTGCACTTCACCGGCTACGCCATGGGCCTGGCGCGCGTGCAGCTCGAAGGGGCGCGCTCGCTCGACGAGGCCGTCGCGCGCGTTGCCATGCGAGCGCAGACCGCAAAACCGGCCGAATGGATTCTGGGAGCCGGATGGAATCACATGGATTGGCTCGAGCCGCGGTTCCCGACCAAAGAGCCGCTCGACCGCGTGGCGCCCAACAATCCCATCGCGCTCGACCGCAAAGACGGGCACTCGGCGTGGGTCAACAGCGCGGCTTTGCGCGTGGCGAACATCACGCGCGACACGCTCGACCCCGCGGGTGGGGTCATCGAACGCGACGCCGGCGGCGAACCGACCGGCTTATTGCGCGAAAATGCGGCGTGGCTGCTGGACGCGGTGATCGGCCCGGCAAACCAAGTGCGGGAAACTGAATTGCTCGAAGCGCTGCGTAACGCTCACGAGCTTGGGCTGACCGGCATTCACAACGTCGAGGGCGCGCACGCGCTCAAGCAATTTCAGAATCTGCGCGCCCAGGGCAAATTGACGCTGCGGGTGACCGAGATGATTCCCGCGGATAATTTGGAGCACGCGATCGCGGTCGGATTGCAGACCGGCTTTGGCGACGAGTTCCTCCGCATCGGCGGCGTCAAGATTTTCGCGGATGGCGCGCTCGGTTCGCAGACTGCGCACATGCTGGAACCGCTCGAAGGTCAGCCCGAAAATCGCGGCGTGGCGATCACATTGCCAGAGAAGATCGAGCAACTGGCGCGCGCTGCGGCGAGGGCCGGCATCATGGTCGTCACCCACGCCATCGGCGACCGCGCCATTCGCGACGTCCTCGACGTGTACGCCAAGCTCCGCCGCGAAGGATTCACCACGCCCTTCCGCATCGAGCACGTTCAACATTTGCATCCCGCCGACCTGCCGCGTTTTCGCGAATTGAACGTCATCGCCTCGATGCAGCCCATTCACGCGACGAGCGATTATCGCATGGCCGATCAATTGCTCGGCGCGCGGGCGCGCTATTCCTACGCGTTCAAGACTCTCTTGAGCGCGGGCGCGACGGTGATCTTTGGCAGCGATTGTCCGGTCGAAACGCTCGATCCGCTCGCCGGCATTCACGCGGCGGTCACGCGCGAGCGCAAGAACGGCGAGCCGCGCGGCGGGTGGTATCCCGGGGAGAAACTTGGTGTCGCGGACGCCGTGCGCGCGTACTCGACCTATCCCCTAACGCCTTCCCTGTCGGGGAAGGGGCATGGCGATTGCGTGATCTTGTCACAAGACATATTCACAATTCCGCCGCGCGAAATCTTGAATACGCGCGTGGATTACACGATTGTGGACGGTAACATCGTATACGCCGCTTGTGGTCGCCCTTTGTGGTCGCCCTTTGTGGTCGCCCGTGCGCCGACAAAACATGGGAGCATACAATGCAACTCACACCGGAGCAACTGGAACAACTCATCGCCCAAGCGCGCGCGGACGCGCCGCTGGAAACGTGCGGCCTCATCGGCGGCAAGGATGACAAGGCCCTGCGCATCTTTCCCTTGAAGAATGTGGACGAGCAGCCGCGCATCCGCTATCTAGGCGAGCCGCAACAGCAATTACAGGCGCTGCGCGAGATTGACGACAACGGCTGGGACGTCCTCGCGATCTACCATTCGCATCCGGCCACGCAACCGTACCCTTCCGAAACGGACATTGGCCGCGCGTTTTACCCGGAGGCGATCTATTTGCTCATCTCGCTGATGAATCCCGAACAAGCGATGGTGCGCGGCTACTGGATCAACGAAGGCCAAGTAACCGAAGTCACGCTCGATATTGAGGATGAAACCGATGAATCACCGCGAACGGATTCACGCCGCGCTCCGCGGCCAACCCGTAGACCAAGTACCCGTCGCACTGTGGCGACACTTTCCAAACGACGACCTGCGCGCGGAAACTCTCGCCGCCCGCGTGGTCGAGTTTCAAAAAAAGCATGATTTCGATTTCGTCAAGGTAACGCCCGCGTCCGGCTATCCCGCTGAGATGTACGGCGCGACGTTCGTTGACGGCAAAAACCGCGAGGGGACGCGGTCGTACACCAAGCGACCGGTTATTGCGCTGGAGGACTGGGACAAGATCACACCATTGGACGCGACGAATCCGGTGTTCGTTCGCGAGACCTCCGCGCTCAAGAAGATTCGGCAGCAACTAGGGCCCGACGTACACATCCTCCAAACGATTTTTGGCCCGCTCAATTCCGCGCACAATCTCGGCGGCGAGCGGACGTTCGCGGATTTGCGCGCCCATCCGGACGTTTTGGAACGCGCGTTGCGGGCGATTACGGAGACTACCATTCGGTTTGCGGTCGCCAGCTTGCGCTCCGGCGCCGACGCGATCTTTTTCGCCACGCAAATGGCGACTCCGAAATACCTGACGCCAGAGGAATTTCGCCAGTTTAGCGAGCCGTACGATCTGCAAGTGATCGAGGCGATGCGCGCGATGAGCCACGATTTCATTCTGCTGCACGTTCACGGGCTGGACGTCTATTTCGACATGCTGGCGCGTTGGCCGGTGGATGTGGTCAACTGGCACGACCGCCGCACCGCGCCATCGCTAACGGAGGCGCGGGAGATTCTTCGCTTGACTCAGAATGACAGTGCGCTCGCGGGCGGGCTGGACGAGTGGAACACGCTGGCGGCTGGATCGCCGGAGGATGTCAAGACGCAAGCCCGCGAGGCCGTAGCGCAGACCGAGGGACGCGGTTTCATTCTCGCGGCGGGATGTGTGATCCCGGTGGATACACCGGACGCGAATATCCGCGCGGCAGTGGAGGCGGTAGGCGCATAGTACAACGGACGAGGGCGAAATAAGCGGATACGTATTGGGTGGTCCGTTTAATTCGCTCTTGTCCGTTGTCCCGCTACTTGCACATCGTCAACTGTTCCTTGTTCTCGATCACGATTTGCGGACGCCCATTGTAGGGCGTAATTCTCCCCGAGATCTCCACGCACTGCCCCTTCAGGTTGTCCCACGTGTGCCGGAACGACACGCCGTAGAATGACGTCCGCGTGTTGTCGAAATCAATAAAGAACGTGCTGCCGGACTTGTTGGTTCCGTACACCGTTCCGCGCACGCACGTTGTTTCGTTCATGTGTGCGGCGGCGTCTGGCCAAGCGATGCAAGACGCGGAGGACGATGACGTCGGCGGCAGCGGCGCGCGCGTGGGCGTGGGCGCGGGCGTGGGTCGTGCGCTCACGACGACGGTTGGGACCGGAGGCGCGGCCACGTTGGGAGACGACGTCGGCGTGGGCGGCATCGGAGTAAAAGTGGGCGTGGACTGCCCAATCGTAATGTTGATCGTGACCGGCGCGCACGCAGCGAGCAGAAACGGCAGGAGCGCGAGAACCGAGACGTGTTTCATGTTGCCCTCAGCGCCGCAATCTCCTCCTCCAGCTCATCAATCCGCGCCAAGATGGAAGGCGAAATCGAATGCCTGGGGAGCTGCTCTTTCAACTGCGCCAATTCGCGTTCCAGTTCGGCGAGTTCGTCAGACGATGACATCCCGTTATTGCTTTGCCTATTCATCTCTCTCCTATGATCTCTTGTTCCAAGCGCGCAAAGAACGCGGCCATGTACGCATGCCGGTCCTCGGCGATTTGACGCGCCGCCCGCGTAAATACGCGCTCGCGCACCTTGCTCAGTTTGACGACGAATTCCGCGACCGCCGTATGGCTCGCATTGCGCTGAGCGCGCGTCGCCACCGCGTCCGGCGCGACCTCGCCCCAGAGCCGCTGGTTGAGCGCGCCCGAAATCGCGTAGGCGCGCGCCACGCCGATTGCGCCAATCGAGTCCAGTTTATCGGCGTCGAAGAGCACTTGCGCTTCGAGGGTTTGCGGGGCGACGCTGCCGCGAAAGCGGTGGGCCGCAATGGCGTGCGCGACGGCGTCGGCTTGCTCGGTCGGCACACCGCGGGCGAGCAAGATTGACTGCGCTCGCACGGCAGCCATTTGCGCGTGATCGTCTCCGTGCGTTTCGTCCTCGTCGGCGCGGGCAATATCGTGCAAGAGCGCCGCGGCGCGGACGATTTCGAGGTCCGCGCCTTCTGCGCGCGCCAACCGCTCTGCCAGCGCCAGCACACGCAAGACGTGATCGAAATCGTGCCCGCTCTCCGCGCCGTGGTAATATTCACGCGCCTCTTCTACACTTATCACCCTGTAACCTCGGTCGTGCTGATTTGTCACTCGATTTAGTTAGGATATAATAGGAATTGGCGATTGGCGAGTTCCTATCTCCAATCCCTAATCTCTAATCTCTAGTCTCCAGTCTCTTATGGCGTCTATGTCTACTGGTCCAACGGCTCGTCTCACCGGCACCGTGAGCGGCTTGGTGCAAGGGGTCAGTTTCCGCTGGTTTGTGCAGCGCCGCGCGAGTGATCTCGGTTTGGTCGGCTATGTGCGGAACCACTCCGATGGCTCGGTTGGCTTTTGCGCGGAAGGGCCGCGCGGGGCGTTGGAGCGGCTGCTCGACGCGGTGCGCGTGGGGCCGTCCGAAGCAGTCGTCGAGAACGTCGTCACGCAATGGAGCGCAGCGACGGGCGAATTCCATCGTTTCGAAATTCGGTTTTAGAGAGCCGCCTGCAAATGAAGCATAACAAACCCGAACGCCTCGCCTGGCTCGTCATCTTTGGCGCGTTCGGCGCATTCCTCATGCTCTGCGCCGCCATCCCGGTGAGCGCCCGCTCGTATCTGCTTTATTCGATTTCCTCCAGGCAGGCGCGCCTCGAAGTAATCGGCGGTATTCTAAGCGTTCAGGAGCGCGGCGCGCCCGCGCCCATCGCCGTGACCCAACCCATCACGCTCTCCGAGGGCAGCTCGATCACGACCAACGAGACTTCGCGCGGCATCCTCACCTTTTTCGACGGCAGCACGCTCACCTTGTTCCCCAATACGCAGGTCACCTTGAGCGACATGCGCGAGTCCACTTTTGATTGGGGACGCGTGCCGATGACGTTCCTCGTCGAGCAGACGCGCGGCCGCATTCGTATCGGCGCGGCGCCGTTATACGCGCCCGAAACCGGGGCCGCGCACACGCGTGTGTTTCAAATTCGCACGCCGCACATGAGCGCGTTTCTGACCGAGGGCAGTTTTGCCTTTGACGTCACGGCCGACTCGTCGCAGGTCACTGCCAACGACGGCAGCGCAGAAGTGCTCGCGCAGGAGACGGCGGTTTCCATCGCGCGGCGGCAGCGCGCGGTGGTCACGCGCGGCAACCCGCCGCTCGCGCCTCTGCCCGCCGCCCAAGCCCTCGTGGTGAATGGCGATTTCATGGACCCGCCGGACCGCGGCTGGAATTCGTTCCCCGACCCGACGACGCCGGGAGTTGTTGCTGGAAAAGCCGAAGTCGCCTCATTGGGCGACCGGCGCACCATTCATATCCTCCGGACAAACTCGGCGACGCCGAGCCAGACCAGCGCGATCACTGGCGTGATTCAGCAAGTCAATCGTGAGGTTTCGGATTTTCGCATCCTGAAGCTCGCCGCTGACGTTCGCTTGCGCCATCAAAGCTTGTCCGGCGGCGGCGTCCTCAGTTCCGAGTATCCGCTCATCCTACGGCTCAAATACCGCGACCAGTACGGGAGCGAAGGCGAATGGGTTCACGGTTTTTACTACCAGAACGTGTTTAACAACCCGACGAATAATGGCGAGCTAGTTCCGCAGGACGTTTGGGTTCCCTTCGAATCGGGCAACCTGTTCGAAATCGCCGAGCCCCGCCCCTTTTACATTACGTCCCTCCAGATATATGCGTCGGGCTGGGACTATGAATCGTGGGTCTCAAACGTCAAGCTCATAGTTGAGTAGAACGGTTGCCGCTAGCTGAACCCCAAGCCCCTCTCCTTCAAGCTCACGAACTTTTGTCCCGCGCCGATGACCAAATGGTCGAGAACGTCAATGTCTAGGATCTTGCCGGCTTGAACGATTTCGCGCGTGACGGCGACGTCCTCCGGCGACGGCGTGGGATCGCCCGACGGGTGGTTGTGCGCGACGATGATGGCCGCGCAGTTCTGGCGCACCGCCTCTTTGAACAACTCGGTCACACGGATGACCGTGGTGTGGAGCGAGCCGCGATAAACCGTCGGCATCGCGAGCACGCGATTTTTGGTATCGAGCAACAGCGTGCGCATGATTTCTTGTTCGAGGCAAGACATTTCGGACAGGAGGTTGGCGGCATCGGCGGGGGATGTGATGATCGGGCGCTCTTCCGGCGAGGCGGCAATCATGCGCCGGCCCAACTCGATCACCGCTTGCAATTCGATGGCCTTGGCGGTCTTGATCCCGCGCACCTGCATCAGCCGGTCCATCGGCACACGCGCCAAGCCGCCCAAGCCGCCGCAATCTTTGAGCAGTCGTTCGGCGAGATGAAGCACGTGCTCGCCCTGCGTGCCGGTCCGCAGGACAATCGCGAGCAACTCTTCCGTCTTGAGCGCGGCCGAACCGAGACGGAGCAAGCGCTCGCGCGGCAAATCGCTTTTGTCCACAGAGTCGAGCAAATAATCGGGGGGCGTGGGCGGGTTGGCTGGCAGCATAGTTGCCACCTCCGGTTGGGCGCGCGTGAGAATGTGAATCGCAGGACCGCGGGCAATTCTAGCACAAATCGGGTTCGGGGGCAAAACCGGCGCGGCCCTGATTTCGGAAAACGATAGCAATCGGGTATAATCAGAGCCAGACATGCAAACCACGTATCCGCGCGCTTTTTTTAGGAAACTGGCTTGGGCCACGACGTTCATCCTGGTCGGCGCGCTCTTTCTCATTCGTTGGCTCCCCTTGCCCGAATCGAGGTCTTGGGCCGCGGTCGGCGTGGTCTTGCTCTTCGCGGGGCTAACCTGGGCTCGGCTGAAATGGTTCTTGCCGCGTTTTTGGCAAACGAGTTGGCTCCGCTTTGCCAGCATCTCGGCGGACACGTTGGTGGTCGCCGCGTTCGATTACCTCTTGGGCAGCGTTGACCTCTCCCCGTTCTACATTGTCATCATCATCATCAGCGCGATGGTCTGGACGCGCGATGCCGCGCTCTTTGCGGCGGCGCTGGCGAGCAGCGCCGAATTTGTGGTCTTACTCGCCATGACGCCGCGTCCCGGAGTCGAGGTCTCCCAAGTTTTGATTCGATCGGTCGTGTTCGTCGCGACGGCGGTGCTGGTCTCGGAATTGGCGGCGGAATTGGGCGCGCGCTGGCGCGCGATCGCGGCCGAATCGGAACAACAGCGCCAAGAGATCGAAGAGCAGCGGGATGAGCTGGAAGGACTGAACGAGATTGCCCAGTCCTTTGGAAATCTCGAAGACCTACGCGAGACGTTTCGCCAAGTGACCGAGCGGATCGCGCACTTGCTCGGCGCAGAACTGTGCGTGCTGACGCGGTTCGACGAACGCACGCGCACGGTGCGCGGGATGCCGCCCGGTTACGGCTTGACCGACGAACACGTCGCGCGAATCGAATATCAGGTCAACGCCGAGATTCTTTCGATCTGGGACATTTCGCGCCGCAAGTATCTGATTCTCAACGATCCCGCACGACTTCCTGCGCCCATTGCCAACATCGTCGTGCCGATCCACCTGCGGCAAATCGTCGCGGCGCGCCTGATGCGCCGCGGTCGTCCGATCGGCCTGATCTTTGCGGCCAACCGGATAAAGAGCGGCGGGTTTGAGGAAAAGGATGCGCAGTTGCTCAGCATCCTCGCGGGACAGGCCGCTATCGCCATCGAAAACGCGCGGCTCTACGCCAACGCGCAAGAGAATTTGCGCAACGTCACGCGCCTGTACGCGCTCAGCTCGCAACTCTCGGCGCGCTCCGATCCGAATAAGATTCCCGCGCGCGTGGTTAGTGCCGTCGCCGAAGCATTGAATGCGCCGACGGCTTCCATGGCCTTGCTCAATCCGGCTACCGGTCAGTTGAGCTACGCGGCGACCCTGGGCCTACCTCCTGAGGTGACCAAACTGGAGTTTCGCGAGCAGGGAGTCGCGATGACGGTCTTGCGGACGAGCGAGCCGCGGTTTATCGAAGACGTTGAACTCGCCGGCGACGTGAATCCCGTCACGCGGTCTTGGGGATTTCGCGCGACGGCGTGCTTGCCGATTCAACTGGGCGGCAAGCCGTTAGGCGTTTTGTACGTCAACTATTCCGAACCGCACACGTTTACGGATGTCGAAAAGAATGTCCTGGCGATCTTTGCGAACCAAGCCGCGACGGCTTTGGAAAACGCGCGTTTGCACCAGGTGGAAAAGCGCCAAGCCGCCGAGTTGGAAACACTAGCTAAATTGAGCCATTCACTGGCCGAGACGATGGACCTCGAAGAAATGTTTCGGGTGATCGAGCGGGAAATTCGCGCCGCGCTGCCCTTGGCCGACGCGGGGACGCTGCTGATTTTCGATCCGGTCCATCAAGTGCTCCAGCCGCGCGCGGCGTTTGGCAGTAAGCGCAAGCAGCTCTTCAAGCTAAAGCTGGAACTGGACGAGGCCATTGCCGGACAAGCCTTCGGATCGAACCAGTCTCTGGCATTCAGCGGGAGCGACACCATCCGGGAAATTCGACAGCGGACGATGCGGCTTGAGAGTCAAGAAATCCTAGCCGCCGCCGCGTACGGCGATGTCTATCCCCAAAACGCGATGGCGGTTGTCGTCGCGACGAGCAGCGAAAAGATCGGCGTGCTCTTGTTGGAAAATTATCACTCGCCGGAGGCGTTTACGGCGGACGACTTGCAGCTGTTGGAAGCAATGGCAGACCGCGTGGCCCTGGCGATTCGGAACGCACAACTCTACGCGCGCGGCCTGCGCCGCGCGACCCAATTGGCCGCGGTCGCCGAAGCGACGCGCCGCGTCGCGGCGATTCTCGACATGGACGAGCTGCTTCCGACCGTCGCGCAAATGATTCATACGCAGTTCGCGTATCGCTATGTTCATTTGTTCATCAACGATCCCGGCGCGCGCCTGGCGGTCTATCGCGCCGGCGCGGGGCCAGCGGCGGAAACGATGGCCCAGGCGCGGGTGACGGTTGATTTTGGAGTGGGCATCATCGGCCAGGTGGCGGAAACCGGACAACTACTGCTGGCGAACGATGTCACCCAAGACGCGCACTTTGTCTCTCACGAGTTCTTGCCGGAGACGCGCTCCGAGCTGGCCGTGCCGCTTAGGGCGGGAACGCGCGTGATCGGTCTACTGGATGCGCAGAGTGAACGCGTCAACGCCTTCGACGAAAGCGACGTCGTCACCTTGCAGACGCTCGCGGGGCAAATTGCGATTGCGATTGAGAATGCCGAATTATACGGGGAGATGCAAGAGCAAGCGCGGCGCGACAGTTTGACTCAGGCCTATACGCACGGCTATTTTCTGGCGCGTCTGAACGCCGAGGTTGAAAAGGCGGCACGCGAAAATGGCTGCCTATCGCTCATCATGCTGGATGTGGATTACTTTAAGGATTACAACGACCGGTATGGACACGTCGTCGGCGATCAGGTGTTGGGCGAAATCATTCGGGCGATCACCCGGCACGTCCACAAGACGGATTTGGTGGGACGCTGGGGCGGCGAGGAGTTTAGTATCGCGCTGCTGGGGACCGATTCAACCGTCGCGTGCGCGATCGCAAACCGGATTCGGGAGACGCTAGCCACCGCGCGGCTCGTGACGAAAAGTGGATTGCTCATTCAACCGCCGACCATCAGCCAAGGCCTGGCGACCTTTCCGGACGACGCGCGGGATACGCCGACGCTGATTGATTTGGCGGATGCGGCATTATACGCGGCCAAAGCGCGCGGCCGTAACCAAATTCTTTGCGGCGACGAACGTGTGTAGGGGCGACCCTCGTGGTCGCCCAGTTCGCCGGTCGCGAGGTCGGGCGCAAGGGTGGGGTGACCCCGCCCCTACACGCGTTCCTTGGTGTCGGGAACGGGCGAGGCGCGCGGGCCGAGATCGCCCATTCGTCCGTTAGATTTCGTGGGTGGGGAAAGCCGCAGGAGCCGCTCCCGCGTCGCGCGTTTGAATTCCTCGGAGGGCCTGACCTCTGGAACACCGGCGATGGCGAGCGCCATTTCCAGCAGCGGCGCCAGGTCGGCCGCGACATTCGGACGCCGAGCCAGGCAATCGGCGACCGTCGCGCGTTTGGCCCGGATGTCCTCCAGGCACTCGTCTAGGATCAACTCGATCATCGTGCCGACCTCAGTCATTCCTGCCTCGGGCTCTCCGACATGATCGCCCCCAGTTCGGTCAAAGCGCGATGCTGATAGGTTTGCACGTCCTTACGCGATTTGCCCATGACCTCGGCCGTCTGCTGAACGCTAAACCCTTCGACGAAACGTAGGACGACAACCTGACGTTCGTCCGGCGCGAGGCGCGCGAGCGCGCGCTTTAGCACGTCGGCGGTTAGCCCAGATGCCGAGATTTCGTCGCCGATAGGCGCATCGTGCGCTTGGGGCGCGTGAGCGGTGACCGCTTGCCGAGCGATGCCGCAGAGCCAGGCGACGAACGATTGCTCAGCCCAGCGGAAATCCCCGATCGTCTGCCACGCTTTGCCAAAGACCTGACCGGTAAGCTCTTCGGCTTCTCTTTTCGTTCCGACCAGATAGTAGATGTACTTGAAAACCTTGTCCACGTGGCGGTCGTACAAGCGGGCAAAGGCCTCGCGGTTGCGCGCGATGGCGTATTGGATCAGAGTCGGTTCGTCGCCGGCACGGACCGGATTCCAGGGCATGGCGCGACGTTCTCGCCCCATGTATCCCGGCGAATTATGTATGCGGCGTTCGACGCCGAAGTAGACGGATGAGCTGTTCATAGGCGCGTACTCCTGCCATAAGAGTATCCATGCTGACGGCGCCAGTCTAGCATGAAACGGCAGGGCAGTCAATGGGCTGCGCGATTTTTCTGAGGAGGAGGCGTTCTCTAACGCCGTGCTCGGACGGCGTTAGAGAACGCCTCCTCCTCGTTGTTAACGCTCCACATGATGCGGATCGAGCGCATCGCGCAGGCCGTCGCCGATGTAGTTGGCGGCGATCACTGTGATGAAGATGAATAGGCCGGGGAAGATGGCGGTCCACGGCGCGTAATCCATTTCCGATTGCGCGTTGCGCAGCATGTTGCCCCACGTGGGGATCGGCGGCTGGACGCCAAAGCCCAGATAGGAAAGCCCGGATTCGGTGATGATGGCCGCGCCCACGCGCAGCGTCGCCGCGACGATGATGGGACTCATCGCGTTGGGCAAGATGTGGCGCACCATGATGCGCTGATTGCGCGCGCCCGCCGCGCGCGCGGCATCCACAAAATCCTTTTCTTTCAGCGATAGAAACGAAGCGCGCACCACGCGTGCCACGCCCATCCAGGAAGTAACGGCGATCACGAGAATGATCGGGACGATGCCCGCGCTGAGAAACGGAACCACGCCGGCGCGCAGCAATTGCGTGAGCAAGATCGCGACGAAGAGGGTGGGCAGCGTGAGCATGATGTCGGCGACGCGCATGAGCAGATTATCCAGCCACCCGCCGTAAAAGCCGGCGATCGCGCCGACAAACGTGCCGACGATAATGGACAAGAACATGGCGAGGAGACCGATCAGCAGCGAGATGCGCCCGCCGTCCATCGAGCGCACGAACATATCGCGCCCCAAGCTGTCGGTGCCCATCGGGTGTTCGAGCGAGGGCGCGAGGTAGCGGTCCAGGATTTTGGTCCGCCCGGGATCATAACCGGTAATTGCCGGGATAGCCACCGCGCCGGTGACGAGCACGGCGACGATGAACATGCCCGTGAGCGCCAGCTTGTGCCGCCGGAAATGCCGCCAGGTGAGCGAGAGCATGGTCTCGTGGTCCGCCGATCTCGCCAAGACCAGGTGGGTTGTTTCTAATGTTGCGTGTGCTTCAGCCATTTTGGGTATGGGAGTACGGGAGTATGGGAGTCATCTAGTCGTAATGAATTCGTGGATCGAGAAAGGCATAGCAAATATCGGCGACGAGATTGAAAAATATGATCAGCGTCGCGCTGAACATGAGAATGCCCATCAATACCGGATAGTCGCCGCGTTCGGCGCTGTTGAAAAAGAGGCGGCCCATCCCGGGCCACGAGAAGATGGTCTCGGTAAACAGCGCGCCGTTGAACAGACTGGGAATCTCGAGCGCGATGATGGTGACCAATGGGATCGCGGCGTTCTTGAACGCGTGGCGCAGAATGACCGCGCGGTCGCGCAGTCCTTTGGCGGTCGCGGTGCGGATATAGTCCATCTTGAGCACATCCAGCATGCCGGCGCGCATATAGCGCACGTGCTGCGCGAGCTGAAATACCGCGAGCATGGTCACCGGCAGGACGAGATGCCAGATGCGGTCCACGAGCGGATCAGGTGGATCGCTGCCCAAGGTCGTCATGCCGCCGCCGGGAAAGAGCGGCAGCGGCGGCGGATGCGGAAAGAGCGCCGTCCCGGCCCAGGGGTTTTGAATGTTCACCGCGAACACGATAATCAAAATGAGGCCGAACCAAAAGATGGGGATGGACTGACCCATAAAGGCAATCGTGGTGACGACGTGATCGAAAAGCGAGTACTGGCGCACGGCGGAGACGATGCCAATGGGTATCGAAATGATGAGGGCCAGGAGAAAGGCAATTCCCGAAAGGTAAAGCGTGTTCGGCAAGCGCTCGCCAATCTCGGTGAGCACGGGGCGATGCGTGACAAACGAATCGCCCCAATTGGCGCGCAGGATTTGGCTGAGCCACTTGCCATACTTGACCGGCAGCGGGTCGCGCAAACCGTATTCCTCTTCGAGCCGCAGCAGGTCCTCTTGCGAGATATTCGGGTTGTTCTGCATCGCCGACAGTGGATTATTGGGCGCGATCTGGATCAGCGCGAACACGAGAACGCTGATGACAAACAGCAGCGGTATCGCTTGCAAGAGACGGCGGATAATATACCTGGTCATAGTTGCATAGATTCATAGGTGCATAGTTGGATAGTTGCGCCAGCCGAACTGCGCAACTATCCAACCATCAAACTATCGCACTATTGAACTACTTGACCCACAAATTCGCTGCGTTCCACGCCGGGCCGAGCCAGGGGGTGGCGATCCAGTCCTGGACGCGGACGTTGAAGCTGTGGAGTTTGTACCGCTGGTAGAGATAGATGTGGGACGCGCCGTCAACGATTCGCGCCGCGGCTTTGCAGTAAAGGTCCTTGCGCTGCGGCCATTCCGGAATGCTTCCCGCTTGATCAACGAGTTTGTCGGTCTCGGGATCATTCCAGCGGCTGTAGTTGATGCCGCCCTGGTTGTCCGGCGACGGGATGGACTTTGACGTAAAGTAGTCGAACATCTGGCTGTGCGGGTCAATCGCGGCGTTGGTGGTGTACATCAGGATGTCAAAGTTGCCCTTTTTGCGCGGGCTGTTCGCCGCCCAACTGCCCAGGATCAGCGACGAGGGCTGGTTCTCGATAAAGAACTCTATGCCGATCGCTTTCATGTTTTCGAGAATGAGCACCTGCGAATCTTCACGCAGTTTGTTGCCGGTCGTCGTCTGATATTTCAAGCGCAGCCGCTGTCCATCCTTGACGCGGATGCCATCCGGTCCCGGCTTCCAGCCCGCTTCCTCGAGCAACTGCTTGGCTTTGGCTTGATCGAACGCGTACGCCGTGATGCCGGTGCAGTTGAACGGGTCGGCATTCATTTCACTGCTGCCCGGCAGGGCTTTGCCGAACAAGAGCTTGTCAATGATGGTCTTTTTGTCAATGCCGTACGCGATCGCTTGACGCACCTTCAGGTCGCCGAGGATCGAGTGCGGCGTCTTGTTGTCCGATGGATCGCCTGGCTTGACCGTGTTCAGAATCAATCGCTCGCCGCCCGGCTGCAGCGCGCTGAACAACTTGACGTTCGTCATCTTTTCGACTTCGGGGAGATCGGCCTCGGTGTTGTTCCACATGATGTCCGCTTCGCCGCTCTTCATCAGTTGCTTGGCGACTTCGGACGAGGGCACGATGCGGACGATGACGCGGTCGAGGTAGGGCTTGCCCGGCTGCCAATAGTTCTCGTTGCGAACGAGCGTGATGTGGTCGCCGGTGACGAATTCCGTCACCATGAAGGGCCCGGTGCCGACGGGCTTGCGGTTATACGCCCAGGTCTTTAGGTCTTCCGGCTTGCCGGCGTTTTTGGGATAGATATACGTCTGGTAATTCCCGTTGAACAGCCGGATCCAAGCCGCGTAAAACTGCTTGAACTTGATGACAACGGTGGCCGGGTCGGGGCACGTGACCGAATCCACATCTTTGAAATTCGATGCGGCGATGGAGCCGTTGTTTGGCGTCGTGGCCGCTTTCCAGGAGAACACGACGTCTTCACAGGTGAATGGCGAGCCATCGTGGAACTTTACGTTTTGTCGCAGTTTATAGGTGATCGTCTTGCCATCGGCGCTCACGCCGCCGTTCTCCTTGGTTGGGACCTGGGTCGCGAGGACGGGGAACCATTCACCTTTTTCGTTGGTGTTCAGCAGTCCTTCGGCAAAGAAATCCGTAATGTCGCCGAGCACGGTCTGCGAAACTAGCGCCAAGTTCAGGTGCTCTGGCTCTTGCCAGATGACCATGGTGATGGTGCCGCCCTTTTTGGGCGCTGCCGCCGCAGTAGTCGGCGCGGTGGTTGGGGCCGTCGTTGCGGGAACGGCGGTCGCCGCGGGCGCTTTAGTTGGCTCGGGCGCTTTCGTGGCCGCTGGGGCCGTGGTTGCCACAGGCGCGGCCGTTGCCGCGGGCGCGGAAGTGGGCGGCGGCGGGGGAACCGCGGTCGGCGTGGGGGCCGGGGCGCACGCGACCGCGATGAAGGTCAGCAGAACAAATACCACAAGCAGTCGGGAAGTAGAACCGAATCTGTTGGAACGCTCTGGCGAGCGTTCCCTACGCACGGGGTGCATAATCTCTCCTCCTTTGATTACGAGCACGACATCGAGCTGGCGTCTTACAATTGAGGATCAATTCTCGGCGACATCACCTCCTTGCCAAAAACCAGGTCTGGGCAGACCGAAGGGATGGTTGACGTGCGGCGAAATTCGGAGAGAACCTGTTCCGGGTTACGCGGGGGATTGTAGCATGAATAGTTAGATAGTGCAATAGTTAGGTAGTGCAATAGTCAAATCGTCCAGACCGGAGAGCCGTTGACTACTCAACTATTAAACTATCAAACTATTGCACTATGGGTTTCACTGTGCGACAGCCGATTGCGGCGAGGCGCGCGGCGACTTGGTCGAGCATTGCTTCGTCGCGATACGTGCCGATGATCGCGCCGCCGGAGCCGGCGAATTTGGCGCTTGCCCCGCAACGGCGCGCCTCCCCGACCATTTGAATTTGCCACGGCGCGAGATCGTAAATCTTGCGACGCGTGTCAAAGTTCTCGTTCATCAAGCGCGCCAAGCGCTCCGCATCGCGGTTCAGCAGTGCGGCGCGGCCCTGCGCGGCCAGCTCGGCAAAGTGCTGCATCGCCTTGACGACCCGCTCTTCGCCGCGATCAAAGCGGCCGCGAATGTCGTTGTGGAAAACTTCGGTGGGTTCGCTCAACGAGTTGTTGTACGCCACGTAGAGCGGCGGCAGTAGCGCGGGGTCGAGCGGCTCGTACGCGTAGCATTTGAGGCCCTCGACGAGGCATTCTTGCGTCTTGTCGAAATCCATGTAGACGACGCCCTCGTAAATCTGGATGACCCGGTCCTGCAAGCCCGCGGCAATGCCCAGTTCTTCGTTTTCAATCGAAAGGACGAAAGAGGGTTGCGCCTGCAGGGGAATCGTGACATCGTAAAACTCCATCAAGCAGCGCAGCGTCGCGGTGATCAGCGCGCTCGACCCTGCCATGCCGACCTGGCGCGGGATGTTCGTTTCGTAGCGCACCGAGAAGTTGCGGTCGTGCAGCTTGATATCGTGCCGGGCGCAGTATTCGACAAAGCGTTTGATCGTCGCCTTGATGAGGCGAATGCCGCCATAATAACCGTGCAGCTTGACATCCTTGGCGAGATCATAAACCGAACTAAAGCGCGCGCGGTCGTCCTCCGCGAGAACAATCTCCATCGAGTCCCATTCGTACAGCACGACCTCGGCCCAAAAGTTCCGCACGATGATCGAAATCGTCTTGCCGTTATAGCCGTCCGAGGGATTGCCGAGCAGCCCGGCGCGCGCGTAGGCGCGCTTACGAATGATGATCATGGCCAAGGCCACCTCGGTGGAGCAGATGCTCCACGTGTTGGCGCAAGCCCGCGCCGTGTTTCTCGTCCGCTAACGCGAACTCAACAAAGGCGCGAAAGTAGCTATCAAAGTTCCCGATGTCAAACCGCCGCTCGGCGCCGCGCAGCGTGATGCCATACGCCTTGCCGCCCTCTTGCAGGATCAGGCGAATCGCATCGGTGAGTTGGATTTCTCCGCCCTTGCCCGGCTTGGTGCGGTGAATCGCCTCAAAGATGCCGGGCGCGAACACATAGCGCGCGGCGATGGCGAGATTGCTGGGCGCTTCGTCTACGCTCGGCTTTTCGATCACATCCTCGATTTGGAAAACGTCACCGCTGTCCTGAGCGGAGTCGAAGGATGGCTTGGCGATGCCATAGTTATGCACGTCGCCCATCGGCACCTCTTCGAACGCGATGACCGCCGCAGCGCGATTCTCGACAAAGCAGCGCGTCATGCGCCGCACGACGTCGCTTTGCGCGTTCACGCCGATGATCGAATCGCCCAGCGCGACGACAAAGGGCTGATCGCCGACGAACGGCTGCGCGCACAACACCGCGTGACCCAGGCCGAGCAGTTGGCGTTGGCGGGTGTAGAAATACTGCACGGGCGCGCGCTCGTATTCGAATTCCTCGAGTAAATCTTCCTTGCCGGTCTCGCGCAAGGTCTGGATCAATTCGCCGTTCAGATCGAAATGGTTTTCGATGGAGGTTTTGCCCGGCCCGGTAATGAACAGCAGGCGCTTCATGCCGACGCGGGTCAACTCTTCCACGACGTACTGCACGACCGGCTTGCGGCCCACGGGCAGCATTTCCTTCGGCTGCGATTTCGTCGCGGGCAAGAGCCGCGTGCCCAGTCCCGCGACGGGGACTACTGCGATGTTGATGTCCATTGTTTTCTCATCCTGCATTTGGGTTGTTTCCAGTATATCACCGGGCGGCAAGAACATCAAAATTGACCCTGAGCAATGGGCGATTGACACCCCGGCTTGGGAGCGTAGAATTGGCTCACGTTTCTGGACAGGTCGGACTTTATCCGCGAATCCACGCGAATCTTCGCGAAGGAAAAGGACGTTTAGCGAAGATTCGCGTGGATTCGCGGATAAA
>JACQYF010000171.1 GCA_016208315.1 Chloroflexota bacterium | reverse complement strand
TGTTGCACTCGGGGTTGTGCGCCACCTTCGTACCCGTCGCGCGCAATAGCTCGATGTCCTCGTCCGAGATCCAGATGCAGTGCGCGCCCAGGACATCCGGACCTAAAAGACCGAGGTCGTAGAGATGCCGCGTGGGTGACTTGCCGAACAAATTGTGGATGTTGTCCCATTCATATTTCGTTTCGGCGATGTGAATGTGAATGGGCACGCCGTTTCGGTCCGCGAGCGCGCGTACCTCTTGAATCAGTCCGACGCTCGCTGAGTTCGGACAGGCGATGCCGTAGCGGAATGAAACCCGTTCCGATGCGCGGCAGCGTTCGAGCAGCTGGTCGGCCAGCGCGATCAAACGGTCATGCGGCAGCAGCACCTCGGGCGCAATCCATTGATCGCTCATCGTTAGCGTGTGGACGACGCGGAGGCCCGCCTGCTCGAAAACGTCAACGACCGAAGGATGGGTCGCCCATTCCATGTTGAGGATCGTGGTAATGCCGGAACGGATCGCATCCGCGCAGCCGAGGCGCGACGCGTGCAACTGAATAGCATAGTTGCCGCGCAAATAATCCTGCACCGCGACGCGGATGCGCGGCACCGAAACGGTATCAATCCAATTCAGGAGCGCGAGATCGTCGCGCGTGCCCTTGTGAAAGTTTTGCATAAGGTGATGGTGGGTATCCACCAGGCCGGGCATCACCGCCTTGCGGCGCGCGTCAATGGTTCTGCGCGCGGCATAGCGCGGCGAAATCGCCTCGCGGTTTCCGACCGCGACGATTCTGCCGTCATTCACGGCAACCGCGCCGTGCTCGATGACGGGCTGGCGCTGGTCCATCGTCACGACGAGCGCACCCGTTATCAAAAGATCAATTTCCGTCAACGGTCACCGCCTCATTCAGCAACTCGACCATATCCGACACTTGCAAATTCAGACCGGCTTTGCGAACGGCGCGTTTCAGATTGACGACGCAAGTCGGGCACGAGGTCACCAATTGCTCCGCGCCTGCGGCCGCGGCTTGCCGCAATCGTTCGACGGCGACTTGTCCGGCGATCTCGTCGAAGGTGCTCAAGACGCCGCCGCCCGCGCCGCAGCAGAGCGCGTGCTCGCGGTTCGAGTACATCTCCACCAACTCGACGCCGGGCACGGATGCGATCAGTGCGCGCGGCTCATCGTAGATGCCCATGTGCCGCCCCATGACGCACGGGTCGTGGAATGTCACCTTCCGCGCGAGCGTCGCGAGACGCGTGGGCAGCACGTCGGGAAGAAACTCGTGGATGTGTTTGACTTGAGTGCCCGGATCTATCCCCAACTGTTTGGGGTAAACAACCTTCAGCGCGCGATAACATCCCGCGCAGGTCGTCAAAATTGTGGCTGGCTGGAACTCTTTGAGCTGCGCCGCGGTGCGAAGGGCATTCTCGCGCATCGCTTGCATCTGCCCGATGTCGTACAGGGGATAGCCGCAGCACGCGTCCTCGGCGAGCATCGCAAAGTTCAATCCGAGTTTCGACAATAGGGCGGTTGTGGCTTGCCCAATGCCGCGAACTTTGCGCGTGGTCTGGCAGCCGGGAAAGTAGAGCACGTCCACCTTGCGTATTTCCTGCGGCGTGGCATCGCTCCGACCCGCCCGCGCGCCAAAGACGCTGTGGTGCTGCAAAACATTCTCGGTCGTCCGACGGTGGGTGGAATGGACATAGCCCGCCTCCACCAGGTCAGACCGCAAGGCGTGCCAAATCTCGAATAGCGGCATACCCACGGGGCAATGGGTGGCGCAACTACCGCATAGCGAGCACTGCGCGAGGTGATCGAGAAACGTTTGGTCAATCTCCGCCGCGCCGTCGAGAAAAGCTTGCGCCATATTAACGCGCCCGCGCGCGTATTGCGTATCGAACGCTTCCGTGTATGGATAGGTCGGACAAACCCAATGCACGCCCTTCCAATTCCAGACGCGACAAAAACCGCAGCGGCTGCAATCGTACAGTGCCTTTCTCAGTTTTTCCAACTTGCGCGCGGTCGGTTGAATATCTGCCATCGCTCCTCCCGATCAAAGTCCCGCCACACCGGGATTCATAATGTGGTTTGGATCGAGCGTCTGCTTGATCGCTTGCATCATGCGCCAATAACCGGTATTGCCCAGGTGCTTTTGCAGGTAGGGCGCCCACTGTCTGCCTTTGGAATAGGGCGCGCCGCCCATCTCCAACGCGCGATCCATCATCTCGCCCATCGCGTCCCAAATCTTGGCGCGCTCGCCGCTGTCGGCGGGGTGGTGGAACATCAAGCTGACGTGCTCCGAGCCGGTCGGTTCGGGGAACATCTGTTGGGCATAGTTTTGAACGCCGTGGCGATCCATGATCTCTTTCATCGCGTAGGTCGCTTTTTCGAGTTTGTCGAACGGCAGGAAATAGTTCACCGCGCCGGCGATGCCTTCCTTGAACTCTTCCCCGGTCATGAACCAACGCCCGTTCCAGAATTTCTGTGGACCTTCGGGTCCCACGTATTCGATCCCCGGATTACGCAAAATCAATCGGCGAATCTTTTCGACGCGCGCGCTCACTTCGTTCTCGTCGCCTTCCACGTTGATGTCGAAGAGGATGAGCTGCCCCGGCTTGATGACCGGCACCGAGACATACACGACCAGAGTGTTCAGCGCCAGCTCGCGAAAAACCTGGATCGCCGCGGTCAGATCAGTAGTCTTGTAGCGCTCGAGGTAAATCTTTTGCGGCATGGGATACATCCGCAGCGTACATTCGGCGATGATGCCGAACGCGCCCTCCGCGCCGACGAAAAGACCGGTGGCATCGGGACCCAAGCCGTAGCGGAAGAAAACGTCCGAGTGCGGATTCGCCGCCGTCCCGGTACACACAATATCGCCGCTCGGCAGGACGACTTTTAATCCCAGCACCTGATCGCCCGAGCTGATGTATTTGATGTTGCCCCAGCCAACTCCGGGTCGCGCAATATGCGCGCCGGGCGTGCCGGCCATCGCGCCGGAAGGAGCGATGCCGATCTTCCAACCCTTGGCTTCGAGCGCGCTCATTAGCGTGACGTAGGTGATGCCCGCCTCGCACGTCACGGTCCCGTTGGACTCGTCAATCTCGACGATCTGGTTCATGCGCAAGGTTTCGAGCGTAATGCCGCCGTTTTCGGAGGGCGTACTTCCAGCTTCCTGTGCCGAGCCGCCACCGCGTGGAATGATGGGAACCTTGAATTCATTCGCGAGATTGACGATCTCGGCGATCTCCCCAGCGGTTCTCGGTCGGATAACAATATCCGGCCGGTGCGGCGGCATCGTGCCGAAATCTCGCGCGTAGGCTTGGAGCACGAACGACCGGTCACACACGTTCGCCGCGCCGACGATATCGGATAGTCGCTTTTTCAGAATCTCCATCTGCTCATTTCTCCAACACGATCGCTTTCAATTTGCGGACGAGGGTTTCGGGATCGCTCGCTTGCCACACGCGCCGGCCGAAGGCGACGCCGGCCGCGCCGGCCTGGATCGCGTCGGCGGCAACTTGCAGTGTGCTGCGGTCGTTGTCTTGGCTGGGGCCGCCGGCGATGAGGATTGGCACAGATGTCGAAGCCACGATCCGCCGGAAACCCGCGACATCGCCGCAATAATTGGTCTTGACGATGTCCGCTCCCAATTCCATGCCAATGCGCGCAGCATGGGCGATACTGTCCGCGTCAAAGAACTTGTCCGAGGGCGGGAGCATCTCGGCGAGCACGGGGATTCCGAATCCGGCACACTCTTCGATCAGCCGACCCAGGTAGCGCATCATCTCGACCTCGCCGCCGCGGCCGAAGAAAATGGAAACGGCAACGGCGTCAACATCCAGACGCGCGGCAGTGGTCGCGGTGAACGCGGGAACTTCTTGCAACGCCTCGGCACTCAAGCCTGCGCTGAGACTCACGCGCAAGATGATGCCGACCTCGGGCGGAACGATTTCCGCGACCGCGCGCAAAAACCCGGGAGTGACGAGCAAAGCGTTCGCACCTCCAGCGACCGCTTTAGCGACAATGTCGCGCGGGCAGTCAATGCCGGAGACGGGACCCAACCAGGGTCCGTGATCGAGCGGAATCAACAAGCACCTCTGGTGGGGACCAACCAACAACCTGCCTAGCCGCCGATTTTTTCCAGTCATGTCGAAACCCTCTCTGTGATCTGCGCGCGACGCGCCCCCTGTAGAGCAAAATCGCTGAACCGCCGATAGGTTGCATAGCCCGGTCCATACCGCGCCATCTGCGCTCGGTCGCAGCGAATCAACTCCGGCGCGCGGAACGTTTGCCGCAGTGCGTCGTCGAAATTGGCTCGGTGGAGAGCGGTCTGGCACAACGCGTAGAGAACCCGCGTGACCGTCTCTTCCTCGGCGTAAATGGAAACATCCATGCCGCACACGTCGGCGATGATCTGGCATAGACCGGGAGTCTGGGCGCCGCCGCCCGCCAGCGTCAACTCTTGCGCCGGTACGCCGCATTCCGCGTAAATATCGAGCAGATGCCGCAAGCTGAACGCGATACTTTCCATGACGGCGCGCACGAGATGGCGCTGATCGTGCGACAACTGCAAGCCGTAAAAGCCGGCGCGGATGTCATCTGACCAGTAGGGATTGCGTTCGCCGGCGAGATACGGGATGAAGCAGAGGCCGTCCGCGCTCACGCTCAATGCTTCGCGCATGGCGTCTTCAAAAGACGCTTTGTCTTTGGTCAAGGTGTTGTAAGCCCAGACGAGCGCCGCGCCGGTAGTGGACGATACGCCGCCGAACAGACGATAGGGGCTTAGGAACGGGTAGGTGTACAACCGCCGTGTCGGATCGTCGGGATGCTGATCCGGCGCGAGCGCGGCAAAAATCATGGACGAACTGCCGAGTGAGCAAACCACGCGTCCCGGCTGGGGCGGCGCGCCGCCAATCAATGCCGCGACATCACCCATGCCGACAATGACCTTGGCATCCTGGCGAATGCCCAGCTTTTCCGCGACCTCGCGCTTGGGTTGTCCAACAATCGCATCGGCTCCGCGGATCAGTGGGAGAATCGGGGCGTCCAAGCCGGCGAATGCCAATCGCTCAATCGCCCACGTCTCCGTTTCCCAATCGAGCAACGCCGCGCCGCCCGCTTCGGTCAGATCGGTGCAAACATCGCCGGTCAAGCAAAAACGCAAATAATCTTTCGGCCAGAGAATCGCGCGAGTTTTACGGAGAACAGCGGGCCGGTTTCTTTTCAGCCAGAGGAGTTTGGGGAGCGTGTACGTGCTGTTGAGTTGATAGGGAGGCAGTTGCAGCGTCGCCGCGAGTTCTTTGGTTTCGGCAGCCGCGCGGCGGTCGAGCCAGAGGATCGTTGGATCGAGCGGCGTACCGTCCGCATCGAGGAGCACCGCGGTGTGCATCTGGCCAGTGAACGCGATGGCCTCCACGTGATTCAGAGGAAATCTCAAGTCGCCGAGCGCGGCTTGAAACGCCAGCCACCATTCGCGCGGGTCGGCTTCGGCCCAGCCGGGTTGCTCCGAACGATAGGCATAGCGCCGCGTCGTCGAGTCGAGTACCTGACCCTGCTTGTCGTAGAGTACCGCTTTGAGTGAAGACGTGCCCACGTCCACTGCCAGGACGAATGGCGTTGCCATCGCGCCTCCGACCTTTCCCCAACCCACTTCCCGATCCGGGAAGGGGGAACATCTTCTCCCCCTTTCTTGGTAGGAAAGGGGGTTAGGGGGATAGGTTTCCCCCAATCTCGATCATCACTTTCAGCCCTTGCTGCTTGGACACGATCTCGAAACCTTCGGGCAACTGCTGTAGAGGCAATCGGTGAGAAATCAATTCTTCCACGCGCACCTGACCGGTCTCGATCAAGTGCAGCGCCGCGTGCATATCTTGTGAAGTGGAATCGGCTGAGCCGGTGAGAACTAGCTCTTTATAGTGGATGAGGTTGGGGTCAATTGGAAGGGGAGCAACGGGGTATATGCCGGCAAAGATGTTGAGCCGTCCGCCATCGCCGAGACATTCGGCGGCTTGCAGCACCACGGGCGACGCGGCGACGGTGACTACGGCGGCATCCGCGCCGCACCCATTCGTCCAGTCCATCACCGCGCGCTTTAGATCGCCATTCGAATTATCAAGGATGGCATGCGCGCCAAGCTGGCGCGCCAATGCAAGGCGCTCGGGGAGCACATCGGCGACCATAACCCGCGCGCCGAATAATCGCGCGATTTGGAGATGCATCAAGCCGATGGGACCTGCGCCGATCACCAGTTCGGTTTCGCCCGGCACAAGGCGGAGCATCTTTTGTCCGCGGAAGACGCACGCCAGCGGCTCCATAAAAGCGGCAGACTCGAAAGATGTGGTCGCGTTTTCGAGGAGGTGGATGTTCTGGTGAGGAAGGACGGCGTACTCTGCGTAAGCGCCGTTGGGGAAGCGGGGATTCGAGCATTTGTTGGCGCGCCCGCGGCGGCAGTTGAGGCAGACGCCGCACTTGACGATGAAATCGGGCGCGACGCGCTGACCCACCCGGATGTGGTCTACGTCCTTGCCGACCTGGGTCACGATCCCGCTGGCTTCGTGTCCCATCAGGCGCGGCAGCGGCACATTCTTTTTGCCGAGATAGACCCGTACATCCCAGGGACAAATTCCGGCGTAGGCGATGCGGACGAGGACTTGGTCCGCTTCGAACTCATACGCCGGTTGGTCTCGCAGCTCGAATCTACCTGGTTCCACCAGCCACATTGCTTTCATGGAAACCTCGAACACGCGAATGTGTGGACTTTCAACGTGCGGTTTGGACGGAGTAAGTGTACCGATCGCCGCGGTTGAAAATCTTGTGGTATTCGACCGGAATGTCGCGCTCGGAATACACCGTCCCTTGCACGAGCAAAAGCGGTGAACCGATCTCGACTATCAGGACTTGTGCCTCAGGTGCGCCGGCGGCTACGGCTTGAATGGTCTCTTCCGATCTCGCCAAAGTGATGCCCTTGTTCTCCAGCACCGACCATAAGGAGACGTGTTCCTCTAATTCGACGGGAGTCAAGAACACGTCCTGCGGCAAATTCAAATAGGCGAGCGACAAACAGATCGGTTCATTGTCGGCCAATCGCAACCGTTCGACGAGCCAGACCCAAGAGTTTGTTTCCAAACCGAGTGTTGCCGCGATGGACTGGCTTGCTCTTTCGTGCCGCAGCGACAGCAACTTGGAACCCGGCTGATGCCCTTCCTCGGACATTTCCTGCGAAAAGCTCTTCATTTTGGGCATGTGGCGCTGGATTTTCGACTTGGCGACAAAAGTACCTTTGCCCTGTCGAGCGACGAGGTAGCCCTCCCGCACCAGTTCGTCAATCGCTCTGCGAACCGTGATGCGGCTGACTTGGAACTTGTCGCACAATTCCTGCTCGGTGGGGATGAGGTCGCCTTCTTTGTATTGCGTCTTGATGACTGTTAACAAAGCTTCTCTGAGCTGATGATACAGAGGTGTCGGCAGATTTTTGTCAATGGCAAATGCTGCAATATCCATCTAGGATACAGCTCCCCCTACTTATTAGTATGTTGTTATAACTAATTTGTAATTACAATATAATCTATTCGGATGGATTTGTCAAGAGGCTTTGTTTGGCTGTTTTGGGTAGTCCGGGCTATAATCTTCGCCGGGAGGCGACTGTGAACACTTTGAAAGCGTATCTTGAAGCAGAAGCTCAACTCCTGGCGCGGGTTGATTTGGAATCCGTCACCCCAGTAATTGAGCTATTGGAGCGCGCACCTCGGTGTGGCGATTGGCACTGGTTTCGAGTTGTTGCACTTGGGTGTCCAGCCCGTGCTGCTTTTGCTCCAAGTCTTGCCGGCGTCGCTGATACTCGGCCAAAAGCAGGACACTGCTCAGATACGCTTCCGTCAAACGTTCCAGTTGATGATCCAGGCTCACACGGGCCTTGCGTAGATTCTCGCGACGTGCTTGGCGAATCGATTCGGGATGAGTCAACACGTCGCATAAATCCTGCCACACCAACGCATCCAGTTGCGGGGCGGGGATGAAGCGCGCGGGACATTTCTCATCGTGACAGGACTGCACCGCATGCAGCTTGCCGCGACAGACATAGTACGCATAGCCGGGCGAGTTCGTCCGCGCCATACACGAGCACTGGCAGACGCCGCAACTGACCAGCGCTCGCAGCAGGTACTCGTGGGACTTGCTATGGCGCTTGGCAAATTGCTGATTCTGTGCCAATTTCGCTTGCACCCAGGCGAATTGTTCCTGGCTCACTATCGCCGGAATCGGTGCCACCAAAATCCATTCGTTGGAGTCGGTCACTACACGGCTGGTCGTGGGGCGGCCCAGCGGTTTCAGCGCAGAGCGGCGCACGCGTGCCGGACGCGGCCGGGTGCGCGCCGCATAGACCTTGCCCGTATAGACCGGATTGGTCAAAATGCCCCGAAGGGTGGCTTGATTCCACCGTTTTTGTCCTCGGGGCGATGGAATCTGGTTGGCGATCAGGTGTTTGGCAAGGCCAAACAGGCTATGCCCTTCTTCCAAGTAGTAGACAAACATCTCGCCGACGGTCGCGGCCTCGGTTGCTTCCAGGCGCACGCCCTTGGGATCGCGCGGATGGTCGGGATTCATCTGCAAGCCATACGGCGCGCGCGTCCAGGGCAGCAAGATGCCGGCGCGATACTTGGCCTGACGACCACGCCGCATCCGTTCAGCAATCAGGGAGCGTTCGTACTCCGACACGGCGCCACGGATCTGTAGCAACAACTGATCGTGTGGGTCTTGACTCATGGGTCGGTCCAGGAATTCGACCTGACAGCCGTAACGTTCCAGTTCTTCGATCAGTAAGACTTGATGCACATACTTGCGGGCCAGACGGTCGGGGGCCGTGATGAGCACGCGCTGAAACTCGGCTTGCGCTGCGCGATCCCGCAAGCGATCCAAGCCGGGACGATTCAAGCCCGCACCGCTGTAGCCATCATCGCGGAAGATGTTATCGTCCGCGATCTGCCAACCCTGCGCCTGGATGTGCGCGCACAGCCGTTCCAATTGCTGCTCAATCGTTTGCGCCTGAGCTTGGCGTTGGGTCGAGACTCGTACATACACTGCGACTTGCATCTTTCACCTCCTGCGGTAATTCGATCCAGAATTGGGGCGCCGGGAGTAGTTTGACTGGGGCGGTACTTCCCCATCGCAGAAGGCATTGGTAGGCGCGATCCCAGCGACGCTGACCATCGCTGGCTTCAATCAGCTGACGGCGGATTCTCCATTGACGTTGCATGTGTTCCTCCACGATGGGAAGTCTCATCGGAAGGATATACCGATTCGTCGGAACGCGTTGGACGAGAGCGGAGAGCCCGTCGCCACCAGGTGAGACGTAGCCGCGCGGTACGGCTCATGCAGAATTTGTCACTTGTGATTATACCATTGAAGACGCCTTCAACGCCGTCAAACGGTTGTTGGGTCTGGCATACTTCTGGACCGGTTCCCTGAACGGCGTGGCAATGCAGATTTGGGCAACGTGGTTGCTCTACGCCGTGTTGGTCGACTTGACGGATGCGGTCGCCGATGAACTGAAACAACTGTTTGCCGCGGTATCGCTCGAAATGGTTTATCGCTCCCTCTACTTCTTCACTCAAGCATATCATCGGGGCGAAGCGACCGCGATCGTGAAATACTTGGCGGAGAATGCTGCCTGGCTGGGCATTCTCAAGCGCAAACGCAAGACCGCGGAACGCCGCACCCTGGATTTGACAAATTCAACCAGTCCCTAACTTGTGTGAAATGCCCTCACGCAATCAATTCCGACTGCTCGCACAAACTCTCGAAACATGTCGCCGCTGGTACAATGCGGGCCTCGCCGAGCGCAAGGCGGCCTGAGAAAACGGACACCGCGCCATTGGGCACTCGGAGCAACTCGCCAAGGTCAAGGACTATCGTCGCACCAAACCCTTTCGCCGCAAGTCCACAGCCACATTTTGCAGGTCACGACGACGGATGTGGACCAAGCGTTCCAAGCGTTCTTTCGCCGAGTGAAAGCCGGCGAGAAACCCGGGTACCCACGCTTCAAGGGTCAAGGACGTTTCTCCAGTTTCGGCTTGAAAGAACGGCAATGGGTTCAAACTCGATGGTCGCTGCTTGCGCGTGTTGGGCATCGGTCGGATCGCCGTGCGGTAGCATCGCCCCCTCGCTGGCGAGATCAAAACGCTGCGGGCCGTGCGCCAAGCCGACGGCTGGTATGCCTGCTTTGCCGGTGAGATTTAGCCGCAACCTTTGCCTGCCACCCGCGCGGAAGTCGGCTTGGATGGAGCTTTATGCCGGTTGCTGATGACAAGCGACGGCGAGCAGATTGAAAACCCGCGCTGGTATCGGGCGGAACAGAAGTGCCTGCGGGTCTTGCAGTGCCGCCTGGCGCGGCGCACCAGATTCGCACGGAATTGGTACCAAGCCGTCCAAGCCCTTCAGAGTCAGCACCAGCACATTGCGAATCGCCGGAAGGATTTTCTGAACAATCTTGCGAACGACTTAACCGTGCGCTACGACCGGATCGCGGTGGAAGATTTGCGCATCGCGAACATAGTACACTCTATCTATGATTCTGTATAAGTTCGTACTTTCACAACGACAAAAAAGGGAACCGGACAAGCTGGAATTAACCGACGCACCGATTCCGCCGTTTGGATGGTCAGTGAATCAGCTCCGGCGTGTCACCCGCACCTTGTCG
>JACQYF010000018.1 GCA_016208315.1 Chloroflexota bacterium | reverse complement strand
CTTACTACGAACGTGGAATTCTCGCAATGACCTTCGCGTAGATTCGCGCGATTCGCGGAATAATCTAGCCGTTTTCGTCCGCGGCAACGCGTGTCTTGCTTCCAATGCGCTGCATCACCCACGCGACTCCCAAAAAGATAGCAAACACGAGGACCACGCCGAGAACCGCCGAGAGCCAGTATCCTGCCGCCGCATTATCGAGGAGCGGCAAGTCATAGCCAGACAGCGGCGCGTTCCACAAACTCGACCACCGGTCAAAGCCGGCGGGAATATAGCCCAGCCCCATTTGCTGCAATTCCTCTCGGCTCCATTCGCCCCACGCCGTTCCGGGCGCAAATAGCCCAATCGGCGCGAGGACGACCAGCGCGAGCAGTCCCGCCCAGGCCCGACGCGAAACACGCGCGCCTCCCGCGCTCGACTTGACGCCGCTGTACGCTTCGAGCACCTGCGGATTCGTGCGCTGTAACCATGTCAATACCAGCCCCGTGACTAACGCTTCGACCGCCCCGGCGATGGTGAGATGGCCGAGGAGCATCGCGGGAACGGCGACTTGCAAGCCATAGGGAAAATAGAGCGCGAATCCAGCGGCATCGCGGAAAAAGATGGGCTGAATGCCCAGTTCAATCGCGGTGAGCAGCGCCGCGAGGTTGATCGCGACGTAACCGGCAATCGCCGCGGCCGCTACACGGCGCTGCGCCGTGACTGCCGCGTTGCCGCTCAGCCAGCGATACAGATAGAACGCAACTAGCGGCATCACAATCGCCAGGTTGAACGCATTCGCGCCAATCGCCAAAATCCCGCCGTCGCCGAAGAAGAATGCCTGGATGATGAGCGCAACCGTTACCGCGAGCATCGCCGCCCAAGGCCCGAGGACGATTGCGGCCAGGGCCGAGCCGACCGCGTGGCCGCTGGTGCCGCCCGGCAGCGGCACGTTGAACATCATGATCACAAATGAGAACGCGGCCAAGAGCGCGATCAGTGGCACCGCGCGGCCGGTGAGGAGCGTTTTCGTCTTGCGCGTCGCGCGATACCAAAATGGAAGCGACGCGGCATACATCGCCGCCGCGGTCGCGGGACTGAGATACCCGTCAGGGATGTGCATGGAACCTCCGAGTCAGTGAACAGTGAACAGTGAACAGTGAACAGTGAACAGTATTCAGTCTGTTGCCTGTTGACTGTTGACTGTTCACTGGCATTTGCGGCACGTGCCAAAGATCGCAAAATGATCCAGGTCGGCGGCAAAGCCGTAATCGTCGCGCAGCGTCTTCTCAAGTGAGTGGATTGACCAGATTGAGGCGCGTGAGCAGGTCGAGGGTGCGATAGACGGCGGACTTGTTGAGATAGGGGTAGCGCTCGCGGACGCGTTTCAAGATTTCGTCGGCGCTGAGGTGGCCATTGCTCTCGCAAATAACGCTGAGGATCATTTCCCGCTGCGGCGTCAGGCGGTGTCCTGATTGCCGCAGGTCGGCAAGCATGGTCGTGTGATGCGACATGCGATAACTCCTAATTGCAACTAGTTGCAACTAGGAGTATAGCAGAAAGAGGCAGGGATGTCAATAACGTGTGTCGCACCTTAGCGCCACTCCAGACCGTACTGTGCCGCGCCGAGCAGCGCCGGCTTGGGATGGAGGATGACGCGCACGGGAACGCGCGCGAGTAGATCGGCAAAGCGGCCCTTGCGCGTAAACGCTTGCATAAAACTCTCGGCCTGCAATTGCGGCAGAATTCGGGGGGGAATGCCGCCGCCGAGATAAACGCCTCCCGCCGCTTTCACCTTTAGCGCGAGGTTGCCCGCTTCGCTGCCCAAAATCGAAATGAACAGGTCGAGCGTGCGCGCGCAGATTTCCGCGCGATTTTCGAGAGCGGCTTGGACGATGACGGGCGTTGGGTCATGCGCTTGCGCCAGCATTTCGCGCAACCAATCCGGCTCGGCGGCGCGGCCCGTTTCCTTGAAAAAGGCATAGAGGTTGGGGATGCCCAGCCCGGAGCAGACGCGTTCGTAACTCACGTGGGGCAGACGCGGCATGAGGAAATTCAAGAGTTCGATTTGCAGCGACGTGACCGGCCCGAAATCGGTGTGTCCGCCTTCGGAAGCGTGGGGTTGATAGCGCGTCCCATTCCAAACAATGAACGCCTCGCCCAACCCGGTGCCGGGAGCGATGACCGCGATCGTGCCATTTGCGACGTCGTCACCCTGGTTGATCGTCTCGACATCAACCGACTCTAGGAATGGCACCGCGTGAGCAATCGCTTCCAGATCATTCAACAAATGGACCGGAACTCCCAAAGCACGGCGCAGGGACGCGGCGTCTATCATCCACGGCAGGTTCGTCACTTGGACGCGCTCTTGGACCACCGGGCCCGCGACGTCAAAAACAGCGCGGGTCAGCCGTTCGCCGCGTCCGGCCAAAAAGCGAGCGATGATCGTTTCCAGCGAAGCATACTCTTTGCTGGCGAAGGTCGCCTCGACGAGGGGCCGCTGCGACCCGGTGTCGGACGAGAAAATCGCGAGCGCGGTTTTGGTGCCGCCGATGTCGCCGGCGAGCAGCAACTCTTTCCCGTGGCTCATACGGCGATTTTAACATGCCGTCCGGTTAGCGTCAATCGCAACTGTTTTGTTAGAACGTTGGGCAATTCCGGGTGTTATCGGCAAGACGTTAGCCGAATCAATCATTGTGTGGTAAAATTCGCTCACGCAGCGCAAAGAGGACTCGACATGAATTCCACTCCAACTGTTGGCGACATCAAAGCGGCGGTAGGCCAGATTCGCGAGAATGTCGGACGCGTAATCGTCGGCAAGAGCGAGGTCGTTGACCTGGCCCTCGTCGCCTTGTTGTGCGAGGGCCACATTTTGTTCGAGGACGTGCCGGGCATCGGCAAGACGACGCTGGCCAAGGCGCTGGCGCGTTCTCTCGACTGCACATTCCGGCGCATTCAGTTCACGCCCGATCTTTTACCCAGCGATGTGACGGGCCTCGCGGTCTACAACCAAAAGACGCAAGAGTTTGAATATCGTCCCGGCCCGCTGATGGCGCAGATCGTGCTCGCCGACGAAATCAATCGCGCCACGCCGCGCACTCAATCGGCCCTGCTGGAGGCGATGCAAGAGCGGCAAATCACCGTGGATGGCGCGACCAAAATCTTGCCGCGGCCGTTCCTCGTCATGGCGACGCAGAACCCGATCGAGTTGGAGGGCACGTTCCCATTGCCGGAAGCCCAGGTGGATCGCTTTTTCATGAAACTTGCCTTGGGTTATCCAAGCGCCGACGAAGAAAATTCGATTCTACTCCGCTTTGAACGCGTCGAGCCGCTCGACAGTTTGCAGCCGGTCACCGGCGGCGCGGCCGTGTTCGCGATGCAGCGCGCGGTGCGCCACGTCCGCGTCGAAGCGTCCATCCGCGATTATATCGTCGCGCTCGTCCACGCGACGCGCGCGCATTCGGCGGTCGAACTCGGCGCGAGTCCGCGCGGCTCGCTCTATCTCTATCACGGCGCGCAAGCGTTCGCCGCGCTGCACGGCCGCGATTTCGTGCTCCCCGACGACGTCAAGTACCTCGTGCCTTTTATCATCACGCATCGCCTCATCATCGGCGCTCAGACGCGCCTGCGCGGCCGCAGCGCGGAACAGATCGTCAAAGAGATTGTCGAGTCCGTGCCCGTACCAGTGGAACAGTAAGTAGTAATTGGTAATTACCAATTACCAATTACCAATTGACGGCCATGTTTAATGAAAGTTGGATTCGCTTCGCAGTCCTGATGATCGTCTTTGGCGTGGCGCTGCATTCGAACGCGCTGGTCGTGCTCGCCGCGCTGCTGCTCACCGTGATTCCGGTTGCGTGGGCGTGGAATCGCGTCGCGCTGTGGCGCGTCAGCTATGACCGCACGTTGAGCGAACACCGCGTCTTTGTCGGCGAGCAAGTTGATCTGGGCGTGCGCGTCGGGAATCGAAAAATCCTGCCGCTCGCCTGGATCAAGATTGACGACCAGTTCCCCGCGGCCCTCAAGCCGGCGAACAAGCCGCTCGCGCCTTCGCACATTCCGCTGACGGGCTATCTCAGCCAACACGCCGCGCTCGGCGCGTTCGAAGGCGCGCGGTGGCAGTATCAAGTCCCGTGCAACCAGCGCGGCTATTTTATCCTCGGCCCCGCGCGCCTGCGCTCGGGCGATCTGTTCGGCCTGTTCGAGCGCGAATGGGTCAGCCCGCGCACCGACCGCTTGATCGTCTATCCGCAAATCCGCCCGATGGAAGACTGGGGCTTGCCGCCCAAGGACCCGCTCGGCGAGAACAAGTCGCGTGTGCCGCTCTTTTACGACGCGACCCGGCCGCGCGGCGTCCGCGACTATCGTCCCGACGATGCGCCCAAGCACATTCACTGGCGCATGACGGCGCGCACCGGCGCGCTCCAAGTCAAACTTTACGATCCGACCATCACGTACCAATGGGTGCTCTTTGTCAACGTGGCGACGTTCGCGCAAGCGTGGCAGGGCGTCAATTCCGCGCTGCTCGAACGCGTGATCAGTCTCGCGGCGTCCATCGCGAATTTCGCGGCGGAGCACAAATACGCGGTGGGCATGATCGCCAACGGCACCTGGCCCGAATCCGACCAGCGGCTCAAGATTCTGCCCAGCCGCGACCCCAACCACTTGCGTCACATCCTGGAAGCGCTCGCCGCAGTCACCTCGTTCGTCACGACCCCGATCGAGGTGCTGCTCGCCAACGAGAGCACAAAAATTGCGTGGGGCGCAACTCTCGTGATGATTACGGGCGTCGTCACCGACGAGATGCTGGCGGAGATGCTGCGCCTGCGCCAAGCCGGCCGGCGGATCGCGTTCATTTCGCTCGACGAGGATTGGACGCCGACGGAGGAATTGGAAGGCATCGTCGTGCGGCAGGTCTCAGGTCACATGTCTCAGGTCACAAGTACCACGTCGCAGGTCACAGGCAACCATGCGGAGGGTTTGACTTGAGACTTGAGACCTGGGACTTACATCGGCTCTCGCCGCGCCGCGAATTGCGCTTTGCGCTGCTCGCCGCGATGGAAACGTGTTGGGTTTACGCGATCCTCGCGTTCTTCGCCGCGCGACCGAATCTCCGCGCGGTTTCGCCGCTGGCGCTGTTCGTCGCGTATTGGCTCGCGCTCCTCGCCGGGCGCACGCTGCCGCGGTTCAAACGGCGTTGGACGATTCTGCAATTCGCCGCGATCGGCATCGGCCTGCTCACGCTCTCGGTCGTTGTCCGCGTTGAGATTTACCCGTCGGCCGCGCTGTTCGATTTCACTTGGCTGCCGCGTTATTTATCCGCGGTCAGCAACTTTTCCAGCGGGCCCTCGGCCGAGTTCTTGGCGACGCTCGGAGTGCTGTACGTTTTTACCCGGGGTTTGGGTTTTGGTCAGCGCCCGCTCACGCTTTGGTTTATCGGTTTTCAATTTCGCCTCGGCATCGTGGCGTTCTTTGGACTGTTTCTCCTTGCCGGATTTATCGGTTCCTACGACGCGGCCCCGGTGATTTTCGTCTACTTTGTTCTGGGCCTCTTGGCGATTGCGCTCGCGCGCATGGACGAGATGGGCAGCAACTTGCCGCTCGCGCCGCGCTGGGCCGTCAACTTGCTGGCCGCCGTCGCGCTCGTCATGGCGCTCGGGCTAGGTATGCTCCAAATCTTGACTCTGGAATCCGCCGACGCGCTGGTGCGTCTATTCGCGCCGCTCGCCGCGATTGTGAGCGGGCTGTTCTTCCTGATCTTGATTCCACTCGCCCTCGTCGCGGGCTGGCTAGTTGAGCTGCTCCGGCCGCTTTTGACGGGTCTTGGAAACTTGGGCCAAATGCTCAACAACCTTGTTCCACCGGGGACCGAGGAGGCGTTGAGACAAGCCCAACCCGACCTCGCGCTCTTGAATCTCCTGCTGCCGATTTTGAAAGTGCTCGGCATAATCGCAATCGTCGTAGGTATCGGCTACTTGATGGCCCGCGCGTTGAACAGGCGAATGGAGCAAATCGAAGAAGAGACGTATGTTCGCGAGGCGCTGGGCGCGGATGAGGCCAGCGCCGTGCTGCGCGACGCGCGGGTCAAAAAGGCGCGAGCGCGCCGCCGCGCGAGCATCGCCGCGGAATCCATCCGGCGAATCTACGCGGCACTCGTGGCGCGCGCGGCCGACGCGGGCCTGCCGCGCCGCAGCGCCGAGACGCCTTACGAATTCCTGCCGCGCTTGGAGCAGCATTGGCCCCAGGAGACGGAGCAAATCCGCGCCATCACCGATGCCTACGTCGCCGTCCATTACGCCGAACGCGATTTGGGGAGGGAGCAAGTCAATCGGGTGCGCGAGGCGTGGCAGGAAGTAGAAAAGAGAATAAAACAATGAAACTCGTCACAGCCAATCAAATGCGCTTACTCGAACAGCGCGCCGACCGAAGCGGCAACACGTTTGCAATGATGATGGAACGCGCGGGCAAAGCCGTGGCCGACGCGATTCTGGCGCGCGGGTCGCGCGACCGCCGCGTGCTCGTGCTCGTCGGCCCGGGAAACAATGGCGGCGATGGCTTGGTGTGCGGGCGCTTTCTGCGCGACGCCGGCGCAAGTGTCGCGCTCTATCTTTGGAAACGCAAGACCGAGGGTGACGACGCGAATTTCCTAATGTGCGTCGAGCGCGGCATCCCTGTAACGCACGCGGAGGACGACAAGGATTTCGCCGCGCTCAGGGACCTGCTCGCGCGCAGCGACGTGATCGTGGACGCGCTCCTCGGCACGGGGGTGACGCGGCCGATTGAAGGGCTGTTGAAAGAGATGCTCGCCGTGGTGCAGGCCGCAAGGGAAAAGAAGGAAACAAGGGAAATAAAGGAAATCGTTCCCGCATCTCGTGTCTCGAATCCCGCATCCTCGCTCGTCGTGGCAGTTGATCTCCCCAGCGGCCTGAATCCCGACACCGGCGCGCTTGATCCGTCGGCGGTTCCCGCGGATTTGACCGTGACCTTTGCCTTTCCGAAGGTCGGCCAGCTGCTATTCCCCGGCGCGGGCGCGGTCGGCGAATTGCTGGTTGCGGATATTGGGATTCCGGCAGAGTGGGCGAGCGACGTGACGCTTGAGGTGGCGAGCGCGGAGGGGGTTGCGGCGCGGCTTCCGGCGCGTCCGCAAAATTCGCACAAAGGCACGTATGGAAAGGCGATGATTTGCGCGGGGTCGGCTAATTATGTGGGCGCGGCGTATTTAGCGGGGTCGGCGGCGACGCGCGCGGGCGCGGGGCTGGTCACGCTGGCGCTCGCGCGCTCGATCCAGCCGATGGTCGCGGCGGCGGCGCACGAGACGACCTATGTTCCGCTGCCGGACGATAACGGCGCGCTCACACCTGAAGCAATCGAGCCACTGGTGAACGCGCTCGGCGACTACGACACGCTCCTAATCGGTTGCGGATTTGGACGGAACCCGAAGACCATTCGGTTTGTGCAGGAGCTGCTTGTCAGAATGACAAATCCATTTGCGCCGCTGGTGATTGACGCCGATGCGCTCTTTGCGCTCTCGCAGACGCCCGATTGGTGGACGCGCCTCGCGCCCAACACCGCGATTCTCACGCCGCATCCCGGCGAGATGTCAACCTTGTGCCGCCTCGCGACCGGCGCGATTCAATCCGACCGCGTAAACGTTGCCCAGCGTTTCGCGGTCGAGTGGCGACAGATCGTCGTGCTGAAAGGCGCGCACTCTGTCGTCGCTGCGCCCGATGGACGCGTGACGCTGGTTCCATTTGCCACGCCCGCGCTCGCCACCGCCGGAACCGGCGATGTGCTCGCGGGCACGATCGTCGCGCTCCTCGCCCAAAAACTCGCGCCTTTCGACGCGGCGGTTGCCGGCGCGTACCTGCACGGATTGGCCGGGAAAATCGCCGAGGAAGAAATCGGCCGCGCGGGCGCGATAGCGGGTGATCTGCTGCCGAGGTTGCCGCGCGCGATCAGAAAAGTATGGGAGTATGGGAGTGTGGGAGCAACTCCCACACTCCCATACTCCCATACTCCCACACTCAATGCCTAAAGTGCCGCGTGCCCGTAAACACCATCGCGACGTTAAAGCGATTTGCCATCTCGATGGCCTCTTGATCGCGAAGTGAGCCGCCTGTCTCGGCGATCGCCGTAACCCCGGCGTTACAAGCCGCCTCGACGCCATCCGCGAATGGGAAGTACGCGTCCGACGCGAGCACGGCCCCGCGCGCCTTCTCGCCCGCCTTGTCCACCGCGATTTTGACCGACTCGACGCGGCTCATCTGCCCCGCGCCGATCCCGACGGTTCGCGTGTCGCGCGCGAGCACGATGGCGTTGGACTTGACGAGCTTGACCGCGCGCCAAGCGAAACGCAGCGCGCGTTCCTCTTCGGGCGTCGGCGCGCGCTGCGAGACTACGCGCCATTCGAGCGCCGCGGCGTCGTCCGCGTCTTGCAGCAAATAGCTGCCCCCGACCGTTCGCAGTTCCCAGGCGCCTACGCTCGCCGGCGCAAATTCGAGCAGTCTCAAGTCCTTTTTCTTTTGTAGGATCTCGCACGCGGCATCGTCAAAGCGCGGCGCGATGATCACCTCGGTAAAAATCTCCGCGATCGCGCGCGCCGTGCCGACATCCACCGACCGATTCAGCCCAACCACGCCGCCAAACGCCGACGACGGATCGCATTCGCGCGCGTCCAGATAGGCGCGCGACAAACTCTTATCGCTGGCGATCCCGCAGGGCGTTACGTGCTTGATAATCACCGCCGCAGGTTCAGCAAAACTATTCGCCGCCCGCCAGGCCGCTTCCACATCCAGCCAGTTCGTGAACGAGAGCGGCTTGCCGTGCAAATGCCGCGCCTCGGCGAGGCCGACTTGGTTGATGCCGCGATACAAAGCCGCGTGCTGGTGTGGATTTTCGCCATAGCGCAAATCGGTAACTTTTTCGAGGGGCAGGGTGAGGGTCGCGGGGAATTCGCTAGACAAATTGGCAATTTGTCCTACAAGGTACTGTGCGATGACGGCATCGTAACTCGCCGTGTGGCGGAATGCTTTGAGCGCCAGCGCAGCGCGGGTGGCGCGCGTCGTTTCGCCGGCGCGTTCGATCTCCGCGGCGACGGCCGCGTAATCCGACGGCTCGCACACGATCGTCACCCATTCGAAATTCTTGGCGGCCGCGCGGATGAGCGTGACGCCGCCGATGTCAATCTGCTCGACCGCTTCGTCGAAGGTGGTTCCTGATTTGGAAACGGTCGCCTGAAATGGATAAAGGTTCGCGACGACGAGGTCAATCGGCGCGAGCGCGTGCGCTTGCAGTTCGGCCAAATGCTCCGGCGTGCGCCGCGCGAGAATGCCCGCGTGGACGGCGGGATGCAGCGTCTTGACGCGTCCGCCGATCATCTCCGGGAAGCCCGTCAACGATTCGACCGTCCGGACCGGCAGTCCCGCTTGCTGGATCGCCGCCGCGGTGCCGCCCGAAGCGATCAATTCAAATTCGTGCGCTTGCAAAACTCGGGCCAGGTCTGCTAGCCCCGTCTTGTCCGAGCATGATAACAACGCGCGTTTCACCCCTCGCCTCCTGTGCCCAAATTTACCGCGAATGTCGCGGACGGACTTGTGTTTTAGTTATACGGTCGTCAATGATGTCCATTCCCATCCAACTTCATATCCATGAATGCGTCTAGCACGCGGCGATCAAACTGCGTGCCGGTCTGTTCACGGAGATAGCGCTTGACCTGTTCCTTCGGCCACGCTCGGCGGTAGGGCCGATCGGAGGTGAGCGCATCCCACACGTCCACTACGCTAAAGATGCGGGCCGCCAGCGGAATTTCCTCGGCGCGTAACCCGCGCGGGTAGCCGCCGCCATTCCACTTTTCGTGATGACAATAGGGAATGTCGAGCGACGGCGCGAGAAACGTGATCGGCGAGAGCCATTCGTACGCGTAAATCGGATGGCGCCGCATAATATCCCACTCCTCGGTGTTCAGCCGGCCGGGCTTGAGCAGGATGCGGTCCGGAATGCCCATCTTGCCGATATCGTGCAACAGCGCGCCGCGGCGCAGGTGGGTGAGCGCTTCTTCGCCAAAGTTCATGCGCCGGGCGAGGTCCGTCGCCATTTCGGTCACGCGCTGCGTGTGGCCCTCCGTCTCGCGATCGCGCAAATCCAGCGCGCGCGACCAGCCCTCGATGGTCGCGTTGTACGCTAGCATGAGTTCGAGGTTCGAGCGCTGCAGTTCGTCAAACAGACTGGCATTGTCAATGGCAATGGCCGCCTGCCCGACGAGCGCGTTCAGAAAATCGAGCCAGCCCTGGTCGGGATTCAGCGCGGCGCGATGAAATATCTCCAGGACCCCTTTGATCTGGCCCTTGGCGACCAGCGGCGCGGCGTAGTACGAAATGAAATCTTCGCCCGCCAAAAGGTCATGGCGCAGCAATTGCCCATTGGGCGCCGTCAAATCGGCGATGGAAACCAATTGGCGCTCGAGCGCGGCCCGGCCGGTATGCCCTTCGCCGAGGCGGAGCCGCGAACGCGCGATCGCGTTGGAGCGAAAGCCGCGCGAGGCCGCATATTCGAGAACTTGCGAGGAGCGATTGAGCAGGAGCACGTCGGCGGCGTCTACCTGAAGCTGCGCCGTAACTTGATCGAGGATGATGCTCAACGTCACGCGCAGGTCGAGCGATGAACTGATCGCCGTCTCGATGGCGCGGAGCGCGCCGAGCCGTTCGACCTGGCGCTTGATTTCCTCCTGCGCCTGTTTGCGTTCGGTCACATCGCGCGCGACCTCCACGAACGCGCGCAGGTTCTCGCCTTCGTGCAACGCGGTGACCACCACGTCCGCCCAAAACTGCGTCCCATCGCGCCGCCGCCGCCAGCCCTCGACCTCGAAGCGGCCTTCGCGGGCGGCGCGCTCCAGCTCCTGCTCCGGCTTGCCGCGCGCCATATCCTCGTGCGGATAAAAGCTCGCCACGTGCTGCCCGATGATTTCCACCGCGCGATAGCCAAAGATGCGCTCGGCGCCGATGTTCCAGTTGATCACATGTCCTTCAGGATCGAGCATAAAGATCGCATAGTCGCGAATCCCCTCGACCGTCAGACGAAACCGCTCGTCGCTGCGGCGCAATTCCTCTTCGGCTTGTTGGCGCGCGCGGCGCACCTGCGCCTCCGTCAGCTCGCGCTCGACCGCGGGCGCGAGCCGGGTCAAGTTCGATTTCATAATGTAATCCTGCGCGCCAGCGCGCATCGCCGCGACGGCCGTATCTTCGCCGATGGTGCCCGAGACGAGGATGAACGGCAACTGCGGCGTCTTTTGTTTGACCAACTTGAGCGCGTCCAAGCCGCTGAACCGCGGCATCGCATAGTCCGAGATGACGATATCCCAGGTCTGCCGCGCGAGCGCCTGCTCCAGTGCCGCGGGCGCTTCCACGCGCTCGTAGACCGGGTCGTAGCCGCCCTGGCGTAATTGGCGCACCAACAGAAACGTATCGTCCTCCGAGTCTTCCACGATCAAAACGTGGAGCAAGGTGCTCACTAAACTCTTCCTTTCACCGGGGCCGGTTCGTTCAAGACGAGCCAATACATGCCCAATTGCCGCACGGCTTCCATGAATTGGCTGAAATCCACCGGCTTGCGCACGTAGGAATTTGCGCCTAGCGAGTATCCGCGGATGAGGTCTTGCTCCTCTTTCGACGATGTGAGAATGACGACCGGGGTGAGCCGCGTACGTTCGTCGGCGCGCAGGCGGCTCAACACTTCCAGCCCGTCCATTTTGGGCAGCTTGATGTCCAACAAAATGACGGCTGGCGGCTCGTTGGCGTCCCGCCCGGCATACGCGCCCGCGCCAAACAAATAGTCCAGCGCCTCCACGCCGTCGTGCGCGACGACGACCGCATTCTTGATATTGTTTTTCTGAAACGCGCGCAGCGTTAACGCCTCGTCGTCGGGATTGTCTTCGACGAGCAAGATAGTGGTATTGTACATTTTATCCTCGCGTGAGATTACAGCGTAAAGTAAAAGGTGGCGCCCTGACCCACCGCGCCTTCGGCCCAGACGCGGCCGCCGTGGCGGTGGACGATGCGCTGCACCGTCGCCAGTCCGATGCCGGTGCCCGGAAATTCGTTCGACGAGTGGAGGCGCTGGAAGGGGCCGAAGAGCTTGCCGGCATACGACATATCGAAACCCGCGCCGTTATCGCGGACGAAATAGATCGTCCTGCCATCCTCTTTGCCGGCGCTGCCAAATTCAATGCGCGCGTGCGGGACCTTGGACGTGAACTTCCAGGCGTTGCCGATCAGATTCTCTAACGCGACGCGCAGCAAGCGCTGATCGCCGCGCGTGACCAAGTGCGGCGCAATCAACACGTCTACCTGTCGCCCGGAGTGCAGCGTCCGCAATTGGGCCACAATGGACGACGCCAGGTCGCTGATCGCGATCATCGTTTCGCGGTTCATCTCGCTGCGCGTGACGCGTGACAGCGTGAGCAAATCGTCAATCAATTGGGTCAGCCGCCGCGTGGCCGCGTGGATGCGCCGGGTATAATCCTTGCCTTGCTCGTCGAGCACGTCGTGGTAATCTTCCACCAACGCCTGACTAAAACCGGCGATACCGCGCAGCGGCGCGCGCAGGTCGTGCGAGACGGAATAGGAAAAGGCCTCCAGTTCCTGATTGACGGTCGCCAATTCGTCCACGCGGTCTTTCAACTCGCGATTGAGCTTTTGGATTTCCTCTTGCGATTTTTTGCGCTCGGCAATTTCTTCGATCAGTTTCTCCTCGGCGCGCTTGCGCTGGGTCACATCGCGATTGATCTCCAAAATGGCGCGCGGTTGGTTGTGCTCGTCGCGCTGCAACACCTGGCGGCTGGCGACGATGAGGCGCCCACCGTCGCGCGTCGTGTGCTCGACCTCGCCCTCCCATTGTCCCTCGGCGACCAATTTCGCCTGCACCTGGTCCTGCGGCACCGAAAATCGGGTTTGCAAAAACGCATGCGTCACACGGCCCATCGCCTGGTCAGCCGTCCAACCGTAGATTTCTTGCGCCCCATGATTCCAAAACGTGATCCGGCCATCCATATCGAGCATCAAGATCGCGTCGTGCGCCAGCTCGATCAGATTGGCCTGCTCCTGCAAGCGGCGCGTCTGCCGCGCCAGCGCTGCCTCCACGCGCTTGCGGTCCGTCACATCGCGAATGATGCTCGTGATCACCATGGCGTCCTGCATTTGGACCGGGCTGAGACTGATCTCGACCGGGAAATCGGTGCCATCCTTGCGGCGACCCGAAAGATCGAGACCGACGCCCATGGGCCGGACCGCCGGCCCGGCGATATAGTCGGCGCGATGCCGGATGTGGAGATTTTTGAAACGCGTCGGCAGCAGAATCTCAACCGGTTTCCCCAACAGTTCGTCGCGCGTATACCCGAACATCTTTTCCGTTTGACTATTGACGAGCACGATGCGCCCTTCGCGATTGACGCTGACAATTGCGTCCGGCGCTAACTCCAAAAAGGCCTGCAGCTCGGCGCGACTGGCGCGCAACGCTTGCTCGGTCCGCCCGCGTTCGGCGATTTCCAATTCCAGTGCTTGGTTCACTTTCGCCATGTTGGCGGTCCGCTCCTGCACGCGCGCCTCCAGGTTCTCTTTGGCTTCGCGCAGTTCGCGCTCTACTTTTTTCTGCTCGGTAATGTCGCGGGTCATAGCCAGCAAACAGTCTTCCCCACCCACCCTGATTCGCTCGACCGTCAAGCTCGTCGTGCGCCGCTCGCCCGACGGACGGCGGATTTCCAATTCGAAATCGCGCAACGTGCCCTGAGTCATTAGTTGCTCGACGATGCGTTGGCGCTGGCTCGGATCCACAAATAGGTCGAGCTCGAGCGAGCTTTTCGAGAGGACTTGATCCCTGCGATAGCCAAAGATACGCTCCCAACTGTCGTTGACTTCGAGGATCTGACCATCGGCCAGGCGGCTGATGCTCAAGCCATCGGGCGAGGCGCGAAACGCTTTGGCGAAGCGGTCTTCGGACAGCCGCAGCGCCTCTTCCGATAACTTGCGCGGCGCGAGATTAACCACAAAGCCCACCCAGCGGAAGGGGGTCGCCTCGACCAGCATCGCGCCGACCAAGACCGAGACGCGGCGGCCATCCTTGCGGAGGTATTCCGTTTCGAAGGGATTCAGTCCGCCAGCGCTGAGGAGCTCCTGCAGCTTGCCATTGCCCGCGGCGGGATCTTGCCGTGCCGTCAGCTCGCGCCAGCGGATGCGCCCGGCGCGCAGGTCGTCGCGCGTGTAGCCGACGATGTCAAGGAACGCGTCGTTCGCTTCGAGAACCGTCTCCTCGTTCGCCTCCAGGATGCCGACGAGATTCGATCCGGCGAGGCGGTCGAAGCGCTCTTTGCTTTCCAGCCAGGCGTCTTGCATTTGGCTGCGGTCGGTGACGTCGAGCAACGCCATGAGACAGCCGACGGATTGCTTTTGCGCGTTGAGAAATGGGCCGGCGCTCATCAGCAGGTCGAAGGATTGGCCGTCAGCGCGCAACAAGTACACCTCGACGCCGCGCACGATCTGGCCGCCGCAAAAGTCGGCGGACGACACTTGCGGCGTGAGCCGCGGCTGCTTGCGCCGTTCGAGACGGCGCCACGGGCGCGGGCTGCGTCCCAAACGGAGCGGCAGCACTTCTTGCAAGGGGCGCCCCAGGGGGTCCGCGCCGACCAGTTCGCGCGCCGAATGGCTCGCGACGGCGACGCGGCCTTGGGCATCGCAAACCAGAATCGCTTCCGTGGTTTGTTCGAGGATCGAACGCGCCAGAGTTTCGGACACAAACAACACCGCTCACTGCTCCTGGCGCGCCGCAACGATGACCCGGTCGCGGCCTTCCGTCTTGGCCTGGTAAAGCGCGGCGTCGGCGGCCTGCAAAATTTGCTCGGCTGTCTCGGCGTGTTCCGGGAAGATGGCGACGCCTAACGAGACCGAGAGGTTGCCGAAGGTCTGACCGCTATGCTGCACTTGAAGGAATTTGAGTTCTTGGCGGATCTGCTCGGCGCGTTCACACGTTTCCTCCAGCGGGGTCTCGGGCAGAATCAGCGTGAACTCTTCGCCGCCGTAACGACACGCGACGTCGCCGCCGCGCACTTGCCCTTTCAGGAAATTGCCGAATTCGCGCAAGATCACATCGCCGACTTGGTGACCGAACGCATCGTTATATTGCTTGAAATGGTCGAGGTCCAGCATGACGATCCCCACCGTGCTATGCTTGCGCGTCGCCCGCCGCATTTCCCGCTCCAGGGATTCTTCCATGTAGCGCCGATTGAACAGGCCGGTGAGCGAATCGCGAATGGCTTGACGCTGGAGGGTTTCCCGCAAGCGCAAACTGGACAATGCCAGCGCGACGTGCTCCGCAATGCTAACCGCCAAACGCTGCTTGGACTCGGACAAGGCCGGCTGACCGTCCGGACGCGCCGCGGTTTGCAGATAAAAGATACCCAGCGTCTCGCCTTGCGCCATCATGGGGATACACATGGAACTATAGGGCGCGTGGCTCGCCGGATTGCGGCGAACGTGCTCGCACAAGAGACTGGTCTGCGAATCGGCGACCAGGTGAATCCGGCCCCGGCGCAGCGCCCAGCAGCTTTCCGAGGAAAAGACTTGCTCGAGGTCGTCCGGGCCGAATTCGCCCCAAGTCGCCGCGGCTTCGATCAGGTTTTTCGAGTTGTTCAAGACGTAAAGCGCGCCCGAGTCTCCCGGCAGCAAATTGCGCGCGGCCTGGGCGATGACGACGTAGGCCTCTTCCGGCGTGAGGCAACTTTGCAAGAGGTCACCCATCTCGTTGAGCTGGCTGATTTCGCGATTGCGCTGCTCCAATTCGCTGGCCCAGCTCATCAGGTTCTGGTTCGCGTGCTGCAACGCTTGCTCGCTTTCCTTGCGATCGCTCACGTCCACCGCGACCGACGTGATGCCAATGATGTTGCCTGCCGCGTCACGCTGCGGGTCCACGGAAATATCGAAGACGTGCGTCTCGCGCCCGGCGTGGAGTGTGACCTCGCCCCGGCCGCTCAAGCCCTTGGCCAGCGCCGGCTGCTTGATCTGTTCGAGGAGCGCGGCTTGCTCCGGCGGCCAGAGTTCGGCGTCGGTGCGGCACAGAATATCTTCGGGATCAAATCCCGACGGCAGGTTGTAGACCCAGGTGTACCGCAGATCGCGATCCTGGTTAAAGACGGTAATGCGCGAATCCGTCAGCGCCAATCGGAAGCGTTCTTCGCTTGCTTTAAGCGCCTCTTGGGTCCGCGTCCGCTCGACAATTTCGTTTTTGAGGCGCTGGTTGATCGCCTCCAATTCGGCCGTTCGTTCCGCGACGCGCTGTTCCAATTCGGACGCGTGGCGCTGGACCTGTTCGTGCAGGCGCGCGCGCTCGGTAATATCCATGACGACGCCGCTGAGACTCGGCGCGCCTTCGATGACCATTCGATGCAGCGAAAGATCGGCGACCAGGCGTGACTCGTCTGCCGCGCGGAGGGTGATTTCGCCCTTGCTGCTGCCCTGGAGTCCTTGGCCCAAAACGTGGCTGGCTTTGGCTCGATCTTCGGGCGCGACGAAACGGGCAAACGGCTCGCCCAGAACTTGAACCAGGGGCAGTTGGAGCATTTCGGCAAAGCGCCGATTGCAGTACAAGAGGATTCCGTCGGCGCTCAACGTCAGCGCGCCTTCGTTCATATCCTCCACGAGCGCGCGATACGGATGGTCGGTGCCTCGCAAGGTATAGACCTGATCGCCCTCCGGCGATGCAATCACGAGAGCGTCCACTTGGCCGCTCCGGATGGCCGCCAGGGTTTGGTCGGCTTGCTCCAACTTCCGCCGCAAGTTTTCGATTTCGGATTCGAGCTGCTTGTAGGTCTTTTGCCGGTTGTTTGTGTCTGCCAATAGCATTTCCGTTTGCCGCTACTCTGCTTCGGACATAAAAGGGAGCGACCCATTGAGGGGTCGCTCCGCGATGAGTGACATCCAACTCACTTTTTCGGCCTTAAGCTCAAGCCGAGTAACACGCGTTTCGTATCGGAAAGGTCGCCCACAATCTTGCGCGCTGGACGCGGGAGTTTGCGCACGAGCGTAGGAATTGCCAAGATTCCATCTTCGCGCGCGGACTGCCGATCCTCCAAAACGTCAATCACCTCAATGCGGTATCGCCCCGCCAGGTGCTGCTCGCAAATCTTTTTGAGATTGGCAATCGCGGCCAGCGACTTGGGCGTTTGGCCCGCCACATAGAGACGCAGCTCCCAAGTCTGCGTCTTCGCCTGGCGCGTGATCCCGGTCTGCTGTCCTGCGCGCGCGTCACGCTCTGTTGCCGGCTTCAAGGTCTTTTTCCCGCTTTGCTTTCGCTCAGACTATCGCGCTCGGCGGCTTGTCCCGCGCCATCACGTAGCCGAGCACACAGAGAATCAGGCCTCCCAGGTACAGCAGGATGCGCTCAAACGCCCCGCGCTGGGGAATCAATTCCAGAATCGAGAGCGTGGCCAGCGTAATCAGAAAGAATCCGATGATAAAGAGCAACGTCCCCATGAGTTTGGTGAGCATTGTAGACTCCGATGTGGGACAGTGTTCAGTGAACAGCGAACAGTGAACAGTGAACAGTGAGCAGTGAGCAGGATTCAGTGTTCAGTATTCAGTCTGTTGACTGTTGACTGTTGACTGTTGACTGATGACGCCAATTGCTTGTTCGACGTCCGCGCGCGCGATGCCATAGTGCGTCACGGCGCGCAGGCGGCGTTCGCCGGCCGCGCCGATCAGCACGCCTTCGCGGGCCAGGCGCTTGGCGAATTGCGCCGCGGCGGGCAGGTGCGCTTCGAGATCGAAAAACACAATGTTGGTTTTAACGCGGCCGGGGTCGAGTACGATGCCGGGAATGCCGGCGACACATTCGGCAAAATACCGGGCGTTGGCGTGATCCTCGGCCAGGCGGTCCACCATCGTCTCCAGCGCGACGATGCCCGCCGCGGCAAGGACGCCCGCTTGCCGCATGCCGCCGCCCACCATCTTGCGCAGCCGCCGCGCCTCGGCGACAAAATCGGCGGGGCCGCACAAGAGCGATCCGACCGGCGCGCTCAATCCTTTCGACAGGCAAAATGAAATCGAATCGGTATAGCGCGTCAATTCGGCGACCGGCACGCCGAGCGCGACCGCGGCGTTGAAAATCCGCGCGCCATCGGTATGGATTTTCAAACCGCGGTCTTGCGCGATCTGCCGCACCGACCAGAGATACGCGGGCGGGAGCGGCGCGCCGTTGCAAGCGTTGTGCGTATTCTCGAGCGCGATCAGGCGGGTGCGCGGCCAGTGAACGTTGTCGCCGCGAATCGCGGCTTTGATGTCGTCGAGCGCCAGCGTGCCGTCCGGTTGGTTGGGAAGAGCGCGCGGCTGAATGCCTCCCAGAGCGGCCATGCCGGCAACTTCGCTGATGAACGAGTGCGCCCGATCGCCGACAATCGCCTCGTCGCCGCGCCCGCAATGCGTCAGCAGCGCGACCAGGTTGCCCATCGTGCCGCTGGCGACAAATAGCGCGGCCTCTTTATTCGTCCGCTCCGCGGCGATCTGCTCCAGGCGATTGACCGTCGGGTCTTCGCCCATCACGTCATCGCCCAATTCCGCGTTCGCCATCGCCGCGCGCATCTCCGGCGTCGGCAGGGTCACGGTATCGCTACGCAAGTCAATCGTCTTCACTGGCTCAGGTCTCCGGTCTCACAGGTACACACGTACACAAGTAGACAAGTACACAGGTACACAAGTATGCAAGGAAACCTGTCTACCTGTCTACCTGTTTACCAATGTACCTCAGTAATTCTTCACCACGCTCCGGTACGCCACGGGTTGGCGGCTCTGCATGATCTGGAGTTCTTCGCGATATTTCTTGACGTTATCCAAATCAATCTTGGCAATCGCGTACGCTTCTTTTGGGCGCTCGTTTTCGTCGCGCCCGACGTTCGCGTACACCTCGCCGCGCGGGCCGACGACCGCGCTTTCGCCGCCGAACGAATAGGTGTACTCGTCGCCGATGCGGTTGGCCGCGGCGATGAAGAGCGAGTTCTCAAAGGCGCGCGCGGTGAGATAGGCGCGCCACTCTTCAATGTGCTGCGTCTCCCAATTGGCCGGCGCCGCGATCAATTCCGCGCCGTCGAGCGCGAGACTGCGCGCGGCTTCCGGGAACGCCAGGTCCCAACCGACGAGCAAGCCGACCAAGCCGAAATCGGTGGCGATGGTCGGGAACTTGAAACCGCCGCGGAAATTGGGACGCTCTTCCGGTTTCAAGTGGACTTTGCGATACTGTCCGACCACTTCGCCGTCGCGGCCGAGCAGAATCGCCGCGTCGTAGACGACGCTCTCGACCTTGTGCTTGGCGACCATGCCGAACGCGAGGTACGTTTGATAGCGTTCGGCGCGCTCGGCCAGCGCCTCGACGGTGGGCCCGGGAACCTGTTCGGCCAGCTCGGTAAAGCGAACGCCGCACTCGTAACCCGTCGTGGCCAACTCCGGGAAGACAATCAAGTCTACTTTTTGTGCGGCGCTGATGTGGTCAATGATTTCGCCGATGCGGTCAAGGTTTGCTTGCACTTCGGCGAGGCGCGGATGAAATTGAGCAATTGCAACGAACACTTGTCGCATCGCGATCCTCTCCGTTGAGATGGTGGATTTGTGGACGCTATTCTAGCACAGATAGAGCGATAGTTCAAGCATCCGTTCACGCGGCGGATTGTCAAACACGGATTGCGTTCGCGAAACGGAAAAACGGATTGAGCCGATTGCGCCAACTCGGTAAACCGAGTTTCGACCCTTCGGCAAGTCGGACGCAGTTCGTCCGCCTCAGGGCGGGTGTTTGCAACGCCCGCTCGTCTCCACGCAAAAATATGACGCACACCCTGCACGCGGCAAGTGAAAAGTGAAAAGCTAAAAGTGGGGTCCGCGTCCCGTTAATGCCTCCAACAACGCGCGCGTCTCACGCTTTCCGCCGTAGCCGTTCTCGCCGCCGGGGCCGACGCACGAGGGGCAGCCGTCTTGGCACGCGCACGCGGCGACGAGTTCGTGCGCGCGCGTCAGCATCTCGTCGTGCAATTCGAATAGCCGCTCGCTGAAGCCGATGCCCGCGGGAACGCTATCGTAAATCACGATTGCCGGCTGTCCATCTGCGAGCGGCGATTGCGGGTCGGAGTGGATGCCAATATCGCGCGTATCGCACATCAAGAAGAACGGCGCAAGATGGCCGAGCACGTTCGCGAGGCCGGCGAGTCCGCTTCGCAGTCGGACGGCAGTTTCCGCGCGGCGGTGACAGTTGGGGCAGAGGGTCACGAGGTTTTCGAGTTGGTTGGCTTGGTCGGCGGACGCAAACGCGCGGAATGGAATCTTGTGATGGACGTGATGTTGCGCGCGGCCTTCTGGCGCGCCGCAGCCCTGGCAGCGATAGCGATCCCGCGCACGCACGCGCGCGCGCAAACTCGTCCAAGCCGGCCCGTAATCAATCGGATCGTTCGTCCAGAGCTGCTGCGCGCGCAACGATTCCACCGTCTCCGCTTTCAGCGCAAGCCAGTAACCCGTGGTGTGCAACTCAGCCGGCGGCAGCAAGACGACGCCCGCGCCGAGATGTTCGTGCGTCCACCATTTGACCTTGCGATAACCTGTGACCTGGGTCGTCACCGCGATTTCGCCGTGCGCCTTGGTCGTGCCGCGCGCGTCGGCTTGCGCGAGCTTGTCCAGGAGTTGGACGGTCGTCTCACTTAGCGGCTCGGTGTAGTAATCCGCATCTATCGCGCGCAGCCGCGCAAGACCCTGGGCCAGGTCGAGTTCGTCTACGGTGTACGCTTGGCCGTCGTGCAGATAGACGGCCTGCGGGTGAACCATCCAGGACGCACTCGCGCGATCCACCTCGCCGATGGTCGCGCCATCCGCTTGCAGCACGACGGTGTCCGCCGACGCGCTCCGCAGCGAAACGGAATCGGCGGGGTATTGGTCGGCCATCCAGAAAAATTTTTCGCCGGACGCGTGGAGCACGCCGGAATCAACCAGGAAATGAAGGAACTCGGCGACGCGCGAATTCTCGACGCGTCCGAAACTTTCGCCGGCGTGAAAGGGCAATTCGAACGCGGCGCAGCGGAGGTGCTGCAAAAGAACGAGAAGATTGTCGGGATTTACCAGCGCCTGTTCGGGCGAGCGGTTAAAGAAATAATCGGGATGCTGCGCGAGGAATTGGTCGAGCGGGTCGGCTGATGCGACGAGCACCGCGAGCGACGTTTCCGCGCCGCGGCCCGCGCGCCCGGCCTGCTGCCACGTCGCGGCAATCGTGCCCGGATAACCGACGAGGACCGCCGCGCCCATCCCGCCGATGTCAATACCCAATTCGAGCGCGTTTGTCGCAACGACCGCGCGCACGCGGCCCTCGCGCAGCCCGCGCTCGATCTCGCGACGCTCGGAGGGAAGGTAACCACCTCGGTACCCCCGCACTCCCATTTCCGAGTGTGGGAGTATGGGGGTATGGGAGTGGAGGTACCTGAGGATGATTTCGACCGTGCGGCGCGCGCCGGCAAAGACGATGGTTTGGACATTGTAGTTCAACAGCCCTTGCGCGAGGCGGACGCTTTCGAGCAGAGTCGAGCGGCGGATGCCGAGCGCGTGATTGACGATGGGCGGATTGTAGACGAGGAAATGCTTCTCGCCTTTTGCCGCGCCGTCGTTATCAACCAACGCGACCGGTTCTTCGATCAATCGCTCGGCAAGTTCTGTGGGATTCGCAATCGTCGCGGATGTGAGAATGAATCGCGGTGCGGTGCCGTAAAAGCGCGCCACGCGTTTCAATCGCCGGAGCACGTTCGCCACGTGTGAGCCGAACAAGCCTCGGTACGCGTGCATCTCGTCAATCACGATGAATTGGAGATGGCGGAAGAATTCGGCCCAGAGGGTGTGATGCGGCAGAATGCCCGTGTGGACCATATCGGGATTGCTGACGACGATGCGCGCGTTGGCGCGAATGGCAGGCCGCGCGTCCTGCGGAGTATCGCCATCGTAGGTAGCGACAGAGAGATTGGAGGTTAGAGATTGGAGATTGGAAACTTGATCTTGGGCAAGCGCCTTTGTTGGAAATAGATAGAGCGCGCGGGCGTGGGGATCGCGGAGCAGCCGGTCAAGGACGGGGAGGTTATAGCAGAGCGTCTTGCCGCTCGCCGTGCCGGTGACGACGACGAGGTGGCGTCCGGCGCGCGCGAGTTCCCACGCGGTCGCTTGATGGCTGAAGAGCGCGGAAACGCCGCGGGCGCGGAGCCAATCGGCCAGCGCGGGGTGGAGGTCGTTGGGCAGCGGCGCACGTTGAGCCGCGCGCGCGGGCAGTGTTCGCCAAGCCGCGATGTTGGCGCGGATCGCGGGGTCGGCTTGCCAGGCGGCGAGAAGGTCAGTCAGTGAGCGAGTCATTTTGGGTATGGGAGTGTGGGAGTATGGATGTGTAGGAGCGTGGGGTGATTATATGCGTTCAGGGGCGGGTGTCAACGGATTGCCGGTAACGGATTGCCTTCGGCGAAACGGATAAACGGATGCGAGTCGCACTTGATCCGTTTATCCGCTTCGCCGAAGGCAATCCGTTACCGGCAATCCGTTACCAAATCCGCTCTCGAACGCGCGTCCTATTGACAATGCTCCTGAAATCTGGTATATTGTGCTCGTCTGGTTTGTTGGTCTGACCAGATAACCAGAGGTAGCATCATGAAGATAGGACCCGTAAGCCATAACACGCTCGCCCGCTCGGTCGCCGGACGGCTGCTCGACCTCATCGTGGACGGTACGATCAAGCCGGGCGAGAAGATGCTGTCCGAGCGCACGCTGATGGATAAGCTGAAGGTCGGACGCTCGACCGTCCGCGAGGCCCTGCAGAACCTCGCCTCGTGCGGCGTCGTCGAGATTCGGCCCGGCGTGGGCACGTTCGTGCGGTCCAACGCGCTGGAACTCGTCCCACACGCACGCGCGGCGCTCCAAGCCGGCAGAGAGGGACTCGCGCCGGTCCGCGCAACCGTCGCCCCGCCCGGCAACGGCTCGAGGGGTGTCAAGGTGGCCGGACTCGTTCCCCTGCCCCCCGCTCCGGAAAAACCGATCCACATCCCGAATCTGAAAAAAGATCGTTTGGGGACTCTCGAGTTCATCTCGTGGTGGGAGCGCGACAAGGTACAGGCCGCGCGCGTGATGGTCGTGGGCGCGGGCGCGCTCGGCAACGAGGTGCTCAAGAACCTCGCGCTGATGGGCGTCGGCAATTTGTTCATCGTGGATTTCGATACGATCGAAGCCGCGAACCTCAGCCGCTCGGTCCTTTTTCGCGCGGACGATAACGGCAAGAAAAAAGCCGAGGTCGCCGCGCGGCGCATCAAGGAACTCAACCCCGATGTTCACGTCCAATTCTTCCACGGCGATGTGAACACCCAACTCGGCCTCGGCGTTTTCCGCCGAATGGACGCGGTCATCGGCTGCCTCGACAATCGCGAGGCGCGCCTTTCGATCAATCGTTTCACGTATCGCCTCAACAAGCCGTGGGTGGACGGCGCGATTCAGGAACTCTTCGGCCTGGTCCGCATTTTTCGGCCCGGCGAAGGCGCGTGCTACGAATGTACGCTGACCGAGCAAGCGCGCCGCGAAATGTCGCTGCGCTACTCGTGCCCGCTGCTGGCGCGGCAAAACATCCTGCTCGGCAAGGTCCCCACCACGCCGACCGTGTCCGCGATTGTCGGCGGCCTGCAATCGCAAGAAGCGTTGAAACTGATTCACAACATGCCGGTTGAACCGGGCAAGGTCTTGCACGTTAACGGCTTGACGAATGAATTTCATTCGACCGCGTACACACCCGCGGAGGATTGCGAGAGCCACTGGATTTACGGCGAGATTACCGAACTAGATCGCAAAGCGTCACACACGACGCTGGCGGAGATGCTGCGGATCGCGCGCGACGATTTGGGTGACGACGCGATGCTCGAACTGGATCAGGAAATCGTCGTCAGTCTCGAATGCCACAACTGCGAAACCGTGACGGAGGTTTTCAAGCCGATTTCGGCGGTGAGTTTCAACGACGGCTTGTGCCCCGGCTGCGGCGAGCTGCGCGAGGTCCACATGGCACATGTGGTGACGGGCAAAGAGCCATTTATCTCGCGCACGCTGCTCGGCGTCGGCGTGCCGCCGCTGCACATTATCCGGGCGCGCAATGAGAATGAATATCGCTTTTACGAATTGACCGGCGACTTGGCCGATACGCTGCACTGGTCGCATTTCGAAGGCGGGGCGCACTCGCCACGCGCCGCGCGCGTGCGGCTCCATACCCGGCCGCAGATCAAGCTGGGCGATCACGTGCCTGCCGAAAACCTTTCGGTGACAGAGTTGGCAAAACCGCGTATTGTCGTACATTGAAAAGAACTTTTCCGCGAATCTCGCGAATCACGCTAATGAAAGATTCGCGTGATTAGCGGATCCAATTTTCTACATGGAAATGGACATCCGGACTGCGCTCCCGCGCAGTCGCGCAACCAAGACCAGTCGCAAACATCGGGCAAGCAGAATGCAGGATCAGCAACGCACGAATTGGGCCTTTCGAATTGCGATTCTCCTCGGCCTCGTCCTGGGCGCCGGGTGGGGCTTTTTGCTCGGCGTCATGCTCGTGCGGCTCAACACGCTGTTCCTATTCGCCGGCATGCTCCTGACCGCTTTGCCAATCGCATTCTTCGGTGGTGTGCTCGTCGCCGTCGCGTTCCATCGCCTGATCCCGAACTGGCACAAGATCGCGCGCTTGATCGTCATCCTGATCTTTGTCGCGTTGGGCATGCCGTTCGGCCTGGCTTACGGGGTGATGGAACAGCAACTCGATCCGGCGCAGTTCGTGAACACAACCGGCGCGTTGATTTGGGATTTGGAATGGTTGTTCGCGATTTTGGGTCTCATGGCCGGAACTTGGACCGGATGGATGCGGCCCTTTGCCGAACGCGGGCAAGCGACCGTCGCGCCGCCCGTCCGATTCATCGCCAGCATACCGGGACGCCTGGTCGAGGCGCTGGCGACATTTTTTGAAACCGTTGGGCGCGGCTTCCTGTGGCTGCCCATGCAGTTGCTGCGCCTCGTCGGCGGAGCATATCGCAATATTCGCGAACGTTGGACGCGGTGGTGGATGCCGACTCGGACGCGGCCGCGCCGCCAACGGCAAACGACGCACAAGCGCAAACGGCCGCGGCTGCCCAAGCTGCCTACGCGCCAACGCGCCGACCACGACGATGGCCCGCGCATCATGCGCGTAGTCGAGGATCGCTGCCCGTATTGTCTCGACATCGTCAAACGCAACGACCCGCGCGGCGTCCAGGTCTGCGAGGTTTGCCACACGCCGCATCACGCCGACTGCTGGGCGATCACCGGCAAATGCCAGGTACCACATCTGAACACGTGAAGTGGGAAGTTGGAAGTGCCTAAAGTGCGAAGTTAACTTTAGACACTTTAGGCACTTGCCACTTTGCACTTTCCGGGAGGTTCCATGCCTGATCTCACCGTCACCCTCGTTTTACCGGCGGGGGGCGCACGCACCGCCGAGGTTCCCGACGATGTACCCGTTCGCGAACTCTTGCCTGAATTGGTTTCTGTGCTCGAATTGCCGACCACCGGTCCGGATGGCCGCCCGGTGGGTTATCGGATTGACAGCAAGGCGCTGGGCCGCGAATTGCGTGAGGGCGAAACGTTGGCTGGCGCCAAGGTGCCGCAAAACGATCGCCTGATGATCACTGCGGACGTCACCGCGGGCGCCGCGCCCAAGCGCTCGCTGGTCAACGAAACGCCGCGCTTTCGCCGGCTCAAAGCCGATTACGAAAAACTGTTGCAACTCAAGGCGCAGAGCGATCTGATTGACTTTGAAGTGGTTGACCCGAAGCCGGGCTTTCCGCCGGAGAAATACATCGTCACCTTCAAAGTCAAGAGCATCACGGGCGTTGATCTCTTCGGCCGGCCGCAGTTCGGCGACCGGCATCAGGTGGCGATCTATTTGCACAACGAGTACCCGCATCGCTGGCCCGGCTTGAAATGGCTCACGCCGATCTGGCATCCGAACATCAAGCGCGCGAACGGCAGCGTGTGCATTGACGCCGCGTGGTGGACGGCGGCGCGCTCGCTCGACCGGCTGGTGATCATGCTCGGCGAGATGGCGCAGTACAAGAACTATCACGACGATCCGACCAAGCCGCCGTTCCCGTGGGATGCCGATGCCGCGAAATGGAGCCGCAATTATCGCATGTCTCATCCGGGCACTTTTCCCGTGGACGCGCGCGAACTCTTGCGTCCCGAACGCGTGAAACTGGGGCGGGGTCACCCCGCCCGTACGAAAACTGCTGCAGCAAAACGTCCGAGGATCAAAATCAAATCGTAGGGCGGGGTGACCCCGCCCCTACAAAGCCAAATGGAGGTGTATCATGGCTGATGTTCCTGTTACCGTGGTATTGCCCGCCGGCGGCTCTCGCACGGCCGAAGTGCCGAACGATGTGCCGGTGCGCGAGCTACTGCCCGAACTGACTTCGTCGCTGCAACTACCCACGACCGGTCCCGACGGTCGCCCGATGAGCTACCGCGTCGACAGCAAAGGGCTGGGGCGCGAACTTCGTGAGGACGAAACGCTCCAAGCCGCGGGCGTCCCGGAAAACGACCGCCTGATGCTGACGGCGGATGTGACGGCGGGATAGTCAACCGACCTAACCCCTACCCCTTCCGTCGCAGGGAAGGGGTTGGGGGATAGGTGGTCGTTATGGTCTATCGCGCTTTGGCGATCACGCCGATTCGCTCCGCCGATGCCGCGCCCGTAATCTACGAGCTGGTGGGCGATTCGACCGAGATTGGTTCCGCGGACGATAACGCGATCGTCCTCTCCGATGCCACCGTCGCGCCGCACCATCTCGCCGTGCGCCACGCGGGCGGACGCGACCATCTCCTCGTGGACGTTCAAGAACGCCGCCGCTGCCGCGATCTCGAATGGATCAAGTTCAAACCGGGCGATGTGTATTGGTGTCCGCGGCATGGGAGCATCGCGCGCTTGGATGCCCGGGGCCGGTGCCCGCGCTGCAAACGGCGGCGCGGCTCGCTCTGGCTCTTGCGCCCGCTCGAACCTGGCGATACCTTCAACATTGGCAAGGCCTTTCGCGCCGCGCTCGTCGCTCAGGCGTCCACCGTCAAGAGCGCGGCCGTCGAGTCTCGCCTCGTTTTTCCGTCCAGCGAGTTGTTCGCAGCGCCACCGTCACGCAGAATCGCGGCGCCGCGCGATGAACTGGAAATCCCAATTGCCGATCTGCCGACCAGCGATTCGAATCTGTGGCAGTGGCGGCCCGAGCGAGCACCCTTCCCGATATTTTTGCACCAACGCGTCAATCGTCTCATCACCGCGCACGCCCGAGAAAACGATCAGCGCGAAGTGGGCGGCGTCCTGCTCGGCGACGTGCGGCAAGAGTCGAGCGGCCAACTTTTCGTCGTCATCACGCACGCCTTGAAAGCCGAGTTTGCGAACGAAACGCGCGGGCATCTCACCTTTACGCAAAAGACGTGGCTCAAGATTCACCAAGCGCACCAGGCCCAGTATCCCGACAAGACGATTGTGGGTTGGTATCACACTCACCCCGGGTGGACGATTTTTCTCTCCGATTGGGACTTGTTCATTCATCGCAATTTCTTTAAACAGCGTTGGCAGATCGCTTTGGTGCTCGATCCGTCGCTCGATCAAGCCGGGTTCTTCGTCTGGAATGGGAATGACGTCGCCAGTCCGAATGCGCCGGTCGAACCGTTTCGCTTGATCGAATTGGATAGTTGGAATGAAGGCGCGCGGGCGCGGGTGAGAATCAAGTTGAAGGATGAAGGTTGATGACATCCCGAGTAAAGATTTTGAGTCAAGAGACTACTACCCCGGTGAGCGCGCCGATGCCGCTGGCGGAATCGCTCAAGTGGGCCTCGCCTTATGAGCAGCGAGTGGATGGACGCGTCGAGATCTTTTTCGCCCAATCGGCCTTGCTCAAATGCGTCGAACACACGACGAGCGATCTGGAACACGAGGTCGGCGGAGTGCTCGTCGGACAAGTGCGCGTCGACCCGAGCGACGGGCGGCCATACGTCGTCATCCAAGACATCCTGCCCGCGTTGCACACCGATGCGAGCCAAACGCACGTTACCTTCACGCAGGCGACGCTCGTGCAGTTGCACATAGAGTTGGAAGACCGCTTTCCCGACAAGCGCATCGTCGGCTGGTACCACACGCATCCGAATCTCGGCGTGTTCATGTCGGGATACGACAAGTGGCTGCACGAGAATTTCTTCAACGATCCCACCCACGTCGCGCTGGTCGTTGACCCCGGTTCCGAACGCGGCGGCTTTTTTTGCTGGCAGGCAAACCATCGCCTCGACCCCGTGAACTATGTCGGCTTTCATGAACTGGGCGACGTGACCGATGAGAGTGTGGTGGAGTGGAACAACTTGGAACCGGTGATTGACGTGTAGGGGCGGGGTCACCCCGCCCTCCAAGAGGAGGTCCCCATGAGTCTTCGTCTACGCTCTTACTATTACGCCGTCCTGGGCGCGCTGGGCGCGTTGATCGGATGGCGCATTACCGACACGTTTGGTTTCGTCGGCGGGCAGAGCGTTTATCTCAGCGATGTTCTGCTCGGCGCGGTAATTGGATTGTGCCTGGGCGTGCTGATCGGCGCGAGCGAAGGATTGCTGACGCGGTCGTGGTACAAGGCACTGCGCGCCGGCGCGCTCGCGGGCGGCATCGGCATGATCGCCGGCGCGATCGGTTTGCCGCTCGGCGAGTTCATCTTCCAAGCGACCGGCGGCGAATTGATCGGCCGCGCCTTGGGCTGGGGCGTGTTCGCGCTCCTGATCGGTTTGTCGGAAGGGATTACGGGCGGCACGCAAATGTGGAAGGGCGCGGTCGGCGGGCTGATCGGCGGCGTGGTCGGCGGAGTGATTCTGTTCCTGTTGCAGTCCATCTTCGGAATCACAGTTCTCGGCAAGATGCTCGGGCTGGCGATTCTCGGCGCGGCGGTGGGCGTGTTTATCGCGCTGATGGTCGTCCTGCTCTCGCGCGCGTGGCTCGAGGTCAAGAGCGGCAAGCTCAAGGGCACCGAATTCATCCTCGACAAGTTCATGCCCGTTCACGGCCCCGCGGCCATCATCGGCAGCAACGATTTCAAGGCCGACATCGCGATTCCCGATCCCGACATGGCGCCGCAGCACGCGCGGCTCAAGGGCGCGGGCACGCATTTCGTCCTCGAAGATATGAGCGTCGGCAAAGGGACGTTCGTCAACGGCCGCCGCGTCGAGATGGCGCGCCTGACGAATAACGCGACCATCCGCGTGGGGAATACGGAGTTGGTGTACCACGAGAAAAGGTAGCTCCCATATCCCCATACTCAGGTGTGGGAGAGTGGGCGTGTGGGAGTAGGAGGTTTGCAATGAGGAAATTGTTTGCGTTCGCAAGCGCTTTAATATTGAACTTGGTCGTCGCTTTGACCGCGCGCGCGCAGGGGCCAGTCAACATTACGGTCACGCAAATTGATCAATCGCGATTTCCGCAGGTTGACGTGTACGTGTCGGCGACCGACGCGGCGCGCAACCCGGTGCGGAATTTGTCGCCCGATGTATTTCGCTTGACGCAAAACGGCAAGCCCGTGAACCTGACCGCGGCGACGCGCGCGGGCGAGCAAGGCGCGGTCAACACGGTGCTCGTCATTGACCACAGTGGGAGCATGGCGCGCAGCGACAAGATGGCCGGCGCGAAGCAAGCCGCCAGCAACTTTGTGAACCTGATGCGGCCCGGCGACAAGGCCGCGCTCATCCAATTCGATACGGACATCGAGACGCTCCAGCCGCTCACCGGCGACAAGAATGCGCTCGTCGCCGCGATCCAAAAGATCGCGCCGCGCGGCAACACCGCGCTGTACGATGCGCTGGCCCAGGGCGGCAAATATTTCGAGACCACCGAGGGCCGCAAGGCGATCATCGTCGTGACCGACGGCATGGACAACGCCAGCAAGCTCAATCGCGATGCCGCGGTCAAGCAGGCCGAACAGGGCAGTTATACGATTTACACGATTGGCTTGGGCAACAAAGCCGCGGGTTTCGGCAGCCAAGAGGGGATTGACGAGGCGGTGCTACGCGATCTGGCGAGCGCGTCTATGGGCACCTACGCTTACACGCCGGATGCCAGCCAACTCAGCGCTCTCTACGAGCAACTCTCGGTCCTCATCCAAAACGAATACAAGCTCACGTACCTCTCGCCCGATCCCCTGCGCGACGGCTTGCGCCGCGAGATCGTCGTGACCGCGCCGGGCGCGTCTCAAACGCAAGCCGCGTACAACCCCGGCGGGCTGATTCCCGAAATCGCGCCGCAGTGGAGTTCCTGGGCGCTCTTCTTGATCGCGCTGCTGCTCTTGCTCGCGCTGTTCTTCGCGCCCACCGGCCTGCGCCTCGCCGCCGCGCGATTTTCGCCCAACCGTGTCGCTGTGACCTCGCGTCCTTCGCGTGTTAAATTGACGAGCGCCGCGGAGAGCACGTCAGGCACATCACGGCCCACGCGCGTCAAGGTCGGCAAGAAAACTTCCGGGGCCGCGCATGATATGCCGTGGGACGAATAGTTGCATAGTTGAATAGTTTAATAGTCGGCGGTCACTCCCCAACTACCAAACTACTCAACTATCAAACTATCCAACTATCGAACTAACGCCGGAGGTTCACCAATGTTCGAACGCATGCCCGAAGTGCCGAAAGGCAAGTACAAGGTTCAACAATCACACCCCAAGCGCTTTCCGTGGATTCTGGGTGTGGGCGGATGTCTAATTCTGCTCCTGTGTGTTGCGCTGGCCGGATTGGGCAGTTGGTTTTTTCTGGCCGGACCGGGGAACGCGCTCGTGCAGAAGCAGAATGCGCCGGCGGCCACGCCGATCAATACCAACGTCGCGGCGCGCGGCAAAATCGCGTACAGCGTGGAACTCGGCTCGTCGCCCGAGGGAAAATCGGTGTGGGTCATGAAGGCGGACGGCAGCGACACCAAGAAAATTCTCGACCGCGCCTCCTCGCCCGCGTTTTCGCCTGACGGGACGCGCGTCGCCTACTATCGTTGGAACGAAGGGATTTTCGTCGCGAACGCAGATGGGACGCAGCCGCGCAAGGTCGTCGGCGAGAGCCACGCCAAGTATCTCGCGTGGTCGCACGACGGCGCGTGGATCGCGTTTTCGTCGCAGCCGATTCAGCGGGAAGGCGCGAACGTGAATATTGACGCCGTGCGCGCGGATGGCAGCCAGCGCCGCACGATCATCGTCGGCGGCTCGATGCCGTCCTGGTCGCCGGATGACAAGGAACTGGTTTTCCATACTTGCCGGGGCGATTGTGGGATTTACAAGGTGAGCGCGTTTGGCGGCGAGCCGGCACTCTTGGTAGGCGAATCGGGCGGCAATCCCGCGTGGTCGCCCGATGGGAACAAGATCGTTTACCACGCGGACACGGACACGGTCAAACAGATTTTCACGATCAACGCGGACGGGACGGGCCGAAAGCAGATTACGACCGGGACGGTATTGCACGTAGATCCGATTTGGTCGCCCGACGGCGGGCTGATCTACTATCGTTCGCCCGAGGGCGGGAGTTGGGGAATCTGGCGAATGAATCCGGATGGAAGCAATCAGGTGAAAATCGCCGAAAGTGGCCCGCCGGTGGATTGGGCCTACGAGCGGTTAGCGGTGGCGCGGTAGTGTGAGACAAAGTACAGCCACGGCAGCGCAAGCGTTGCGGTCGTGCTCAGCCATTCGCGCGCGAGCGGAGTGGGGAGTTGGTCGGGCCGGCTGCCCATCAGGAAATCTACGCCGGGCATTCGAAAGGTCGCGGTGAAAGTGAGCAGAATGCTGCCGCGCGACAAGACGCCGTCGGGCAGGAGAGCCGCGAGCGCAATCGCCCACACGGTGTACCACGGCTGGAACCACTGTCCCGCGACGAGTAGATAGAAGAGCAGAATGGAGAGCGCGGCGCTGACATATCCTTGAAAAGCCGCTCGACGGCGCGAGAGTGCAAGTAACTGCCAGCCGATGCCGAGCGCCAGAACTAGCAGCGCGCCGCGGCTGACCAGCGTGACGGCGAGCTTGGGATCGAGCTGCTCTTGCGCGGCGGCCTGAATCATCGCCGGCAGCGACGTGGTGAACAGATATGCGCGCCAATCGTCGGTGAGGATTTCGGGCCCGCGCCAAAAGGGCGCGTACGAAAGCAAGACCAGGGCCGCGCACGCCAGACCGGTAACCGCAAGATAACGCAAGCGCGCTTGCCAACCGGTGATATGCTGCAATGCGGCGACAATGACGACCGGGAATACCAACGCGGGCATCAACTTGACGAGCGCGCCCGCCGTTTCCGCCAGGGCCGCCAACGTAAAATTTCCGCGGGCGAGGAAGTAAAAACCGAGCACGAGAAAGAACAACATCACCGAATCATTGTGCCCGTTGCCCGCGGCGGCATAGATGACGAGCGGATTCCACGCGAACAGCGTAACCCCATACAACACGCGTGCCGGCGCGCGCCCGCGCAAGCTCAGCGCGATCAACGCCGCGGTCGCCGCGTAGGCGAACACCATCACCGTTTTGAACGCGAGCACGTTCGCGATCACGCCATCGCCGGGCAGCCGCGCCACGCCCGCCGCGAGCCATTCCCACCATGGCCCATACGCAGTCGGAAAGTCGCGCCAGCCGACGTATTCGTAAAACGGATCGTTCCTGAAAACCTCGGCGGACGACGGGCGCTGGTAAAATGGATTTGCGCCGTGCAGCGCTTGCATCCGCCCGCGCAGCGCATACGTGAAAATATCGTCGGCTTCGACCGGGTAAAGCGCGAGCATCACGAGGTTGAACGCGAGCGCGCCAAGGATGACGATCGTCCAGCCGCGCGCGTCGCGAAATTTCAGGACCAGGCGAGTGGCAAGCCAGTAGAGGGAAAAGAGCGCGAGGTTGGCGAGGACGAACGCCGCGCCGGCGACCGGATCGTAGTTGCTGATCTTGGCAATCGTCTGACCAGGTTGTGTCCACCACTCGAACAGACTGTATGGCCGGACGAAAGCGAAAAGGTATATCGCGAAACTGAAGAGCGCGAGGATGGTTAACTGAGGTCCAGGTTTACTCACACCGCAAATTTCCGGCGATGCGCGTTCCATCCCGACGTGACGCGTGGCTCGATACCCGCGCCTAGCCGCAGTCCGAGCACGCTCGCGAGTTCGCGCAAGGTGGCCTGCGCGGTGGGCTTATCGCCGGCCGCATATTTGCCGTCGAGAATGCCTTGCGCGAGTTCGTTCAGCGCGGCAATCGCCTGCGGGGTATTCAAATCGTCGTCCATCGCTTGACGGAACCGTTGGGTAACATCTGCCTCGGCCACCGACGCCGCGTCGGGCGCGCCCACGGCCGCGGCTTGCCAGCGTTCCGCCGTGCGCGCCGCCGCCAGTAACTGGGCGGTATCATATTCCCACGCGCGGCGATACTGATTGCTCGCGAGATAGAGCCGCACCGCGTCCGCCGAATATTCCTTCAACAGATCGCTCACCATCACCAAATTGCCGAGCGACTTGCTCATCTTCACGCCGTCCATCCGCACCATCGCGATGTGCATCCAGTGGCGCGCAAAAGGAAAACTGCCGCTCGCGCAAACCGACTGCGCGATCTCGCATTCGTGATGCGGGAAGATCAAGTCCGCGCCGCCGCCGTGGATGTCAATCGTCGGTCCCAGAAATTTCTGCGCCATGGTGGTGCACTCGATGTGCCAGCCGGGGCGTCCTTCGCCCCACGGGCTGGGCCACGCGGGTTCGCCCTCGGCTTTGGCTTGCCACAAAACAAAATCGAGTGGGTCGCGCTTGTGAGGGTCGTCGGGGTGGTTGCCGCGCTCGTTCGCCACGGGCAGCATCTCGGCGCGCGGCAGGTGGCTGAGTTGCCCAAAACCGGGGAACGCATCCACGACGAAATAGACATTGCCGTTCGATGCGTAGGCCACGCCGCGCTCGACGAGTTGGCGAGTGGTGGCGATGATCTCCGGGATCACCTCGGTCGCGCGCGGGTAAAAATCGGGCGGGCGGATGTTGAGCGCGCGCATATCGTCAATGAAATGGACGGTCCACTCGTCGCCGAGCGCTTCCCAACTTTTGCCGACCTCTTTCGCCTTGCGGAGCACGTCGTCGTCAATGTCCGTAACATTCTGCGTGTAACGCACGTCAAGTTTCTGCCATTCGAGATAACGAATCAAGATGTCGAATGTCGCGTAGGTAAACGCGTGCCCGAGGTGCGTCGTGTCGTAGGGCGTGATGCCGCAGACATAGATGCTGACCTGATGATCGCGCGGCGCCAATTCTTGCGCGTGTCGGCTTTGGCTGTTGTAGAGTCGCATGTGTAATCCCTATCAAGTTAGAGTCCAGGCATTATTTTACTTGGGATGCTCGAATTTGGCAATGGGCACGAAACGGCGATTCTCTGAAACTCCGGGAACGCTCCATCGTTTAATCATTGCAGATTCTCAAAGGAGGATAGGATGGATCAAATGACATCCCAGCACGATGGCGCGGAACTGCTCAAGCAGGTCCACGAGAAAATGCGCGTCTATGACAACATGAACGGCGATATCGGCATGGTAGACCGAGTGTACTTGGGCGCGGAGAGCGAGCTGGCCGCCGAGCGCGGTCAAGATCCCGCGACGGCGGGCACGCCCGACGTGCCGAGCGACAATCTCATCCAGTATTTCGCGCGAGTCTTTGAGCCGGATGAACTGCCGAAGGAAATTCAGGAGCGGCTTGTACAAAAGGGCTTTGTTCGCATGAACGCCTCCGGGATTCTGGCCGCCGACCGCTACGTCACGCCGGAGCAGATAGACCATGTGGACGAAAAGCACGTCTTCCTGAACGTCGCCCGCAAAGACCTGATCAAATCCTAGATCGTGCCTAGCCGAATGGCTAGGGTCTCCCCTCGCCAAAGGACTGATGCGCGATGCCGCGCGAGTCGCTACAATCAATGATAATTTTGCGTTCGACGAAAGATGAGGATCAACCTATGGCACGCAATATCCCAGTGTATGGCAGCGAACCCGCGACTCGCGCGGAACCGACGGCCCGCGACGAAGAGCTGCTCGACGCCTATTCCCACGCCGTCGTCAGCGTCGTCGAAAAAGTCGGACCGGCGGTTGCCAGCATTCGCATCAAGCGCGTCGCGCAATCGCCGCGCGAAAGCGGGGAGGGCGCGGGGTCGGGCGTGGTCATCGCGCCGGATGGTTTTGTGCTGACGAATAACCACGTCGTTCAAGGCGCAAGTCAGGTCGAGGTGAGTTTGACCGACGGCAGCATCCTGCCCGCGCAAATCGTCGGCGCCGATCCGGTCACCGACCTCGCGGTTCTACGCGTAGGCGCGAACGGCCTGCCCTCGGCTGAACTGGGCGATTCGAGCACTCTGCGCGTGGGGCAATTGGCGATCGCCATTGGGAATCCATATGGATTCTCGAACACGGTTTCGACCGGCGTGATTTCCGCGCTCGGACGGTCTTTGCGCGGGCAATCCGGCTGGCTGATCGAAAATTTGATCCAGCACGATTCGGCTCTCAATCCGGGGAATTCGGGCGGGCCGTTGGTGGATAGCCGCGGGCGCGTCATCGGCATCAACACGGCAATGATCTACATGGCGCAGGGGCTTGCGTTCGCGATTCCGGTGAACACGGCCAAGTGGGTCGTGAGCGAATTGTTCAGGCACGGTTCGATCCATCGCGCGCATCTCGGAATCGCGGGACAAATCCGGCCGCTCAATCGCCGCATCCAGCGCTATTTCGAATTGACGACCACGACGGGCGTAGAGGTGATTTCGGTCGAGGAGAGAGGTCCGGCGTCCCGCGCCGGCTTGCAGACCGGCGATGTCATCGTCAAGGTGAACGGGCAGAGCGTTGCGAACGTAGACGACATTCACCGGCTGCTCACGCGCCAGCCCGCCGGCTCACGCGTCCACGTGACGATTCTGCGCGCCGGCGCACGCCGCGATCTGGAAATCATCGCGGGGTGATTCTGTGGCTAATTGCGCTCTTCCTTGAGCACCATCTGCCGAAATGCTTCGGCATGCTCCAGCCCGCGCGCTTTGCCTTCCTCTCTTGCCCACTCTTTCAGCATCTCGCTCGGATCCCAATCGTTGATCTGGCTGTGATGTTCTCTGAGCGCGGCGATCTTGACCTCGATCGTCGCGCCAATATCCACGAACGTGTCCGGCTTGTCCGACCCGTGAATAAAGATGCGCGCCACTTGATGCGGCTCTAGCCCCTCGCTCAACAGTTCGGGAAAAATCAAGCGCGTGCCCGCCGATGGGAACACCGCGTCGAGCGCGACGTCCGCCGCGACGCGATGGTCGGGATGGTTCATGTACGAGTTGCCGTAAAAGCGCACGGTCGGATCGCCGCAGAGGACCGCGTCGGGCTTGTATTTGCGAATCAGGCGCGTCAAGTCGCGGCGCAGCGTGATGGTCGGCTGGAGCATCCCGTCCGGATAGCGCAGAAACACGACCTCTTTGACGCCGAGCGCCTTGGCCGCGTTGCGCTGTTCCTCCTCGCGAATCTTGACCAGTTCTTCCTTCTTCATGTTCGGATCGGTTTTCTCGTTCGAGCCGGAATCGCCGCTGGTGATGCAGACGGTGATGATCTCGCTGCCCGCGCGCGCCCACTTGGCGACCGTTCCGCCGATGGTGAATTCCTGGTCGTCGGGATGCGCGTGAATGGACATGACGCGCGCCGGCGCGTTCGGTTCCTTCCCCGTATCTACCTTCGTCACCCCGCGTTCGGGGATGGCGGAGTCTTGAATTTGTGTTTCGTTATCGGCCATGTATACCCCATCGCGATTTAGGATTTAAGATTTAGGATTTAGGATTTCGCTCACGCCCAAATCATAAATCTGAAATTCTAATTCCTAAATTCAATAGCCCACCGCGCATCCATCGCCGCGCGGGTCGCTGCCGCCCCACAGCACGCCGTCCGGCTCGCGGCGGATGATCTGCCCGCGTCCGAATAGAGCACGAGCGTAATCAGTAATTGGGGATTGGAGATTGTGGCCGCGTTTTCGCAGACCTTCGACGACGTCCGCAGGCACGCCATCTTCCAGATTGAGGATGCCGCCCGCATGCGCCGGTTCGATACAGAACCGCGGGCGGTCGAGCGCGGCTTGAGGATCGAGGCCGTCGTCCATCAATGCGACGACGACTTGCACATGCCCTTGCGGCTGCATGAAACCGCCCATCACGCCGAAGGGCGCATACAACGTTCCGTCCACTTGGCGCGTCAACATGCCGGGGATGATCGTGTGGTACGGTCGCTTGCGCGGCGCGAGCGCGTTCGGATGCGCCGGATCGAGCGAGAAATTCGCGCCGCGGTTTTGGAGCGAAAAGCCCCAGCCCTCCGGCACGATGCCGGCGCCAAAACCCATGTAGTTAGAATTGATAAAACTGCACGCGTTGCCCGCTTCGTCCACCACGCAAAAATACACCGTATCGGACCCCGCAACCGGCGCGCCGTGCTGGGTATCCATCGTCGCGCTATCGGGACGAATCAAAGCGCGCCGGTCCGCGGCGTACTTTTTCGACAGCAGTCCTTCGAGGGGTATCGCGCAGAATTTCGGATCGGCAACAAACCAACTTGTATCGGCAAACGCGACGCGCATGGCTTCGATCAGTGTGTGCCATCGCTCAACAGTCATCGGGTTCTGGCGGGCGAGATCGAAACCCTCTAGGATGTTGAGCGCCATCAATGCCGCTAATCCTTGCCCATTCGGCGGACACTCCCACACTCGCATACCCCTATACGTGACGCCGATCGGCTCGTCCCACGTAGACTCGTGCGCGGCGAGGTCGTCCGCTGTCATTACGCCGCCGGATTGCTGCACCGCCCGCGCGATGCTCTGCGCGGTCTCGCCATTGTAATACGCGTCCTTGCCACCTTCGGCGATTACATGCAGCGTACGCGCCAAGCCGGGGTTGCGGAATATTTCGCCCGCGCGCGGCGCGCGGCCATTGATTAAGAGCGCGTGCCCACCCGACGCCGAACCTAATTTCGCCTCTGACCGCTGCCAATAGTACGCGGTTGCCGGTGCGACCGGAAAACCTTCTTCGGCGAGCGCGATAGCCGGCGCAAGGATTTTGGTCATTGGCAGAGTGCCGTGCCGTTCGATAAAATCGCACCAGCCCGCGCATGCGCCAGGAACGGTGACACAGTGGGCATGATAGGGATTTGAGAATTGGAGGTTAGGGGATTGGAGATTGTGGTGCTTGACGAGATCAATCGTGAGCGCCGCCGGCGCGCGACCGGAGCCGTTCAACGCAGTGACCGCGCGCGTCTTCGCATCATAAAACAGCGCAAAGCAATCGCCGCCCAGACCGGTCGAAGTCGGCTCGGTCACGTTCAGCGCGGCAGCCGTTGCGACCGCGGCGTCCGCGGCATTGCCACCTTGCATCAAGAGGCGCACACCCGCCATCACCGCGAGCGGCTGGCTGGCGGCCACCATGCCGTGCCGCGCGAGCACGGGTGAACGACGCGAGTTGAATTCAAACGACATTTGGCTTGTCCTCACCACAAAGGCACAAAGACACCAATAATTTCCTTTCGTGCCTTTGTGCCTTTGTGGTTCACAATGGTCGTGATCCCGGCACCGCAACAGAATGCGTCAGTTCGTCAACCACGAGGCGCGTGTCAACGTTCTTCAAGCGCGCGGCGGGGCTGATGATGAGCCGATGCGCCAGCGCGGACTCGGCTAACGCTTTGATGTCGTCGGGGATCACGTAATCGCGGCCCGTAATCGCGGCGCGCGCTTGCGCCGTCTTGTAGAGCGCGAGCGAGCCGCGGGGGCTGGCGCCTAAATAGACGTCGGGGTGCTTGCGCGTCGCTTCGATCAGCGCGAGGATGTACTCTTTCACCAGCGCATCCACGTACACCTCTTTCACCAAACGTTGCGCGGCGATCAGTTCCTCGGCGCTCACCACCTGTCCAATCTCTTCGATGGGATGCGCAACGCGCTGCGCGTCGAGCATGCCCATCTCGTCTTTGTTCGAAGGATAACCGAGATGGAGGCGGAGCATGAACCGGTCGAGCTGCGCTTCGGGCAACGGGAATGTGCCTTCGTACTCGATGGGATTTTGCGTCGCCATGACGAGGAATGGCTGCGGCATCGGGTAGGTGACGCCGTCCACGGTGACTTGGCGCTCTTCCATCGCTTCGAGGAGCGCGCTCTGCGTCTTGGGCGTCGCGCGATTGATCTCGTCGGTGAGGACGATTTGCGCGAGGATGGGGCCGGGGCGAAATTCAAATTCGCGCGTTTTTTGATTGAACATGCTCACGCCGGTCACATCGCTGGGCAGCATGTCGGGGGTGAATTGGAGGCGCTTGAACGAGCAGCCAAACGATTTCGCGATCGCGCGCGCGAGCATCGTTTTGCCCACGCCGGGCACATCCTCGATCAACACATGCCCCTGGCATAACAGCGCGATCAACACCAACTCAATCTCGCGCGGCTTGCCAAGAATGACGCGTTCGACGTTCAGCGAAACTTGTCGAGAAAGGGATTGCACGGGTTCGATGTTAGGCGTCACGCTTCCTCCGCGATGCGCGACATCTCGGCTCTTTCCTCGCGCGTCATCTTCAATGCGTGCGCCGCCAGCGCGGTATCGAGTTGGGCGAGTGTGCGCGCGCCGACGATGGGCGCCGTGACGGCCGGATGGCTCATCACCCACGCGAGCGCCAGTTGCTCCTTCGGAATCCCGCGCTGGCGCGCGTACTCGGCCACTGCCGCGACGGCGCGGAAATTCTTGTCTTTGACGTAAATCCCTTGATACCACTGCGCGGTCGCCAGCCGCGTGTCCGGCGGGATCGGTTCGTCCGGCTTGTACTTGCCGGTGAGGAACCCGCCCGCGAGCGGCGAATAGGGAATCACGGCCAATCCTTCGCTCAACGCCATCGGCAGCAAATCTATCTCCGGCTCGCGAAAAACCAGATTATAGCGCGGCTGGATCGAAACGAATCGAACCAAATGCTCGCGGTCGCCGATCCACAACGCTTTCATCACCTGCCACGCGTCAAAGTTCGAGCAGCCGATGTACCGCACCTTGCCTGAGCGCACCAGATCGTCGAGCGCCCGTAGCGTTTCGTCGAGCGGCGTATCGGGATCGAAGCGATGGATTTGGTAGAGGTCAAGGTGGTCGGTCTGCAAGCGGCGCAGCGAGTCCTCGACCGAGTTCAGGATGTGATAGCGCGATGCGCCGCGGTCGTTGGGCGCGTCGCCCATCTGACCATAGACCTTGGACGCGAGGACGACGCGGCCGCGGACCTCCTTGAGCGCGCGACCGACAATCTCCTCCGACGCGCCGTGCCCATAGACATTGGCCGTATCGAAAAAGTTGATGCCCGCGTCGAGCGCGCGCTGGATGATCGGGAGCGATGCTTGCTCGTCAATCTCGCGGCCAAACGTCATGCACCCCAGGCAGATGGGCGAAACGCGCAGACCCGTGCGACCAAACTGGCGGTATTCCATGTATCCTCCGTGTGGGACAATTTGTCGAAGATCCCCGAAATGAAATGGAGGGGAGCAAATTGTCCTACCGGCGAGATTATATGCCCGATGAAACCGGGCGTCAATTGACAGGGTGGGCAAGTTGTGATAGCATAGCATCGCAAGCGAACTCGCGCGCTTGTGGGCCGAGCGAATTGCACTCTGTACGTCAAAGGAGACCTCATGGATCAAAGATCGCGTTCGGAGAGGTTGGTACAACGCCTTCGCGATTTTCGGGCCTCGATCCCGGACGTGGAGGCATCCGCAGTAGTGAGCGCCGATGGGCTGATTGTCGCGTCCGATCTGCCGGCGGGCGTAGAAGAGGACCGGGTCTCGGCAATGTCCGCCGCCATGCTCTCGTTGGGCGAACGCATCGCCACCGAATTGGGCCGCGGCATCCTCGATCAGGTGTACATTCACGGCGCGAACGGGTACGTCGTCCTGATGTCCGCCGGCGAGGAAGCCGTCTTGACGGTGCTGGCACGCAAAGAAGCCAAACTCGGCTTGATCCTGTACGATATGAAAAAAGCCGCCGCCGACATCTCGAATATGATTTAGGGGGCGCGGCTCAGCAAGTTGGCTATCGAAAACACGGAGCGATCACAGCCCCGTGTTTTTATTGTGGGAAGGTGAAATGCCAAAGTACATTTTTTGCACCGGCGGCGTCGTGTCGTCAGTAGGCAAGGGCGTCGCAGTGGCCTCCATCGGGCGGCTCTTGAAGGCGCGGGGCATCCGCGTGTCCATCCAAAAACTCGATCCCTACATCAACGTTGACCCCGGCACCATGTCGCCCTATCAGCACGGCGAAGTGTTCGTCACCGAAGACGGCGCGGAAACCGATCTCGACCTTGGGCACTATGAACGCTTCATTGACGAGAATCTGACCAAGGCGTCGAACGTGACGACCGGCCAAGTGTACGCCGAAGTGATCGCGAAAGAACGGCGCGGCGATTTCCTCGGCGGCACGGTCCAGGTGGTCCCGCACATTACGAACGAGATCAAGCGGCGCATCGGGCTGGCGGCGCGCGAGACCCAGGCGGACGTGCTCCTCGTCGAAGTCGGCGGCACGGTGGGCGATATTGAGGGCTTGCCGTTTCTCGAAGCCATCCGGCAAATGCGCAAAGACATCGGGCGCGAAAACGTCTTGTACATTCACGTGACGCTGCTGCCGCACATCGGCTCGACGGGCGAACTCAAAACCAAGCCGACCCAGCACAGCGTCAAGGAACTGCGCGCGATCGGCATCCAGCCCGACGTGGTCGTCTGCCGTTCCGATTACCCCATCGAAGACGGCGTGCGCGACAAGATCGCGCTCTTTACCGATGTGGAGAAACGCGGCGTCGTTCCGCTCGTCACCGCGACAAGCATTTACCAGGTGCCGCTGATTCTCGAAGAATTGGGCGTCGGCAAATTCATCGTCGAGCGCCTCGGCTTGACGGCGCGCGAACCGGACCTCGCGACGTGGTGCGAGTTGGTCAAACGAATTCAATCTCCGAAAGAAGCGCTGCGGATCGCGGTGGTCGGCAAATACGTTGAGCTGCCGGACGCCTACATGAGTGTGCGAGAAGCGCTGTACCACGCGGGGCTGCATCACAATCGCGCGATTGACGTGGATTGGATCTTGTCCGAGGATTTAGAGCGGAACAAATCGTACGACCGGCTGAGCAAGGCGGATGGGATCGTCGTGCCGGGCGGTTTCGGCGAGCGCGGGATCGAAGGCAAAATCCTGGCGGCGCGTTACGCCCGCGTGCATCAAGTGCCGTACCTCGGGCTGTGCCTCGGCATGCAAGTGATGTGCGTCGAATTGGCGCGGCATACGCTCGAAAGCGACGAGCCGAACTCGACGGAATTCAGCCCCTCCACGCGTCACCCGGTCATCAGTCTTATGGCCGATCAGCGCTCGATCTCCGACTTGGGCGGGACGATGCGTTTGGGGCGCTATCCGTGCCAGCTGGTGCCGGCGACGCGCGCCGCACAAGCGTATGGCGAAGAACTCGTCTCGGAACGACACCGCCATCGTTTCGAGTTCAACAACGCCTATCGCGATCTGCTCTCCAAGGCGGGAATGCAGTACAGCGGCTTTTCGCCCGACGGCAACCTGATCGAGATTTCAGAGCTGCGCGATCATCCCTTTATGGTCGGCTCGCAATTCCATCCCGAATTCAAGTCGCGCCCCGAGCGTCCGCACCCGCTGTTTCGCGAATTCATCCGCGCGGCGCTGGAGACCGAGCGGGATGGGAAGCAGAAAAGAATGGAGCTATGACTAGCCAAAAATCGTCAATCGTGATATACTAAAGACAGCAATTCGAAATGGGAGGAGGCGATCTCGGATGACTCGCATGCCGAGAATGAGCAAGAAAGAAAAACTAACACTCCTCGCGGACATCGAAGACGGTTATCGCCCTTTTGACAAACACGCCCTCACCCTGCTCCGCTCACTGTTAGACGATACCGATGCCGAGGTCCGCGCCGAGGCCATTGCCTGCTTGTGGAACGACCCCGATCCAAAATGGATCGAGGTCCTAATGAAAAAAGCCGCCGAAGATATTCATGCCGACGTGCGCGCCCACGCGATCTCTGCGCTTGGGCGCTATGTTTTCGAAGGCGAGGCCGCCACGTACGAGGATTGGGACGGTCACGATACGATCATCTCGCCGGAGGATTACGTGCGCGTGAGCGATTTCCTTTTCCGCATCGCGCAGGATCCCGAGGAAGCGCTGGAGGCGCGCCGCTATGCCATCGAAGCGCTGGCGTTCCGCGCCGACGACCCGGACGTGCTCGATTTGATCGAATGGGCGTACCAACATCGCGACCGGCGGCTGAAGGTTAGCGCGCTGTTCGCGATGGCGCGTAACGGCGATCCGAAATGGACCGAGTATATCCTGGCCGAGCTTCGCAGTCCCGATCCGGAGATCCAATACGAAGCGGTCCGCGCGTCCGGCGAATTGGGGCTGCACGAAGCGACCGACGCGCTGATCGAGATCGCGCGCGGCAAGACGGTCCGCAAGCCGCTGCGCTTGCTCGCCATTTACGCGTTGGGCGAAACGGGCGACGAAAGCGCCTATCCGGTGCTCGACCGCTTTACGCATTCGCGCGACCGCGATATCCGCGAGGTCGCGCGCGAAGCCCTCGAAGAGTGGTTTACCGTCTCGGCGATGGAGCAGATGGTCGAAGATGAGTTGGACGATTACGACGACGATCCCATGGCGCCGGCCGCCGAAATCGAAGGCCTCCCCGACATCTGGGCTGACCCCATCGGGACGTTCTCTCGCAATTGAGCCGTTAGCCCAGAAACAATCCCGCCGATGACGATATGCCTCGCCGTGAAAAACTCGTTGAGGAAAATGCCTAGATACGAAGTGATCATATATTGGAGCGACGAGGACAGGGCCTTCATCGCAGAGGTTCCAGAGTTACCCGGGTGCGCGGCAGATGGAACAACGTATAAAGACGCACTCGCGAATCTAGAGGTAATCATTCAAGAGTGGATTGAGACGGCGAAGGAACTAGGGCACCCGATTCCTCAGCCGAAAGGCCGCTTGGTCTTTGCGTAATCATGGGCAACGCAATGAGGTCTCATCCTTCATCCCTCATCCCTCAGAGACATACCTCCGCTCCACCCGCGCGCTGATTGTCGTGATCGTCTCGTAATTGTTCGCCCCTAATTTCTCCGCGACCTCTTCGGCGCAAATTTCCTCCGGCCCCTGCCTGCCGATCAGCACGACCTCGTCGCCCGGCTGTACACCCTCGATATCCGTCACGTCAACCATCGTCTGGTCCATGCAGACTCGGCCCGCAATCGGCGCGCGCTGGCCGCGCACGAGCACCTCGCCGTAATGGCGCGGCGCGCGGCGAAAACCGTCCGCGTAGCCCACCATCAGCACCGCGAGCCGCGTCGGGCGCGTCGTGCGGAAGGTTGCGCCGTAACCGACGTACTTGCCCGCGGGGACCGACTTGACCAGCGCCACCTCGGTCTTGAACGCGAGCGCCGGAACGAAACCGGATGGGCGCGGCACTTCGGGGGACGGGTCGAGTCCGTAGATCAGAATGCCGCTCCGCACGAGATTGAAACGCGCTTCGGGCAGATTCAGCGTCGCCGGGCTGTTGGCAACATGGCGATAGCGCAACACGATGCCCGCTTGGTCTAGCGCATCCAGAGTCTCGCCGAAACGCGCGAGCTGCTGCCGGGTATACGCGCGGCCCCAGCCCTCCTCACCATAGGCATCCGGCGTATCCGCCATCGAAAAATGCGTGAACGCGCCCTCCAGCTCGACCAAGTCGCTCACCGCGCGCGCGAAATTCACGGCCTCTTCCGGCATTACGCCGAGCCGCGTCATCCCCGTATCAATCTTGATGTGGACTTGCGCGCGGCGATTGCACACGCGTGCGGCGTCGGCAATCGCCGCGACCGTCTCCATCGAAAAGACCGTCAGCGTCAGCCGGTGCTCGACGGCGACGCACGCCCAACGTGGGGGCGTGGGCCCGACGACGAGGATGGGCGCGTCAATCCCCGCGCGGCGCAGCTCGATCCCCTCGCCCACGGAATAAACGCCGAGCCACGTTGCGCCGCCGCGCAATGCCGCGCGCGACGCCTCGACCGCGCCGTGCCCATAGCCGTTCGCCTTGACCATCGCCATCACTTCCGCCGGCCGCGCGATCTCGCCGAGCCGCCGCGTATTCTGCTCAATCGCGTTCAGATTCACTTCCACCCAGGCGGGACGGAGAGGCACGTTATCAATCGGCATGCGTTTGTTCCTTCATTCGGTTTTTTCCATAGGACGCGGACGAGCGCGGACAAGCGCGGATAAAGGATTATTTTCCGCGTTCATCCGCGCTCGTCCGCGTCCAATTCCTTCTAATCGTCACGCGCAACACGTCCTGTGTATCCTGCGTCACGCGTGCGCGTTCGTCCACGCGCCAGCCGCACACCCACAAGATGCGATCACCCGCGACGAGGATCGGCAGGCGGTCGCGGGCGGCGCTTAGAATCTTTTCGTCAATCATGAATTCGTGCAGCGATTTCGAGTGTCCAGCCAAGCCCGCCGGTTCAAAACGATCTCCCGCGCGGCGACAGCGCAGCGCCAACTCCCCTTCAATTTTATCGGCATCCAAAAGCGCTGTCCAGCGATCATTCACTTTTAGCGGGCTAGCAGCCCGCTCCACGACCGCCACCCACTCCGAACCAGGCAGCTCGACGACGCTCGGAAGCGGCAGCGCAATTCTTTCCACAGTCAAGAAGGGCCAGTCCGGCAGTAGTGGCTCACGCGTTGCGTCGGCAACCACAAAATCATCATAGCCGACGACGAGCATCAGCCCGTGCGGCAGCGTCGCCTTTGCGCCCGCGCCTTTCTCCATTGCCACGCGCCGCGCAGCTTCGACATGCGTCCAATCCACGTCCCGCAGCTCGTTTCGCAATTGTTGGACTGCCAAACGCAGCGTTCCCCGTTGAAGCGCCGGATGGAGACCGCGCCACCTGGCGAGCGCAAATGTGATCGCCCCCTCGTCCTCACGCGCAAACTGCCCGTACGCCTCACGCGTCTGTGCCAGCAAGAAATCGTAATCATCCGCGAGCACGCGCGCGGTGCGGCGGAGCACCTCACGCAGATTCGGATTCAGCGTCTCCAGGTATGGCAACACCTCATGCCGCAGCCGGTTACGGAAAAAGGTCGTATCGAGATTGGAACGATCAAAACGGGGTGTCAAGCCGTTCTGCTTGCAGTACGATTCGATCTCCGAGCGAGTCACGTCAAGCAAAGGTCTTGCAATTCGTAATTCGTCATTCGTAATTCCCTTTTCCGTGATAGCATTGTCAATTACGAATTCCGAATTACGAATTACGAATTCGTAGAGCATGCCCCGCAGTCCTGCTAGCCCCGCGCCGCGCAGCAAGTGCATCAGCACCGTTTCCACCTGGTCATCCGCGTTGTGCGCGACGGCGATAACGCGCGCGCCCACGCGCCGCGCGACCTCGGCGAGAAACGCGTACCGCGTGTGCCGCGCCGCCTCTTCGAGGGACAGCCGCTTTTCGCGCGCGAACGCGGCCACGTCACGCGCCTCGACGGTCGCGGGCAGCTTCCACTCGCGCGCGAGATTCGCGACGAACTCGGCGTCCGCATCCGACTCAGCGCCGCGCAATTGATGGTTGAGGTGCGCGACGTGCAGCGTGATCCGCAATTCGTCACGCAGCGCCCGCAGCGCGTGCAGCAGCGCGAGCGAATCCGGCCCGCCGGACACCGCGACCACGACCGTGTCGCCGTGGGCAAACATGCTGTGCTCTGCAATTGTCGCGCGAACTTGGTCGAGCAAATGCACTCCCACACCCCCACACTCCCACACTCAAACCCCATTCACCCCCAACGCCTCCGCCAACTCCCGCATGAACAGCTCGGCATCCGTGACTAACCCTAACGCCTGGAACGTTCCGCGGTCGGCCAACTTGGTGACGACCGCCGGGTTGATGTCCACCGCGACGATCTTGGTGGACGCGGGCAGCATGTTGCCGGTCGCAATCGAGTGCAGCATCGTCGCGATCATCAGCGCCATCTCGGCGCCTTGCACGGCCGCGCGCATCCGCCGCTGAGCCTCGCCCATGTCGGTGATCACGTCCGGCAGCGGGCCGTCGTCGCGCACCGAACCCGCGAGCACCAATTCGACGTTCTGGCAAATGCACTCGTACATGATGCCTTCGCGCAAAATGCCCTGCTCGACTGCCTGGCGCAGCCCGCCCGCGCGCCGGATCGCGTTGATCGCGACCATGTGATGACGGTGTCCCCCCTCGACCGCTTCGCCGCTGTGCAGCGCCGTTCCAAGCGAAGTGCCCAACAGGGCCGACTCGACGTCGTGCGCGGCGATCGCGTTGCCGCCAAAGAGCGCCTGCACGTATCCCGCGTGAATGATGCGCGCGAGGTATTGCCCCGCGCCGCTGTGGACGATGGCCGGGCCGGCGACGACGAGAATCTTGCCCTTGCGCGCGCGGGTCTCTTTCATTTGCCGCGCGATTTCCTCGATCACCAATCGTTTCGGTTTTTCCGAAGAGACATCGCTGCCCATAAATGAGAAAATTTCGCGCGAACGCGAACGCTGCATGGGAATGACGCGAATGCCGCCGTGCCCCACCGCGATCTGTTCGCCCTGGCGCACGTCCGCCATCGGGATCATCCGGGCGCGGGCGTTCGCGCGGTCCACGACGATCACCAAATCCATTTCGGTGGCCTGCACGTCTACCCACTTTCCGTTCAGACGAACTTGCGTCGGCAAGTGCGTCGTCGAGTAGAAATCGTCCGGCAGCACGCCGTCTGCGGGCACGGGTTCGGTGTGTACGTCCTCGCGCGAAACAAGTTCCGCGCCGAAATCCTGCAACTCGTTCAGAATCAAGTGCAGGCGTTTGTCGCTGTCGGCGGAGATTTTCAGCCGCATGAACGATGGCTCGTCCTTGCGGCGACCGATCCGCAGTTCCTGAATCTCAAACTCGCCGCCGAGGTCCATCACCGCGCCCCAAACTTTGGGCAAGATCAACGAGTCAATGATGTGACCCTCGAGCGTAATCTCTTCGCTAAACCCGTTCATTCACTTATCCTTTCAAACTCAAAATTATTCTCCGCCGATTTCAGCAGCGGCAGCCCCGCATCTTTGGGCGACAAACTCGGGTTCGTGACCGGCCATTCGATTCCGATTTCGGGATCGTTCCAAATGATGCCGCGGTCCAATTCCGGCGCGTACTCGGCAGTCACTTTGTACGTCACCGCGGCCTCGTCGCTCAGCACGCAAAAGCCGTGCGCGAAGCCGGGCGGAACGTACAACATGCAGCCGTTTTCCGCCGACAAGATTTCGCCGAGCCACCGGGCATACGTCGGCGAGCCGCGACGAATATCTACGGCCACGTCAAAAATCTCACCCTTGCCGACAGCCACTAACTTGCCCTGCGCTTGCGGGTGCTTTTGATAGTGCAGCCCGCGGAGCACGCCGCGCGCCGAGAACGAATAATTGTCTTGAACAAACACCGCCGCGATTCCGTTCGCCGCGAACTCGGATTGCTTGTAAGTTTCTCGAAAAAAACCGCGCGCGTCACGCTGCGTGGACGGTTCGATCAGAACCAGTCCGCCAAGCTCTAATTTCCGAAAGCGAAATGGCATGAGTGAGTGTTCCTCTTGGGCGATAATATCCCTAGTATATCACACCCCGTCAGGTTTGCGAAACCGCGCCGGTCTGTGTTATACTACGCGCACATGCAATTCAAGAAATGGCTAGTCATACTCGAACTCGCGCTCTTGCTGACCGCGTGCTCCGCGCTTGCCGAACCAACCGCAACACCGATTCCCGAACCGACCGTTTCGCCCACTGCCACGCCCGAACCGACTGCGACCCCTGCCTTTGTCTTTGGCCCCGATCCTTTTTCGCAAGGGATGATGGCGCGGCGCAACGGCGATTATGCGCGCGCGATCGCCGCGTTCCAAACGACGCTCAATTCCAATCCCGCGCCCGAAGCGCAGTTTCGCCTGGGCGAAGCGTACTGGCTTTACAATGACGACGAGCGCGCCGCGGCCGCGCTGAACGCGTATCTCCAAGCCAACCCCGACGGCGCGCACGCGCCCGAAACGCACTATTTTCTCGCCGATGCTTACCGCGCCCTCAAGGATTATCCGAACGCGTTCGCACACCTGAAAATCTATCGCGATCTCAGCCCCACCCTCGTGGGCGATACGGACGCGACGATTGCCGACCTGATGGTGATCGCGGGCGATGGCGCGAACGCGATCGCTCAATATGACCTCGCGCTGCAAGACCCCAATCTTTCGACCTCGAACAAAATCAACATCCTGATGCGCGTCGCCGACGTCTACTCGGGCCGCGGGCAGCCCGCGCTCGCCGCGGCGCGCTACGATGCCGCGCTCGCCTTTGCGACCGACGCGCGCACCCGCGCCGATTTGTACTTGCGCGCGGGCGAGTCGTACGCGGCGGCGGGGCAGTTGGACGAGGCCATCGCACGCTGGACCGAGCCGTTCGTCAAATATCCCGAACAGCCGGGCGCGTACAAGTCGCTCATTGATCTGCTCAATCGCAATATCGCGGTGGACGATTTCCAGCGCGGCCTGGTAGACTATTACGCCAACGCGAACGATCCGGCCATTACTGCGTTCCAAAACCATTTGAAATCCGATGCGCCGCGCGAGGGCGAGGCGCGTTACTATATCGGCAGCGCCTACGCGCGCAAGGCCGCGTATTCGCAAGCGATGGCCGAGTTCGACATCATCATTAAGACCCTGCCGAAGGACAAACGCGTCGCGGAGGCGTACTTGGGCAAGGCGAGCGCGCAGGGCCTTCTCGGCAAAGTGGACGAGGCCGTCGCGACGTACAAGAAATTGGCCGCGACGATCCCGGACGATGCCTTGGCGGATGATGCGCTCTGGCGCGCCGCGCAGCTCCTCGACCGCGTCAAGCGTTATAGCGATGCGGCGAATGCCTATGCGGAAGTTCAGTCGAAATATCCGACGCGCGAAAACGCGTCTACCGCGCTCTTTATGGCGGGTTACGAGCATTATCGCCTCAAGGATTACAAGACTGCGATGACGCACTGGCAGGCGCTCGTCAAAGATTATGGCGGCAGGCCGCGGCGCTTGCGCCGACCTATTACCAGTGGCGCGCGCAAGACCTGCTGAATCCGCCCAAGACGACCATCAGTTACGATGCCGCGCGCTATGCGATGGATAATCCCACCGACCGCGCCGACTTTGATAAATGGTTGGCCGGCTGGAGCAAGGGGACGAACGTACTCGGAACTTTGGACGCGGCGACGCGCGGCGATTTGCGTTTCCGGCGCGGCGCGGAATTGCTGCGGCTGGACCGCACGGTCGAGGCGCGACGCGAGTTCACGTCGTTGATCGCCGCCAAACAGGAAGACGCCTCCGCGCTCTACGCGCTCGCGCTCTACTTGCGCGACAATAACCTCTTTTCGCATTCGATGGACAGCGCGGAAAAAATCGCCCGATTGGCCGACGCCGCGGGCGCGCCGGCCGCCCCGCGCCTGCTTGGGATGCTGCGCTATCCCACCTATTACGGCGACCTCGTTCTCGCCGAAGCCAAGACGAATCAGGTAGACCCGCTGCTGTACTTTGCCTTGATTCGGCAAGAGAGCGCCTTTAACCCGTGGGCGACTTCTTCGGCGGACGCGCGCGGGCTGGGCCAAATCATCCCCAGCACGGCGCGCGATATCGCGCAGCGCCTGGGTGCCAAGAACTTTACGCTCGACCAATTGTACTTGCCGTACATCAGCATCCGGTTCGGCGTGTGGTATTTCGCGCAGGACCTGAAACGCTTTACTGAGCCGGTCTGGGCGCTCGCCGCGTACAACGCCGGCACCAGCCGCGCGCAAAGATGGCAGCAGCCCGACCTCGATTTCGCCGTCGAGGAAATCGAGTTAAGCGAAACGAACCTCTACATCCGGTTGGTGTACAGCAATTGGAGGACGTATCAGCAAGTATACAGGTAAACAGGTAAACAGGTAAACAAGTGCCGTGTCTACCTGTTTACCTGTTTACCTGTTTACCTGTGTACCTGTATACTTGTGTACCCCATACTTTCCAGATATAATGCCCGCATGGTGCTAGAAATTCGAATGGGCGATGTGGTGCGATTGCGCAAGCCCCATCCGTGCGGCGGTTACGAATGGCAGGTCGTCCGGCTCGGCGCGGACATTGGCATGGTCTGCGCGACGTGCGGACACCGCGTCCTGCTCCCCCGTCGCGAATTCGAAAAACGCGTCAAGACGTTCGTGCGGCGCGGCATGGTCAGTGAACAGTAAGCAGTAAACAGTGAACAGTTTCTGAACACCGTTGACTGTTGACTGTTGACTGTTGACTGTTCACTGTTGACTGTTGGCTGTTCACTATCTTTGCTCCAAGGAACCCGATGGAATCGTACAGTCCGCGCGGCTATGCTTCGGTCCTCCGCAATCGCCATTTCCTCGCGCTGTGGATGGCGCAGATCCTCTCCAATACCGCCCTCAACGGTTCGTTCTTCCTCCAAGTCATTTTGATCGAAGAGATTACCGGGTCGAGCGCCCAACTCTCGGCCGTGACGATCGCCTTTAGTCTGCCCGCCATATTGCTCAGCGCGCTGGCGGGACTGGTGGTTGACCGCGTCTCGAAAAAGTATATTCTCTTGGCTTCGAACGCGCTGCGCATTCTCACGGGCGCGCTGCTCGCTCTGCTTGCCTCGGTTCTGCTTACGAGCCGGCTGAGCGAGACGGCGTTTCTCGTCGAAATCTACATTCTCGTTTTTCTCACCTCGGCCATCGGACAGTTCTTCGCTCCCGCCGAGGGCGCGACCATCCCGCTCCTCGTCCGCTCCGATAATCTCTTGCCCGCCAATTCGCTGTTTACGATCACTTTCACCGCCTCGCAAATCCTCGGACTCATCATCCTTGCGCCGCTCGCCGTCAAGCTCCTGGGCATCAGCGGCGCACTCTGGGGCGCGACCGCGATGTACGTCGCCGCGACCATCCTCGTCGCGCTCATTCCGCGCGATCGCACCTTGCGCACGGCGAGCATGGATGGCGTTTCGGCGCTGCGCCGCGCGTGGCACGAGATTCACGAGGGCTGGCATTTTGCGATCACGCACCGGATGATACTGATCGCGCTGTTCCAGCTCGCGCTCGTTTCCGCGCTGACGATGATGATGGTCGTCCTCGCGCCCGGCTACGCGACCCGCGTGCTGGGTCTATCGGCGGAAGACGCGACCTATGTCTTTTGGCCTGCGGGTCTCGGCATGTTACTTGCGAGCATCGCGATTGGCCGCTACGGGCACCGCGTGCCGCGCCCCATCTTGTCAAGCATCGGCATTTTTGGCATGGGGCTGGCGCTCGCGGGGCTGGCGTGGGCCGGCGGCGGCGGCGGACCCTTCGACCGGCCGCTCTTCCGCGCGTATCCCGAACTCGTCATCTCGACGACCGCGAGCATCATGGCGTTCGCGCTCCTCACGGGCATGGCGATGGCGCTGATGAATATTCCCGCCCAGACGGTCGTGCAGGAAGAATCCAACGATACGGTGCGCGGGCGCGTGCTCGCCGTCCAATTCACGCTCGGCAACGCGGTCGGCATCGTGCCCATCCTCTTCATCGGCAACCTGGCCGATATTTACGGGATTCCGCGCGTCACGTTGGTCATCGCGATTTTCATTATCGCGCTCGCGGTCCTGAATCTGTTCTGGAGCGGTTCACCCAAACGCCTCGCGCCCTCGTCACGCTCCGAACTGCCCGCCGATTCCTCGCACAGCCCGCGCCCATGACGCCAAAACGCATCCTCTTTCTAATGTCCGATACCGGCGGCGGACATCGCAGCGCGGCGCAAGCGATCGTAGATGCGCTCGAACGCGAGTTCCCCGGCAAGTACGCGACCCAGCTCGTGGATGCGATCGCGCGCGCGGCCCTGCCGCCCTTCAACCACATGCCCGATTGGTATTTGCCTGTCGTCACCTACGCCGAGCCGCTGTGGGATGTCGGCTTCCGCTCGACCAATCGGCCGCCGGTGATTCGTTCGGCGCAGCCGCTGCTCGACGTGATGATCGGCATTCGCTTGCGGCGCGTGCTGCGCGCCGAAACACCCGATCTGGTCGTTAGCGTTCACCCGCTGCTCACCGCGCACGCGCGCCGTTCGCTCCGCGCGATCGGCTCCCACGCGCCCTTCGTCGTGGTGGTAACCGACCTTTTTACCGCGCACGGTCTGTGGTTCGATCCTAAAGCTGATCTTACGCTCGTGCCGACCGCGGGCACGGACGCTGGCGCGCGGCGTTATGGCGTGCCCGGCGAAAAATTGCGCGTGGTGGGACTGCCGGTCAGTTTGAAATTTCTCGCGCGCGGCAAAGGCAAAGCCGAACAGCGCGCCCAGCTCGGCCTCGTACCGGACAAGATGACCGCGCTCATGGTCGGCGGCGGCGAGGGGATGGGCAAGGTGTACGAGACCGCGCGCGCGATCGCCCAAGCCCGTTTGCCGCTCCAGCTCGTCGTCATCGCGGGCCGCAACAAGACCCTCAAAGAAAAACTCGACGCGACCGACTGGGAAATTCCGGTGAGCGTGCAGGGTTTTGTGACGAACATGCCCGATTGGATGCACGCCGCGGATGTGCTCATCACCAAAGCCGGCCCGGGGACGATCATGGAGGGTTTGGCGTGCGGCCTGCCGATTTTGCTGAACGGCTATTTGCCGGGACAGGAATCGGGCAATGTCACGTTCGTAGAGCAGAGCGGGGTCGGCTTGCTGCGCGAAGAGCCGGAAGAGATCGCGCGGACGCTCGGTGAATGGCTGATGCCGATCAACGACACGCTCGCCCGTTTTTCGGCGCGGGCGCGCGAATTGGCGCGTCCCGGCGCCGCGCTCGACATCGCCGCCATCCTCGACGACATTTTGACCTCGCGCGAAACGGGGATATAATCGGGATACCTCACCCTCCTTCCCCTTCCCCCTCCCCCCTCTCCTGATTTGAACTTCAAAATCAGGAGAGGGGGGAGGGGGACCGAGGGGGTAGGGGGTGAGGCGGGGTGTCACTATGAACCAACGAAGGTTCGTTGTCGCCGTTCAACGATGCGGATTATGTGTGGTTGCGCTGTTCGCGCTTTTCGGGCTGACCGCCTGCAAGCTTGGCGCGCCGCCGGCCGCCACGCCCGTTCCTTCCAACTCGGCCCAATCGCCCGTCACGATCACTTTCTGGCACACGCAGACCGGCGCGTCCCGCGCGCAGCTCAACGCCTTCGCGAGTGACTTTAAAAAGGTATACCCGTGGATCACCGTCCGCGCCGAGGGCAAGAGCAACGACGGCGACCTCTTGCGTCAAGGAATCGCCGCGCTGGCGCTCAACCAGACGCCGGATTTTGTGATTGCCGGCCCGCGCCCGATTGCGGATTTTGCGCGCCGCGAGGCGCTGGTGAATCTCGATTCGTTCTTGAACGACCCGTCACTGGGGTTGAGCGCCGAGGAGCGCGGCGATCTGCTCCCCGGCGCGCTGGAGATTGGCCGCTTTCCCGAACTAGGCAATCGTCTGTATTCATTTCCGTTTGACGCGCGCGCGGTGGCCCTCTATTACAATGCCGGTCTGCTGCGCGCGGCCAAATTCAACGCGCCGCCGCGCACGTGGGACGAGTTTGGCGCGGCCGTGCGGAGCGCGACGCGCAACAGCGTGCGCGGCTGGGTCATGTGGCCGGACGCGACGGTTTTCTACGCCCTGTTGTTCAGTCAAGGGGGCAGCGTTTTGAATGACATGCAGACCGGCTCACAGTTGGGTTCCGCTGCGACGCTGAGATTGCTGCAACTGATCGCGGCGTTGAGCAAGGGCGACGCTGGCTATCTCGCCGCCAGCGCGGACAGTGCCCGCGATGAGTTCGCGCAAGGCAACGCCGCATTCTGGTTTGGAACGACGAACGACGTTAGCGCCGTCACGGTAGCCGTCAGCAAAGCCGGGAGCAACTTGGAATGGGGCATTGCGACCATTCCGCAGCAAGACCCGGACCGCGCGGTCACCGTTCTCTTTGGCGAAAACATCGCGATCTTTAGAACATCGCCAGAGCGCGAGCGCGCCGCGTGGCTGTTTGCGCGCTGGCTCGCGACGCCGGAGCAGAGCGCGCGTTGGTCGCGCGTGAGCTTCGGGATTCCCGTGCGACTCTCTGCGCCGTCCCTGCTCGCCGCCGATCCGCCCTTGGGCTTGCCGCTGGCATCCATCAACAACCTGATCAATCCACTCCCCACCGGTCGCGGCATTCCCACGGTGAAGGACGCAGCCAACATTGACGCGGCCATCGTCGAGCTGTGGACCGCGGTCGCCACCGGCGCCGACCCAACCGCGGCGCTATCTCGCACGGTGCAGCGCGTGAACCGCGCGCTGGGACAGACGCCGTAAAGGTGGCGAGTGGCGGGTGACGGGTGACAAGCAGTGCCATGACCATACAGATCGTCTTCGAAACACATTCGATAAGCGAAGATAATGAGCGTGGCGTTGCGAGCGGCTGGCATCACGGGCGGCTCTCGGAGCAAGGGCGTAGGTTGGCAAAAGACCTCGGCCAGCGCCGGCGCCAGGATGGAATCCACACCGTATTTACATCCGACCTCCGACGCGCCGTAGAGACCGCCGAAATCGCCTTTGAGGATACGCCCATACCGATTCTCCTCGACTGGCGCTTGAGAGAATGTGACTATGGCGATCAGAATGGGATGCCAACGGCCGAACTCCATCCCAACCGACGGCAGCATCTCGACCAACCCTATCCGGGTGGCGAAAGTTGGCGGCAAGCCGTACACCGAGTTGGACGCTTTCTGGATGATCTTGGGCTACGCTGGAAAGGGGCACGCGTGCTGGTGATCGGTCATGTGGCGACGCGGTGGGCGTTAGAGCACTATCTCAACGGCGTCTCACTCGAAGACCTTGTCGCGGCCGAGTTTGAGTGGTGCCCCGGCTGGGAATATCGGATGCCGTGACGATGCAGATGCCTATAGTGTTCGAACGCTACGAAATGGATTGGGACGCGTATCATCGCCGCGCGCAGACGGGGCCATGTTTCGTTTGCGGGATTGTCGCGCGGAATCCGGAATTCCCTGCTCACGTCATTTACGAAGACCAGACGGCAATCGTTTTTCTCGACAAATATCCAAGGGTCTATGGATACACCATCGTCGCGCCGCGCGAACATCGTGCGCAAGTCACTGGCGACTTTGCCATTGAAGACTTCCTTGCGCTTCAAAGAATCGTCCATCGTACCGCAGAAGCCGTGCGACAGGAATTGAATGCCGAACGAATCTATCTCTTGTCGCTCGGCAGCAATCAGAGGAACGCGCACGTTCACTGGCACGTTGTGCCCTTGCCCGCCGGAGTGCCCTATCGAGAGCAACAATTGGGCATCTACAAAAAAGGCATTCTGAAAATACCGGACGAGGAAATGACAGCGCTCGCCGCTCGGATTCGCCGGAGGATGGATCAACTGAAAAGAGAGTAGCCGGATTTAATTACGAATTACGAATTACGAATTATGAATTCAGGAGCACAATGAACTCGCGATTACAAACTGCTGCCCGCGCCGCCCGCGCCGCGGGCAAGATACTGCGCGCGAAATTCGACGCGACGCGCGAGATCACATCCAAAGGCAAGCGCGACATCGTCACCGACGCCGATTTTGCCGCCGACCGCGCGATCCGCGACATTCTGCTCGGGCGCTTTCCGCAAGATCGAATACTGTCGGAAGAAGGAGACGCCGCGGCGTGGCAAGCGTTGTGGGCCGAAACCGAAACAAATGACGATCTCGCCGTCTGGATCGTTGACCCGCTCGACGGGACGACGAACTATGCGCGCCACCACTCGATCTTTTGCGTTTCCATTGCCCTCTACCAAAAACGCTCCGTCCAAGCCGGCGTCATCTACGACTGCATTCACAACGAACTATTCGTCGCCGAACGCGGGCGCGGCGCAACCCTGAACGGCAAACCGATTGTCGCGACCACCACGCGGATTCTCGACGATGCCGTGGTGGGGCTGGAATGGGGCCGCGCGCAATCGGCCCGCCGGCGCACGTCCGAGCTGCTGGCCAAGCTCGCAACGCGGGTGATGACCGTGCGTTCCAGCGGCAGCGCGGCGCTTTCACTCTGCTACGTAGCGGCGGGCCGGCTTGACGGGTATTTCCATCTCTCGCTCGCGCCGTGGGATGTCGCCGCGGGCGCGTTGATCGCCGAGGAAGCCGGGGGCTGCGTGACCGACCCGAGCGGCGCGCCGTGGACCGTGCATTCCAAAGCGTACGTCGCCACCAACGGCCCGCTGCATCCCACGGTGCTCAAGTTCTTCAAGAGACGACGATTGTGAACCACCGCGAACTAGTCCTGAAAACTCTACGCGGCGAGCGCACCGACCGGCTCGCCTGCGGGGAATTTTTCATCGCCGACGAATTTGTGCGCGCATTCGTCACCCTTGATTCTCAGAGCCCCGTCGAATTCGACCATTACCGCGCCGTCGTCGAGCAACTCGATTTGGACATCGCGACCGTCTCATTTAGCGCGGGCTGGGGCGCGCTCGAACACCCGGACGAGGACCGCGCGCTCGATCTACTGACGCGCTGGCGCGCCGCGGGCGACCGCTTTGTCTTCGCGTTGATAGATGGGCCCTTTAGCGCGGCGGCCAAGGCGCGCGGCTTTAACATGCTGCTCCACTATATTCACGGCGCGCCGCACGCCGCGCGCGACCTGTTTCGGCGCGGCGCGGAAGAGGCGCGGGTCGTCGCGCAAGCGGCGCGCGATGCGGGCGCGGACGGCGTCATCCTCGGCGAAGACATCGCGTACGGCAGGTCAACCTACATCGCGCCCAAGCACCTGCGCGAACTGTATTTTGCGGAACTGCGCGCGGCCGCGCACGAAATTCGCGCGCTCGGGCTGACCGTGTTCTTTCATTCCGACGGCAATTTGAACGCGGTGCTGGACGATTTGGCCGCGTGTGAACTGGATGGCCTTCAGGGCCTGGAACCCGAAGCGGGCATGGAACTCGGCGCGGTCCGCGCGCGCGTGGGACCGGAGTTGACGCTGTGGGGCAATCTCGGATTCGACGCGCTCGCCTCACCCCTAACCCCCCAACCCCCTTCCCCCTCTCCTGGACTTGAAGTTCAGTCCAGGAGAGGGGGAAGGGGGCGAAGGGGGATGGAGGTGAGGTACATCTTCGGCGCCTGCGCCGGCCTCGTGCAGGGGATGAACGTCGAAACGGTCCGGCAGGTTTATCGCGCGGCCAGGATAACGGATTCTGGTCACGGATTGCCGACAACGGATTGCGTTCCGCGAAGCGGATAAACGGATAGAATGTCGGCGCAATCCGCTTATCCGTTTCGCGAACGCAATCCGTTACCCGAATCCGTTGACAATTGTTCAGCTTTGGGGCATAATGACGATGGAGGCGATGGTGGATGACCAGGTCACCCTAAGCGCATATACCGAAGAAATTCGCACCCTCATTCAGACCGAGCGCAGCGATCAGGCCCTGCCCCTTTGCCAACACGTTCTCCGTTATTATCCCAAACACGTAGACACGTATCGGCAAATGGCCGAGGCCAGCTTGGAGCGCGGCGACCTCGACGGCGCGCGGGAATTGTTTGGCCGCGTCCTCAGCGCGGACCCTGAGAATGTCATCGCCTACGCCGGGATGGCCATCATTTTCGAACGGCAGAATCTGACGGACGAAGCGCTCTGGCACCTCGAACGCGCGTACGAGTTGTCCCCCGCCGACTTGGAACTCCGCAAAGAACTCTTGCGCCTTTATGGCGAAATCGAAGGCAAGGCGCGCGCGCGACTCAAGCTGACGCCGGGCGCGCTCGCGCGCCTCTACGTGCAAGAGGGACTGTTCCCTCAGGCGGTTCAGGAATTTCGCGCGATCGCGTCCCATTCGCCCAAACGCTTTGATGCGCGCGTCGGGCTGGCGGAAACGCTTTGGCGCTCGGGGCAACTGCGCGAGGCCGCGGACGTCTCGCAGGCCATCCTCAACAATCTGCCTTTTTGTCTCAAAGCAAACTTGATTCTTGGCACGGTCTGGCAAGAGAGCGGGCTTAAGGAAGGCGAAAATTTTCTGAACACGGCCACGCTGCTCGATCCGCTGAATCGCGTCGCACAGGATTTGTTGGGACCGCGCTCGCCGCTGCGTCCGGGCGATGCCCTCGTGCCGCGCTTTGTCGAAGGTGTGACGCCCGCGCCAGAGCCGGAGCCGCAAGTTGAGCTTGCAGAGCCATCGCCCACCGACTGGTTCGCGACACTGCCCCCGATTGCCGAAGAATCGCAAACCCCGACCACCGAACTGCGCGAGGAGATCAGTCCGATCGCGGAGACCGCCATCGCGGAAGAACCGCCTTTCGCGCCCCTGGCCGAAATCCCGGCGACCGAGCCAGCGCCGATTGCCGAAGAACCACCTGTCGCGCCGCCCGCCTTTGAGACTTTTCTAGCCGAGCCGCCGGCAGTATTCGAACCGCGGCCCGAGTCGCCGCCGATCCAACCTGCGCCTTCCGTGTCGCTTGAAGAGGCGCCCATCGAAATTCCGCCGCGCGAACTGATCACGCCCAAGCCGCCCGCGGTTAGCTCCGATCTGCCTCCCTGGCTCCGCGCGGATATGCGCGCGGCCGCTCGCGTGAACCAGCCGCCGCGGCGCGTGACGCCCAAGCCGACCGCGGCCATCCCATCCTCGCTGCCGCCCTGGTTGACCGAATTGCAAAGGACCTTGTCGGACACGGCCGCGCCGCGCGCCGAGCCGGTTGAGAAAAAGGTAGAGCCGCCGCCAACTCCGATGCCCGCGTGGCTAACCGATCAGCCGAAAACTGAACAAGCAGAAATCATCTCGGAAGAACCGCGGCCGCCGACCGAGGAGATCGTCGCGCCATCGTGGGCCACGAGCGTGCCTCCACCGCCAACCGAGTCGCCGGCTCAACCCGAAGCGCGAGTCGAAACGCCCGAAACCGAGGAATTGCCGCAATGGCTAACTGATCTGCGGGGTGGATTCACGGCCCAGCAAGCGCCCGCGGCAGAAGAACCAGCGGTCGAAACGCAAGTCCCGGCGGAAGAGACCCAAGCGGAATTGCCGGACTGGATCCAGGAGGCCATGACCGGCGAACAGAAACCGGCCGAAATGCAAAGCGCGGCGGAGGTTGCTTCCGAACCGGTTGTCGAACCGCAAGCGGAAATGCTCTTCGAGCGAGAGGAACAACCGTCAACCGCGGAAGAGCCGACCGAATTATTCGCTCGAGAAACCGTCCCGGTGATGCCGCTGCCCGAACCATCGCTCGAATTCGCCGAAGAGGAACCGAAGGTCGCGGAAGTAGAGACGGCGATCCCGGCGGCAGTTCAGCCGGAGGTTGTCCCGCAACCTTCTCAACCGCCGGAAACGATTCCGCCGCCGGTCCGCCGCCGGCGAGAACCCAAGGGGAGCGCGCAACTCGCCCAAGCGCGCGATCATCGCGATGCGAACCGTTTGGAGGAAGCGCTGGTCGAATACGATTTTTGTGTGCAGCACGCGCCGCGCCTCGTGAATCAAGTGATTGGCGATTTGGCAGAATTGGTCGAACGGCCGGGCGTGCCGCTCGACGCCCACCGCATTTTAGGCGACGCGTATACGCGCGCCGACCGGCTAGGCGAGGCGCTGGAACGCTATCGCTTCGTCCTCGACCGAGTGTCCTAGTTTCTGTTTACTGTTCACTGTTCACTGTTCACTGTTCACTGTTCACTGTTCACTGTTCACTGATTACAGTTGGTGGAGGTTTCTTTTGCAGCGAACGCTCGTGATCATCAAACCCGACGGCGTGCAGCGCGCGCTCGTCGGCAAGATTCTAGCTCGGTTTGAAGAACGGGGTCTAAAGATTGTCGCGATGAAACTTGCGCAAGTGGATCGCGATCTGGCGGAGAAGCATTACGCCGTTCACCAGGGCAAGTTCTTTTACGAGGGCTTGGTCAATTACATCTCGGCCAGTCCGGTGGTCGTGATGGTTCTCGAAGGACACGAAGCGATCGGCGTCGTGCGCGCGATGGTTGGCGCCACGCGGCCGTGGGAAGCGGCCGCGGGGACGATTCGTGGGGACTACGCGCTGATGGGCTTGCGCAATCTCATTCACGCGTCGGATTCGCCGGAAACCGCGGCGAACGAAATTGCGCTGTGGTTCACGACCGATCAAATCCATCCGTATGCGCGCGAGATGGACCGGTGGGTCAACGAATAAGCCAGAGGCCGAGTCGGGGATCTCCGACTCGGCCTCTGGCTTTATGCGCTATTGCATCCGCACCACGACCGGCGCGTTGGCCCACAATTTTTCCAGGAGATAATAGTCGCGCATCTCCGGGCTGAGTAGATGCACGATGACGCCGCCGTAGTCCAGCAGCACCCAGCCCGAGTCGGCGGTGCCTTCGACGCCCAGCGGTAGGGTCGCGTGCTTTTTCAATTGCTTTTGGATTTCGTCTGAAATGGCTTTGAGTTGTCGTGCGCTGTCCGCCGTTGCGATGACAAAATAGTCGGCGATAAACGAAATGGGACGCGTGTCGAGCATCAACACGTCCTCGCCCTTTTTGTCCGAAATGATGTCTACAATGGTCCGCGCTAGGTCGCTAGGTTCCAGAGCTTTTTCCTCCCTTGATCGAATGCCTGGATAGTAACGCGGTTTTGCCTGCGTGTCAAGCACGAAACTTGCGAAATTCAACGGACTGTAGTACGCTCTTGGCGAACCACCCAACCACCCTCAGAGGTTTCTATGCCATTCGCAACTGTTGACGGCAAGCAAGTCTACTACGTTCAGCAAGGCGCGCAAGGGCTGCCCGTCGTTTTTGTTCACGGCTCGGGCGCCAGTCACTTGATCTGGTGGCCTCATGTCCGCGCGCTCGCGGACCTCGCGCGTCCGGTCGCGCTCGATCTGCCCGGCCATGGCAAATCGGAGGGGCCTGGTCGCGTGACGGTGGATGCCTATTGCGACGTGCTGCTGGATTTCCTCGACGCCTTGGCGTTCGACCGCGCGCTGATCGTCGGCCATTCGCTGGGCGGCGCGATCGCGCAGACGTTCGCGGTAACGCATCCTGACCGCACGGCGGCTTTGGGCCTGGTTGGCACCGGGGCGCGCTTGCGCGTGCTCCCCGCGATTCTCGAAGGCATCGTCTCGCCGAGCGATTTCGACGAGACCGTACGCCTTATCGTCGAGAACACGTATGCCGCGGACAACTTGGACGCGGCCACGCGCCGGCGCGCCGAGGAAGATTTGCGCGCGTGTCCACCTCAAGTCGCGCGCGGCGATTTCGCCGCGTGCAACGGGTTCGACATCATGCCGCGCCTCGGCGAGATTCACGCGCCAACGTTGATCGTCTGCGGGAGCGAGGACAAAATGACGCCGGTCAAGTATTCTGAATTCCTCGCCTCCAAAATTCCGAACTCGCGTCTCGTGGTCGTCGAGCGCGCCGGGCATTCGGTCATGATCGAACAGGCGGCAGAGTTGGGCCAGGCGCTGGCAGGATTTGTCCGCGAATTACGCGAATCGCGCGAATAAAAAACGGCCACCGTGATTTCGTAATTGACAGTGCTGCGCGGCAGTGCTATACTTCGCCCTGCAAAATAGCGCACCAAGAAGGTCTTTGACTTGGGCAGTGACGTCGCCGTCACAGTGTCAATGCTGCCCAAGTTTCTTTTTTGCCTTTTGGAAGAGGAATCGAGATGAACCTCAGCAAACGTTCATTCGTATTGATCGCGGGCGGCGTGCTCGTCGGCCTGGTGTTCGTCGTCGCCTTTATCGCCCCGCGCGCCACGGTTAACACGGCGAGCGACGCAGAGATTGCGACCGTGCGCCGCGGCACGCTGCTGGCGACGGTAAGCGCGACCGGCGCGCTCAGTCCGCTGCGCCAGGCCGAGCTGGCGTTCAGCGCGGCCGGGCCGATTACCAAGCTCGACGTAAAACAAGGCGACCAGGTGAAGGCCGGCCAGTTACTTGCGCAATTAGATTCCCGCGCGCTCGAATTTCAAGTTGCCCAAGCTGAGGCGAATCTGGCCGCCGCGCAGGCCAAGTTGGATCAACTGAAAAATCCGCCGCCGAGCGACTTGGCCGCCGCGCAGTCGTCCGTCGCATCGGCGGAAGCCGCGCTGGCGCAGCTCAAGACGCCCGCCCAGAACGATCTCATCGCCGCCAAAGCCGATGTGGATAAAGCGAAAGCCGCGCTCGGCCGCGCCCAGGCGGACTATGATCGTATCGGCGGCGCGAGCAATCCCGCGATCGGGATGACGCCCCAATCGGTCGCGTTGCAGCAGGCCTCGCTCGATTTCCAAAAGGCCGTGGCGCTGTACAATTCCAAAGTCAGCCCAAACGACAGCCAACTCAAACAAGCGCAGTCCGCCGTGGACCAAGCCCGCGCGCAGCTAGCCAAACTCGCCAATCCCAGCGCCAACGATGTCAAAGCCGCTCAGGCCAGCGTGGATCAGACGCGGGCGGCGCGTGACGTGGCCAAGTCCCAACTCGATAACGCGATCCTCCGCGCGCCCTTCGACGGCATCGTCACGCACGTAGATTTCGATTTGGGGTCGTTTGCCGCAGCGGGCCGTACCATCCTCGGCGTGGCCGATACGTCGGAACTGCGCGTCAAGCTGAATATTGACGAGACCGATATCGCGCGCGTCCAGACCGGGCAGGACGCGCTCATCGGCTTGGACGCGTATCCCGATGAGAGCTTGAACGCGCGCGTGACCGAAGTGGCGGCGTCGGCGACGACCACCCAGGGTGTCGTGAACTATGTAGTCACGGTCAAAGTCGAGCCGGGCAAGGTGCCGATCAAGATCGGCATGACGGCCAATGCCAACATCGTGGTCGCAAAGAAGGATAATGTGCTGCTCGTGCCGAACCGCGCGATTCGCGCCGCGAATTCCAAGCGGTTTGTGACCGTGCAAAACGCGGATGGCAAGACGCAAGAAGTCGAAGTGAGAATCGGATTGGCAAACGATCAAGAAACCGAACTCGTCGCCGGATTGAACGAGGGCCAGCAAGTCCTGATTTACGCGACCCAACAAAACCCGCTCGCCAATCCATTCGGCGGATCAAGCAGGTAGAATGAACGTCTTTGAAAGCATGCGCGTTGCGCTGCGCAGTCTCGGCGCGAACAAGCTGCGCTCGACGCTGACGATGCTCGGAATCATCATCGGCGTCGGCGCGGTCATCGCGCTCCTCTCCATCGGCCAGGGCGCGGGCGCGGCAATCACCGCCCAAGTCCAGGGCATCGGTTCAAATTTGATTTTCGTGTTCCCGGGCCAGGCGTCGCAATCCGGCATCCGCGCCGCGGCCGGCACGGCCGCGACCATGACGCTGGCGGACGCGAGCGCGCTCCTCGAATCGAACTGCTGTCCCGACATCGCGGAGGTTGCGCCGGTCTACAATCGCAACGCGCAAATTACGGCGGGCGGGAGCAACACGAACACCGTCGTCAACGGGACGACGCCCAGTTTTCAATCCGTACGTAACTGGTACGCGGCTCGCGGGCGCTTTTTCGACGAGCGGGATCTGGATACGGTGGCGCGGGTCGCGGTGCTGGGGAGTGCGACGGCGAAAACGCTTTTTGGAGACCAAGACCCGGTCGGCCAGACGATCAAGATCAATCGCGTGCCGTTCAAGGTCATCGGGGTGATGGTGGAAAAAGGCGGCACGTCCTCGTTCGGCGGCAGCCAGGACGACGTGATCTTTGTGCCGATCACCTCCGCGCAGCGGCGGCTGTTCGGCTCGACCGCGCAAACGGCGTCGGGCGCGTGGCGCGTGACGCTGATCACCGTTTCCGCGGCGAGCGAAAAGCAGATGAGCGCCGCGATGGCGCAGATCACGCAGGTGATGCGGACGCGCCACAAGATCATTTATCAGCAGGACGATTTCACGGTCATCAGTCAAAAAGAAATCCTCGGCGTGCTCAATCAAATCACGGACATTCTGACGATCTTTCTCGCTTCCATTGCGGCGATTTCGCTCCTCGTCGGGGGAATCGGGATCATGAATATCATGCTCGTCTCGGTGACCGAGCGCACGCGTGAGATCGGCATTCGCAAAGCGGTGGGCGCGCGGCGCAGAGACATCCTCTTGCAATTTTTGATCGAGGCGGTGACGCTCAGTGTCGCGGGCGGCGCGTTGGGTATCCTGTTTGGCTCGGGCGTTGGCTTGCTCGTCAACTCGACCGGCGTCATCCAGACGGTGGTCGCGCCGTCGTCGGTGATGCTCGCGGTCGGCTTTTCCATCGCGGTCGGTCTGTTCTTTGGGCTGTATCCCGCCGCGCGCGCCGGCGCGCTCCACCCGATTGACGCGTTGAGGTACGAGTAGGTACAGAAGTACACAGGTAGACAGGTAGACAAGTACACAGGTACGCAGGTTTCCTGTTCGCCTGTTTACCTGTTTCCCTGTGTACCTGTTTCCCTGTTTACTATGCAGGTTCACACTCTTTTTACTCTCGCCGCGAATACGTTTATTGTCGCGTCGGCGAACAGCATCGTCGTGATTGACGCGGGGATGCCGAATCAGGCGGGGCGCATCGTCAAGCGGATTCGCGCGCTCGGGTATGCGCCGCGAGACGTGCGGCTGATCCTGATCACGCACGGGCACATTGATCACGCGGGCAGCGCCGCCGCGCTCAAACGCTTGACGGGCGCGCCGATTGCAATGCACACCGCCGACATTCCGCTCGTCGCCACGGCGAATCTCAAAGTGCCGCCGGGCCGCACGCCCGCGATTGATGCGGTCGGCCGCCTGATCGCCAAGTTCGGATTCGTCGTACCGCTCGAGACGTTCGAGCCGGATATTTGTCTTGAAGACGGGCAGTCGCTGAAGGGTTTTGGAGCGAATGCTCGAGTGCTTCACACGCCGGGGCATACGGCGGGTTCGGTGACCATCGGGTTTGACAACGGCGCGCTCTTTGTCGGCGACGCGCTTCTCAATTTGATTCGAGTTTCGTTTCCGCTCGTTTGGGAGGATGCTGACGCGGCCCGCGCGAGCGCGCGCAAGATTCGCGGTCTCAAGCCGCGCGCGATCTACACCGGCCACGGGCGCGCGTTTGACGCGCAGGCGCTGGATGACTTTGTTGTACGTTGACTCCCACACCCCCATACTCCCATACCCAGATGTGGGAGTGTGGGCGTGTGGGGGTGGGCGTTTGTTGACGCAAATTCAATCTGTGGGTAGAATGAAATCGTACGCCGGAGGAGACACAACACTGTAGCATGGCTGATCGAACAGACGACATCGGGATCGTCGTCGCGCCCGCGGCCGGAAGAGTTGGCGCGGAGAGGGTGTCGCCGCGCGGTTTGGCGCTTACGTTTTCCGCATTACGGCATCGCAATTACCGGCTGTTCTTTTTCGGCCAGTTGGTCTCGCTGATCGGCACGTGGATGCAGAACGTCGCGCAAGCGTGGCTGGTTTATGATTTGACTGGCTCGCCCTTTTATTTGGGCATCGTGAGTTTTGCGGGCGCCATCCCGGTCCTGTTTCTGACGCTGTGGGCGGGCGTGATCGTTGACCGCGTGCCCAAGCGCAACCTGTTGATGCTCACGCAGACCGGCGCGCTGCTGCTCGCATTCTTTTTGTCCGCGGACGTTTTCCTGGGCTGGGTGCAGCCGTGGCACATTGTCATTTTTGCGTTCCTGCTCGGCGCGGTGAACGCCTTCGATGCGCCCACGCGCCAATCGTTTGTCGTCGAGATGGTTGGGCGTGAAGACCTCACCAACGCGATCGGATTGAACTCGGCCATCTTTCAGATGGCGCGCATCATCGGCCCGAGCATCGCCGGCATCACGCTCGCCGCGGTCGGACCCGCCTGGTGCTTTTTCTTGAATGGCATCAGTTTTATCGCGGTGATCATCGCGTTGGGATTGATGCAGGTCAGGCCGACGATCGCGATCAAAAAGGGCGCATCGTCGTTCGCGCAACTGCGGCAGGGCTTGGAATTCATCCGCCGCAATCAGACCGTGCGAACGCTGCTCGGCATGGTCGCGGTCGCGAATGTCTTTGCGTTCGGTTATTCCGCGCTCATGCCCGCGTTCGCGCAAGACATCTTGCACGCCGGCCCCACCGGTCTTGGGCTCCTTAGCGCATCGGTCGGCATGGGCGCGTTGATGGGCGCACTGATCGTCGCGTCGCTCGGCGCTTTCCAGCACAAAGGGCGACTGCTGACGATGGGCAACTTGGTCTTTCCGGCGATGGTGCTGCTCTTTGCGGCGTCGCGATTCTTCCCGCTCTCGATGCTGATCCTCGTCGGCGCGGGCTTGGGTTTTATGATTCAGAACGCGATGACGAACACCTTGATCCAACTCGCCGTGCCCGACGATTTGCGCGGGCGCGTGATGAGCGTCTACATGCTGGTGTTTCAGGGATTCTTTCCGATCGGCTCGCTGATGGCGGGAACCATCGCGCAGAATTTCGGCGTGCCGGCCGGCGCGAGCTTTGGCGGCAGCGTCGCGATGCTGGCCGGCTTGATCTGGCTGTGGCGCGCACCCTATATTCGAAGGTTAAAGTAATGTGGACACAAATCGTCGGCGGCATGGTACTCCTCATCGCGGCATCCTTCGCCATTCAAGTGGTTCTCCCGCGCAACCTGCGCGCGCAGCCGCGTCCCTCGCGGCAATACCTCAAACGGGACGCCGCGCCCATATCCGGTTTTCTCGGCGCGCTGCTGCTGGTGCTCTCATTCGTCGAATCGTCCCGCCAGCAAGTGATCGTGGCGTGGGGCTGGGGCGCCGCGGTGGGCTTGGTCGCCGGATTGGGCTTGTGGGTTGCGATGATCTATTGGCACAGCCAGCCCGCTCCAGTCGCGCGTCCGGCCAAGCGGTTTGCCAGCTTGCGGCTGGCGTGGCGTATCATCACCACGTACGGAATGATCTTGCTTTTCGCGCTGCTCGGTTTGAATATTGCGGTCCGCATCATGGGCGCGAGCTTGGAAGTGTTTCTCGCGGGCGCGCTCGGCGTCGTCGTGATCGCGATGGCGTTCGTCATGTACGCGAGTAGCCAGTAGTCGGTGAACAGTCAACAGTCAACAGTCAACAGCTAGGACTGAATACTGTTCACTGTTCACTGTTCACTGTTCACTGTTTACTGAAAGGAACGATATGGCAAGTCAACAAGCACTGCTCGGCGTCTACGGCCATCCCGACGACGAGCAGGGCGTCAGCGGGCTGATGGCGAAATACGCGCGCGCGGGCGCGCACGTCGCGCTCGTGTGCTGCACGCGCGGCGAGGCGGGCGAAATCGCGCCGGGCGTCGCGGCCACGTCCGCGAATCTCGGCAACGTGCGCGAAGACGAACTGCGCTGCGCGGCCGAGAAAATCGGCATCCACAATCTGTACTTTCTCGATTATCGCGATTCGGGCATGATGGGCACGGCGGAGAACGCCGACCCGCGCAATTTGTGGAATGCCAATCTGTTCGAGGTCGCGGAAAAGGTCGTGCGCCTCGTGCGCCGCCACAAGCCGCAGGTGATTCTCACCTTCGATCCGAACGGCGGCTACGGCCATCCCGACCATATCAAGGCGCACCAGGCGGCCACCATCGCCTATTTCGTCGCGGGCGACCCGCGCATCTACCCCGAGCAGTTGAACGAGGGGCTGCATGCGTGGACGCCGTCGAAATTGTATTGGGGCGCGTTTCCACGCGGCCGTTTCCAAAAACTCGCCGAGATGGCGCAGCAGATGGGCGTTGCAGTCTCGGTGCCGATGCAGGAATTCTTGAAACGCGGCATCCCGGACGAGTGCGTCACGACGCGCATTGACGTGGCCGAGTTCGTGGATTTGAAAATGAATGCGCTGTCCTGTCACGCCTCGCAATTGGACCCGAACAATATCTGGCAGAAGATCCCGGTCGAGATCCGCCGCGAGGTCATCAAGGTGGAAATGCTCATTTGCGCGGAATCGCGGGCCGCGCCCAATCAGGGTGTAGAATCGGATTTGTTCGAGGGAATTACCTAGTTTCAGATTTCAGATTTCAGATTTCAGATTGAAACCCAAATCTGCGATCTGAAATCTGAAATCTGAAATCTGAAATCTGAAATGATTTATCAAGTCGGCGATCACAGCGGCGTTTATTGCATCGAAGGCACCGGTACGGCGCGGGTGTATTTTGTCGGCGCGCCGGACTATACTTTGATTGACGCGGGCGTGCCGCGCAAAGCCGACCTGGTGCTGAGCGGGTTGGCGCAGATCGGCGTGCAGCCGCTGCAGGTGCGGCGCATCATCTTGACGCACCATCATTGGGACCACGTCGGCAGTCTCTGGGAGTTGAAAAAGCGCACGGGCGCCAAAGTGCTGGCACACCCGCGCGATGCCGATTACATCTCGGGCAAGCGCGTCCGCCGCGCGCCCCGCCAGCCGCTGGGCCGGTTGATGTACACAATCTTTGGACTATTCGGCGCGCGCGACTTGCCGAACGTGGATGTAGATGCGATGCTGAACGACGGCGATCGCGTCGGTTCGTTTTGCGTGATCCACACGCCGGGACATACGCCCGGGCACATCTGTCTGCTGCGCGACGGTTACTTGTTCAGCGGCGATCTGTTGATGGCAAGCGCGGGCGAGTTTCACGAGACCCCGCACATTTTCACGGCGGATGTGCCGACGGCGCGGGCGAGCATTCGCAAGGTCGCGCAGTTCAAGTTCGAGGCAATTCTTTCATCGCACCACGCGCCGTACGTTTTCGGCGCGGCGGAAAAGGTGGGCCAATTGGCAAGCAAACTGGGAGTGCCGGCGTGAGCATCGTTCAGAAATCTTTGGCGCTGGCCGCGCTGGGCGCGAGCGCGCTCACTGCTGATGGCATCCTCCTGGGACGGAAGCGCTTTCGCGAGTGGGAGACGCTCGCATGCGAGGATGCGGACGATGGCGAGTTTCTAACGCTCTCCGATGGCGCGCAGATGCACTATGTTGCTCGCGGCAACCACGGCGCTCCGGTCATCCTTATCCACGGCCTGATGAGTTCGACGCACGAGTGGGCCAAGAATATGGATGCGCTCGCCGCCATCCATCGGGTCTGGGCCATTGACTTGGTGGGGTTTGGCTTTTCGTCACGCGTTACCGCGCCGACCTACTCACTCAAGTATTACGCGCGTTCCGTGCAAGAGTTTCTCGACGCGCAAGGAATCGCGCGGGCCAACCTTGTCGGGCACTCGCTGGGCGGCGCGGTCGCGCTCCAGTTCGCGCACGACTATGCCGCGCATGTCGAGAAACTGGTTTTGATTGATTCAGCCGCGTATATTTTCGGCTGGTTCCGAGCGGCCCGGCTGGCCGCGCGCGTGCCGCATCTGCCGCGCGCCGTCTGCCGAATGATGCTGTCCAATCCGCGGGTCCATCGCTCGGCGTTGCGGAATGCGTTGGGCGACCCGGTGCGGCTGGACGAGGGGATGCTCGCCGCGCGGATGCGCGCCTCGCGCGTCAAGGGCACGCTGGACGCGCTGCTCGCGATGATGGCCTCGCCGCACGCGTCCGATCTGCCCGAAGGGTTGAACGCGATTGCCGCGCCGGCGTTGGTCCTCTGGGGCGACAAGGATTTGGTGCTCCCGCTGCGGCATGGCGAACGATTGGCCCGCGATCTGCCGAATGCCGAGTTGATTATCCTGGAAGGCGCGGGGCACGTCCCGAACGAAGAGTTTCCGGACGTCGTGAATACGTTGATGCTCGATTTTCTAAACAAGGAACCGTCAATTGGACTCGAAAAAACAGAGCGGAAACCGGTGGGTTGAACAGGAACGCGCGCGGCGGATTATCGGCTTTATCGGCGGATACTTGATTGACGACGGCGCGCTGCGGCTGGAGGACCTCGACCGCGGCTTGGAAATGCAGTTGCGCCTCGCCGCTCAGGGACGTCAAGCCCGGCTCGGCGAGGTCCTGATCGAAATGGGCATTATCACGCGAGAGCAACTGGCGCGCGCGCTCAAACGCCAGGCGCACGAGGAATCCGACGCGCTAAAACGCGCGGCCGAGGAACAGAGACAAGCATAGTTCCTGCATGCCCTTGATTTCCCTTATTTCCTTTTCCAGGGAAATAACGGAAATGACGGAAACATGGGAACTACTTGGTAGCCCGAAGGATTTTGATAATGGCGGGGTTAAGGTCGCGGCTGGTGTCCACGACGAGGTGCGGGTGGCGAATCGGCTCGGCGGTGCGCCGTAGATGTTCGTAGACTTGCCAAGTAGCATCGGAGAGGTCGCCCGGGTCGCGCGACTCGAATCGCTTGGTGAGCCGTTCGCGGATCAGGGCTTCGGGCGCGACGATTTGGACGACGATCAACTTGGCGTTGGCGCGGTCGGCCAGTTGGTAGGATTTGGCGCGATGCCATTCGTAGAGATTCGTCGCATCATAGATCACTCGCCGGCCGGATTTGAGCAGGCGCTCCATCACCACGTGCGCGATGCGATGCACCCACGTGCTCTCGAGGCCGGAGTAGGTCGGCTTGGGGAACAGCGTCTTGCGGACGAAATCGCTCTCGACGATCACGGCCGGCAGGCGCTCGACAAGCGCATGGGCGAGGAACGATTTGCCCACGCCGGGCAGACCGCAAATGACGATCAAGACCGGATTGGCTGTCGTCGCGTCGGTCTTGGGCAGAGCCGCGAAAATGGTTCTGAGATCGTCGGCAAAACTGCGTCCTTCCACAAAACGTATTATACAAGGAATCCGGCAAGTTGGAAAAGGTGAGAAGATGACTTTATCTTTTCCCCAATTTCTGCTATAATGTCAGCCGTCAGTGCGGCTCAACGCGCTGGGCTAGAAGGTAAACAACTAGGTGAAAAAAGGAATGACTTCGAATCAATGGTTTCGCAACGGGTTTATATACCTGCTGATCTTAGTGGCGATTGCGGCCTTGTTCTTCAATATCTTTCAGCAACCGCGGCAACCGAACTCGATCCCGATCAGCAAGGCGGCCCAAGATGTTCAACTTGGCAACGTCAAAAAGATTTCGTCCGCCGGCACCACGTTAACGGTCACGTACAAAGATGGGCAGCAGGCGCTTACCCAAAAATCGAATCGCGACGTAGGCGTTGAAGAGACTTTGAAGAATCTAGGCGTTGCGCCCGACAAGATTTCTGCCGTAGATATTGTTTACGAGCAGCCCGCGCAGTGGGGAGACATCCTCACGATCCTGAGCGGATTCCTGCCGCTCATTTTTGTCGGCGCGCTTTTCTTTTTCTTGATGCGCCAGGCCCAGAGCGGCAACAACCAGGCCCTTTCCTTCGGCAAGTCGCGCGCGCGCATGTTTTCCGGCGACAAGCCGACGGTGACGTTTGCGGACGTGGCGGGCGTGGACGAAGCGAAGCAGGAACTGCAAGAAGTCGTCGAATTCCTCAAAGAGCCGGACAAGTTCACCGCCCTCGGCGCGCGGATTCCCAAGGGCGTGCTGCTCGTAGGCCCGCCCGGCACCGGCAAGACGCTGATGGCGCGCGCGGTCGCCGGCGAAGCGAACGTGCCGTTCTTTTCGATCAGCGGCTCGGAGTTCGTCGAAATGTTCGTCGGCGTGGGCGCGTCCCGCGTCCGCGATCTATTCGACACGGCCAAGCGCAATTCGCCGTGCATCGTCTTTGTGGACGAAATTGACGCGGTGGGCCGTCACCGCGGCGCGGGCCTCGGCGGCTCGCACGACGAGCGCGAGCAGACTCTCAACCAAATTCTGGTCGAGATGGACGGGTTCGATACCGATACGAACGTCATCATCGTCGCGGCGACCAACCGCCCCGATATTCTCGATCCGGCGCTTTTGCGCCCCGGCCGCTTCGACCGGCGCGTGATTTTGGACCGCCCGGATATGAATGGCCGCAAGCAGATTCTCGGCGTCCACCTGAAAGGCAAGCCCGTGGGCGACGACGTGGATATGGGCGCGGTCGCCAAACAAACGCCCGGTTTCTCCGGCGCGGATATCGAGAACCTGGTGAACGAAGCGGCGATCCTCGCCGCGCGGCGGAACAAGAAAGCCGTCGGCATGGTGGACCTGCAGCAATCCATCGAAAAAGTGATCGCCGGCCCCGAGCGCAAGAGCCGCCTGATTAACGACGAAGAGAAACGCATCATCGCCTATCACGAGGCGGGACACGCGCTCGTCATGCGGATGCTGCCGAACTGCGATCCGGTGTTCAAGGTATCGATCATCTCGCGCGGTATGGCGCTCGGTTACACGATGCACCTGCCGGAAGACGATCGCTACCTGCAGCGCCGGTCGAAATTCATGGACGATCTCGCGGGCGTGCTGGGCGGACGCGCTGCCGAGGACATTGTGTTCAACGACATCACCACGGGCGCGTCGAACGACCTGGAGCGCGCGACGGACTTGGCGCGCGCCATGGTCACGCGATACGGCATGAGCGAAAAACTCGGCCCGCGCACTTTTGGGGCGCGCGAGGAATTGGTCTTTTTGGGACGCGAGATTTCCGAGCAGCGCAATTACAGTGAGGAAGTCGCGGAAGAGATTGATAACGAGGTCAAAAAGATCATCGGCTCGGCGTACACCACGGCCAAACATCTCTTAACCACGTACCGCGTCAAGCTCGACGCTGTCGCCGACCGCCTAGTTCACGAAGAGACGATCGAAGGCCCCGAGTTCGAAGCGATGTTCGGCGAAACGCCGCGGCCCCTGCCGACGCCCGTTCCGGCACCCATCCCGACGCCGGCATAAGATGGTCTCAGGTTTCTGTGATGGTAAGAGGCAGAGCGTACCTCGACACAACGGTACCAAGCGCCTATCTGGACGAGCGTGCTCCTGATCGTCGCCGTCTTACACAGCGGTTCTGGGATGAACGTCTACCAGATCTTGAGGTCATGGTTTCCAGCGTCGTCTTGCTGGAAATCCGTGATACGCCTGATGCCACCAGACGGTTGAAGATGGAAGAGCTCATCCAAGGATTTCAAGTCTTGGAGTTCAACGAAGAAGCAGACGTGTTAGCCCAGGAGTACTTGAGGAGAGGCATCTTCCCGCAAAAGTATTCATCAGATGCCAATCATCTAGCAATCGCCGTGGTGAACGGTGTAGATTACTTTGTCAGTTGGAACTATACGCATCTGGTCAAAGTGAATACCCGGCGAGAGGTAAATTTGGTCAATGCGCTCAAAGGATATAAACCCATCGAAATTGTAGCGCCGCCGGAGCTATAGGAGACGATCGGTGTGAGAGAACTGACCGAAACTGAAAAGCAGCAACTGTGGGAGGAAGTACGCGCAGAGTTTCCCGGTGATCAGATGATGCAAGAGATTCATTACATCCGTTTGTTGCACCATCATCAACTGGAATTCGCGTCATTTGAGGATCGCGTAGGTTTCTTCGCATCTGTCCAACAGAAAGAACCGGCTCGCCTGACCGAGTAGACGTTCCAACCGAAAGGAACTTGGATGCAGCTCAACGCAGAGCAGCGGAAACTCTGGGCGGACGCGAAAGTGAGACATGTCAGAACGTGAAGTTGAAGCGTGACGATATTGACACCCGAAACGCCAAAGGCAAGCGTTTGAATGGCTAGGACCGATTAGGAATTTACCGAGGCGGCTGGGCGGCTGATTGCAGTCGCCGAGCCGCTTTTTGTTGTTGAGAGGCAGCAATGATCCAAGATATTAGACCAGGAATCGTCGGCGAGGCAGACGAAACGGTTTCGGATACTCGCACTGCGGCATACTTTGGCAGCGGCTTGGTCGCGGCGTACGGCACGCCCGCGCTCATCGCGCTGATGGAGAATGCGACCGTCGCCGCGCTGCACAAGTATTTGGGACCGGGACAAACTTCGGTGGGCGTGGAAATTTGCGTCAAGCACCTCGCCGCGACGCCCGTCGGTATGCACGCCCACGCGCGCGCGACGGTCACCGACGTGGATGGCCGGAAAGTTGTATTCCAAGTGGAAGCGTGGGATGATCGCGAAAAGATCGGCGACGGCACGGTCACGCGCTTTGTGGTAGACGAGGCGCGGTTTAGCGAGAGATTGCAGAAGAAGCTCTAGTAATCAGTAAGCAGTGAACAGTAAACAGTAAACAGTGAACAGTGAATACTGAATACTGAATACTGTTTACTGTTCACTGTTCACTGTTCACTGACAAGGGGGCATTGATGAAAGACCTCACGGCACGGGCGCTGAACCTGGCTCAACAGCGCGGCGCAGCATATGCAGATATTCGAATTGTGACCCGGCTCACCCAGCGGATCGCCGTCAAGAACGGCAAGGTAGAAGCGCTGGAGCAGGATGAGACGCGCGGCTTTGGCGTCCGTGTCCTCACGAACGGGGCCTGGGGCTTTGCTTCCAGTTCGCAGGTGGACGCGCGGGAAGTGGACCGCGTGGTGGCGCAGGCGGTGACGATTGCCAAAGCGAGTACCCTCGCCAAGACCCGAGACGTGCATCTGGGCCCCCCCGTGACGGTCAAGGCCTCGTACCATACGCCGATTCGGACCGACCCGTTCACCGTCTCGATGAACGACAAGATCAACCTGCTGCTCAAGGCCGATGCCGAGATGCGGCGCGCCAAAGGCGTCAAGGTCGCCCGCGGCGATATGGCGTTTGTGCGCGAGAACAAGATCTTTGCCTCGACCGAAGACACGTATGTTGACCAGGAGATCGTCGAGAGCGGCTGCGGCATTTCGGCCCTGGCGACCCATCTCGAATCGGGCGAAGTCCAGATTCGTTCTTACCCCAACGCCGGCTCGCGGCACCAACAAACGCGCGGTTACGAATTCATCCTCGACCAAAAGCTCGCGGAGAATGCCGCGCGCGTGGGCGAGGAAGCGGTGGCGCTGCTGACCGCCGATCAGTGCCCCAGCTACGACGCGGCGACGATCATCCTCGACAGTTCCCAACTCGCGCTCCAAGTTCACGAATCGTGCGGCCACCCCATCGAACTCGACCGGGTCTTGGGTTCGGAGGCCGCGTTTGCGGGCACTTCATTCCTGACTCCCGACAAACTCGGCCATTTCCGCTACGGTTCCGACGTTGTCAATATTACGGCGGACGCGACGACGCCGTATGGGTTGGGCACATTCGGCTTCGACGACGAAGGTGTGGGCGCGCAGAAAACCGACATCGTCAAGAATGGAATGTTCGTCGGCTATCTGACCAGCCGCGAAACCGCGCAGCAGTTGAAACTCGGCGCGTCGAATGGTGCCATGCGCGCCGACGGCTGGAGTCGGGTTCCGATCATTCGCATGACCAATATCAATTTGCTGCCGGGCACGTGGGATGTCAACGACCTGATCGCGGACACGGACGACGGGATTTGGTTGGAGACGAATCGTTCCTGGAGCATTGACGACAAGCGACTCAATTTCCAATTCGGCACGGAAATGGCGTGGGAAATCAAAGGTGGCAAGAAGGCGCGGATGCTCAAGAACGCGACCTATACCGGCCTGACGCCGCAGTTCTGGGGTTCGTGCGACGCGATTGGCAACGAGAAGTCCTGGGTCGTCTGGGGCACGCCCAACTGCGGCAAGGGCCAGCCGCCCCAGATCGCGCACACCGGCCACGGCGCGGCGCCCGCGCGGTTTCGCGGCGTCCGCGTGGGAGTCATCAAGTAGGCATACTTCGCGTAGGAGACTATGATGCTTGGACCAGACAAGATCCGCGAAATAACAAATCAAGTCCTATCCTTTTCCAAAGCCGATCAGACCGAAGTGCTCTTTTACGGCAAGGATCAGGCGCTGACGCGCTTTGCCAATTCCTACATCCATCAAAACGTCGCCGAGACGAATACCGAGATCCGCGTCCGCGTCGTCTATGGCAAAAAGATCGGCGTGGCATCGTCCAACAATCTCGCGCCGGACGCGCTCAAGATCACCGTGGATACGGCCCGCGCGATCGCGCAACTACAGCGCGAGAATCCCGATTTCAAATCACTCCCCGAGCCGCAGCCGATTCAACCAGTCGAGGCGTACGTCGAGCGCACGGCGGGCTACACGCCCGAGCAGCGCGCGCAGGTCGTCAGCGCGCTGTGCAAAAGGGCCAAGGACAAGGGCGTGGTCGCGGCGGGCGCGTTCAGCACGGAGAGTTTCGAAATCGCGGTGGCAAATTCTCTGGGCGTGTTTGCCTATCACCCGGGCACGGTGGCAGACCTGAACACGGTAATGATGGCCGAAGGCGGTTCGGGCTATGCGTCCCTGACTCACCAAGATGCCAAGCAGATTGATGGCGAGCAAGTCGCCAACGAAGCGATCAACAAGGCCCTTAGAGCGCGCAACCCCATCGCGCTCGATCCGGGCGATTACACCGTGCTGTTGGAAGAGTATGCCGTCACCGACCTGCTCACCTTTCTCGGCTTTCTCTCCTTTAGCGCGCTCGCCGTCCAAGAAGAGCGATCGTTTCTCAAGGGTAAGCTGGGCGAAAAAGTGATGGACGAGCGCGTGACCTTGTGGGACGACGGACATTCGAACGATACCATCCCGCTGCCGTTCGACTTTGAGGGCGTGCCGCGTCAAAAAATAACGTTCGTCGAAAATGGGATCGCGCGCGGCGTGGTGTACGATACGGCGACCGCGCAAAAAGAGGGGAAACTATCTACGGGGCACTCGCTGCCCGCGCCCAACTCGATGGGCCCGATTCCGGGGCACATGTTTCTCGCGCCGGGCCGCGCGTCTAAGCACGAGGCGATCAAATCGGTCGAGCGGGGGGTGTGGGTGACGCGCTTTTGGTACACGCGCGTCGTGCATCCGCTCAAGGTGCTCATCACCGGCATGACGCGCGACGGCACGTTCCTGATCGAGAACGGCGAACTCACGCGGCCGGTACGCAATTTTCGCTTTACGACCAGTTACCTCGACGCCCTGAACCACGTCCGCGCGATCGGCAGCGAAACCAAGCTTTTTCGCAACGATTGGAGCGGCGCCGCGCAGCGTGTCCCCGCGCTCCTGATGGACGGGTTCAAGTTCACGGGCGCGACCGAGTTCTAGCCTCACCTCCCCGGCATCGGCTTGGCGTCTTTCGGCACGGTCACCGAGATCGCCGCGTTGTTGAAATCCCACGCGTGCCACGACATCTTGAGCGCGGCTTTTTGCGTCGCGTCTTTGGCGTCGTGCCCCTGATAATCCAGCACAAACTGGTGAACAAAGCCGTCTTTGCACAGCCAGAAATTCATCTCACCTTTGTCTACCGCGCTAAAGTCGTTCTTGTCCTGCGCCGATCCCAATATTCCGATGATCGCCGCGTTCTGCAACGATTTCATGTCCCACAAATAGACATCGCACGACTGGCCGTCCAGGTTTTCGGTGCGGACTTTTTTGTAATCACTGGCATTGCTGCCACCTAACCAATCTTTGTACTCATCCGGCTTGGCGAAGTCGGCAAAGCCGCTGGTAGACGAGTCGTCGGTGATGTACCACTGCTTGGGATCGGCTAGGCCGAACATATTGACGCCCTTCATATACGTCTTGCCGTCCGCCGAGATGATCTCGACCGTCGCCTTTTCGTCGCCCGCGAGCATCGCCAGGATTCCGCCCTTGGACGACATTTGCGATTTGGCGCCGTCCACGACCCCGGAGAAATCCATAAAGGGTTGTTCCGAATACTTGCCGTCTTGCATTCCGCCAAAGATCCAGGCGAATTGCACGCGATATTTCGTCGCCGTTTTGGCTTTGCTCAGCGCATCGGTAAACGGGTTGCCGGCGTTCGCGCCCGGCGCGGATAAAGTTGGCAGACCAGGCGCTTTGGTAGCGACCGCGGTCGCGCCGGTTTGGGGCGCGGTTGTCGCGACAACTTGGGGCGCGGTCGTCGCGACGGCTTCGAGCGTCGCCTGGACCTGCTCCAATTGGTTCGGGAGGAAAAACTGGCCGAGAGACGTCATCGAAACCAAGACTACGATACACCCGACGATCACGCACAGCGCGCCGACCGTTAGCGCCCCGAGCACGATGAACATTCTGTTACGCATCTTCTTCTCCTTGAGACATTTGCCGAACAGCTACTCCGATTGCGCTAGTTTAATCGAAAAGGTTCGTCTTGGCAATCCCGCCAATGGTACTGGCGTGCCACGTGCGACGCACATGCCGCGCCAATTTTGCCCTATCGCCGGATTGTGCTACAATCCTTGCGCCCATGGACCTCGGTATTGTCATCGTCAGCTACAACACGCGCGGCCAACTGCGTGATTGCCTCCACTCGCTGCAGCAAAACCAGGGCGTCGCATTCAAGACGTTCGTCGTAGACAATTGCTCACCCGACGGCAGCGCGGCGATGGTCCGCGCCGAGTTTCCCAACGTCGGCTTGATCGCCAGCGAGACGAATGGCGGCTACGCGTACGCCAACAACATCGGCCTGCGCGCGATCCTCGCGCTCCAACCGCTGCCGCGTTTCACACTGCTCCTCAATCCCGATACGGTCTTGCCGCCGGACGCGCTCGCGCAGACGATTGCATTTTTCGAACGACACCCCGACGCCGGCATCGTGGGCCCGAAGCTGGTGATGGCGGACGGCAAACTCGATCTGGCGTGCCGCCGCAGTTTTCCCGACCCCGAGATTTCCATTTACCACGTCCTCGGCCTCACCAGGCTTTTCCCCAAACACCCGCGCTTTGGGCGCTACCAAATGACTTTTCTCGACGAAAACCAGGTGGCCCAAGTGGACTCTGTCGTCGGCGCGTTCATGATGCTGCGGACCGAGGCGCTGTGCCAGGCCGGCCTGCTCGACGAAGCGTATTTCATGTACGGCGAAGACCTCGATCTCGCGCTGCGCATCAAACGGCGCGGGTGGCAGGTCTACTACAATCCCGCCGTCCAAGTGCTCCATTATAAGCGCGCCGCGAGCGCCGGTTCGGCGCGGGCGCAATACGAATTCTGGCGCGCGGCGTATATCTTTTACAAAAAACACTACGCCGCGACCACCCCCTTGCCGCTGCGCGCGATCATTTTCCTCGGATTGGCCGCAAAGGGCGGACAGAATTTGATGGACGAAATGCGGCGCCCCCTGCCGCTTTCGCCCAACTGGCAAGAGGTTCGACCGTGAACGCGGAGCGCTTGCGATGAAGCGGCACGCGAATATCGTTTTCGGTCTTTCGCTCCTCGCGCTCGACGCGGCGACGACGGGCGCGGCGTTTTACCTCGCCCACTTGCTGCGTGGGTTGGACGCCGGGCCGCGTCAGGTGATTCCGCCCTTTCGCTATTACCTGGGGATGATGCTGCTGAACGTCGTCGCGATCGCCGTGGTCTTTTTCTTCTACAAACTGTACCATCTACGGCGCGGCGCCTCGCAGCTCGACGAACTCGGCTCGGCGTTTACCGCCGTTTCGATCAGCGTGATCGTCGGTATGGCCCTGACTTCGTTCGTCTATCGCACGGACCTCGATTACCCGCGCAGCATGATCGCGTATTTCTGGGTGCTCGCGTTCATGTTGATCGCCGTGGCACGCATCGCCCATCACCAACTGCGTTCCACCTTATACCGGCGCGGCTGGGGTGAATCCAAAGTCCTCATCGTCGGGGCCGGCGAGGCGGGCAATCTCATCCTGGACAAGATACGCGGTTCGCCGCAATTGGGCTATCGGCCCGTGGGCTTTTTGGACGATAACTGCGCGGGGCACATCGTGCAAGGTTTGCCGGTGCTGGGCCAAGTCTACGATTTGGGCCGCGCGGTCCAGGACTATCGCGTGGACGAAGTGATCGTCGCGCTGCCGGAGGCGTCGCACCAAGACCTGCTTTCGGTGATTTCCCACTGCGAAGACGGCAAGGTCAGCATCAAAGTTTTTCCCGACGTATTTCAGATCATGGCGGCCGAGGTCAACGTCGGCGACCTGAACGGTTTGCCGCTGCTGACGATGCGCGACGTCGCGTTGCGCGGCTGGCGCTTGACGCTGAAACGCATCGTGGACCTCCTCATCAGCGCGATCGTCCTCATCTTCATTTCGCCGCTCCTCATCTTGCTGGCGCTGTTGGTCAGATTGGATTCGAAAGGTCCGGCGATCTATTGTCAAGAACGGATGGGCTTGGACGCCGTGCCGTTCCCGTGCTTCAAACTCCGCTCCATGCGCACGGATGCCGAAGCGGAAACCGGCCCGGTGTGGGCGACGCGCGACGACCCGCGGCGCACGCGCGTCGGCGCGTTCTTACGCAAGTACTCTTTGGACGAATTGCCGAACTTTATCAACGTCTTTTTGGGGCACATGAGTCTAGTAGGGCCGCGCCCCGAACGTCCGATGTTCGTTGAGGAATTCCGGCAGAAGGTGCCGCGCTATATGGAGCGGCATTACGAAAAAGCGGGGATCACCGGCTGGGCGCAGGTGAACGGCTTGCGGGGCGACTCGTCCATCTGGGAACGAACCAAATACGACATTTACTATATCGAGCACTGGTCACTGTGGTTCGATTTCAAGATCATGATCCTGACGCTGTTTAGGTTTTTGCGCGACCCGAACGCGATATAAAGGATGAAGGCGGAAGGACGAGGGATGAAGAACTCTGGCTTTCTTTCATCCTTCATCCCTCATCCCTCATCCCTCATCCTTTGCTTTATCGGCATGAAACTCGCGCGATGTTCGCCGCACGGCCCCAACGCGTCCAACGCCGCGCGATGTTGCTCGGTCCCATACCCCTTGTGCTGCGCGAAATGATACCCCGGCAGGCGCGCGTCGAGTTCCACCATCAGGCGGTCCCGCGTCACTTTGGCCAAGATCGAAGCGCACGCAATCGAAAGCGAGAGTTGATCGCCATGAATGATCGCGGTCTGCGGCATATCCAGCGCGGGCAGCATTAACGCGTCGATCAACAACGCGTGCGGCGCAAGGGCGAGCGCCTCGACTGCTCGCTGCATCGCCAGCCGCGTGGCCGGCACGATTCCGACGGCATCAATCTCGGCGCGGGTCGCCAGGCCGGTCGCGAAGCCAAGCGCGGCCGCGCAAATCGGCTCACAAAGCGCCTCACGCTGCGCGGGCGAGAGCAGCTTCGAGTCGCGCACGCGCACGAGATCGCGCAGCGCGGCTCGGCTGCGAACTTGCGGGAGGATGACTGCGCCGGCCACCACCGGTCCCGCCCACGCGCCGCGCCCCACCTCGTCAATCCCGGCAACGTAAGCGAGGCCCTGCGCCCAAAAGCGTTTTTCGAATTTGAGGGTGGGAATCATGTCGCACGGCAATACAAAAGCCGAGGAAGAGCGCCTCGGCTTGAGTTTGAGAGATTAGGATTCTATCTTGGCGATCGGAGCCGCTTCGGGCTGTTGTGCCGCAACGGTACGCTTTTCGCGCAAGCGGGCGGCTTTACCCTTCAAGCCGCGGAGGTAATACAACTGCGCGCGGCGCACGTGGGTATGCCCAAGCACTTCGACCTTTTCAATGCGCGGCGATTGGAGCAAGAAGGTGCGCTCGACGCCGACGCCGTGCGACGCGATGCGGCGGACGGTAAAACTCTGGTTGGCGCCTCCCTTGCGAATGCGCATGATCGTGCCCTGAAAAACCTGGATCCGCTCGCGATCACCTTCGATGATGCGGATATGGACTTTGGCGCGGTCGCCGGGCTGAAGCTCGGGGATATTGGGATTCGGTTCCCGTTTGGTAACTGCGGCTACTAGATCCACGATAACCACCCTTCTATAATTTCAGATTTCAGATTTACGATTTCAGATTTACGATTTTGAGAACGTCGGCGATTATAGCATGGAAAGACATATCGCGCAAATGGGAATGAGACGCAAAACGTGAAACGTAAAACGTAAAACGTAAAACGTCAACTCCAATCGGGAATTACGCTTTACGTTTTACGTTTCACGTTTTACTTGTCTCCCACCCCAACCCTCGCAGAAATTCTTTCTCCTCCTCCGACAATTCAACCTGGGCGAGCAGGTCTGGACGCATTTCAAGCGTGCGGCGGAGCGATTCGCGGCGGCGCCAGCGGTCAATTTGCGCGTGATTGCCGGAAAGCAAAATATCCGGCACGCGCCAGCCGCGGAACTCGACTGGGCGTGTATAGTGCGGCCCTTCCAGCAGGCCCGCCGCGTGCGAATCGCGCGCCGCCGCAGTCGGATGGCCGAGCACGCCGGGGACGAGGCGCGCGACCGCGTCCACAATCACCATCGCGGGAATTTCGCCGCCGGTCAGCACGTAATCGCCAATCGAGATTTCATCCGTGGCGAGGTGTTCGCGCACGCGCTCGTCCACGCCTTCGTAATGCCCGCAAATCAGCGCAAGGCGTGGGTGCTGCGCCAGTTCACGCGCGACCGTCTGGTTGAACACGCGGCCTTGCGGCGACAGCAGAATAATGGGGAAGTTGGAAGTTGGGAGTTGGAAATTAGAAGTTGGAGGTTGAAAGTTGGAAGTTGCAGGATCGTCTCCAACTTCCAACCTCCAATTTCCAACTTCTAAACCCAGCACCGTTTCCACTGCGGTGAATATTGGGTCCGGCTTCATCACCATCCCGCCGCCACCCGCATAGGGGTAATCGTCGGCGACGTGGTGCTTGTCGGTCGTGTAATCGCGAATATCGTGCAGCGCGATCTCGACGAGGCGCGCCTCTTGCGCGCGCTTGAGAATGCTCTCGTCAAACACGCCGGCGAAAATCTCGGGAAAGAGGGTGAAGATGTCGAAACGCATGAGCGTATTGTATCACGACGCTATTTTGCTCGCAAATGGTAAACAGGTATACAAGGAAACAGGTAAACAAGTCACGTGTGTACCTGTCTACCTGTTTACTTGTGTACTATCCAATTTTGCGCTTGCTACTCTGAATGATATAATGCGGTCGGAGGCAACGAGATGAATTGGCGGAATACGAGCGTAATTGTTGTTTTGATTCTTGCGAATTACTTGGTCTTTGGCACGCTGGCGACGTTTGTCTTTCCCCCCACGCCAGTCACCGCGCCCACGCGCCTCGTCAAAGCGACATTTACCCCTGGCGTAGTCGAACTGCAAAACGTAGGTACACTGACCTACGATTTCCTCACGCCGACCAAAACCCCGACGTTCACTCCAACCGTCACGATCACCGCGACGGGCACGGTCCGAACGCCGACAGCAGTGCGATAGTTGAATTGTTCGATAGGGCGATAGTCAAAGCCATCGCGCCACTATTGAACCATGCAACTATGCAACTATCGAACTATTGCACTAACACCTGATCCCCTTCGTTCAACCCGCTCACGATCTCCGTTTCGTTCCCATCGGTGACGCCGGTCTCGACGATGACATCCCGCTCCTGGCCCGGCGCGAGGACGTGGACCGCTTTGCGCGTGCCCACGTTCTTGAGCGCGCGATTCGGGACGAGGAGCACGCTCTTTTTCTCGATCGTCCGAATCTTCATCGTCGCGCCCATGCCCGGGCGAACCTTGAAAGCGCCCGGATTGAATTCGACGACCGCGCTGTAAACGGTTGTGCCGCGCTGTGTTGACGCTGCCGGGAATAGCCGCGTTACCTTGCCCTCGAATTGCTCACCCGGAAATGCGTCGAACCGGACTTGGACCGTCTGTCCCACCTGCGCGTGGGCTACGTCAATTTCGTCAATCTCGGTCGCGATCTGCAGAGCGGTCAAATCGGCGATCACGGCCAGCGGCGAGAATCCGCCCACCAATTCTCCTTCGCGGACATTCACCTCGAGCACGGTCGAATTGTACGGCGCGATGAGCCTGGTTTGGGCGAGCGAGTTGCGCGCCGCATCCACGTCGAGTTGCGCGGCAGTGATCGCATTTTGCAGCGCGTCCAATTCCTCTTTCGACGGCCCGTTGACTACGCGGTTGAAATTCGCCTTCGCGATGTCGAGGTCGGCGCGGGTGACCTGCCGCACGGTGTCATTCTGCGTGGTCGGCGACGCGGTGTAGTTCGCTTCGGCGGCGGCGGCGGCGGCGGTCGCCTTTTGCAGGTTGGCGCGCGCGATCTCGATGTCTTCGTCGCGCGGCGCGCCTTTGGCGCGGGCGAGATCCAGTTGCCGATTTTGCAGATTAAGCTGCGCCTGCTGCACGCGGCGGTTCGCGTCGTCGGCGCGCAGCGAAAGAATGACGTCGCCCGCATTCACGTCGTCGCCTTCCATTTTGCTAACGCTCGCGACGATGCCGGACTGCGGCAGGGCCAGCTTGGCGCCTTTTCTCGATTGCACTTTGCCGGTGGCCGACACGGTCGCGCTAATGTCGCCGCGGCGCGCGGTGGCGGCATTGGCCAAAGTGCGCGGCGACGTGGCGGCGAGCAAAATGGCGACGACGGCGGCCGCGACGCCAACGGTCGCAATTCCAAGAGCTAAACGGCGTGGTGTGAGTCTTGTAAGTAGATTCATAGTTCGCTCCAAGTTCATTCCCCAAAATCATTTGCCCGATACGCATCCGTGGTTACCGCTTTCGGCGCTTCGTCCATTTGAATGGCAGCCCACGACGCGTCCATCAGAATCAAATCAACGGTGTAAGGACCATCAATGCCGCGCGCCCGAATTTCGCGCCCTGGAATCGCGATGGTCGCCATCTTGGCAGCTTGGGCCAGGGTGAATGGCGCAGTGAGCGCGGCGACCAGCTCGCCCTTGGGCCCGCGCACGCTGGCGGCGAGCGCATACGCGCCGGCCTTCGTCACCGTCACAGGCGCATCAATGACGAGCGCATTGTTCTCCACGCGCGCCCGCGCGGCGCCGGCAAAGCGCGCCGTATCTGCCGAGACGGAAAAGATCAATTGACGCTCGCGCGCAAAGGTCGCGCCGCGGGCGGTGACGCGCAGCAAGTAATATCCGCCGCGTTTCAAATCGGTCAACGTTTCGGCGTAATTGCCCGGATCGCCCTCTTCGAGCAATTTCGTTTCCGTGGACGCGCCGCGCGGGGAAACACCATCGCCCAGCCATTCGAGCCTGGCGCGTACGTCCGCGCCCGCGGCGCGGTTAGAGAGCGTCGCGGTAATGATGACCGGCTGCCCCATGCGATACCACGCGCGGTCGGTACCCACAATCAGGCGCAGGTCCGCGTCCAGGTCGGCGTAGGTCGTCACGGTGAGCGGGTCGGAACCCTTGTCGTTGCGCGTCACGCCCACGGACCAATTGCCCGCTTGGCTGCGCGGGATCGAATACCCCACAAAGCTGCCGATACCGGCTTTCAAGTACGTGGCCTGTTGGAACGCCTCGGGCGAATAGCGCGTGCCATCCGGCGCGCGCAGCGTCATGGTGATGTCGCCGGTCGTCCAGCGCGCGAAAAAGCGGACCGAGCGCGCGGGGTCAATCGCGATCGTGCGGGTCAGCGTCTCGCCCGCGCGCAGCGTGTCCACGTTCATCGGCGTAATGTTGCGCGGCGCGATCGGCGCGACCGGCGTCGCGCCAAAACCGATCGGGCGCGAATCCGGATCGCGCAGCGCGTTGCGAATAAAACGGTTGTAGGTTTGTTCGGGATAGAGGTACGAGGTGATGTTGAACGGAATCGGCAGCGGGTTCCACGCGTGGACATCGCCGTCGAGGATGTGACGCACTTGCGGGCCGGTCAGCGCGTGCGCGCTCCATTGTTCGATCAAACCGTCGCTCGGCGGCAAGAGCTTGAGCAGATCGAGTCCCGGCTGGTTGCGCGCATCGCCGACCAAAAGATCGTAAGGCACGGTCGCCCGCGGCGCGTGCGTGCGGTTGAAGAGATCGCTGAATTCCGGCGAAAGTTCGATCGGCGACGGCTCGTCCGGGCGGTCTTCGATTTCGCGCGTGAGCAACGGATACCACATCCGCACGCCGGCCTGCGGCGTGCCGAGAATGATCGCGCGGCGCACGTCGTTTTGATAGAGCGTAGATTCGAGGTAAGCGCGCGTGTTTAGCCCGCCCATCGAAAAAGCGATAATGTCCACCTGGGGCGCGCCGGTCTTGGCTTTCGCGTCCGCGATGACAGCGCGCAAAGTAGCCGCGTTCTGAAACAGCGTGCGGGTCGGCAAAATACCCGCGGCGTAAAAAGGTGTGATGCCATCGCGCTCGAGATATTTCTTGAGGAAACGAAACTCGCTGTCTTCGAATTTGTCCGACGCAGGGCCGTGCCATCCGTGAACCAGGACGACCGGCAGCGCGATCGCGCGTTGGAGCCATGGCGTCCCAAAGATGTTCAACCCTTGCGGCGTTCCGATCCAAACATTTCGCTCCGCGTCGAGCGCGAGCGTGAGCACCATATCGTCGGCCAGTCCGTCGGCGCGCGTGTACTTGACCCATCGCGTTCCATCGAAGAGCGACAGCCCGCGCGCCGTGCCGAGAAACGCGCGATTCTCCGAGTCAACTGCAATGGCACGGACGGAATTATTCGCCAGGCCGTCGGCTTCGGTATAGGTCCGGTAGCGGCGGCCGTCGTAGACCGTTGCGCCGTTTTCCGTACCGAACCAAATCCGGCCATCGGGCGCAACGGCAATCGTGTTTACGCGATTGCTCGCCAGGCCGGCGGCTTGGGTAAAGCGCGTCCACGCTTTCCCGTCGAAAAAGAACGCGCCGTCGTTCGTCGCGACCCACGGGTTGCCGCTGGCGTCGAGCGCGAGCGCGTTGATGTAATTGTTGGCGAGTGAATGCTTGGTCCACGTCTCGCCCTCCAGCCGCGCCACGCCGGACCCGAACGTGCCCACCCAAACGCGATTCTGTTTGTCCACGGCCACCGCGGTGAGGTAACTGCTGGGAATCGCGGAATTGGTGGGATTGTACGTCTTGCGCGCGGCGTCGAAAACGGTCAGGCCGCCGCCGCTCGTCGCCAAATACGCTTTGCCGTCCGCGCCGACCGCAATGCCGACAACCGCGTTGGCGCCCAGTCCGTGTGAGGTGGTATAGCTCACCCAGTATTGGCCCATCACATTCGTCGCGCCGCGCGGCGTGCCGAGCCAAACATGATTGCCGCCCGCGAACGCGATCGCTTGGACGTAATCGTCGGCCAGACCATCACGTTCGGTATAGGTTTGGAAGACAGACGATTGGGCGAGCGCGGAGGAAACGAGCAACAGGGAAATAAAGGAAATGAGGGAAATTAGGGAACTGCGGAAACGGGGATGGAGTGTTATTGTTTTCACAGCAGTGTGACCCACCCTTCAGCTTCGTTCAGGGCATGCTCTGACACTCGACAACGTGTCCGATTCATTCACGCGCGATTCTAGCAAACGTCTCCGCGAATCTCGCGAATCTCGCGAATTAGGAAAAGTATTTTAGCGAAGATTCGCGCGATTCGCGGAGAAAAAAAGCTGCGCCTGTGAGTTGGTTAAAGCATTGCAGAGTGCGACCGCTTTCTGGCGCTAATTATAGGCGGATTGCGATTGGATGCAATTCGGCTCAATACTCTAAAATGACTGACACGGGCTTGTGGTCGCTCGGGCGCAGCTCGCGTTTGCGTTCTGCGCCGGTATCGTCGTGATCGTCGTAGGCCTTGGTTTCCACGCGGCACGAGCCGGGCTTGACGCGAAAGTCGCCCTGTTGCTGCCAAACTCCTGGCGAGACGAGGATGTGGTCAATCAACTCTTCGACGATCTGGCCGTCCTCGAGCGGGTCGGCAAAACGCGTCGTCGCGGCCGTTCGCAGCGCCTCGGCGTCCATCGCGTGGCGAAAGTGACAATCGGGGTAGAGGAACGAGCCGACCAATTCGTCCACGATGTTGTGGATCATAAACTCGCGTTCCATCAATTCGGCGAACGGCCCGTCGTTGAGATCGCCCATGACGACGAACGAGCGCGGCGTGTCCGCCAGCGATAACTGTTCGTCGAGAAACTGGCGCACGCGGAAAACTTCGGCGGACAGTTTGGCGCGCGCGTTCAGCGCGTCGAGAACCGCTTCGCGGTCGCGAGCGAGCCACTGCTGCTTGGTCTTGAGCTTGGAGAATTTCGATTTGGTGTGCAGCACCATGATCCGCAGTTCCTTGCCCGCTTTTGGCTTGTAGCTGAGGACAAGGGGATGGCGGTCGAGGTTGTGCTTCTTGCGCTCCTCTTCGCCGATCAAGCCCCAGGGATAGTACGGAATCCCCGACCAAGTTTTCCCCAAGCCGGGAAGCTGCGGCTGCCACGCGCTGACTTTTGCGGCTACCGATTTGTGGACGAGCGCGGTGATGGATTGCCAGCGCGAGTTGGAATGGTGCACCACATAGTCGCCGTCGAGGAATTGGGCGACGAACGCTTCCATCTGTTCCTTGAGCGGCGGCCCTTCCTCGATGCCGATGATCTTGGCGCGCATCTGTTTGATGACGCCGGCGATGCGGCGGCAGAGCGCGTGGACATCGCCGATGGGTTCATGCTGGACGCCCGCGACCGATCCGCCGGGGAACGAAAGCGGAATCGTGGGGCTTTGCCAAGTCTTCCACTGCCCGCCGAACAGCAGCGCCATCCATTCGGCATTGAACGTTGCGATTTTGATTTGCGGCATGGTTGACGTCCTTTCAATCTGGCAGACGAACTCTGAGCCGGGAGCAAAGACCACGTTACGATGTCTATTCTATCATATATGAGAGT
>JACQYF010000178.1 GCA_016208315.1 Chloroflexota bacterium | reverse complement strand
GTTGATCTGGTCGCAAGCGGATAGCGGCAAGGGAATGAACTGGGAAGCGGCGCTTGCGTGGGCGCAAGCCAAGAACGCCGAGACATACCTGGGTTATAGCGATTGGCGTTTGCCGAATGCGAAGGAATTGCAGAGCATCGTAGACTACACGCGCTCACCCGATACCACCGGTTCCGCCGCGATTGATCCGGTGTTTACCGCCACGCCGATTACGAACGAGCTTGGCAAGAGCGACTATGCCTTTTACTGGACAAGCACGACCCACGTATCATCGAATGGCTCGGGCACGGCGGCGGTTTACCTCGCGTTTGGCAGAGCGATGGGTTATATGAATGGCGCGTGGGTGGATATACACGGCGCGGGCGCGCAACGCAGCGATCCCAAGAATGGAAACCCTGCTGACTATCCCACAGGACGCGGTCCCCAGGGTGACGCGATCCACATCAACAACTATGTGCGCTTGGTGCGCGGCGGTAACGTTGCGTTTACGACGACCACAGCGACGCCATCTGCATCCACCGGACAACAACCCGCGCAAGGACAGGGGCAACAACCCAGATCCGGACAAAACGCACAGCCGAGTCAACCGCCGCAATCCGGACAAGGACAACAACCCGGACAAGGTCAACCGCCCGCCAATCAAAACGCATCGGCGCGTAATCGCACCGGCGGCAAAGTGACGGCGGTGAGTGGGAATATCATCTCGGTTGAAAATCTCGAAGGCAAAGCGACGATCGTTACCAATGCCAACACGCAATTCACAGCGAACGGACAAACGAGCAAATTGGCAAACGTGACCGTCGGAAAATTCGTCGCGGTCGTTGGACAAATGCAAGCCGATGGATCGTGGACCGCAACGCAAGTGACGATTAGCGATCGTCCGCCGATGCCGCCCGGACAAACGCAACCATCAACTAATCGGTGATTGGAGCAATACCTTCGCCAAAACCTCCCCACAGACGGAAAAGAACACGGCAGCCAGAAAAACAAAGAAATCCATCCGTGTTGCCTTCCGTCAGTGGGGAAAATCCGTGTCTGCGGAGAATGGCGAAGGTATTGTGGAGATAAACATGAAACATCATCTGCGATCCCGGTTTAGCCAAGTGACGCCCCTGTTCCTGGGAGTGATCCTGTTGGCAAGCATGTTCTCGCAGGCGCGCCTCCCAATCGTTTCAGCAGAGCATCACGCGCGCGCCGCCGCAACGAGTTATCCCATCGTGGACACCGAGCAAACCAAGTGTTACAGCAGCTCAAGTGAAATCGCGTGCCCCGCAGCGGGCGCGGCGTTCTACGGGCAGGACGCGCAGCATGCCGGGACACAACCGAGCTACACGCTCGGCGGCGACGGCTTGACAGTGCTCGACAACCGCACGGGGCTGACCTGGCAGCGCAGCCCGGATACCGATGGCGATGGTTCGCTCAGCTACGCGGACAAACTGCTGTATTCCCAAGCCCTGACGCAGCCAGCCACGATGAACGCCACCAACTACGGCGGCTACAGCGACTGGCGTTTGCCCACGCTCAAAGAACTTTATTCGCTGATCCTATTCAGCGGCGCCGAGGCATCGGAAAGCAGCAGTGTCGGCGCGATCCCGTTCATCAATACCAACTACTTTGGATTCGCCTACGGCTTTACGGGCTCCGGCGAGCGCGTCCTCGATGCCCAATGGGCTACCACCACACTGTATGTCGCCAACACCAACCAGATGTTCGGCGTGAACTTTGCCGATGGTCGCATCAAAGGGTATCCGGATACCGATGCCATCGGCAAAAAGTTCTTCGTGATCTGCGTGCGCGGCAACACCAGTTACGGCATCAATAATTTCGTCAACAACGGCGACGGCACTATCACCGACAGCGCCACGGGACTGATGTGGGCGCAAGCCGATAGCGGCGCGGGTCTGAACTGGTCTAACGCGCTGGCATGGGTGCAAACGCGCAACGCCGCGTATTACCTCGGTCACAATGATTGGCGGATACCCAATCCCAAGGAACTGCACAGTATCGTGGACTATACGCGCTCGCCCAACACGACCGGTTCAGCCGCTATCAATTCGGTGTTTACTGTCACGACGATCACCAATGAAGCCGGCCAGACCGACTTTCCCTACTACTGGACAGGGACCACTCTCGTGGGCACAGGTCCGACCCCCTACGTGAGAGGCGTTTATGTCTCGTTCGGTCGAACGCTGGGCTACATAAACGGATCGTGGACCGACGTTCACGGCACCGGCGCCCAGCGCGCCGAATTCAAGGATGGCAACCCCGACGATTATCCGTATGGCTTTGGTCCTCAAGGGGATGCTGTTCGCATCTATAACTATGTCCGCTTAGTTCGAGATGGAAATCTGACGCCAACACCGACTGTCACGCCAACCGCGACCGTAACCGCGACGGCGACCCACCGGCTTTATCTGCCGCTGGTCAAGCGGTAGCGCCCCATTGAATCGTGGTGTAAGGGCGAAGCATTTTTCCGTTTGCGCGCAAACGGAAAAATGCTTCGCCCCGACCGATGGCAAACCACCTCCCCGATTTATTGTGGTGCTACCGGTCAAGCGGCAAAGGGCAATAAGTTGTGATATAATTACGCTCACCAATCACCGAAAGGCAATATGGCAAAAACGATTCTCGTCGTGGACGATACGGCAAGCGCGCGCACGCTGGTGCGTGACTATCTGACTGCGGAAAATTTTCGCGTGGTGACGGCTAACAACGGGCGCGATGCGCTCTTTGTCGCGCGCGCGGAAAAGCCCGATCTCATTCTGCTCGATATTATGATGCCGGAGATGAGCGGATATGAATTTCTTCAAGCGTACCGCAAAGAGCGCAACACGCCGGTCATTCTGCTGACCGCGAAAGTCGAAGAGTCGGATAAGGTGCTGGGTCTGGAACTCGGCGCGGACGATTATGTGACCAAGCCATTTAGCATGCGCGAACTCGTCGCGCGCATTCGCGCGGTGTTGCGTCGCCTGAGCCAAGAGACGCCGACTCAAGTTCTGCGCCTCGCCAAAATCGTACTCGACCCGAACGAACATACGGTGAAAGTGAACGAACGCTCCGTGCGTCTCACCCCATCTGAGTTTGAATTGCTGGCGACGTTAATGTCCGCGCCGGGGCAGGTCTTTACGCGCGCGGCATTGCTCGAACGATTGCAAGGCATCACATTCGAAAGTATCGAGCGAACGGTGGATGTGCACATTCGCAATTTGCGCACGAAAATCGAACCGCAGCCAAGCGAGCCGCGTTACATCGAGACGGTGTTCGGCGTCGGCTATCGTTTTCGGGTAGAGGAATAATAATGCGCTCACTTGCGACGAAATTGTTGCTTGCGTTTCTCGCCGTCAGTTTGATCGGCATGGCGTTGGCATCGGTCTTGGCGCGCTGGACTACGGTGCAGGAATTTGATCGCTTGGTGCTGGAGCGAGCGCACAACAATTTTCTGGACGAGGTCACGACCTACTATCAAACGCATGGATCGTGGAGCGGCGTGAGCGAATATTTTCAGCAAAAATTCCAATCGTCCCAACCACTCCCTAGACCGGGTGACCCCGGCAATCTGCGACCGCCGCCGCAAATTCAAGGCGGCGCGCCGCGACTGCCGCCCGTCCCATTTATTCTGATCGATCGAAACGGCTACGTGGTTCACGCGTTGCCGCCCTATCGTCTGGGCGATTACATTCCACCCGAGCAACTGGCTCGAGGCACGCCGGTCGAGGTCGGCAGCCAGGTGGTCGGGACGATGTTGGCAACGGGCGGCGCGCCTCCCTTGAACGACCAAGAACAACAGTATCTCGACCGGACG
>JACQYF010000176.1 GCA_016208315.1 Chloroflexota bacterium | reverse complement strand
TTTCCCACCGCCGCCATCACCATCGCTCTGAGTTGGGCGAGCTTGAAATGGGAGACGTAGACGGCGTCCTTGGGGCAGGTTGCTTGGCAGGTGCCGCAGCCCTTGCAGGCCGATTCGTCAATCTGCGCGCGCTTTTTGATGTCGCCGTTCGACCGGTACTCGACGAGCGAGATCGCTTTGAAGGGACACGGGTCTATGCAGTACGCGCAGCCATCGCAGCGATCTTGATTGATGTGCGAGATGACCGGTTCCAGTCCGATAACTTGTTTGGTGAGAATGGTCGCCGCGCGCCCGGCGACCGCGCACGCTTGCGAGACCGTCTCGGCCAGCGCGGTCTTTGGGTAGTGCGCCATGCCGCACAGAAAGATGCCCTCGGTCGCAAAATCCACCGGGTTCAACTTCATGTGCGCTTCCATGAAAAACCCGTCTTGGTTCAGCGGCGCCTTGAGTTTTTGCGCGAGTTGGTCGGCGTCGGGATGGGGGACGGTGGCCGCCGACAGCACGAGCAAATCAGGTTCGAGCGTAACCTACTGCCCCAACATCGCGTCGCTCACCCTCACATGCAACTGCCCGTCGCCGTTACTCACCACCGGTCTCTTGTCATCCTCGAAACGCAAAAAGATAACGCCTTGCTCACGCGCCTTGCGATAATACGCTTCGGCAAATCCATACGCGCGCACGTCGCGATAAAGAATATAGACCTGCGTCTCCGGCGAGAGTTCCTTGATCTTGAGCGCGTTCTTGATCGCCTGACCGCAGCAGATGCGGCTGCAATAGGGACGCTCGTCGTTGCGCGACCCGACGCATTGAATCATGGCAATGGAAGTTGGAAGTTGGAAATTGCCCCTCGGTCCCTCGGGGTCTGAGGGAGAAGTTGGAAGTTGAGCGAGTCGTTCTTCTAACTCGAATTGCGTGAGGATGCGGTTGTCCGCTCCATAGAGATATTCGGTTGGTTTCGATTGTTCCGCGCCGATGGCGACGATGGTGACGCCGTGTTCAAGTTGAAAGTTAGAAGTTGGAAGTTGGAAGTTGGAAGTTGGATCCTCGCTTTCAACTTTAGGCGCTTGACACTTCACACTCGTCTTGAACCGCCCCAGACTGCCCTCAAATTCCGCAACCTCGGCGCTCGTAAAGACGGTGATATTCGGATGCGATTGAACATCGGCAATACGCGATTCAAGTAGGTCTTGCGGGTTCTGACCTTCGAGCAGATAACGCAGGCGGCGCAGGTTGCCGCCGAGTTCGCTTTCGCGTTCGACGAGGTTGACGTGGATGCCTTGCCGCGCCAACTCGAGCGCGGCGGTCATGCCCGCCAAGCCGCCGCCGATGACGAGCGCGTCGTGGTTCAGTTCGAGATCGCGGCGATAGAGCGGTTCCAGCAATCGCACTTTGGCGGCCGCGATGCGAACGAGGTCCTTGGCTTTAACGGTCGCTCCCGCGTGGTCGTGCATGTGGACCCACGAACATTGGTCGCGGATATTCGCCATTTCGAAGAGATAGGGATTCAGCCCGGCTTCGCGAATCGTATTTTGGAAGAGCGGCTCGTGCGTGCGCGGCGTGCAGGACGCGACAATCACCCGATTGAGATTCCATTCCTTGATCTTGCGTTTGATGTTTTCCTGCGTATCGGTCGAGCACGTAAACAGGTTGCGCTCGGCATGTACCACGTTCGGCAGCGTCTTGGCGTATTCGACGACCGCAGGCACGTCAACGACCGAGCCGATATTCGTTCCACAATGACACACGAACACGCCGACGCGTGGCTCCTGCCCCGTAACATCAATCTCAGGCGGATAAACTTTGGGCGTAACCATCGTGCCGCGCACATCGCTGAGGAGCGCCATCGCTTTCGCCGCTGCGCCGCTCGCCTGCGTCACCGTTTCGGGAATGTCCTTCGGTTCGACGAAAGGACCGCAGACGTAGACACCCGGTCGCGTCGTCTCGAGAGGCGATTGAGGCAGCGTCTGGCAGAAACCATCGGGCGTGAGTGCGACCCCCAGCTTGCGCGCCAGTTCGTCAACTCCGGCGGGCGGTTGGAGTCCGCACGACAGAACCACCATATCGAATTCCTCGGCGGCTTCGTGTCCATTGCCCGGCGTGATGTAATGAATGCCGAGATTCTTCGTCTCGGGATTTTCTTTGATCGCCGAGGGCAGGGCGCGAATGTAACGCACGCCGGCTTTTTTCGCGCGCTCGTAGTACGCGTCGAACCCTTTGCTGTACGCGCGAAAGTCTATGAAGAATACGGTGCAGTTCAGACCGTGCGCGTGCTCCATCGCGATGAGACTCTGCTTGGTGGCGAACATGCAGCACACCGCCGAGCACCAGTTGCGATCCTCGCGCCGCGAGCCCACGCACTGGATAAACGCGATGTTCTTTGGCTCGCGACCATCGTGCGGGCGCAGCACCATGCCGCGATACGGACCGCTGGGCGACAAGACGCGCTCGAATTCCAAACTGGTGAGGACGTTGGGATAGCGACCGTAGCCGTACTCGGCTTGGACGCGCGGATCGAATTGATCGGCGCCCGCGGCGACGACAATCGCGCCCACTTCAAGACGGCGAATTTCTTCCGGCAGCGCATAGTTGACCGCGCCGGGCCCGCACGCGGCGCTGCAAATGCCACAGCCGATGCAGTAATCGCGATCAATTGTATAAACTCGCGGGCTGGCTTGAGGGAACGATAGATAAATCGGCGCGCGATTGCTCAAGCCAAAGTTGTATGTGTCCGGCGTCTCGATGGTGCAGTGCTGCGCGCACAAGCCGCAGCCGGTGCATTTGGTGGGATCAACGTGCCGCGACTTACACTTGATCGTCACTCGAAAGTCGCCCGCCTCGCCGTCTACCGAGACCAGTTCGCTGTAGGTGAGCATCTCGACGTTGTGATGCCGGGCGGCGCCGACGAGCCGCGGCGCGATCGTACACATCGCGCAGTCGTTGGTCGGAAACGTCTTGTCGAGCCGCGCCATCGTCCCGCCGATGCTGGGCGCGCGTTCGAGCAAGTGCACCTTGTAGCCCGACTCGGCGAGATCGAGCGCGGCTTGCATGCCGCCGATCCCACCGCCGATGACCAAGACCGAGCCGACCTTGCTCATATTTGTCCCACCCTCTTGTACAGCGGCGAACCATCCTCGACGCGATCCACGTCCAGGAGACCCTTTTGCTGAAGAGCGAGCACGTGCCGAAAGACTTCTCTCTGCGGCAAGCCAGTCTTGGCCGCCAGATTCGCAACCGAAAGCGGCGACTCGCCGACCAGCGCCAAAATATTCTTGCGCGCAATCTCGGCGGTAAACACATCGTCGAGAAGGTGGTGCAGGCGGTCCGGGTGTACCTTCTCGCCGTAAACATTCCCCTCGTCAATCAATTGCGTCTCTTTGCCGAGCAGCGTCCGCAGGCGCGGATCGGTCAGCACGAGTTTGGCGGCGGTCAGTTTTTGTTGGATGTCGCTCATCGAATTTCCTCTAGTTCCTTTATTTCCTTCATTTCCGGGAAATAAAGGAAATGAGGGAAATAAGGGAACTCACGCTATCGGTCCCAACGCGCGTACCTGATCGGCGAACGCGTTGACGACCTCGGCAAAGCGCGCGCCTTCAGACGCCGAGACCCAGTCCAGCGTAAAGCGTCGCGAATCAAGCCCGACCTGTTCCAGCACGCGCTTTAAATAGGTCATCCGGTCACGCGCGTAATAGTTCCCAACCGCATAATGGCAATCGCCCGGATGGCAGCCGAGCACCATCACGCCGTCAATCCCCTGCAAGTACGCCTCGACGACCAGCGCGGGATCCACGCGACCGGAGCACATGACGCGAACCGTGTGGAAATTCGGCGAATACGAAATGCGCGACGAACCGGCCAGGTCGGCGCCGGCATACGCGCACCAATTGCAGAGTAAGCCGAGAATCTTGGGTTCAAATCTTGCACTGAGCGGAGTCGAAGTGCCGTTTTTCGAAAATCGCGCGGCTGTGCCCAGCGCTTTGATCTGCGCCAGCAACTGAGCGTCGGTAAAGTGGCTCAGGTTGTTCGCCATCTGCGGGCAGGCGACGTTGCACACGCCGCAGCCCTTGCACGCGGCGAGCAGCACTTGCGCTTTCTTGCCTCTCGGCGTCTCGTCCACCTTGATCGCCTGATACGCGCACAGCGACTCGCACACCCGGCAGCCGATGCACTTGTCGAGGTCAATGTTGGGCACAATGGCTTGCGACTCGATGTGTTCCTGCGACAGAATCGTGGCGGCGCGCCCCGCCGCGGCTTGCGCCTGGACGATGGTTTCTTCCATGAACTTGGGCCCGTGCGCCAAGCCGCAGACAAAGATGCCATCGGTCGCAAAATCCACCGGGCGCAACTTCATGTGCGCTTCAAGGAAAAACCCATCGCCATCCAGCGGCACTTTGAGTGTTTGCGCCAACGCTTGGTTTTCTTCGGGCGCAACAGTCGGCACGCTCAGCACGACGAGATCGGCGGGCAACTCGAGTTTGCGATGGAGACCCGCTTCGACAACAGAAACGTGGAGATTGGACCTTTGAGATTGGAGATTGGAGATTGGAAGTTGGAAGTTGGACTGCTTACTGTTGACTGTTAACTGTTCACTGTTGACTGTTGACTGTTGACTGACTACCGGCTCTTGCCCTACTTCATACCGCAGGAACTTGACTCCGGCTCGTCTCGCCGCGGTATAGTATTCTTCTTTCAAGCCGTAGCTCATGAGGTCGCGGTAGAGAATCGTGATGTCTATCTGGGGATTGATTTCTTTCAGTCGCCGCGCATTCTTGAGCGCTTGGCTGCAACAGACGCGGCTGCAATACGGACGGTCGTCGTCGCGTGAGCCGACGCACTGGATCATTACTACGGAAGTTGGAAGTCGGAAGTTGGAAGTTGGAAGTGACAGTCGCTCTTCCAACTCTCGCTGGGTTAGGACGCGGGAATCTTGTCCGTAGAGATATTTAGTTGGCTGATACTCTTGCGCTCCTGTCGCCACAACAACCACGCCGCTATCAACTTTAGACACTTTAGGCACTTTTAACTTGGAACTTGAATCTATAGACACTTCGAACTTGCCACTTCGAACTTCCGAGTTGAAGTTGCCTACACATCCATCTACCCGCGTAACACGCGCGCTCGTATGCGTGCGGATCAGCGGATCGCCTCTCACGTCTTGAATCAAGCGGCCCAAGTGCTCCTGAACGTGATTGCCCTCAAGGGTGTAGTGGAGATGCCGCGCGTTGCCGCCTAGCTCGGTTTCCTTTTCGACCAGGTCTACTCGAAATCCTTGACGCGATAGAGTACGCGCGGCGGTCATGCCTGCCAAGCCGCCGCCAATCACGAGCGCGCCGTGATTCAAGTCCAACTTGGCGGTGCTTAGCGGGGCCAGATGGCGAGCGCGCTCAATTCCCATTTTGACCAGATCTTTGGCCTTCTCGGTCGCCTTATCCTTCTCGTTCGCGTGAACCCAGGAACGTTGGTCGCGGATGTTCGCCATCTCGAAGAGATAGCGATTCAGGCCCTGCTGTTGCAGCGTCTCCTGGAACAGCGGCTCGTGCGTTCGCGGCGAGCACGCGGCGACCAACACGCGGTTCAATTTGTGCTCCGCCATCAACTCTTTGATGCGGACCTGCGCGTCCGGCGCGCACATGTGCAAATTGTCCTCGGCGACGACCACTCCGGGCAGCGTGCGCGCCGATTCGGCCACATCCCGCACATCCACCACGCCGGCAATGTTTGTGCCGCAGTGGCAAACGAACGCGCCGATGCGCGGCTCCTCGCCCGCGACTGATCTTTCCGGCGGGAATTCTTTCTCGCGAACCCGCGTGCCGCGCGCGGGCGCCAGCAACTGCTCGACGCCGGCAGCCGCCGCGCTGGCCTCCATCACGGTTTGCGGAATGTCCTTGGGACCGGTGATCGTGCCGCAAGCATAGATGCCGGGGCGCGAGGTCTGCGCCGGCGCAAGCGCTTGCGTCGCGCAAAAGCCGTGGCGGTTAGTCGAGATGCCAAGCCGGTCGCACAGTTCGGCCGTCTTGGGTGAGGGTTTCAGACCAGTGGACAAGACGACGAGATCGAACTCTTCCTCGCGGATACGCCCATCGTCTCCGACGAATTTCAGCAAGAGATTTTTCGTCGGCTGCATTTCCTTCACCGAGGAGATCATGCTGCGGACGTAACGGACGCCATGCTCATCCTGCGCCCGTTGGTAGTAGCGATAGAATCCCTTGCCGTACGCGCGCAGGTCAATGTAAAAAATCGTGGCTTGCAAACCGTTAACGTGTTCCTTGGCGACGATGGCCTCTTTGGTCGCGTACATGCAGCAGACGGCGGAGCAATAGTCGTTGCCCTGTTGCAGGTTGCGCGAGCCAACGCATTGGATGAACGCAACGCGCTTTGGCTCGACCCCATCCGAGGGACGGCGGATATGGCCCGCGTAGGGGCCGGACGCGCTGAGGATGCGTTCGAATTCCATACCGCTGACGACGTTCGGGTAACGCCCGTGTCCATACTCGCCCATCGCTTGCGCTTCGAACAGGTTGTAGCCGGAAGCGACGACGATCGCGCCAACCTCAAAATCAAGAATGCGTTCTTGCTGCTTGAAATCTACCGCGTGCTGCGGGCATAACTTTTCGCAAATTCGACACTCGGGCATTCGCTTGCCGTCGGGAGTGCGCGGCGCCTCGCCTGCGGGCAAGTTCTTCGCCGCAGCGTGGTAAAGAAAGTAGCGGCAATGGACCGTATCAATTGCTGGAACCAAAGGAACCGCTTGCGATGAGGATACGTAAATCGCCGTGCGCGTGCCCAGGCCGAGATCGAACTCTGAAGGAATTCCTTTCACGGGGCACTTGGACCAGCACGTCCCACAGCCCGAACACAAATCCTCGGTGACGTATCTAGGCGACTGTCGTAGCTTGGCTTGGAAATGCCCTGCCTCTCCCTGTACCGATTCGAGTTGCGCGAGCGTGATGATCTCGATATTCGGATGGCGGCTTGCCTCGACGAGCTTTGGCGAAACGATGCACGTCGCGCAGTCATTCGTGGGAAAGGTCTTGTCGAGCCGCGCCATTTTGCCGCCGATGCTAATGTCCTGATCGGCCAGATACACTTGTATTCCCGTGTTGGCGAGGTCGAGCGCGGCTTGAATGCCGGCAATGCCCGCGCCGTAGACGAGGGTGGAACCGATTGGAGATTGGACGTTATCGCCGTTGCTAGTCATCTCGACAGATTCCCCATTTTAGACACTTGCAACTTTAGACACTTTAATCAGATGTTTTCCAAACCACTGTTTCGTTTCGGGAATTCCAAACGCCAACGCCACGAGTTCCGTGAAATAGAAAACGGGCAGCCCGCGGCCACCCGTGGGGGCCCTAGTTTCCAAGTTGCTAAAGCAGAGAGGACAGGCGGTCACGACGCATTGCGCGCCGGTTTCTTCGGCGCGTTGGAAAAGATTTCGCACTAATCGAGTCACAACATCGGGGCGCGTAATGGAAAGACTCGCGCCGCAGCATTCCGTCTTGTACGCCCAGTCGCGGCAGTCAACCCCCACGGTTTGCAGCAGGCGATCCATAACCCTCGGATGTTCAGGATCGTCGAAGCCGCCGTCCCGCGGGCGAACCAAAAGGCAACCGTAGTAGGCGACGGCTGTGAAACGGGTGAGCGGCTGCTTGACTTGGTGTTTAAGCGCATCCAAGCCGACATCGTTAACCAGAATATCCAATAGGTGTCGGACTCGAGTTTTGCCCTGATAAGGCGCTCCGGCGATCTGTTCGACTTGCTGGCGAATACTTGGTTCGATATTTTTCTGCGCGGTCTTGAGGCGATTGAAACAGAACGCGCAGGTCGCAACCAGGTCGGCATCGTGCGTGTCGGCGAGGATGAGGTTCCGCAGCGACAGCGCGGCCGATAATTCACGATTCGTGTGACTGGCTGAACTAGAGCCGCAGCAATTCCAATCCGCCAGCTCGTCGAGTTCGATGCCCAACGCGCGACATACTGCTCTGGTTGACGCATCGTACTCTCGGGCCGTGGAATGAGCCGAGCAGCCGGGATAATAGGAGAAACGCATCATCACTCCAAGTGCCTAAAGTGGGAAGTTGAAAGTGTCTAAAGTGTCTAAAGTTCACTTCCCACTTTAGACACTTTTGACTTCGCACTTCCGACTTTAGGCACTTCCCACTTCGAACTTGTCAAACAACGCCTTCACCTGATTCACGCTCTCCACCGATTCGGGCTTGAGCGCCAATCGTCCCGCGCGGAGCATCTTCACTCCCAAGCCGATATCAGAGAGCAGGTCATTGGATTTGATCTTGTACGCGAGCAGTTGACGCAGTTCGTGGACTCGGCCGCGCTGTCGAACGTCGTCGAGAAATGTGTTGTAGAATGCGGCCACGCGTTTTTCCGCGGCGGGCACATGGTCGGCGAGGGCATGCGCGCAAAGACCGTGCATGACTTGGGGCAAGTCTATTTCCATCGGGCATCGGACGGCGCACGTCAGGCAGCCGGCGCACAGCCAGATCGTGGAACTGCGCAACACGTCCTGCGTTAAGCCCACTTGAACCATTTTGATCAACTGGTGCGGCAAATAATCCATCGCCTCGGCGATTGGGCATCCGGCGCTGCACTTGCTGCACTGGAAACAAAGTGCGAAGTTGGAAGTGTCTAAAGTCGGAAGTTTGAAGTTTGAAGTTCGAAGTTCGAAGTTCGAAATCGGATTTTGCGTCACAGTCTTTCCTCACTTGGCACTTTAGGCACTTGCAACTTTAGACACTTGGTAACTTTAGGCACTTGCACAATGTGCTTCCAAAACCCCAAGCCCTCGTCGGGAACGCCGAGCGCCAAGCCCATCACCTGCGAAAAATACAATATCGGCAGATCGTACTTTTCGCCCAGCAGCGCCGCGATCTCGGCTTCGCGCGTGTCGAGGTTCGCTTGGCACAGCGGGCAGGCGACGACGATCGCGTTCGCGCCGGCGGATTTCGCCGCCGCAAAAATATTCCGGCTCAAGTCTATGACGATTTGGGGGTCAATAAGACTAAAGTAACCACCGCAGCATTCCGTCTTGGCGCTCCAATCGAGCGTCTGAATACCGGCCCACTGCAAAAGGCGATCCATGCTTTGCGGATACTCGACGATGTCGAACTGCATGATCTTTGGGGGGCGCGTGATGAGGCAGCCGTAATAGCAGACGGCTTTGAGAGCGGATAGGTGATTGACCGCCGCGCCGCGAATCACGCTTTCGAATTCGGGACGCGAGAGCAATTCGAGCGGATGCATAAAGTGAGGAGTCGGCTTCAGAGGCAAGTCAAGGATTTCTTCGATCTGAGGAATCAACGCGGGGTCTTGATGCAACTGATGCAGCGCATTCTTGGAATGGTAGAGACACGCGCTGCAAGGCGCGATGACGGTGTCTTGCCCGGCTTTGGCCGCGCGCGCAACATTCCACAACGGCACGGCAATCCCAAGCAGGCGCGACGTCGAGGGCGCGGCGGTTGTCCCGCAGCAAATCCAATCGGGCACGTCCTCGATCTCGACGCCAAGCCGGTCGAGGAGATTACGCAGCGATACGTCATACTCGGCGCTGATGCCTTCCAGGGAACATCCCGGGTAGTAACCGTAACGCATGGAAAAACCTCAAGTGGGAAGTGGGAAGTGTCTAAAGTCGGAAGTGAGAAGTGTCTAAAGTAGAGCGCTACTTCACACTTTAGGGACTTGCCACTTTAGACACTTGCCACTTCTAACTTTAGGCACTTTTCATATATCCGTCGAAAGTGCGCGGCGCCCCGCGGGAGCTGTAGAGGATTCAGTTTGCCGCGTTCGAATAGTCTGGCCGCGAGCGGGAGATCGCTGAACATATCCCGGCTTTTTAGGCGCAGGGCCGCGACGAGCATCAGATCGCTCATGCGCCCAAACATCAGCATGTTTTCTATCGAGGTTTCAAAAAAGCGGGCGACTTGAATAACTTTGGGGGAAATGTCGTGGCGCGCGGCAAGGAGGCGGGCCGCGCTCATCAAGGCGGCGGGTTCTAGACCTTGGGGACAGCGCGAGGTACACGTCTCGCAGGCAGCGCAGAACCAGATCGCGTTGCAGTTCAGCACCTCGGCCATACGACCGAGCCGAATGCAATGCACGACCTGCGCCGGCTTGATGTCCATCCGGTACGCCAGAGGACAGCCGGACGAGCATTTGCTGCACTGGAAACAAAGGTTGACGTTCTGGCCACTCAGAGCTTCGATCTCTTGCGCAAAGGACATAGCGGCATCGCTTCCTTTTCGAAACTCATACATCGGCCCAAAAAACACGACGCCTCTGACACGCGACAAAACGTGTCAGAGGCGTTCACTACCTCTCACATTTCCCGGACGCCAGCATCGGCGTTTAATCACAATGGAAGATGGAACCAGAGTAGTGTCTGCATCATACGATTGTTTGAAAGCCGTTTCAACACCCAAACGGGTAGTTCTACCCGTCCTCTTGGGTTTTCTCCATCGCATCAGACGTGCTCACCCACGTTCACTGGTGTTGGCTAATGTAGTTGGCGTCCTCCATCCACGACCAGCGTCTGACCGGTGATGAAATCACTTTCCGACGACGCCAGAAATGCGAGCGTGCCCACAAGGTCTTCCGGTTGCTCGGCGCGCCTAATCGCGCCGCGATCAACGGCATAGGTCTCTGCATTCGCGATCAATTCGCGGCTGGCGTCGGTCAGCGTAAATCCCGGCGCGATCGCATTCACGCAGATGCCATACTCGCCGACTTCTTTCGCCATCACGCGCGTCAAACCGATCACACCGCCTTTCGAGGCGACGTAATGCGCCCACCGCGGCGAGCCGCTGAAAAACGTCGCGGACGAAATGTTGACGATCTTGCCGCGCCGCTGTTTCTTCATCGCCGGCACGACGGCGCGGGCGCAGAGCCACGGGCCCTTGAGATTGACCGCCATCACGCGGTCCCACTCGTCAGGCGGAATATCCTCGAACGGCCTGCGCGTCAGGCCCTGATAAATCGCGGCGTTATTGACCAGAATGTCAATGCGTCCCCAGCGCGCCAGGGTCGCTTCCGCCATCTTGAGCGTGTCCGCTTCCTTCGAGACATCCACCTGAATCGCCAGCGCATCGTTACCCATCTCGCGCGCCGTTGCGGTCGCGCCGTCAAGATTAATGTCCGCGACGACGACGTGGGCACCTTCGCCCGCCAGCTTGACGCAAAAAGCGCGGCCCAGTCCCTGAGCCGCGCCGGTGACGATGGCAACGTGATCGGTTAAACGAGCCATGTATCGCTCCTGCCTCACCCCCCTCTCCCCAGCCCCCGCCCCCCGCTCCTGAACTGTAGTTCAAGGTCAGGAGAGGGGGGAGGGGGTGCGGGGGTAGGGGGTGAGGTTAGTAATTTCTCCCCGACGCTTCCCAGAACCTCGGCAGCCCCATGTCTTCCGCGATGGTCTTGTACGCGCAATAACTGCTGCCGCGTCCGATGCCGCCGCCCGAGTGCAGATTCGACGAGCAGATGTAGAGATTCTTGACCGGCGTGCGATAATTGGCGAATTCCGGCGTTGGGCGAAAGCGACCCAGTTGCGACGCGATCATCGAACCTTCGACCCAGCCGCCTTCGAGCATGTCGAGGTGGCGCTTCACCACGTCGTAAGGCGTCGTGATGAACGCGGCGATCACATTGTCGCGCGTCATGTTCGGCGCGTATTTTTGCCACTCGGCGATCATTCTCTCGGGCGCTTCGCGCTTCATGCGCCGCCAATCACGCTCAGAGAACAAACGATAGGGTGGCGCAAACTCTTCGATCAAAATCGTGTGTTTGCCTTCCGGCGCGCGCACGGGGTCCCAGATGCTGTCCGGCGCGGCGAGGATGAACCATTTCTCCGGGAATCCTTTGGTGAAAATGTCGGCTTGGTAACGCGTCGCGAGATAATCCGGGTCCTTCGGACCCATGTACAAGCGCGGCTGCGGCCCCACGTCGGGATTGTAAGCGGTCGCGGTGTATTTCGGCAGCTCGTGCATCGCGACGTTGCCCCAGTAGATTTGCGCGCGGTCGTAGTCAATGTTGCGGACGCGCCGCGCGACCTTCGGCGTGAAATATTCTTCGCCGAGCAATCGGAGCGCGGTCTGCGGCACACCCAAGTCGCTGACGACGAGTTGGCGCGCGCGGTATTCGTTCCCGTTCACGAGCCGGACGCCCACCGCTTTGCCATTCTCGACGATGACCTTGTCCACTTCGCTTTCGACGTGGAATTTGCCGCCCATGGCGTTAAAAGCTTTTTGCAGCGAGTGCGTGATGGCGTGCGTGCCGCCCATCACGATGGACGCCGATTCCCACGAGAGCACCAACCCGAGCGTATGAATCATCACGTAAAGCCCGATCACGTCGCCGGGGAAACTGCCGGTCGAAGTCTCAACCGCACGCATGAACAGCGTCCGCAACTCGGCGCTCTCGAAAAGATCGTACGCGATTTGTTTGCAGGTCATGAACTGATAGACGGGATCAAGCCCATCAACCGGATCGTCGAGTAGGCGTTCGAGCGCGTCGGGCACGCCCCACGGCGTCGGCGGGCTGTAGCGATATTCGCGGAACGCGGCCGCCCACTTGCGCCGGTATTTGCCGAGTAACTCTTCGGCGGTCTCGGCGTCGCGCTGGCTAAATCGCGCGATTTCGTTGATCGTCTTGGCCGCGTTATCCGGCGCGAATTCCTCTTTGCCCGTCGAGGGGTTTACGCGGAAGGCCGAGTAGCCGACAAATGCCGTGCCGTCGTCGAACACCATGCCCTCGTTTTGCTCGGGGAAGATATAGTGGAGACCGTACTCCCGCAGGTTGAAATCGCTATAAGCCGGATGCGTCCAAAAGCGCGTAAAGTGGGCGCAGGGATTTTGGACAAAGCCGGGCGCGGGCAAGTCCTCGCCGCACGCGCCGCCGCCGAGTTCTTGCTGGCGCTCAAAGACGGCGGTCTTTAATCCCGCTTTCTGCAAATAGCAGGCCATGATCGTTCCGTGATGTCCACCGCCGACGACAATTGCATCAAAAGTAGAATCTGGCACAAGTCCTCCAGGAATTACGAATTACGAATTACGATTTAGGATTCCCGGCGGTCACCGGTTTTGCCGCCGCGGCTGGTTTGGCTTCCGCTGGCGTCTGCGGCGCGCGCGAGAACAGCATCTTGAGCACGTGAATCAATAGCTTGGGCTTGAGGACGATGCCGACGAACTCGCGAATATCGGTGCCGTCCAACGCGACGGTAATGTGCCAGTGAATGGGCTGGGTTGATTGAATCGTCATCTTTAGCGCCGGCGTTGCGCCTGCGATCGGTTCCAGCACGCCGAAATTCGCGACCAACGTTGTCTTGCCTAGACCTGTTGAATTGACCTTCATTTATGCACCTCGCAATGTTCGTAGTCAGGCACGCAACGAAGTGGAGTGCCGTTCGTGGCAAACGCGACTCCGCTCCGCTCCGTCGCTTACTACAAACTTGTTGTCCTACAACATCCCCGTCTCTTTCGCCCGCGTGACCATTTCCGGTTCCGACCACCATTTTTCAATGCCCAATTCCGCGGCGATGACGTTGGCGGCATTGTAACCGGGACCGAAGATGACCATGCCGCCGGGGAAGGTGCTCGCGCCGCAGACGTACAGGTTCTTGATCGAGGTCACGTGCTGAGAGCATTCCTCGTTCGGACGCAGGAAGCCCATCTGGAACGGAATGTACGCGCCGTGCTTGATCGAACCTTCCTGCATCGTCTGGAATTTGTTGTGAATGTCCAGCGGCGTCGAGATATATCGCCAGATAATATCCTCGTCCGAAATATTGGTCGCGTATTTTCGTAACTTGGCGACGCAGCGGTCGGCGTGCTCTTCGCGCAGTGGACCGTACCAGGCCTCCGCGCCCTGGTGGAGTCGGAAGGGCGCGTGCTGCGAGAGGAGCGCGGTCGCCTTGCCCCGCGGCGCTTGGAGCGGATCGTGGACGCTGGGGAACGCGGCATTGAATCCACCGTCGCCCAACTCGCCGCGTTTGATCGCTTCCCAATGGTCAACCAAATCCTGCTCCGTCTCGTAGCCCACGATGTAGACGAATCCCTTGTCAACGTCTGGATTGTTGTCCGCGGCCTTAAAGTGCGGTGGGTGTTCCAACGCCAGGTGGACTCCAAACAGACTGTATTTTTCCCACTGCCAATCGTGAATACGCTGGACAAAATTCGCGTCGAGATTTTCCGCGCCGACGAGCTGCATAAAGGTTTGATGCGGATTCAAACTACTGGCGATGAATTTCGACGCGCGGTAGACCGTGCCATCTTCCAACTCGACGCCCTTTGCCGCGCCGCCCTCGACGACGATGCGCTTGACGAGTTTGGGCCCAAGGATCATTCCGCCGTTTCGATAAATGACTTGGCTCAACACGTGCGCGAGGTGATGCGTGCCCCCGACGCAGAGGCGATAGTTGGCCGCGCGATTGATGAGGAGCGGGACGAGAAAACTCACGCCTTCGAGGTCGTAATCCAAGCCCCACATGCACGCGGCGTAGAGGAACAAGGCGCGCACGTGCTCGTTCTCGAAACGCTCGTCAACGATCTGGCGCGGCGTCTTTTCCGTTAGCTCGTTGATGCCCTGCCCGATCTCGTTCGTCGTCAGCTTGGCGAGTTGCTCGAACGGCGGCATCGAAGGCGCGTAGGTCGCGGGCGCGAGGAATTCGTCTACGTAGGTCTGAAACTCGTGCGCCATGTCGCGATAGCAATCGCTGTCATGTTTCGAGAATTGGGCAATCGAGGCGCACGTCTTTTCGATATCGGAATAGAGACAGATGCTGCGCCCATCCGACAAGGGCAAGACCATCGCCGGTTCCGGCTTGACGAATTTCAAATCCGACTCTTCGAACAGTCGTAGGTCTTTGAAAATCGGCGCATAGTCCACCATCATGTGGTAGACCGCGTGGGTATTGTGCAAAAAGCCGGGGATGGTCACTTGCTCGGTTGCCAGTCCGCCGCCAATCTCTAATCGCCGATCCAGAAGTAGAATCTTGAGTCCGGCTTTTGCCAAATAGCTACCGAGAGTGAGTCCATTCGGTCCAGCGCCAATAATGATGCCATCGTATTCGGTCATAATCCGCTCTCCCGAAAATGTAGGACAATTTGTCAAATTGTCCTACGGAAAGATCTGATTCCCATGCTCGTCGAGAAGTATGATCGCCGCACTGGGGCACTCTTGCGCCGCTTCGCGAATCGTTTGCTCGTCCGCGCCATCGGGATTGACGACCTCGGCTTTGCTGTCGTCGTTCAGCGCAAAGACGAGGGGCGCGTGCCCGACACAAAGGGCATCTCCCGTACAGCGTTCGCAGTCAATCTTGATCCGCACAGGTCACGTTCCTTTCGAGCCGTTCCGCGCAACTTCTGCTTTCCGGTTTGCGATTTCCTGGCGCGCGATAACCTTTGCCGCGTCGGTGAAGAACCAGCGATCAACCTGTTGACTGAACCATTCCGCGAATTCCATGGGCGGGATGCCAAAGGTGCGCTGAAAAAGTCGAAAACCTTTTTCTGATAACCGCCACAACTTATCCGCATCCTTGACGATCTGATCGTTGACCGAAAGCGCCACCGGACGCGAGTCGTGTCCATCAATGATCGTCAAGATTTCTTTCGTCTTGGCAGGATCGTAATTCACTTGTTGCAGAATATCGCGTGCGAGCCGGACCCCTTCCACTTCGTGCTTGCGATTTAGTTCCGGGTCTTGAATGACTGGGCCGTAAGCCGTTGACTGCAACTCTTCGGGAATCATCTTCCAGCCCAAATCGTGTAACAGAATCGCCGGAATTACAATGTCTTCGTCGGCTTGTACTTGCTCCAATATCCTTTCGGCAAATTGGCGTGCCGTGCGAACGTGCAGATCGTTGTCGCGCGTATCCAGGTAGGGCGCGGCAAGTTCGAGAAGTTGATCATAAACGGGTTCCATCATTTTACGTTTTACTCATTACGTATTACTCAGCTCCAACTCCCTCATTTTCGTTTCCGTCGGAATTCCATCGCGCGTGTAGCCCACCGCATCATAGTATTCGTCGAGCATCGTATCGAGATGGCGAACCACTTGGGCGGTTGACGCCTTACCCGCGTCCTGGAGCGGCTCGGTCAACATGCGCTCCGGCAGCGTATCGTCTTTGCGACTGAAACCCTCGCGCACGTTGAAGGCGCGTTCCAGGCAGAGGATGCGCTCGCCGATCCGCTGACGATATGCCGCGTCGCCCAGTTCGGCGCGTCCCGTTGCGGCGACAAGCAGTTGCCCTAAAAGCTCTGCTGTCAGTCCCGAGTTTCCAAAATTACAGACGATGGCCGTTTCGTCGGCGGCTTGTTGCGCCTGAACCTGGGCAATCCACTGTCCCTTGCCGATTTCGGCGAAGCGGTCCACCGCTTTTGCCGGATCGGAGTAAAGTTCCTGGCGTGGTCGCCCGTACATGTGACTTCCGCCGATGTTCGAGGTGGCGTAACTGAGAGCATAGCCCTTGAGCGCACGCGGCTCGTACCCGGGCAGTTCCATCCCTTTGACGTGCATCGCGTACCGCTCCGCGCCTCTGCCGATTTGCTCCGCGGCGCGCTTGACGCCTTCGCCCAGCAATCTGCCCAGCCCTTCGCGTTGCCCGATCTGATCGAGCAGTTGCAGGAAGGCCGCGTGATTCCCCCAGGTCAGTTCGAGTCCATCAGTATCGGAGCAAGCCAGAATGCCGCGTTCGTACAATTCACAAGCAAAGCCCAGCGCATTTCCGGCGCTTACCGTGTCCAAGCCGAGCAGGTCGCATTTCGCATCGGCGGCGACGACGGCGCCAATTTCAGAATTGGCGAGTCCGGCGCCGAGCGCCCAGATGGTTTCGTATTCTGGGCCCTCGCTCTCGGCGCCGGCATAATTGCCCTGCGCGACCCGATGAACTTGCCCGCAGCGCGTCATGCAGCTATAGCAGCCAAAGTTACTGACTTTGAGCCGGGCGAATTCCGCGACGGCCAGTGGTTCGGCATTCGCCAAACTGCCTTTGCGAAAATTCTCGACCGGCAGCCAGCCCATGTAGCTGGCGGTTTCGGTCATCGGCGTCGTGCCGTGATCCGTCAATTGCTTCCGGCGCGAATGCTCTTTCAGAATGCCGATCTGTTTCTGCACGGCTTGATGAAACGCTTCGACCCCGTGCGGCGCAACGCGACCGGCCGCATTAATCGCAATTGCCTTGACCAGCTCGCCAATCGCCGCCATCATATCAATCTTGCCGATGAAGGGCGGGTTCTCGTTCTTTTGCCAACTCTCCCAAGCATCGCGGCGCTGATTGACGATGGGATGCAAATTGTGGAATTCCGGCGCGATGGCGACTTTGCGTACTTCGTCCGGCATCAGGTACATGATGTCCTCCGCCGCGCCAATCGTGCCCGCCTGCGCGAGTTTCTTGCCGATCGCCATGCAGGAACGCCGGATCATCGAGTGAGTGTAGAGGTCGAGATAGTGGTTGTGTTCCTCGCTAAAGGAACTGGCGCGCTGCGCGAGGGCGAGCATCGTCTTGAACCAATCGCGCTGCGCCGCGGGGACGCGATCCAAAACCTGTTTTTCGGCTTCGTTGCGCTCAGCGGCGAGTTTCTTGCGCTCGTCGTCGAGATTGAACTTGCCGCCCTTGTTCAAGTAGAGTTGAACGTTGGCGATGGCCGGCGTAGGGTCTTCGATCCACGTTGGCAGGTTCGCTTCCGCCATACGCTGCATGCGCCAGCCATCCTCATTGAGGAAGGCGCGGAATTCGCCGAGCCATTGCTTGCCCGCCGCGCTTTGTTCGAGCACGGGGATGACATTGCCGGCTTGACCTTTGAAGGCAGAGCCGAGGCCCATGTCATCTGCCTTGCGCGCAAATTGCCACAGCTCGCGATCTACTTGGAACGCTTTGTTGTCGAACCCGCGCAGGAGGCGCTGGAACTGGGGCTTGGTGTCGTCAATACCGAGGAGGTCTTTGCAGACATTTTCAAAGAGGATGAACGCGGTGTAAACGCCGTACATCATGTACATGTGGATTTCCCACATGCGCCGCGTCACGCCGATCGTGTCCTCGAAATTCGCGAGCAGCTCGATGTTGTCCGCGGTGTTGACGTTCGTTTGTTTCAGCCGGTCGTAGTGGCCGAGGATTTCGGTCACGAACCCGCCCCACACCTTGTCATAGTTTTCGACGAGCGGGCGAATGGCCTGGCGGAAACATTGCTCGCGCTGTTCTTGTTCGGCTTGAGACTTGACGGTGTAGAGGGTCAGATACCCACCGCCGTTCTTGAATCGCCAGTCCCAGCCCTTCACGGTTGGCAGACTCAATTTCTCCGCGCCGTACTGCATCCCGTGTCGGCAAAAGTTGACCCAGAACCAGCCGAACATGGGCGTCCACGGTGGAACCGAGTGCGTGGCATCCAGGAACCAGTAATCGTAGCGTTCGAGGTCGGCTTTGTCGTCAAACTCGAACCCTGGGACGATGTCGTACATAGTGTCCTCCCTTTTGGCGGCTTCGCCTAGAATCTAGATTCCTTGGCGTCAAGCCCTTCCTGACTTGACGCCCCGACGTTTAAACGGTAGCCACATTATAGGGCGGCGGCTTGAGTTTACCTTTGGTTTTTTGGGGGGTGTTGAGTATGGGAGTATGGGAGTGTGGGCGTTTTACGCTTTGCGTTTCGTTCCAAGCGTTTGCCACAAATTCTGCGTCTGCGAATCGGGGGGACGATTTTCTTGGCGGCGCAATTGGGTTTCGCAAATGCGATATTGGCGCGCCAGCGCATCGGGGCGGCCGGCGCGATGAAACGCGCGCATCATGCCGCGATGCGCTTCTTCGCAGCAGGGATCGAGTTTCAGGGCGCGCTGTCAATAGTGGAGCGATTCGGAGATGCTATTCCGGCGCAAGTGAATCTCGGCTAGGTGCAGCATCAATTTCAAATACATGTCGCGCAGCCAATAGCGGCGGCTCCAGCACCAATCGTCGTCGAGGCGTTCCGCGCAGGTGCCGGGAATATCCGAGAAGAGATCGCCCGCGTAGAGGTTTTCGGCGGGGAGATAATAATTCAACGCTTGGTCATCTTCGCGCGCTTTGTAGGCGCGCTCGCCGCGACGACACAAGCTCTCAAAGGCCTCCGCATCGCGAAACGCGCCGCCGGGCAGCGCCAGCACATAGCGATCTTCTTCGCTGAGCACGTAATGGGACGCATCCGCCGAAGCCAGGTCGGGTTCGAGCGCCATACGCAGCGCGTGAACGGTGTGGTACAGGCGGCTTAGACTGCGTTCGAGATCGCTTTCATTGGGCCACAAGAGATCGGCCAGTTTCTCTTTCGATGCGCCGTTCTTGCCCTGTTCGAGCAAATAGGCGAACAGCGCTTTCACCCGCCGCGTCGCGCCGTGCGCGGCATCCCAGACGACCGGCTCGCCGTCGCGCAGCACGCGCAACTCGCCCAGGCAATAGACCTGCCATCGGTTCGAGTCGGATGGAAGATACGCACTTGCGTCCTTTTGAACCGGCTCGGCATGTTCGAGCTTGCCGAGATACCAACAGAATTCATCGCGGCGATTGCGCGCGAGGAAAACCTCGCGCGGCAAATAGTAGGGATTGTCGTGCGCTTGACCGCCAATGAAGACGATGGGGTGAGTCCGCAGCACGTCGAGCAAGACATCCTCGGCGAAGGCGCGGCGGTCGTATTGGCAGAGCGTGGTAAGCGGCAGGCGCGCGAAATGTTCGTTGAGTCGAGCTTCATATTCCGGCACTTGAGTCAAGGCGGCCGAATCGCGTGCCCAGGACATGTCGCTCACCGCGCACAAACTCTTGTAACCTTCGGCCAGGGCATCGCGCACGAGCTGCTCCCAGCGTTCCAGCAATTTTTCGATGTTGAACGTGTAGCGACAAAGCGTTTGCTCCGGCGTGGCGATCAGCAATTGCTCGCGAGGAATCCCGTAATCCTTGACCAGTTTCTCGACGCGCGGGACGTTAGCGGCGATGACGAGGCATTTGGCCCCGTTCTCCAGGCCGGATCGAACCAGAGACAGAGCAAGCGACCACCGCTGGCGCTCATCCTGATAGAAACTACAGGCGTGATCGCCGACGCAGAGTTTGGCAACTGAATTCTGCATTGTGGTTACATCCTTATCAACAAGCGCGTGCGGCTTGTTTCTCTGCGATCAGTTTCTCGATCTCCGCCGGTTCCCCAAAGTAGATGCAATGGGCGAGACAGACGTTATCCGCGCACGCGGGATACAGTCCGTGGTCTACACGATGATAGCAGAGGTTGCACTTGGCCGCCGTGCCGCTGGCGTCGTCAAAAGCAATTGCGTCGTATGGGCACGCTGGCAGGCAGGCCTGGCAGCCGTTGCACAGTTCGCGATCCAAGATGACAATGCCGTCCGGCCGTTTGGTAATTGCCTCGGTGGGACAAGCGGGTACGCAATCCGGCTCTTCGCAGTGCTGGCAGACGGTCACGCGCCAAGTAAATTCGAGGTTCCCGTTCACGGGCTTGGGCCCATCCGGCCACACCGTGATGTACTTGACACCCTCGCGCGCCTCGACGGGATTGTATTCCTGTTTGCAGGCGACCTCGCAGGTTTGGCAGCCCCAGCACGCGTACTCTTCGATTCTCAGCGTGTACTTTGGCATGAATAGTTTCCGTTCTCAGGATAAATCTTGCAGAGCAGTGTTCTGACGTTGGACGCGCCCATGGCCGGATCGAGTCCATCCAAGTCATTGTCGGTGAGGACGTTGATGTTGGATTCATCCCAGCCGTGACGCGGGTCTTTATTCTCCGGGAACCACCACGCGTGCTGCGCCGATACGATCCGCGGATCGCGACCGAGGACGAGGTGCGCGCGCTGGCGCACTTGGCCGCGACGGGATTCGATGACGACCCAATCGCCATCCTTGATGCCTTCTTTGGCGGCCGTATCCGGATGAATCTCGACGATGGGATCGCGGTGCAACTCGCGGAGCCAGGGCGCTTGGCGATTTTCGGTGTGGAAAAAGCCGGGCAGCCGCTTGCCCGTAATCAGAATGTACGGATACTCCTTGTACAGTTCGGGTGCGCTGACCGGACTTTCGGGCGGTTCCCGATGTTGCGGGAGCGGATCGTATCCCATTCGCTGGAGGGTCGTCGAGTACAGCTCGAATTTGCCGGTGGGCGTGGAAAAGCCCCGCTCTTTGTACTTCCAATATTTCCGTTCGCCGCGCAGATAACTCAACTGCTTGAACTCGTTCCAGGTCAGTCCGCTGGGCTTGAGGATATAATCGAGCGCTTGCTCGAAATTGTCCCACCAATGTTCGCCTTGCCCGATGCGGTGCGCGAGGTCGTTGAGCATTTCATGGTCGGAGCGACATTCGCCGACCTGGATCACTTTACGGCGAGGCAGAATATAGCCGTGCCGCTTCCAAAAATCGCCGATGTAATCCATCTCCAGCCAAGTCGCCGCCGGCAGCACAATGTCCGCCAGTTCCGCGGTCGGCGTGATGAAAAAGTCGGCGACGGCCATGAATTCGACTTGCTCCAAAGCGCGGTAAACTTCTCTCGCGTTGGCGCGGGTGAGAACGGGATTCGAGCTGATGAAAAAGAGCATCTTGACCGGATAGGGCTTGTCTTCGAGGATCGCATCCCAGACGCATTTCGGTTGGATGATCGCGAACCGCGAGGCCAGCCGAAAGCGATCGCCTCCCAGCCGCTGGGCCGGTTTGTCTTTGGGTAACAAGTCATGCGCGCCAAACTGACCGACGTTCACCATGCTCGGCGTGCGATTGAGAACTTGGCCGCCCGGCGCGTCAATATTGCCCGTCAAACCCATCAGGAATATGAGCAAGCGATCATTGTCCGCGCAGTTGATCTGCTGCTCGATGGCAACGCCCCATTGAATCGCCGCCGGTTTTGTCGTCGCAAAGAGCCGCGCGGCCGCTCTGATTTTTTCTTGAGGAACCCACGTGATCGCGGCCACTTTATCGAGTGGATACTCGTCCACGCGCTCGACGAGTTGTTGCCAGCCGTGAGTGTAATGCTCGACGAATTCTTTGTCGTATAGTTCCTCGTTGATAATGACGTTGAGCATTCCGAGCGCGAGCGCGGCGTCGGTGCCGGGTCGCAATTGGAGCCAGACATTGGCGCGCGCGGCGGGGCGCGTGAGCGTGGGATCAACGACGATGAGCTTGGCGCCATGATCGAGCGCGACGGAGAACGGCTCGCCCTTGTATTCGTCCGCGTTGCTGATGGTCACATTATTGCCCCACATCATTACCAACTTGGGGAAATTCTCATAGTCCACAATGGGATTTGTGCCGCAGGTGATGATGCTGGTCGAGATGCGCGGACCGTAACAGAAATGCCCGGCGGTCAACACGTTGGGCGAGCCGAGGAGATTCGCGATGCGATAGATGACGGCTTCGTTCTCGCGGCCGGTTCCATAGCCAAAGACGATAGACTCGGGTCCGTACTTGGCCTTATAGTCGAGGATGCGTTCGGCGATGGTGTCGAGCGCTTGATCCCACGAGATGCGTTCCCATTTGCCGCTCGCCTTCGGTCCCACGCGCTTGACGGGATAGGTCAGCCGGTCCGGGTGATAAGCGACTTGGGCCGACGCAAGGCCTTTGCTGCACAGCGTACCGTGATTGATCGGGCATTCGGGATCGCCGGCGATTTTGGCGACCTTGCCATTCTTGACGTACACGATCACACCGCACCCGCCGTGGCACATGCGGCAGTGGCTCTTGACTGCCGATTCGTAACCGTACACTTGCATCTCGCGCTCGACGTTCGAATATTTGAAATCGCTCATTGTTTTCATCCCAAGTCTCTGCGATCAATAATGCGCTTGGCTTTCCCTTCGCTGCGTTGAATGCTGTGCGGCTCGGTCACCCGAACGTTGGCGGTCAGTCCGAGCGTGTCATTCAAATCCTTGCAAAGCATCTGCTCGGTTTGCTTGACCCAATACTCGCCGCGCTGCCACAAGCCGGGCGATGCTTCGACCCACACTTCGAGAGAATCGAGCTTGTCTTTCGGGCGATCAATGAGGATGAGGTAATGCGGTTCGACGCCGTCGGCGGTAAGCACAACGCTTTCGATGGACGATGGGAAGACGTTGACGCCGCGAATGATGAGCATGTCGTCGGTGCGACCCTTGACCTTGCTCATGCGCGCCATCGTGCGACCGCAGTCGCATTTCTCGCGATTGAGGATTACGCGATCGCGCGTGCGATAGCGGAGCAAGGGCATGGCCTCGCGCGTAAGCGCGGTGAGGACAAGTTCACCGACCTGACCTTCTTGAACCGGCTCGCGCGAATCCGGATCAACCAGTTCGGCAAGAAAATGATCCTCGGCGATGTGCAGACCCGCGTGGTACGGGCATTCGACGGAAACCCCAGGCCCGCACATTTCGGTCAAACCATAGTTATCGAATGACTCGAGGTTTAATTTCGCTTCGATCTCGGCGCGCATCTCATCGGTCCAGGGCTCGGCGCCGAAAAAGCCGACGCGCACGCGAAGGCGTTTTGGAATGTCCACGCCCATCTCGCTCGCGGTCTCGGCCAGCACCAGCGCATACGAAGGCGTACACCCCAGCACCGTCGCTCCGAAATCTTCCATCAACATGATCTGTCGTTTCGATAGACCGCTCGACGCCGGCACCATCGTCGCGCCGATTCTTTCGCCGCCGAGATGAAACCCCAGCCCGCCGGTAAAAAGACCGTGGCCAAATGCGTTGTGAACGATGTCGTTGTGGGTCACGCCGCCGGCCGTATACATCCGCGCCATAAGTTCTGCCCACGTGTCGAGATCCTTGGCCGTGTACGGGCCCACGGTCGGCTTGCCCGTCGTGCCGCTCGACGCGTGGATGCGAACGAGTTTTTCTACAGGCACAGTCAAGAGTCCGAAGGGATAATTGTCGCGCAAGTCTTGTTTCGTCGTAAGCGGCAGTTTGCCCAGATCGCAGAGCGATTTAACGTCCGACGGTTTGACGTGGCGCTCGTCAAGACATCGCTTGTAGAACGGGACTCGGGTGTAGACGAGCTCGACGGTTTGCTGCAATCGCTGGAGCTGGAGTTGCTCCAACTGCTCGCGCGGCATGGTTTCCGCTTTGCGGTTCCAGATGAGCGGCGTCTGCTTCAGCATTGTCACTGGTCAGTCTCCCGAATTCTCGCCTCGTTCTGTACAGAGCATCGAGTTCCGTATGCGAGCATCATAAGTGAAAGGTGAATTAGTGTCACCACTCAGAAGAGTAGTCTATCAGTTGTCCCTTTCAGGACAAAAACTTGTCCCTTTCTTCCCTTCCTGTGACTGGCGTCTCGGACTAGAATAAGCAATATGCACGATCCAATTGGCGCTCATCGCCATACGGGCCATTTCGCGCATGGATGTCCGCCTCGCGCCACGGCGCACGAGCGTGGGTATGTCCGTGCGCGTTGCTTTTTTATCTCATCGGGGAAAGGCAGAGCATTTGCGTCTGCCTTTTTCTATTGGACCGTTTCGTAGGACAATTTGGCTCGGCACCTACGGTGCCGCTTTGTCCTACAGAGGAGGGGGAGCATGAGTGAAAAAGGTTCGCTGGAACGTGACCAAACCAAAAACAAAAAGGAGAAGAAGATGAGCGCGAAACAACTGACTCGCCGCGAATTTCTGCGGGCCACCGCCCTGACCGGCGCCGGACTCGTGGTCGCCGCCTGCGCGCCGCAGCCCGCCGCGCCCGCGGCTCCCGTCGTGAAGGTGGCGGCCAAAGACAAGATCGTCGTAGGTATGTCGAGACCGCTCTCGGGTCCCCTGGCTATCATTGGGGACTCGGCGTTCAGACCGATCTACGAGACATGGGTGCCGGAAGTCAATGCCCAGGGCGGCATCTATGTCAAAGAGCTAGACAAGAAACTGCCGATCGAGCTCAAGGTCTATGACGACAAGAGCGATGTTGGCACGATGACCCGCCTGACGGAGAAATTGATCGTCGAAGACAAGGTTGACTTTTTGTGGCCCGCCTCGGGCACCTCGTTTGTCTTCGCCCAAGCCCCGATCGCCAACAAGTACGGCTATGTTCTCATCACGGCAGAGGGCGGCGCCACGAGTCTCAAGGACATGCTCCCCAGTTTGCCTTACGTCTTCGTCACCCTCAGTTTTTCTGACTGGAATCAACTGCCGGTCTTTGCAGACGTTCTAGCCGACAAGGGCGCCAAGACGGCCTACATCGCCTACATTGCCGACCTGCACGGCATCGAGTATTCCGGCATCGCCGGCATCGAATTCCCGAAGAAGGGCATCAACATCCTCGGCGTCAAGAGCATCCCGCCGGATCTCAAGGACCTATCGCCGATCATCAAGGAAGCCAAAGCCGCCAATCCCGACATCTTTTGCTGTTTCGCCTATCCCGACCAGATCATGCCGGCGACCGCAACGTCCATGGAACTTGGCTTTAACCCCAAAGCATGGCTGGGAGGGCCCGGAGTCAATTTCGGTTTCTACCAAACTGCGTTTGGCCCGGCGATCGAGGGAGTCATGGGTTTTGCCGGCTATAGCCCGAAACAGTCCGCTGCAACCAAAACCCTCGCCGACAAACTATACGCGGGCAAGCCCAAGGAAGCGCAGGATTGGTGGGGGCATCCGTTCTATTGGGCGGGGCTGGAGATGTGGAAGCAAGCCATCGAAAAGGCAGGAACCCTCGATCAGAAAAAGATCCGTGAGCTTCTTGCCACGGAAAAGTTCCCCACGGTCCTGGGTTCGACCTGGTTCGAGAACGGACTGCTGGCCAAAGGGTCTCACCTCGCAGAGATTGGTCAGTGGCAAAAAGGCGAGTATGAAGTCGTCGGCCCGAAGGACAAGGCGACGGCAGCGTTGGTCTACCCCAAGCTGGCGTGGCCCGCGCCAAAGTAGGGGCGGGGTCGCCCCGCCCAATCAGTAATGGAGGAGGGAGCGCTCTCTAGCGCGAACGGCGTTAGAGAACGCCTCCTCCTCAGCGGAGAAACCCCCTCCTCAATTGGGATGCCATCGTCATGATCCAATTCCTCGATGTTGTGATTGCCGGTTTGCTGCTGGGCGGTCTGTACGCCCTGATTGCGATGGGGTTGAGCTTGCAGTACGGCGTGGCGCGGGTGCTGAATGTCGCGCACGGCGAGTTCATCATGCTCGGCGGCCTGGGCGCGTGGACGCTCTATGCCCGATTCGGCGTCAACCCGCTGGTCGCCGTGGCGATTTGCGGGCCGGCCGCCTTCGTTCTCGGTTTCATTCTGCACCGGACGATGTTCAAACGGCTCCTCGCGATGTCAACCTCGCCGGGCGCCTTTGAGAGCAATTCCATGCTGGCGTCCTTCGGTCTGTTATTCATTATTCAAAACGTCGCCTTTATCATTTGGGGACCCGAAATCAGAGGATACGCATTCCTCAACTATCCGGTTGACATCGGGGGAGCGCTATTCGGCGCGAACCGGTTGGTGACGCTCGGCTTTGCGATCAGCATCGGCGTCGCGTTTTATGCTTTTTTGGCGCTGACCCGTATGGGCAAGGGGATTCGCGCCGCGGCGCAGGATCGCTTGACGGCGGGACTGATGGGCGTGAACACCCAGTTGGTGCTCGCGTTGTGTTTCGGTTTGGGCGCCGGATTGGCGAGTATCGCCGGCGTGCTGATTAGCATCAGCTACCCGGTCAATGCGACGATGGGACTCGAATATGCGATCATCGCCATTATCGTGGTGGTCCTCGGCGGACTCGGCAGTATCCCCGGCAGTTTTCTTGGCGGATTCATACTCGGCATTGTCGGCAGCATTGTCAGTTACATCGAACCGGGATTGTCGCTGGTGGCCTACTATGTGATCTTTATGCTCCTGCTCCTCGTCAAGCCCACCGGCATTTTGGGAAGGTAGGAAATGAATCGTCTCGGGGTCGCTTCAAGGCCGTGGTTACTACTGGGGTTTCTCGGAGTTGTCGTGATCCTGTTCGCGACCGGTCCCGCGTACTTTCCGATCTATACGGTCATCCTGCTGACCGCGATCTTTATGTATGTGGTCCTGACGATGAGTTGGGTCATCTTCTCGGGTCCGACCGGCTACGTCTCGCTCGCGCCCGCGGCCTTTTTCGGCGTCGGCATTTATAGCTCCGCCATACTGGGAAAAATGTTACCCTTGCCGCTCGTCGTAGTGATCGGCGGGCTGGCCAGTTTCGGTCTGGCGCTGCTCGTCGGCGCGCTGACGCTGCGCCTCAAGGGGATTTACTTTGCGATCTTTACGTTTGGACTGGTCGAACTCATCAAGAATTTGCTCTTGTGGTGGGAGATTCATTTTACCGGCACGCGCGGCAGGTTCGTTATCGTGGTGGATCACGTCACGGTTTATTACGTCATGGTCAGTATTCTTGCCGTCCTGATCCTGACCGCTTACCTGATCCGACGCTCAAAATTCGGACTTGCCCTGCAAAGCATTGGCGATAACGAGCAAGCGGCCGCGCACATCGGCATCAACGTAACCGCGCTCAAAGTCATCACCTTCGCCGTCAGCGCGTTTTTCACCGGCGCGGCCGGGGCCATCATGGCGACGCGCTGGACGTACATTGACCCGTTCATCGCCTTCAACCCCCTCTTGTCTTTCATGCCCGTTTTGATGGCGATCTTTGGCGGCATGGGACAATTTTACGGCCCCATCGTCGGCGCGATTATTTTCGGCTACCTGGAAGAAATCTTGATCACCCGGTTCCCTTATTACTATATGCTCTTGTTCGGCGCGATCATGGTGATTGCGATCTTGTACCTGCCCAATGGATTGGTAGGGCTGATCCAAAGGGTAACTGCTCCGCGTGTCATCGCGAGCGGGGCGCGAGATCTCGCTTTTCGGGCAAGAGATTTCTCGCTGCGCCCACCGAGGTGGCGACCTCGGTCGTCGAAATGACAAAGTGAAGCACATGCAAATTCTGGAAAGCGAGCGGGTGACCAAGAATTTTGGGGGTTTGGCGGCGGTGTCCCGTGTAGACTTTAACGTGGACCAAGGCCAAGTCGTCGGTCTGATCGGTCCGAATGGGGCCGGCAAAACCACGCTGTTCAATCTGATTTCGGGCGCGCTGGTTCCTGATTCGGGTGAGATCAGATTCAAAGGCAAGAAAATCAGCGGCGTCAAACCACACCAAATCTGTCACGGAGGCGTGGCCAGAACGTTTCAAGCGGTCCACATCTTTGGGACCCTGTCGGCGCGCGACAATGTGTTGCTCGGCGCGCTGTTTGGCAAGTCACGGAGCGTATCGTCGGCCGATGCCGCTCAGGAGGCCATGGAGCTATTGGATTTTACCGGTTTGTCGGCGATGAGCGCGACCCTCGCGAAGGATTTGACGCTCGCGAATCAGAAAAGACTGGAGGTCGCCAGAGCACTCGCCACGCAGCCGGAACTGCTGTTGCTGGACGAATTGATGGCCGGGTTGAACCCCACCGAGGTTGCGCAGGCAATGGAGATGGTGACCCAGATTCGGGATAAGGGAATTACGATCTTGATGATCGAGCATGTGATGAAGGCCATTATGAATGTCTGCGACCGGATCATCGTGCTCCATCACGGCGAAAAGATTGCGGAAGGCACGCCGCAAGAGATCGCCACGAGCAAGACCGTCGTCGAGGTCTACTTGGGAGAATCGGCTTATGCTGCAGGTTAACCAGATAGACACTCGTTACGGCAAGATTCAGGCGCTGTGGGAAGTGTGCCTCAGAATCGAGGAAGGCGAAATCGTCGCGCTGGTTGGCGCGAACGGCGCCGGCAAAACAACCCTGCTGAATACGGTCTGCGGAGTGCTGCGTCCCGCGGCCGGCAGCGTCGAGTTCCTCGGCAAGCGGATAGATGGTTTGTCGGCGCACGCCATTGTGGATTTGGGTATTTCTCAGGTCCCCGAAGGAAGCAAGCTCTTTCCCGATATGTCGGTGCGCGAGAACTTGGAGATGGGCGCGTATCCCCATCATGCTTGGAAAGAAAAGCAACAAACGCTCAAGCAAGTCTTTGACCTTTTTCCCCGGCTCAAGGAACGGGAGAGGCAATTGGCGCGGACGTTGAGCGGCGGCGAGCGCCAAATGCTCGCGATCGGTCGCGGCCTAATGTCCAAACCGCGGCTGTGCATGTTCGACGAACTCTCGTACGGTCTCGCGCCGCTGTTGGTGGCAGAAATCTTTGGCATCATTCGCGGGCTGCGCGACCAGGGAATTACTATTTTGCTCATCGAGCAAAACGTCAAACATTCCTTGGAGATCGCCGATCGCGCGTACGTGCTCGAAAACGGGCACGTCTGCCTCGAAGGGGATTGCGCCGAACTACTGCAAAGCGATTACGTGCGGAAAGCGTATATGGGGTTGTAGGAGGACAGCAATGGAAATCAACGCCGCTGTAATTTTTGAGACATCAGGCAAGTTTAGTCTGGAGCGACTGCAACTGAGTGAGCCGAATGACGATGAGGTGGTGGTGCGGATTGCCGGCGCGGGCATTTGCCACACCGATTTGGGCGCGCGGGACGGGCACATGCCGATCCCGCCGCCGCCCAGTGTGTTTGGACATGAAGGCGCCGGCGTCGTCGAACGGGTGGGCGCGCGGGTAACCAAGGTCAAGCCGGGCGATCACGTTGTATTGACCTTCAACTCCTGCGGGGCGTGTCCACCGTGCAAAGCGGGCAAGCCCTCCTATTGCGTGAATCTCTTCCTCCACAATTTCCACGGCGCGCGGCCGGACGGCAGTACGACCTTGCGACGGGGCGATCAGGTCATCCACGGCAATTTCTTCACCCAGTCGTCCTTCGCCGATTACGCGCTGGCGAATGAACGCAATGTCGTCAAGGTGCGAAATGATGTCCCCCTCGAAATCCTTGGACCTTTAGGGTGCGGCGTTCAAACCGGCGCGGGCGCGGTAATGAACACACTGCATCCCCGTCCCGGTTCGTCCATCGCGATCTTTGGCGTTGGCACGGTGGGCCTCAGCGCATTGCTCGGCGCGGTCGTGTGCGGCTGCACGACCATCATCGCCGTGGACGTGCATCCCGACCGGCTGAAGACGGCACGCGAGTTGGGCGCAACGCATACCGTGAACGCAAGCGAAACGGACCCGGTTCAGCAGATTCTGGACATCACCGGCGGCGGCGCGGAATTCGTGCTAGAGTGTGTCGGCAATCCCAGGGTGCTGCGGCAAGCGGTGGATTGTCTGCCGCGTCTGGGAGTCTGCGGACTGCTAGGGGTCGTTGCGCCTGGCACAGAGGTCGCGCTCGACATGGACAAGATCATGAACGGCCGGACGGTGCGAGGCATCATCGAAGGCGATTCGATTCCAGACCTGTTCATCCCCAAACTGGTTGATCTGTACTGCCAGGGGCGATTCCCATTTGACCGGCTCGTCAAATTCTACCCATTCGACGAAATCAATCACGCGGTCGAAGAAATGGAAAAAGGGCGCGTGATCAAACCAATTTTGCGACCGTAAACAAGTATACAGGTATCCAGGTACACAGGTACACAGGGCACTTGTCTACTTGTTTACTTGTTTCCCTGTTTACTTGTGTACGTGTTTACGAATGCACCGGGGAATCCACATGAAACTTGACGGCAAGGTGGCGCTCATTACCGGCGCGGGTACGGGCATCGGCGCGGCGATTGCCAAGCGGTTCGTCACCGATGGCGCGAAGATATGCATAACCGGTCGCCGCCAGCAGATGCTCGACGAGGTGGCGCGATCACTGCCGGCGGGGACCGTGGCCGCGTGCGCGGGAGATGTAACGAAACTGGAGGACGTGCGGCGAATAGTGGATGGCGCGCTCGCCTTCGGCGGCAAGCTCGACGTGCTGGTGAATAACGCGGCGATTGATCCCGGCGGGACGACCGTCGTGGACATTGATCCCGAGCTCTGGCACAGCGTCCTCGAAACGAATGTCACCGGTCCCATGTACATGATGAAGGCGGCAATACCGCACATGACAAAGGGGGGCGGCGGTTCGATCATCAACATTGCTTCACTGGGCGGCTTGCGCTGCCTGCCGGGCATGCCCGCCTACTGCACGTCCAAAGCGGCTCTCATCATGCTCACGCAGCAGGTCGCGCTGGATTTCGGTCCATCCAAGATTCGCTGCAATGTCGTGTGTCCGGGAGGCACGCGGACGGCGATGCTAGAAAAATCGCTCAGCCCGCTTGCCGACGTACTCGGCACCGATCTGGACGGCGTCTTCAAGTGTATCGCTTCGATGGTTCCCCTGAGGCGGACGGCGAATCCTGACGAGATCACCGGCATTTGCAGTTACCTCGCCAGCGATGATTCGACCTTTATGACCGGGTCTGTTTTGCTGCTTGATGGCGGCGCGGCAATTGTTGACGTAGCCGGAGCTGCGGTTAGCAACGCCGGCGTCCGGTGGGGAGTGTGACATGCCTCAAGAAGAAGGCAGCACGAATTACAAGTACGAGGACTATGCGTCGGAATTGGCGGCGAATCGCCTGCCGCAGACCACTGCGCTGGTGAACCAACAGATGACGATCACGCTCGATTCGGGGCGATGCTTTGCTCTCGAGTTCGCGGACCGCAACCAGGTTGTGTGGCAAAGCGACGGCGAGCGCGGCACAGACTGGTGTCAAGTGGTAGAGGTGGCCGCGCACACGTATTTCGTTGACCTGACTTTTCTACACCAGCCGCGCGAGTCGCAGACCTTCATCGTCAATACCCAAACGCGTCAAGTGCTAGCGGTCCGCACGATCATGCGCGAAGGCGATGTTGGCAAAGAGCCGCGCGCGCTCCACGAGTTCGCGCCGGGCGTGCTCGGCAATCCGGCCATTCCGCCGACTGGACGCAAGCCCGCTCCGACGCGCGACCTGATCGGCTTACGCGGGATATATTCTTATAGCCCCACGCAATGCTTTGAGCACATCTATCTGAGTTCGCAGCGCTATTGCTGGCAGTGCATTCGCGGACCGCTGCGGGGCGAAAGCGATGTTGATCTCGCCACGGTGTTCAAGTTCGACGACAATCAGTACATTTTTTGCTTTCGCGAATTCGGCCTGCCGGTCTCGACCGTGTTCTTCTACAACTGGGACCAGATGCGGTCCACCGGCAAGTTCTTTGCCATCGGCGAAGACGGCGCCATCGCCAATACGCCCGCCGGCGCGTTGATCACCAAGCTCTCGATGGCCTTCTATCCGCTTGACGCACAGCCAATTTAGTAGGGGCGGGGTCACCCTGCCCAATTAAGGAGGGCAGACATGTATTCCGGAGGGTATGCGGGTAAGGTACTCCGCATCAATCTCAGCAACAGCACATCACGAGAAGAACGATTGCCGGAGGAAATGGCGCGGGATTTCATCGGCGGAGCGGGTTTTGGCATCAAGCACCTCTTCGACGAGGTCAAGCCAGGCATAGATCCCCTCGGACCCGACAACATACTCGTCTTTGCGCCGGGGCCTTTCACCGGCGCCGGCGTTCCCTGCGCGAGCAGGATGGCAGTGACAGGCAAGTCGCCTCTCACCGGCGCTGTCGGTATGGCTTTGTCAGGAGGCGAGTTCCCCACCGAGATAAAGTATGCCGGGTGGGATGCAATCATCGTCGAAGGGAAGGCGGACAAACCAACCTACGTTGCCATCACGGGCAAGGACGTGCGGTTCCGTGACGCGAGTCATTGCTGGGGGACCCTGACCTTCGATTGCCAGCAAATCATCAAGAACGAATTAAGCGACCAAAATGTGCGCGTGTGTTGCATTGGTCCTGCCGGAGAGCACCTGAGCCGGATGGCATGCATCATCAACGAACGCAGAGCCGTCGGACGCAAGGGCCTCGGCGCCGTGATGGGATCCAAGAACTTGAAGGCGCTTGCGATCCGAGGAACCGATACCGTGGCTATCGGCTCCGAGGACAAGTACAAGACAGCCAGAACCGCGTTGCTCATGGCATTCAAGGACAGCCCCGTTCTCTATCCCGAGTTCTCTCATCACGGCACACCCATGGTCACGGACCTCACCGGCGCCATGGGCGTCCTTCCGGCAAAAAACTGGTCCGCAACGGGCGAGTTCGTTCCCGTCGAAGGGATCGGCCGAGACGCGCAAGCGACCCGAAAGGTGGGCCGGGAACACTGCCACGAATGCCCCGTCGGCTGCAGTCAGTTGAAGCTCGCCCAAACAGGCCCGTACGCCGGCATCCTCACGGAGGGTCCCGACTTTGAAACGGTTTACTCCTTTGGAAGCGTCGTCGGTATCGGCGAGGTGGATCCCATCATCGCCGCCGACCGGCTGGCTGACGAATTGGGCCTCGACACCATTTCTGCAGGCGTGACCATTGCGTTCGCCATGGAACTCTTCGAGAAGGGCATCCTCACGCTCAAGGAGACTGACGGCATTGACTTGTCTTTCGGCAACGCGGAAGCCATGCTGAGGGTCTTGCGTAAGATCGCGTTCCGTGACGGTCTAGGGGATGTCCTTGCCGACGGCACGCTTGCGGCCGCGCGGAGAATTGGGAAAGGTACGGAAAAGTACGCCATGCAGGTCAAGGGGCTTGAACTTCCCGGCTACGACGTGCGGGCGCTCAAAGCCCACGGTCTTGGATATGCCACCTCTTACACCGGGGCCGATCACTGTAGGGGCTATGCTTTTCAGGAGGTCTTTGGCGTCCCGATCCCCTGGCAGGTGGACCGCTTCGCCCTAGAGGACAAGGGCAAGCTCACCATCTGGAACCAGGATGTCCGGACAGCGACCCTGGATTGCGCTACCATGTGCGCCTTCCTCCTCGATATGGCTGTGCCCGCGACGGCGTGTCAGAACACGGCAACGCTCATGGAGGCGGTGACGGGTCTGTCCTTCACCCCTGAAGAGGTACTGCAAGTGGGCGAACGGGTCAACAACCTCGCCAAGGCCTTTAATGTCCGGGAAGGTTTCACGCGCGCGGATGACACCTTGCCCGAAAGACTGATGACAGAACCCCTGAGGGCCGGCGGCTCCAAGGGACAGGTGCTCCGTAGACAAGACCTGGACAAGATGCTTGACGAGTACTACTCATTGCGCGGCTGGGATGTCAAGACAGGAACACCCACCCGAGAAAAGCTCACCGATCTACGACTAGCATACGCTGCGGCTGCGTTGAGATTGTAGGCGTCCACGCAATGAAGATTACGCTGCACACGATTCTGGGACTCAAAGATATAGTCGGCCAGAGCCGGACCGAGATTGATCTTCCCCAGGGAACGACGGTAGCGGATTTCCTGACCTTCGTTACGGAAAGGTGGGGAGACAACCTCTCCGCCCGCCTGTTTGATCCTGACAGCGGCGCCGTTCTTCCTTATGTGCAGATCATGGTCAACGGCCAGACAATTCACTATCTTGAAGGCATAAAGACACCGCTGAAAGACGGGGATGAGGTCTTGATACTCCCGCCTGTCTCGGGCGGATAATTTTCAAGGAGAATGAAATCATGGCGTTTGATCTTACGAAAGTAGACAAGAACCTCGTTCGGCTCGAATACGAAAAGGGGGTGGCGTGGGTCACCCTGAATCGCCCGGAAAAGCGCAATGCGCTTAGTCCGGCGCTGAGTCTCCGCATGCTGGAAATTCTCGACGAAGTCGAGGCCGATGATCGTTGCGGCGTGATGGTTCTGACCGGAGAAGGGACGGCCTTCTCGGCGGGTATGGACATCAAAGAGTACTTTCGGGATATGAAGGACCAGCCGCGCATTGTGAACGTGAAAGTGCGCCGACTCAACTGGGAATGGCAGTGGCGCCGGCTGAGATACTTTGAGAAACCGACGATTGCGATGGTCAACGGCTGGTGTATCGGCGGCGCATTCCTGCCGGTGGTTTCATGCGATCTTGCCATCGCCGCCGAGGACGCCCAGTTCGGCTTGTCCGAGGTAAACTGGGGCATCCTCCCGGCTGGCAATGTAAGCCGCGCCTTGGCGGAGACGATCCGGACCCGAGATGCGCTCTACTACATCATGACCGGCAAGTTGTTCGACGGTCGCAAGGCCGCAGAGATGGGCCTGGTCAATGAAGCGGTCCCTAAAGAACAGTTACGTGAACGCGTTCGCGAGTTGGCCGATGTCCTCTTGGAGAAAGGTCCTGCCGTAGTCAAGGCGGCCAAAGATGCCTTCAAGCGAGTGCAGCAGCTTGACTGGGACTTGGCGGAAGACTATCTCATTTCCAAGCAGGAGCAGCTTTGGTTCGTCGCCGGAGAAGAGCGCGAAGAGGGCTTTAAGCAATTTCTTGACGACAAGACCTTCAAGCCCGGTTTAGGGACGTTCAAAAGACCTCGCAAGAAATGGGATGTAGACGCTCCGTAGGAACCAGGCGGGGAGAGGGCGGGGTGACCCCGCCCCTACAGGGAGGCAATCATGCCTGACCGTGCCGCGCTCGCGGCTAGAGTGCAGGAACTGGCGGAGAGAGACTGGGACCTCGACGCGATTCAAGCTCGGTACAAGAAACTGGCGGCCAGCGGGATTCCCAGGCAAACACTCACGCGGGATGAAATCCTGGCGAACAAGCCGCAAATCCTGGACCGCGTCCAGCGACGCGCCGAAGAGTACAACTGGTTCGCGCGCAATTGCGCCAAGAGCACCGCGCTCGCCCTGCTCGAAGAATTCGGCTTGGGCAATATGGAGATCGTTCAAGCGCTCTCCCCGTTTCCCGGTTTCGGCGGGACCGGCTGGATGTGCGGGGGCGTGACCGGCAGCTTGATCGCCCTGGGACTCGCCTTCGGCAGTGACGACTTGCAGAATTATGAGGCGGTTGGCGCGACGATCGTGGCGGCCCGGAAATTCATGCCCCGCTTTGAAGAGCAAGTGGGCGCAGTCGTCTGCCCCAAGATACACCAAGACGTCGTCTTTGGGCGTTACATGGATCCGGCCGCTAGCCCGGAGAACATGGAGCAGTTCGCGCGCGCCAAAGGTTTTGAAAAGTGCGGTCTCCTTCCGGGGATCGGCGCTCGGCTGGCCGCCGAGATCATTATCGAAACTAAATGACATACACAACCATCCAGTCTATTTTGGCAGCCAATTTGGAAACCAATCCCGATCGGCAAGCCCTCGTCTTTGGAACTCGTCGTTATACGTATCGCGAACTGGGCGAGCAGGTCAACCGGCTGACAGAGCAACTCGCCGCACTCGGCGTTCGCAAAGGCGACAAGGTGGCAATCGCTTTGCCCAACTGGCCCGAGTTCGTCTTTTCCTATTTTGCCATCTTACGTCTTGGGGCCGTCGTCGTGCTGGTCAACCCGCGCTATCGCGAGATGGAGACTCGGCATATCCTGCGCGATTCCGAGTCGGTCGCGATCATTCTGCCGGTTGAGTTCGACGGCTTTGATTATTTGCCTACCATTCAAAAGTTGCGCCCCGACTTGCCGGCGTTGCGCCACGTGATCGCGGTCGGAGGAAAGAACGAATCTGCTGACAGTGGATCTCTTGACGGCCTATCTCTTGACGGCGGCATCCCCATACCGCCAGGCCATGCTCTTGATTTTGACGAACTGATTTCACGCGCTCGCGGCAACCCGATTCCCGAAGCCGACATAGACCCCGCGACGGACATCGCCGTACTCATGTACACCTCGGGGACGACCAGCGCGCCCAAGGGCGCGATGATTACGCACTCGAATTTCGTTTGGACGACACAGGTTGCCTCCGAGCCATTCCAGATAACCTCCGCCGACGTTTTCCTGGTCCTGGTGCCTACGTCGCACATCATCGGCTTTTTTTGCCTAAACTGCGCGTTTTATTATCACGCCAAAGTGATCCTCGCCGATATTTTCAAGGCGGAGCCGATCCTGGAATTGATCGAGCGAGAAAAGGTAACCGTGCAGTACGCCGTGCCGACCATCTATTCACTCGAACTCGCGAGCGCGGACAAGTATGACATTTCGTCGCTCCGCACAGGACTGGTCGCCGGCGCAGGGGTGCCGGCTGAACTGATCCGCCGCCTCATCGCCAGGGGTGTTCATGCGCTGATCGGCTACGGCATGACCGAGCATTCGGGAGGAATAGCCAACACGCTCTTTGAGGACGATGCCATCGCGCAGACGGAAACCGTGGGACGTGCGCTGCCGGGTGTTGCGCTGAAACTCGTGGACGATAATCGCCGCGCGGTGCCCGATGGGCAGGTGGGTGAAATCGCCATCAAAAGCGCGGGCGTGATGAAAGGTTACTACAAACAACCTGAAGCAACGGCAGCGGCATTCGACGCGGATGGTTGGTTTTACACGGGCGATTTGGGATGTCGAGACGAGCGGGGGTATATTCGGATCGTCGGCAGAAAAAAGGACATGATTATCCGCGGCGGATATAACATCTATCCGCTCGAGATCGAAGATTTACTGCGTACCTGCCCCGGCGTTCTGGACGCGGTAGTCGTAGCCGTTGCGGATCCGGTGCTGGGCGAAAAGACCTGCGCGTGTATTCGGGCGCGGCCAAATACGCGGCCGACCGCAGCCGAGATTAAGGATTTCTGCCGGGGCAAGTTAGCGGACTATAAAGTGCCCGACTATGTATGGTTTGTCGAGCAATTCCCGGAAACGGCCACGGGCAAGATTCTCAAGGCGCGGCTGAAGGAACAAGTCGATCGCGCAGTTAGGGAAACAGCTACACAAGTATACAGGTAGACACGTAAACAAGTACCTGTGTACCTGTGTACCTGTGTACCTGTATACTTGTCTACGCCAGCCCCTGATTAGGTGTGGAAAGCAGAACCCGTTATAATGCCAGTGTCACCGAATGGGCAGTATTGCTCGTACCTTGCGAAAATTGCGGGAACGGGAGGCACTCGTGCGCGCGAGACGCGATGAGCAGACACCGTCGAGTCATTGGGTGATCTACCTCCGCCGGGCAATTCCGTTCTTGGTCGCCGCGATCGGGATCGGATATGCCCTGTTTGAGCACGTGTGGATTCAGGCCCAAGCCCTGTCCTCGCCTTCCTTTCTCCGCGCCTTTTTCGTATTGGGAGTTGGGTATCCGGTCGTCTTTTGGCTGATTCTCCATTGGGTCACCACTATTGAAAACAGTCGGCTCCACGCGCAAGCCCGCCGTCATGCGCTGCACTTGGAGACGGCCAGTCTGGTCGGGCAGCGGACGACCGCGTTGTTCGATTTGAATGCCCTGCTGACCGAAGTGGTGATGCTCATCCGCTTCAAGTTCGGCTATTCTCACGCCAACCTTTTCTTGGTGGACGAAGACAGCGGGGAGATCGTGCTGAAAGAAGCGGCTAGTCCCTCGGCGGAAATGATGAAAGCGCGAGGTGTGCGACTCAAAATCGGGCAGGAGGGCATTACGGGTTGGGTCGCGGCGACGGGCCAGACACTCGCGTGCAATGACGTCACTCAGGAGCCGCGCTATTACAAAGTGGAACTGCTGCCCGAGACGCAATCCGAATTGGCGGTCCCCTTGCGGGCCGGAGAACGCGTGATTGGCGTCCTCGACGTGCAGAGCAATCGGCAGAATGCGTTTGAGCAGGGCGACGTTACAGCGTTGGAAATCCTCGGCAATCAAGTGGGCATGGCCATCAAGAATGCCCGGCTGTTTCAAGAAACCAAGCAGCGCTACGAAGCGATGGTGGCCTTGCACGAAACCTCACTCGACATCATCGCGCGACTGGAGACGCCTGCCCTGCTGGAAGCGCTCCTGCGGCGGGGCGCGATGCTCTTAGACGCCAAAGCGGGTCAACTTTACCTCTACGATCGCCAGCGCGCGTTGATCCATACGATTGCCTCCTACAACCTCGGCCGGAATTGGGCGGGCGTGACCCTCCAGTTGGGCGAAGGCGTTATCGGTCAGGTGATCCAAACCGGTCATCCGATGATCATCAACGATTACTTTAACTGGCCCGGTCATGCCGTCGTGTTTGAGGGCGGCACCGAAACCCACATTGTCGGCGTGCCGCTCAAGTGGGAAAACCAAATTATTGGCGGGATTGATATTTTGAACGATCCCGATGGCCGGACTTTTGACGACAACGACATCTGGTTGTTGAGTCAATTCGCCGATCTCGCGTCTATCGCCGTCAAGAATGCCGAGCTGCACACGCAGATCAAGCAGTTCAGTCAGGAGTTGGAGCAGAAGGTCGCCGAGCGAACCGGACAACTCTCGCGCGCCAAAGATGAAATTGCGGTCAAGGCGGAACGGCTGCGCTCGCTGTGGGACAAGACGATTCGACTCCAGGAGGAGGAACGCGCCCGCATCGCGCGGGATATGCACGATGGCGTCATCCAGTTGATTACCGCCGCGCGCTTTGAACTCAAGGCGACGCGCGTCGTCGCGGGCGCGGGGCTGCCGCCGCTCGCGCAAGAAAAGATGGACGCCCTACGGGAAATCCTCGACGAAATGGAACGCGAATTGCGCCGCGCGATCTACGACCTGCAGCCGCCGATGCTCGACGCCGTCGGCTTGGCGCCGGCGCTTCAGAAACACGCCGCGGCCTTTCAGGAACTTTCTGGAATTACCTGCCGCGTCCAGTCCACGGGCGCGCTGTATCGTCTGCCGCCCGCCATCGAGATCACGGTGTTTCGGCTCGTGGAGGAAAGTCTGCACAACGTGCTGTCGCACGCGCAGGCCAGCGAGGCATCGGTGACGTTGGATTTCGCGCCTGGCTCGCTGTGTGTGAGCGTGCAGGACGATGGACGGGGATTCGACTATGAGCAGGGCCGAAAAAACGGCCAGGGCACGGGCTTGGGGTTATTGGGCATGCGGGAACGCGTCAAGAGTCTGAACGGCGACATGAAGGTGTGGTCCTCGCCGGGGCAAGGCACGCGCTTGACCTTTCGCCTGCCCGTGCGCGCAGAAGTTGAGCATTTGTACCAACGCGAGGAGTTGAGGGATGGTTGAGAGTACGAATCCCGCCCCGATTCGCGTCTTGATTGTGGACGATCATCCGATGGTCAGACGCGGGTTGAAGAGTCTGCTGTCTTCGTATCCCGATATTGCCGTCGTGGGAGATGCGGAAGATGGAACGGCCGCGCTGCAAGCGGTCGCCGACCTTGGTCCGCATGTGGTCCTGCTGGACATTCAGATGTTCGGGCTGGGAGGCATTGAAGTCGCGTCCCGCATCCTGCGCGCCGCGCCCCAAGTCAAAATCGTCATCTTGACGGCGTATGACAACGAAGAATATATCCTGGGCGCTTTTCGAGTGGGATGCTATGCGTACCTGTTGAAAAACTCCTCAGATGACATCGTCGTCGAAACCATCCGGCTCGTGCATCAGGGCAAGCGTCTGCTCTCGCCCTCGTTGATGGACCAAGTGCTGCGGCAACTTCACATGCTCGCAAAAGCGCAAGTCACACGCGAGCATAACTTGTCGCCGGACGAAATCCACGTGCTCGCGCGGATCGCGAATGGGGCCACCAGCGAGGACATCGCCAAAGAGATTCATTGGAGCGACCGAACGGTCAAGCGCAAGATCGAAGAGATCGCGGTCAAACTGGGCGCGCACAATCGCGCCCAGGCGGTGGCCATCGCGATCCGGGAAGGGTTGATTTGATTCTATCAAGGAGGAGCAAGCCATGACCAAGCAACTGGTGGAAGCAATTGCCGACATGCGCGAAGAGGATGCGCTCCAGTCGGCGCAAGAGATGCTAGACAACGGCGTTGACCCGCTGGTGATTCTCGACGACTGTCGCGAGGCAATGGCGGTCGTCGGCAAGCGCTTTGAAACGGGCGCGGCGTTCATTCCGGAACTGATCTTCGCCGGCGAGATTATGCGGCAATTGTCGGCGCTGGTCAAGCCCAGCATGGCGGAGACGACGACGCAAGCCAAGCTTGGCCGCGTCCTCATCGGCACGGTCCACGGAGACATTCACGACATCGGCAAGGACATTGTGACCTTTATGCTGGACGTGAATGGCTTTCAAGTGCAGGACTTGGGCGTGGACGTGCCGGCGAGCAGGTTTGTCGAGGCGATCAAAGAGTTTCAACCGCAGGTGGTCGCCTTGAGCGGGTTTCTCACTCTGGCATTCGACTCGATGAAGGAGACGGTCGAGGCGATTCAAGCCGCCGGAATGCGAGACAAGGTCAAAATCATGGTTGGTGGCGGCCAAGTCACCCAGGACGTCTGTGGGTTTGCGGGCGCGGATGGCTTTGGCAACAACGCAGTCGCCGGCGTCTCGCTCGCCAAACAGTGGATCGGCGCGTAAAAGGAGGAGGTAACTAAAATGCCCAAGCTAACGCCAGATCAAAAACGCCAAGCGCTATTTCAAAAGTGGCTCTCCCCGCCGGGCGTCCAATTCGCTAGTCCCGAGGCCGAAGCGGCATACCAGGCGAGCGTGACTCGAATCAAAGACGCCATCGAGATGAAAAAAGCGCCGGATCGAGTTCCCCTCGGTCTGCTACCCGGCTTTTTCCCCGTTTACTATGCCGGAATGACGGTCGAGGACGTGATGTACGACTATGACAAATGCGCCAAGGCGTTTCGGAAATTCATTGTGGATTTCCAGCCGGACGTACACATCGGCTCGACCGCGCCGGGCCCGGGGAAATTCTACGAGATCATGGATTACAAGTTGTACGCCTGGCCCGGGCACGGCGTCGCGCCCGAACAGGTCTACCAATGTCGCGAAGGCGAATACATGAAGGCGGACGAATACGACGCGCTGATTGACGACCCATCGTATTTCTTTAGCAACACCTACTTGCCGCGCGTGTTCGGGGCGATGGAACCCTTCCAAATGCTTCCGCAGCTCACCGGCATTCTGGAAATGTATGGGGTCGCGTTCAATTTCATACCTTTCGGTTTGCCGCCCGTTCAAGCCGCCTACCAGAAACTGTTTGAGGCAGGGGCCGAAGCGCTGAAATGGGCCGGCACGGTCGGCGCGCTCGAGGGCGAGATGGCGGGGATGGGATTTCCGCAAATGCTCGGCGGGTTCACAAAAGCGCCATTCGACACCATCGGCGATACGCTCCGCGGCACCAAAGGAATCATGATGGATATGTACCGTCGGCCGGAGAAACTCCTCGAAGCTCTGGACGCCATCACGCCGCTCATGATCAAGATGGGCGTCGGCGCGGCGCAAATGACCGGCAAACCCATCATCTTCATTCCGCTGCACAAAGGCGCGGACGGGTTCCTGTCGGACGAACAGTACAAAAAGTTCTACTGGCCTTCCCTTAGAAAGGTGCTCCTGGGATTGATCGAGGAAGGAGTCGTTCCATTCCCGGCGGCCGAAGGCGGCTACAACTCGAGATTGGAAGTGATCAAGGACCTTCCCAAAGGGACGACAGTCTGGATGTTCGACAAGACGGACATGGCGCGCGCCAAGGAAATCGTCGGCGACACGCTCTGTATGTTGGGCAACGTGCAATCCGCGATGTTGAAGCTAGCCACGCCCGCACAAATCAAGGACGAGGTCAAGAGACTCATTGACGTTTGCGGCAAAGACGGCGGCTATATCCTGTCGAATGGCGCATTCTTCGACCACGCCAAACCGGAAAATGTCCGGGCGATGGCGGACGCGGCCAGGGAATACGGCGCGTACCATTGATCGCCGAACGCGCGGGACAGTATGCCAAACGCCCCTGTAGGACAAATTGTCAATTTGTCCTACAGGGGCGTGTACTTTTCGTAAAGGCATGTTGGTCATGCCGTTTGTGTCCCCGTCTGGTTTTGGCCGGTCACTTGCCTACAACTTGCGCGGATACTTGTAGTAATCGCCGATGCGTTTCATCTTCGCCCAGTCCTCGGTTTCTTTCACCTCGTCGAGGTCCATCAACTCGTCGAGAATCGCCACCGCTTGATCGTAAGATTTCGTTTGGTGGTGATTCAAGACGCCGTAGAGCAACATCGAACGGTCGCCGGTTTTGAACGCGTGCAGTTCGCGCTCGGTCTCTAACCAGTCGGGCAGGATTTGTTCGAGCATGATCTTGGGCGGCAGACTGCCAACGCGCACCGGTTGAATGCCTTTTTGGTTTACAATCGCCGGGACTTCGACGACTAGATCGTCCGGCAGACCGGCGAGCGCGCCGTGATTGGGCACGTTGACCTGAAAGTAACCTTCGGTGTTGTTGACCAGTCCATCAATGATGGGCACGATTTGCTCGCGGGTCTTTTGCGTGCCGATTGCCTTGACCATGTCAGTGTTTGGGTCGTTTGCCCAGCGGGTCATTTCCGCAACGCGCGCGGTTAGCGTTTTTACAAAGTACGGTCGCGCCAAGTGGGTATCCGGTCCGCCCCAGGGTTCACCGTACCAACGTTTCTTGGCGGCGATGTCGGTGTGATACCACCAGCCGCCGCGCCGCACGGTGTCGCCAATCGGGAACAAGCCGTACAGATGATACTGATGCGCCGCGCCGCGCGACATTTGCGCGTCGTGCGTAATTTGGGCAACGTGCGTGCGCCAGTATTCTTCGCCTTGGGTTGCGATCCATTCGTCAATCAAGGGATAAGCATCTTTGCCTTCGTAAATGAAATGCGTGAGCCAGATGTTGTGATTCAAGCCGGGCGCTTGCCAAGTCACGCGGTCGGGATCAATGCCGATCGTCTGCGCGATTTCGCGGTAATGATAGTGCCCATGACATAGCCCGCACACTTTGATGCTGGTCTCGCGCGTCATCAACGTGCATCCGTCGAACACCGGATTGCCCGATTGAATCAACCACGCAGCGGGGCAAATCTTTTCCATGTCCTGCGCGAGATCGAGCATGAATCGAAGCTGATGATATGCGCCAAACTGTCCGCCCGTGTGATAGTAACCGTACTTGTCCGCTGCCAGCTCGCGCATGTTCGCTTCGACGACGTGCCCCAGGACGTAAACGGCGTTGAGAACGAAATCCGAACCGTCGAGCGCGGCTTGGCGGTCCAGCGTCTTGTCGAACGTCAACGCCGAGCCGAGTTGCTGGGCGTAGCGAAAAGCCAGCTTGTAGATCATGTCCAAGCGACCTTCGTCGAGGTCCATAAAGGTCACGTGACTGCCGTCGAGACCCTTGGTTAAACACAGATCCTTGACGATGCCCAACGAGAATTGCGCGCTGCCTGCGCCGATGACACTAATCTTGAGTGATTTTGACATTCTTGCTCCTTTGGATTGTGACGGGTGACGAGTGACGGGTGACAGGCGAAGTATTACGTTTCACGTTTTACGTTTCACGTTTTACTTCTCTTGTCACTTGTCACCCGTCACTCGTCACTTTTCAAGAGAGTTGCGGTCGGGTAGTGCATCCCAATCCGGGATGTCCACGATGAACACTTGCCCGTACCCTTGCGGATCGGCCGTAAACACGATTTGTTTTCCGTCGGCGCTAAAGCAGGGATGAACATGCACGCGCTGAATGTGGAACGAACCGCGATGCCACACGAGCGCCTTGGGTCCTTCGAACTTGCCATCCTTCATGCGCCATAACAGCAAATACGGATTCTGCGCGTCGCCATCGCCGACCACGTAATCGAGTCGGAAGCTGTGGAAGTGCCACGAGTGAAACTCGAACGGCGCTTCGACTTGATCGGTGTTGTCGTAACGAATCGAACCATAGATGGTTCCCTTTGCCACGTAACCGTGATAACCGATGTGCTCGCCGTCGTCCATCCAGTACTCGTGTCCGACCATTTCGCCGGGCGCAGTTGGACGAATCTTCCATGTCTCGCGCGTTTGCAGATTCAAACCCCAGATGCGGTTGTCCACCTTGTCCCACGGACCTTCGTGGCAGAACGTCATGATGTGCGGCAGAGTGGTCGAGGTGTTCAAATGACCGAGCCAACAGTGGTCTTCAAAGACTTGCTCAACTGCGCCGCTTTCGAGCGAGATGCGAACGATCGCACAATGCGGCTGCGCCTCCCAGATTTCGCGAAAGCCGACGTAACCGTGTCCCAGATCTACGTTGAATCGGCTAGACAAGTCCTGACAATAACCGGTGACGAGATATTTGCCATCGGCGGTCGCGTTCGATGCTTCCGCCGTATAGCCGCTCGGAACGACAAACAGCGGGCGCAACGCAAGCGATTTCAAATCGAGCGCGCACAAGGTCTTGCCCTGCAAAAAGTAAATTTCTGCGCGGCGCGGATTCTTGGTCGTTGATTGCGCGTCCACTTGCCCCGCCGCCGGATCGAGATCGGTGAGTTGTGTGATCTCGCCGCTCGCCAAATCCACGCCGAAAAAGTTGGTGCGATTCTCGCGGTCGGATGCGATGACGAGCTTGCGTCCGTCGTCATACCAACAGGGGTACGTGAAATAAAAGTGATTGCTGTGTCCAAGATAATTGGTCAATTGCCGCACGCGCGCACCGGTCATCGGGTCATGCGTGTCGCTCAATTCCGAGTGCCATGTTCTTCCTGCATTCATTGTCCACCTCTCGGCAATTGGTAATTGGTAATTGGTGATTGGTAATTTGGAATTACGAATTACGAATTACGAATTCGATCCACCTCAAACACAAACAGCCTGAGCGGCTCGTCGCCCGTGTTCTCCAGCCCGTGTTCCCAGCCCGGCTTGTTCAAGATGATGTCGCCGGTCTTGACCGCTTGGCGTTCGTCGTTGACGATCATCACCCCGTTGCCAGACAAGACGAGATAGACTTCCTCATTGTCGCCATGCCGATGCGCGCCAATCGTCGCGCCCGATTCCAGTTCCACATAGTTGATGAACTTGAGCGGCGTATCGAAATCCGCCTTGTCGAACACGCGCGCGTTCTTCCCCTGTCCTTTGCCGCCGTGAATTGACTGCGCCTGGCTGGGCGCATCCAAAAAGTTACGTACGATCATGCTCGCCCCATCAGTTGTTCGATCTCTTTCATTTGATCGTCGTTCAACGCGCCGAACTGCATGGCCCCGGCGTTTTCGATTGTCTGCGCGCCGGTGCGGATACCGGGAATTGGAATCGTCCGCGTGCTGCGCGCCCAAATCCACGCGAGCGCGCCTTGCGCCAGCGTGCGTCCGCGGCTCGTCAGAATTTGGCGCAGCGCATCCAGTTTTTCAAGGGTTGGAGTCAGCCACTGTTCTTGAAAGATTGGACGGGAACGGAGATCGTCGGGCTGAAATTTCGCGTCGGCGGCGTATTTGCCGGTGATCGCGCCGCGCGCGAGCGGAGTGCGATTCAAGCTGGCGAGTCCAAACTCAGCGCACACCGCCAGCACTTGCGGCGCGTCGCGGATCACGTTGAGATCGTGTTGGATCGCGACGCAGTGTTTTCCTTCGGCGAAGACGCGCGCGCCTTCCGCGTTGTCGGTGCTCCAACCGTAAAAGCGAATGTTGCCTTCCTTCACCAATTCTTCCAGTGCGTCGCGTACTCTGCCGGCTTTGGCGGGCGAATAGCCGTTGACGTGGAATTGGTAGAGATCAATGCAATCCAGGCCCAGTCGCCGCAGACTTTTCTCGCAATCTTGGCGCAGATGATCCAGGACCGCATCATCGTCGTAGGGTTCGACCCGCTTGGCTTGCTCGTCCACGGCATAGCCGAACTTGGTGGCGACAACGGCTCCATCGCGCCGGTCGGCGAGCGCGCGACCCAGGACGCGTTCACTGTGTCCGCAGCCATAGTTTGCCGCCGTGTCGAAAAATGTGATGCCGTGTTCGAGCGCGGCATGAATCGCGCGAAGCGATTCCGCATCGTCCACAACTCCCCATCCGGCTTGGTTCTCTTGCATGCGCCAAGGTCCGCCAATCGCCCAGCATCCCATGCCCAACGCGCCGACCTCAATCCCACTTGAACCTAATGATCGCTTCATGGTTGCTCCTCGTTTCGTAAACCATCACCATCCATACGCTTCCGGTGCTTCGCCGGGTCCACCCAATCGCTAAAAACGCCGAGGTGTTGATAGTGTTGTGTCATAGTTGCCGTTAGAAGTTGGAAGTTAGATGTTGGATGTGGGAAACGGTCATCGACGCGGCGTAGATTCTAACATCCAACGTCCAACGTCTAATTTTCAAATTTTATGATTCGACAAGATAAAGATTGACGCGCCCACCGAAATCTGAGGCGTACAATATTTTCTTGCCATCCCAACTCCACGTTGGGTGACAATGCGCGCTCTGCGTGTGCCACGATGTTTTGTGATGGCACAGCACTTGTACTTTCGCCGCTTTTCCTGCAATGTCAATCAACACCAAGTCGTCCACGTCATCGCCGACAAGCACGGTGTTGTCCGGGTTGGCGTGATAATGATTGCAGTAGAACGGCATGTCAATGCGCTGGACGATGTTGCCCCAACGGTCGGCGAGTCCGACGAACGGAATCAGCGCGTTTTGATTGACTTGCACATTCGTCGCAACGGCTTGCGTGCGGTCGGACGTAATTGTGCCGTCGTGTCCAGGACCGCGATTATCGAAAAAGAGATAGCCATCGCGCGTCCAGAACTCGTGCCCAATTGAGTCTTGTTCGTTTTGACGAAAACAAGGGCGCGCCTCGCGCGCGACAAAATCCAACAGCCACATCCGTTGCGTCACCAAGTTCCACGGTCCCTCGTGGCAATACGAACCGATGGTGCTGTCCACCGGACAAAACTGGAAATGACCAACCTGGTGCGTATCTTTGAACACGTCGAACCAACCCGAGCCATCGAGATACGCCAGCGTGATGCGACCATCCTTGACTAGATAAAAACGATCCTTGAACCCGGTGTAGTTGGGACCATCGGCGACGTGAACATTCTCGTTGCGCGAAAACGCAAGGTAACGGCGATTCGGCGCGATCGACGGCGATCCCAAATTGTAATTGCCGGTCTCGGTGTAGAGAATGCAATTCTCGCCGGTCACGGTGTCCAGTTTCTTGATGTGATTGCCCGTGCGATAAACGACGATGCGGCTGTCGGGCGTCTTGGTGACGCTATGTATCGATCCGTTTTCAATGCCTACGCTTGACGCCGACTCATCGGTCAATTGCACGATTTCGCCGGAATCGAGATTCATCCGAAACAAATCGTAAAACGGATTCTCATGCGGCGCGCAATCTCGCCCCGAGGCGCGATCGGAGCGAAAAATGATTTCGTTGCGCGTTGCGTCGAACGAGTTTTCGGTGAAATACAAATGGACGTTGTTGCCGGTCGTCGTCAATTGTTTGATCGTCCGCCCCGTCTTTACATCCTTGAACTCACGAATTTCCGATTTCCATGTTTTGCCCGTCATGTCAAGCTCCTAAATACAAATTGCCTTTGCCACACGCTTTGCGTCACGTAGAAATTCAAAATTCTGCGTGTTTCAGTGTGATTCCGTGGCTGAATTTTGAAACTGTCCAAAATATTCGATGCACACGTCGCGCCATTCGCGCGCGTTTTCGAGTTGATGCGTCAGGCGTTGACGAACATGCTCGAATCGCTCGCCGTCTATTTTCGATTGCAGCCGCTGCCAAGCGTTTTGCATTTCTTCGACAAACGTAATGCCTTCGTCGTACCGGTGCTGCAATTCCTGCCACAGCGTTCTGCCCGAATAGAGGCGATGGTGCCACGGAACGTGATGGAACCACAGCAGGAATTTTTCGGGACACGTGGCGATGTTGTCGAACTCCTCGCACAATGGGCGGTGATACATGCCGACGTTAATGCTGCCCGTATGCGTGCGATCAAAACCGATTCCATTCATATCGGCGCGATGATAGTAGACGTTGTTCCAATCCGGGCGCGGCGCGCCGTTGAACCCTGGGTCAGGTCCATAGTGATGATGTTCTTTCATCAAGTGATGCAAGCCGAGCGGCATCATGTAATTGACGCACGCTTCCCACGAACCCAACATCATCGGTTTGAGCATGTCCACCACCCGCGATTCATTCGACCATGTCATCCGAATCCATTCGTCGGCGATTGCCTCCGCGCTCAATTCGTAATCCCACGCCAGCCGTCCAAACGCGTACCAGTTCGCCTGCGAGAAATGATGCCCGCACCAATTGCGGTCCGTGCCAGTGTTCGCCACGCCGACGATGCACGAGTTCATTGGCGCGCTAACGATCTTGGCGACGGTCGAGCCAACGCCTTGCGCGTACGTGTCCGAGTCCAAGACCTCTTTCCACATTCCGCCGAGATAAACCAAGTGTTTGGATTGGCCGAGATATTCTTGCGTGATTTGCAATTCGAGCGCGAGCGGCGTGCGCGGCATCGCGCCGAAGAGGGGATGGAATGGCTCGCGCGGTTGAAAGTCAATGGGACCGTTTTTCGCTTGGACGAGCACGTTGGATCGAAACTTGCCGTCGAGCGGAACAAATTCCTTGTTCGCGCAATTCGCGCGGTCAGCGTCAATGTTCGTATCGTAAACGAACGCGCGCCAGAGCAGAAAGCCGCCATGCGGCGCGAGCGCATCGGCGAGCATGTTCGCGCCGTCGTCGTGATTCGCGCCATTGTCTTGCGGTCCCGGCTGTCCCTCGGAATTTGCCTTGACCTGAAATCCGCCAAAATCGGGAATCAGCCGGTAAATCTCGTCCACTTTATCTTTCCACCACGCCGCAACGTTTGGGTCGCGCGGATCGCTCGTGCTCAATCCGCCGATACGAACCGGCGCGGTGAATTGTGGCGATAGAAAGACACGCACACCATACGGACGAAACCCATCGGCGAGCGCAGCGGTTTTCTCCAGATATTCGGCGGTGAGTCCTTTGATGCTTGCGTTGACATTCGTCAAGCACGCGCCGTTGATGCCGATAGACGCGCACGCGCGCGCATAATCGTGATAGCGCGCAGCGATCTTGGCGGGCAATTCATCCCAGTTCCACAACGAGCGACCGGCATAGCCGCGTTCAATCGTGCCGTCGAGATTGTCCCAGTGCGCGAGAATGCGATGGCGAATCTTGGGCACGCTCACAATATCAAGCGCGCGAATATCCTGATGCGTTTGAAGTAATCGCAAGAGATGAAACACGCCGGTCAATACGGCAGGCGCGGCGTTGGCGGTGATGAGACATTGGAGATTGGAGATTGGAGACTGCGGAGCGTCCCGTAGGGATTGGAGATTAGAGATTAGAGATTGTTTTGCTCCTTCAGCGCTGGCAATGACACAACCTTCATCGCCTATATTGCGAGAATCATCCGGCGAAATGGACACGCCAATTGTTTTGAGTTCGTCAACTGTACCGACAATCAAGGTGTTGCCAATTGGGTTGTCCACAAACGGCACATCAACATCGAGCAACGCGGGCATTGCGCGGACGAGTTCATTCTTGATGATGGCAGCGGTTGCGCTTGTGCCAAGCACGACGACAGAGTTGATCGCTGCGCGATACTGCGCCAATCGCTCGGCGTCATCTAGGGGGCGATAGCGCAACCAGAGTTCGTAGCCGGATTCGTTTCTTGCTTGCATACGCGTCAAATCATTCCGGGCGATAGGTCGCCCAAATAGTCAGCCAAGGCGGAGCGATGGATGTAAAATGTTCCCAAGTTCCAGGCGTTGCATTCGGGTCAGACGTGAAGTCGGTCGAATCCGAGACGTGTCGGATCACAAAACCCTGTTCGACCAAACCATTGATCAACGTGCTCAAGGTATGCCGATATTCGTGCGGGTTGGGAATCGTTTCGCCTGACTGGTAGACCCACGCCGAGTCTGGATAAGTTATTTCAACCCCTTCAAGATAGGGTTGTTTCAGCGTATAGCCTTCGCCATTCCAATCTCGCTCAGTCAGTCCGACAACAAATGGATTCGCGCAATTGAAACGATAAACGCCATCGCGCCGCAGGACGCGCGCGACTTGACCGAACACCTGACGAGCATCAGGCACAAAGTTGATCGAGTACGGTTGCCAAACGATGTCGAACGCATCAGCATCGAGGAATGACAAATCGCGCATATCGCCTTGGTGCGTCTGAATGTTGAATTGATACTGCGCTGCCGCTTGACGATCCTTTTGCAATTGCTCTTCAGATAAATCAACGACTGTGACCGCCGCGCCTAACAAGGCAAAGCAAGCTGATTGTTGCCCGCCCCCACCTGCTAGACATAGAACGGTTTTTCCTGAAAGCTCACACAGCCATCCGTCAGGGTCAATCCGCGCACGAGCTGAGGCCACATCCAAATGCAAAAAGGGTCGGGTGAAAAGCGCATTAGCTTGTGTGAGTGCTTGCCAACGTGCGATATTGTATCGCGCGATTTCATCCATGCTGACCAGTCCTTGCTACTCGATTCTCAATCGCCAACTCACCCACCTGAATCCTCACCACATCATCCACCTGCGACGTGAAATGGTCGCCGGGCACAACGCACGTTCCAGTCATCAGAAAAACGCCGTGCGGAAAATCTAGTTCGCGCGTGAGGTATTCTGCCAACTCGGAAAGCGTGCGTTTCATCATTGCCGTGGTTGCCTCGCCCGCAAAGATGGTTGCGCCGCTGCGCTCGATGCTCAATCGAATCGGCACGTTGCCTATTTCGCTTGCATCGCATAACACAATGCCATGTCCCAACGCGCACGAACCGTTGTAGACTTTTGCCTGCGGCAGATAGAGCGGATTCTCGCCCTCAATGTCGCGCGACGAAACATCATTGCCTGCGCAATAGCCGACGATTTCGCGATGCCGATTGATGACGATCACCATCTCCGGTTCTGGCACATTCCAGCGACTATCGGCGCGAATGCGAATGGGCATTCCCGTTCTGACGACGCGCCAGCCCGCCGCTTTGAAAAATAGTTCGGGACGCGCGGCAGCGTAGACGCGATCATACACATCGGCAACCTGTGATTCCGCGCGACGCGCATCGCGGCTCCGCACGTACGTAACGCCTGCTGCCCAGACCTCTTGCATCGCATCAATCGGCGCGAGCAATTCGCCGTCGGCGGATTCATCGCGCGGCAACGTCGCTAACAACTGCATCATCACCTCGCGGCGCAATTCGAGGAGCGTGCTCAACGTGACGCTTGGCGGCAGAAAAAAGCTATCTGCTGCCCAGCGGGCGCCGGAGTTCGTTTGATGGCGTGTTAGTAGCATGTCATGTCGCTTGGGAAAATTGGGACGCGGATTGACGCGGACAAACGCGGATAATTAAAGTATCAGCGTTCATCCGCCCCTTCGACTCCGCTCAGGGCATGGTTTATCCGCGTCCAATAATCTTTTGATGATTTCGTCCACGTCATAGACGCAGCCGCCCCAGGTTCCGCCGCCGACGTTTTGGAGCGCCGCCCACAAGCGCGTGTCGTCCGGCAAGTCGGGATTGGGTCGCAAATCGGGATGCGGTGATCGGGTTGCCAGCACCTCATCGCCACCGACCAAATCAATGTGCCCGATGAAGTTGACGCGATCCACGATGATTTGAATCATGTCGCCATCGCGCACGCGACCGAGTGGACCACCCGCAAGCGCTTCGGGGCCGACGTGACCGATGCACGCGCCCGTGCTTACGCCGCTGAATCGCGCATCGGTAATCAACGCGATGTGTTTGCCTTCGGGCAAATAGCGCAGCGCCGAGGTCAGTTGATACGTTTCTTCCATGCCCGTTCCCATCGGACCGCAGCCAATAAGAACGATAATGTCGCCCGGTTTGATCGGACGATTGCTCGTTCCTTTGACGGCGGCGATAGCATCGCGCTCTGATGTGAACACGCGCGCAGGCCCGACTTTTCGATAAACGCCGTCGGCATCTACGACACTCGGGGCGATTGCCGTGCTTTTGATGACTGCGCCTTGCGGCGCAAGATTGCCGGTCAAAAACGTGATCGTGCTCGTCAATCCACGCTCGCGCGCCGTGGCGGGATTCATAATCACGTCGTCGGGGTCAACGTAATCGAGTGATTTGAGGCGGGCACGCAATTTTTCCCGACGCTCGCTCTGCGCCCACGCGTCGAGCGATTCGCCAAGCGTGCCGCCATTCACCGTGCGGGCATTCAAGCGCAGCGATCCCAAGTCGCGGAGATGCAGCATGACTTCGGGTACGCCGCCCGCAAGAAAGACCTGGACGGTGGCATATCCCGTTGGACCATTTGGCAAAACATCCACGAGGCGTGGCGTTTGCCGATTGATGCGTGTCCAATCGGCGATGGTTGGGCGCGGCAGATGCGCGGCGTGCGCAATCGCGGGGATGTGCAGCAGCAAATTCGTGCTGCCGCCAAATGCCGCGTGTATCACCATCGCATTGTGGATCGAATCCTCGGTGAGAATATCGCGCGTCGTGATGCGTTGCGCTTCCAATTCGACTAGCGCACGCGCCGAACGTCGCGCCAGATCGAGCCAGATCGGTTGACCCGACGGCGCGAGCGCGGAATGCATAACCGCCAGCCCCAATGCTTCGGCAACAACTTGACTCGTCGCCGCCGTGCCGAGGAATTGACAGCCGCCGCCGGGCGACGCGCACGCGCGACATCCGAGTTCGCTTGCTTCTGCGAGCGTGATCAATCCGTGAGCGAATCGCGCGCCGAGCGATTGCACTTTGCCAGCGTCTTCGCCCTCATTGGGCAACAATGTGACGCCACCGGGAACGATAACGCACGGCAACGATGTTTGTCCAGCGAGCGCCATCATCATCGCAGGCAAACCTTTGTCGCATGTGGCGATGCCGAGCACGCCGCGGCGCGTCGGCAGTGATCGAATGAGACGACGCAAGACGATGGCGGCATCGTTGCGATAAGCGAGACTGTCCATCATTCCTGGCGTGCCTTGCGTTCGACCATCGCACGGATCGCTGACGAATCCTGCGAACGGAATTGCGCCGAGTCGAGTGAGTTCTTCAGCGGCAGCTTGCGCCAGGAGTCCAACTTCCCAATGTCCCGTGTGATAACCCAGCGCGATGGGCGTGCCATCGTGTGCGCGAATGCCGCCTTGCGTGCTGAGAATCAAGAACTCGCTGCGTCCCAACTGCTCCGGCGACCAACCCATCGCCGCGTCTTGTGTCCAGCCGAACACGTTGCCGCTCGCCGTGTCGCGCAGCCAATCGGCTTGCAAGGGCAATCGTCCGGCAGGACCGGGCGCGTGTGTGGTAACATCGTATAGATTGGGATCGGAGGAATCAAATGGAGTGTGCGACATTCTCGATGCCTGCAAGATGGTGAAACAATTCAGCAAAACTAGCGATGACCAGATCGGCAACTACCCCATCGGATTCCGATCCAAAGAGACAGGTGCATACTCCGGCAGCGCGTCCCGCCAACATATCGATATCGCGGTCTCCGACCGTCATAGTTTCTTCACGCCGTAGGTTGTGCGTTTTGATTATGGCATCAAATGCGCCGGGATGCGGTTTTTTGGGATAACCATCATCGCGCGCAAGACAATCTGCAAAGTACAGAGCCATGTCGTTTGCGGTAAGCAATTCTGCCGTACCCGCTCGACCTCGATGCGTAACAATCAAATTTTTTCCGCCGATCGAGCAGATGTATTTGCAGATGGCAATGACGCCGGGAAATGGAGGCAGTGCCTCGGGCATCGTGGAATCGTAATGCTCGCCAAAAGCCTGTTCGATGTCTGGCGCGCTCAATTGAAATTGGTCTGCCAGGGTCGAGACACAGTGACCGAGGGATTGTTTAGCTAAACGCTCGATCCAAATCAACGGAGCATCTTTGCCAAGATCATTCAGCCCGGCCTTGAACGCTTTTGCAATAGCAGGGTAGGTATCGAATAGCGTGCCATCCACATCCCAGATAACATTTCGAAACAGATTAACTTCTCGCATGAAGTTGTCAGGGCATTTGTCCACCCGAACGCTCCTAAACGTGTCGAATGAATGTATAGCAGACTGGCTCGAAATATCTCAACCAAAAACGTCTCGCCCAATAATTCATCGGTTCGAAATCTACCGCGCACCGTTCATAGCCTTGAGCGCGCGCCCACTCCAGCGCATGATTGAGTAAAGCCGTTGCAATTCCTGCTCCTCGCACATCAACTTGCGTAAATGCTCCGGTGATGCTGGCCGTCTTGTCAGCGTAGATGATCGTGCAAGCATCGGTATTGGCAGGACCGATTCTCAAAAAAGCGATTGGAGCGTCACCGAGACACCCCAACCAAATCGCCTTTTGTGGATTCTGCAACCAATCTTCGTAATAGATGCGTTCGGGTCGTTTGTCGTTGGTGAGAAAAATAGGCGAACTGGCGATATGACGACGCAGCGCATCGTCCAATGCCATCACTGCTTCGATGTCGCGCAGACTCGCCTGCTTAATTTCTACTTGGCAGTGGCTGCCTTGGATCGAGTTCAGACCACGGATTGCATCGGCGGCAATCGGACCGAAGCCGAGCCATTGCCAACATTCAAGATCATAATGTCTGTTCGCGAACAAACTAATCAAGTGCGAGTTGTAGCCATCGGCTCGCCAGTCCGCCGCAAGACAAGAATACATCGTCTCGTAAACGCGGCGACCATTTGGCTCGCTTACCGCGTTAGCCCATTCGGGAGAAAAAACGCTTCGTTTGCCTCGGAAAGAAACTAGTTGCCACGCCGCAAGAAAACCCATTAGCTTGCCGTTCTCGAGCGCAACCACACCACGCCCAGATTCGATGAGATTATTCAGGAGCGATGATAACGTTTCGATTTCGGCGTACCGTTTTGGCAAAAGTGGTGTCTGTTCACGTAATCGCTCATAGCGCAGACTGACCAAACGTGCCGCAGCTTCAAGATGTGACTTGCTGAATTGCCCTATTTCAAGTGTCATCGCTGTCTATTAGCCTTTTCGATTCCACGAACCAATCTCGATCATGTTGCCTTCCGGGTTGGCAATCATCGAGGAACGCATGCCCCACGGCTCATCGCGCGGCGCATAAATTACGCGCGCCCCGGCTTTCGCAATCCGCTCAAACTCGCGGTCGAGATCCGCCGATGTGGGCAAATCAATAGTTCCAACCATATCAATTCGCGTGCCCATAGTGTCTATCCTCCACTTGTCAGCCAAACTGGGTAAGGTTTGCCTTGCGCGTGCAAGTGGCTGGCGAAGAGAAAGCGATGGACGTCGTGCGTATAGTACTGACCAAAACGTTTGTCCGGCAGCGCATTTACAAAATGGCCGAGGACGGTCTTCGCCATGCTTTCGTCCATGCCCGACTCGAGTTCGTAGTCGAAATAGATTGCCAGGTCGCGTTCGGGCTTGGCGATGATGCGGGTCACGCCGTAACGGGTTGGATCGAGATGCACCGGCGAGTAGCGCTCCAAAACGAATGTGCCCACCCCCGCCGAATGAATCGAATCTTGATGCGCGTAGAGAAAGTTGACGGTATCTTGCGCGTCGTCAATCGTTTCGGTAGGAAAGCCAAAGAAGAGAAAGGTGTGATTCCAAATTCCTGCCGCCGTTCCTTCTTTCAAAATACGGCTCACCGTTTGACCCTCCGTACCTTTGACGATCAACTTGACCATGCGTTCCGAGGCGGTCTCCAAACCGTAGAACACCATGCGACAGCCGCCGCGCGCCATCGTTTGCAGCAACTCCGACGTAATCACTTTTTCAAAGCGCGCACACGTACACCAATTGATTGGCGAACCGATTTCGGCGAGCCGGGTCGAGAGGAGACGCATCGTGCGCGGCGGCATGGCTTCGTCGGTGAAAAAGATGTAGCGCACACCGTATTTGTTTTGCAGCGTCGTTATCTGCTCGATCAACTGTTCAACTTGCATTGGCGCAAAGCCCTTGCCCGCGCCGTAGCCGACGTTGCAAAAGGCGCAGAGACCGTGATAGCACCCATGCGCGCTGACGAGTGGCAAAACGAGTTCGGGCACGAAATAGCGCTCGAGCGGCAGCCCATCGAAATCGGGCGCGGGAGTGTGGGAGTATGGGAGTGTGGGAGAAGTCGGCTCCGTGGCGCAAATCTGCTCGGCATCGCGATAGATCAAATTGGGAATGTGGGAGAGATCGCGGTTGCTTTCGAGGGCTTTAGCCATTTGCAAGAGCGGCTCTTCGCCGTCAAAGATCACCGCGCTGTCTATGAGGTCGAACAGCCGCGGCGCGTGCGGAATCTGCTCGCGCAGCATCGAGACGTGCGGTCCACCGATGGTGATGTGGCAATTCAATCCGGTTTGCTTGACGAGATAGGCCAGCGTCATCGCCGCGAGCATTTGCCCTTCCGTCGGAATCGAAATGCCGACGATGTCTGGTTTGTCCCGCACAATGTCGGCGAGGATGCCGCGTTTGAAAAGATCGAGGAATAGATTATGCTTTGCATCGCGCACGCCCTGCAACAGGTCGCGGCTGGAATCGCCCCGCGACGTGGAGGTGTAATACAAAAAGTCTAGCTGGGCTGGATGGAACGGCAGCGACGCGAGTTCGAGCGACTGCATGATGACGGAAAACGCTGCCAGACTCTTTTCCCCTTCGTAGAACGCGGGGCTGCGAAAAACATCTTTCGCCGTGTTGATTTGCGCCGCGAGATGAGGTCCCTCGGCAAATGCCCACTCGATTTTTTCGGGGAGCGTACGATGGCGTCCCTGCGGAAATTCGGCATGGAGACGGTTCAACGCCTGCTCGAGATTTGCGCGACTCAAAACCGTGTCGTATGTTTCAAGATTGAGATCGCGCTGAATCACCTCGATGCCGTGCGAGCGGAGAAAACCAGTCAACACCGGCAACGCCAAGTATGGCATTGCCGGTGTCCAGGGTGGGGGAAAGACCAAGTATAGCTTCATGCCGCAAAATTCAGCCGCATGGCTTGATCGCCGAAATGGATTTCCAACTGCGCTGAATTCAAATCGGCGACACAATACGGATTGTCATAGTGCTTGAAGCCGGACAGCGGTTCGGATTGACCGTTGCGTTTGAAATCGCCTTGCCAGCCAAATTCCAATGTCTCGCCGCGCAGGGTCGCGCAACGCACGGACAGTCCGTCGTAACTCACGTCGAGCGCGAGAATTTTTTCTTGGAAGGATTTGAAGTCGCCGTCGAGCGAGGCGCGACCCATTTGGCAGAGCCAGATATTTTCGAGACCGTATGAGCGCAACTCGCGGAACGCATTGTCGCCGCGCTGGATGAATTCCAATCCGCGCGCCGCCGTGATCGCGAGATAGCCATCGCCTTTGCGCGCAAATGCCCAACCGTCGCTCACCCTTCGACTGTCGCTCAGGGTGTACTCGTCGAATGCCCACACTGGAAAATAGGCGTGCGTGAAACCGAGCCAATCGTCCTTTGGGATTTTGTGAACGGCGATGAGCACATCCTTCCACTGGGCGACGCGCGGTAGAACGACATTGCCATGCCAAAAACCCGGGCGATGCGAATTCTCTTCGCTGAGCACCGACGGGTGTGTAACAAAGACAACCGCATCGGGTCCCATCGTCGCTTGCCAAACGTGTTGCTGGACGCCGCTTTCGCCGGGGTGATAGTCTTGTGCTGAACAAAGCAAGTAGTCCGGCGTCTTGTACGTCACCTTATTCACTTCCCACGCGCCATCCATTCTATCACACCATGCTTCCAACTTGCCCGCGTGTCGCTCGTGGTTCCACATTTCCTCAGGCAGGTCAGCGGCTACATCGCCGATGAGTTTTGGAAATTCGTAATTCGACATGCACGCCAAACTAACCGTCGCCAGAATCTTGTCGTTGAACGCGCCCATGCCCCACATCAGACGACTCGCGCCGGAGGTTGCTTCGCCGCGCGCGCCTTTGATGTGTGGAGTATACGTCCGGCCGTGCGTCGAACCAAATGCGCCCTTGAACGAATTAATCGCCATCGTCAAAAACAGCTTGTCCATGATCACGGTAGACAAATCATAAACCGATTGGCTTTCGGCGAGGTCTGCCAAGTGCGAGAGCGCCAGTAGGTCTTCTTCGAAATAACAATTCGAGTCCCATTCGCTGAATCCGCCCGCCCCGCGTTTTTGCAGCCACGACAGCGCAAGCCGCTCGCCTTTTTCACGATGCCACTGTCCGGTCTGCCCGGCATTCGTAAAGATGCGATCAGGATAAAGTTGACCGGCGAGAATCTCGCACGCATGAAATAAGATCTGGTGATTCTCCGACCAGAACCACATCGAGTCTGCGCCCGGCTCGTCCGCCCAATATTTAAAGTTGAGGACGCATTCTTCGAGGGGTTGCTTAAGCGATTCGGGAAACTGCGGATCGCCGCCGTAGCGATGGATCATACCCAACAAACCGACCAGGTAAAAATCGCTGCAATCCGCGCGTTGGTTGATGCCATCAATCGTTTGCAGGATGACATCGCTTTTTACGTCTGCCCAATGACCCAACGCCATCTTGGCGATTTCGGAAAAGACATTCGTCTCGCGCTGCGCCGCATCCGTCAGCGCTTCCGCGCGTCGTTCGTCGATCGTTCCGTACGGCGCTTGTGAGTACTCGTTTTTCGTGGACGTCAAGGCGATCTTGCGTTCGAGGCGCAGATTGCCTTCATAGTACTCGCGCAAGGTAGGGATCAAGAGAATCTCGTAGCGACCATCGGGCAATTGGAACGGAGCGCTCATCGGCAGCTTGAACCCCGCCGAAACGGTCGGACGCCCTTCGGAATGAATCCACGCGGGCAACTTTTGCAGACGCACGGTCAAGTCTACCGATTGCGCCAAATCGGAAGGCCAATGCACGGTGATCTCGTCGTCCCGCACGAACACGTCGCGATCCAAATAGGCCGCCTGGATTGCCGTTTCGACGGTCTGCCGACGGGCGACGCCTTCGTGCAAAGTGGGAATAAAGACAAACGATTCCTTCGCCACGCCGACAAGTTGCAAAGCCATGGCGTACGGGCATTCGCGCGCGGCGACCTCTTCAAAGCGCACGAGAATCTCGTTGTGTCCTTCTTTCAACCTGGCTTGAAAAGAGACGCTGTGCGGTATTTGATGGTGGAAATGTTCTTGCCGATGAACGTGTTCGCCGTTGATCCAAACATCGGCGGGGCCGTTGGTCGTGAGGACACACTGTACCGCTTGCGCCGCCGGAACCACGACGCGGCTGTATGCCCAACTTTTCAGATAGTGGCAGGTGTGATAGAACGCCGTGCGGTCTACAAAATGGTCGTCGTCACAGCGATTATAGTCCCACAAGATTTCCGAAGTTTCCGAAACTTCGGAAATCTGGAAGGGTTGGTTTTCCACCGGTGCTTGTGTTACGCCGGAATCCTTTTCGTAGTAATGACGCGCAATCTGCAATTTCCAATCGTCGCCGCGAAATTTTTCCAAATCGAGTACGGGTATCGTCTGTGGTCCAGCGACAATCCAGTTGTGAATGAAACCGTTTTCAAGTTCGTAACGAGCGTAGTACCCAACCATGTTTTCTCTCCGAATCGTCAAGAATGAGGGAAATGAAGGAACTGAGGGAAATTTGACGCGCCCGAGTACCCTCAGTTCCTTCATTTCCTTTTGTTTCCCGTGGAATCTTTTACCGCTTATACAGCACACATCGAACCTTGTGCCCTGGCTCGACTTGAACATTGGGCGGTTCTTCTTGATCGCACACGCCACGAATTTTGCGGCTGCAACGTGGATGGAAAGGACACCCTTTGGGAATGGAGTAAGGATCGGGCACGGCGCCGCGAATGGATTCAAGCCGCTTGTGTTCGCGCGATTTGAGACCCAGTCGCGGAATCGAACGCAAGAGCGCGGCCGTGTAGGGGTGCAGGGGATTGTGGAATATCGCATCCACGGGCGCTTCTTCGACGACCTTGCCCATGTACATGACGATGACCCGTTCGGTCATTTGCGCGACCACGCCGAGATTGTGCGTGATGTACATGATCGCCATGCCGAGTTCTTGCTGCAGCGAACGCATCAACTTTAATATCTGCGCCTCGGTGGTCACGTCGAGCGCGGTGGTGGGTTCGTCGGCGATGAGCAAACTGGGATGGCACGACAGCGCCATGGCGATGACCGCGCGTTGGCGCAGCCCGCCCGAAAGTTGATAGGGATAAGCGTCGACTCGCTGTGACGGTTTGGGAAATCCGACGAGGTTAAGCATTTCAATCACTTGTTCGCGCGCCGCTTGCTTACTGAGTTTTTGGTGCAAGGTGATCGCTTCCCCGATCTGATCGCCAATCGTGTGTACCGGGCTGAGTGACGCCATGGGTTCTTGCGGCACGAGCGCCATCTCACAACCGCGCAGGCCGCGCATCACGCGGCCCATCGGATCCAGGTCGGTCAGCTCGATCACATCGGTTACCGTCGAGCCATGGCGCTGTTCAACCAGCCGGTGCAATTTGATCTCACCTTCGACGATCCGGCCGGGTTTTGGCACGATGCGCAAGATCGAACGCGCGGTCACACTCTTGCCGCAGCCGCTCTCGCCGACGATGCCCAGCGTTTGACCGCGTTTGATCTCAATGTCAACGCCATCCACCGCCCGCACCGTTCCCTCGTCCAGGAAGAAGTACGTCTTCAAGTTTTTTACTTCGATCAGCGCATTGTTTTCCAATGTCATCGGTCGCCTTTCATTCTTTATCGCGCGTAAGGATCCGCCGCGTCGCGCAGACCATCCCCAAAAAAGTTGAACGCCAGCACGGAGATGACCACGGCAAAACCGGGCGCGAGCACCCACGGTGCCAGCATCAACGAGCTGACGTTCGTCGCCTCTTGCAGCAAGACGCCCCAACTGATCGCCGGTGGGCGCAAGCCCAAGCCGATGAAACTCAAGCCCGTTTCAGCCAGGATCATGTTGGGAATATTCAACGTCAGCGCCGCGATAACATAGGAGAGAAACGAAGGCAGCATGTGGCGCAAAATGATGCGCATTTCACTCGAGCCATTCAGACGCGCGGCGAGGACGAAATCCTCTTCGCGCATGGCGAGGAAGCGCCCGCGCACGACGCGCGCCAGATACGTCCAGCCGACCAACGCCAGAATCATGGTGATGCCAAAGTACACCCACTCGACGGGCCAGTTGACCGGCAGCGCCGCACTCAGCGTCATGTACAGCGGAATGGTGGGAATCGTACGAATAAACTCGATGACGCGCTGTATGAAAATATCCGCTTTGCCGCCGAAATAGCCGGAGATGCCGCCCAACACCACGCCCAACGCGAGACTGAGGAACACGCTCACCATACCCATCGAGAGCGAGAGACGCGCGCCATAAGTTACCCGCGAGAACATATCGCGTCCCAAACGGTCCGTGCCAATCAAAAAGACCCCTTGTTGCTCTTTGCCCGCGGGCACGCCAAACAAGTGAACGTCCGTTTCCCACATCCCAAAGAGCTTGTACTTGAACCCACGCACAAAAAACTCGACGGGATAGCGAATGGTCGTATCTTCGGTCACCGTAATTTGAAGCGTCTGCGGATCCATCTTGCGGCGGTGTTGATAGACAAACGGGAAATGAAATTCTCCGGCCGCGTCGCGGATGTGAATCGCAGTGGGCGGGACTTGCTTGAACTGGATGAGCGAATTATCGGGATCGTAAGGCGCGACGAACTCGGCAAAGAGGGCGACAAAATACAAGACGGTCAAGACCCCGGCGCAGACGAGAGCCATCCGGTGTTTGCGGAATCGCCACCACATCAGTTTCCACGGCGGGGCCACATAGACCTTTTCGCCGGCTTTTTGAAGCTCTTCCTCTTCGAGGGCGATTTCTGTCTTTGTCTGATCAAGAACAGTCATAGCCGTTCACTCCAGTCGAATGCGGGGATCCGCCCACGCCAGCATGACATCCGAGACCAATGTGCCGACGACGACGAGTACGCTCAACAAAACCAAGAAGCTGCCTGCCAGGTACATATCTTGCGATGTGAGTGCGCGCAACTGCATGGGGCCTGTCGTCTCCAGACTGAGTACGACCGACATGAGGGTAATATCCGAGATGCGATTTGCCAACGACCAGCCGACGGTGCTGAAAAATGGGTTCAAGGCGACGCGCACGGGGTACTTCCAAATCAATCTGCCTTCCGAGAGTCCTTTGGCGCGCGCGAGTTCAACATAGGGCTTGTTCAATTCGTCGAGCAGGTTGGCGCGCGTGGTTCGCAGTTCGGCGGCGGTATGCACCAGCGCGACGATCAACGCCGGAATCCAGAGGTGCTGGAACATATCCACCACCTTGTCCCACGACCAGGGCGCGGTTATAAACTTTTCAGAAAACAAGCCGCCCACGTTCAATCCGAACACGGCTTGGGCGAAATACATGATCATCAGCGCCCACAAAAATGCCGGCACGCCTACGCCGAGAAAACTAAACGTAGACATGAGATAATCTAGAATCGAGTACTGGTGGGTGGCCGTGTACACCCCAATTGGAATGGCGATCAACCAACTGATGAGCAACGAAAAAACGGCGAGCGCTAGCGTAAGCCCCAAGCGTTCCCAGATCAATTGACCCACCGGCTTTTGCCACTCCAGGGACTGACCCCAGTCGCCGCGCGTCAGGATGCCATAGACCCATTTGCCGTATTGCGCATAGACCGGCTCGCCCAAACCATAGCGTTCGCGCAAGGATTCGATCGCTTCTTGGTCAACCGACTCGCCCTGTGAACTCAACTGGGCCGCGTACGAGGTCAAGTAATCGCCGGGCGGCAGTTGCAGCGCGATAAACGAAACCACCGATATCAGGAACAAGGTGGGAACCATAAAAAAGAGACGCCGGATGATGTAACTGAGCATACACTGCCTCCGAGACTCGTCTGTAGGGGCGGGGTCACCCCGCCCCTACTCAAGCTGTCATTTCGATGGCGGTCTTTGCCGGAGAAATCTCTTGCCGTGTCGAAAAGGGATTTCTCCTCACAAAGAACGTTCGTCGAAATGACAGAGACTAACTACTGTGCTTGCTGGGGTCGTCCCAGAAGTACGTCTCGCCCTGTGCGAATTGCTCGTCGCCGACCGTATCGTCGTTCGGCATTCCGGGGAGATAGCCCTTAAAGCCGTTCTTGACGATGGTCGGCGCAGGCAGCTCGCCGAGGAAGGTGATCATGGGCAGTTCGGTCGCCCAGATGTCGAGGATTTTCTTGAAAGCCGCTGTTTGCTTGGCGGGATCCGGCTGGGTGATGACTTCTTCATCCCAGATCTTCCAGATATTGTAGATCCAGTGCCCATCCGGCGGCTTGACCGCGTTGACGTTTTTTGGCTCGGTGTAGTAGTACCACCAGCCCGGACACCACGGTCGGTCCGGCTGTACGCCTCGGAAGATGATCGCTTCCGGCACGATTGGCAACAGCGCGCGGTCAGCCCCAAACCAGCCGGCTTCGATGTCGTTGGCGGTATAGTGCTGGGTGTAGAGCGACCGTTCGACAAACTTGTAGGTGGCTTGGACGCCGATCTTTAACAGGTCTTTGCTCATCAAGTTGATCGCATCGGCATCCGTTGTGCCGGTGGCGCTGGTGCTTTCAACGGCGAAACTGATCGGACCGCTGCCATCGCGGTACAAGCGAATGCCGTTTGCGTCTTTCTTGGTGTAACCGAGCGCGTCCAACATCTTGTTCGCCGTGTCCGGGTCGTATTTGATGTAGGCGTTAGAGAGTTTGTCATAGAACTGCGGCGATGCCTTAGTGGGGCTGTACTGGCGCGGCGTGAGCAGCCCGTTGTAGACCAACTGGTTCATGTTGTCGCGGTTGACCGCCAGCGACATGGCGATACGCGCATCGCGCTGATTGAAGAACTCGGCGAGCGGTTTGTTCTTCGTGGTTAGGTTGCAGGCGATCGCGACGTGACTGGCCAGCGCGCCCAGTACCACCTTGTAATCACCCTTTGCCTCGCTGGCCTTGTAGACCGGCAGGTTGTTGATCTGCGTGTGGCGATATTGCATGTCAATCTCGCCATTGGTGATACGGAGGGTGAACACGTCGGGCGCGGACGATTGAAACAGGCGGTGAGTGACCTTGTCAATGTAGGGAAGTTGATTGCCTTGACTATCCACACCGAAGAAATACGGATTTCGCTCCATGACAAGCACTTCGTCTTGGAGGGTACCCTTCGCAAGCCACGCGCCGAGGGTGGGTCGGTCGGGATTCATATTCCATTGCCTGGCGAACTGCATATAGTACGTTTGCCAGTCTGTGAACCCGCGCTTTTTGACGTCCGCCGCCAGGGCATCCTTGTTCGACGTTGTATCTTCGTGGAACTCTTTCATATAGTGGCTGGGTGAGACGGGAAGAGGTGCGATGGTTGCGCCGCCGCCGGTGCCGCCGCGGGTCATATTGTAAATGAACATCGGCTTGGGCTTGCCATAGGTGAAGGTCGCGGTGTACTTGTCTACCGCCTCAAACTTGCAGTAGGTCTTGTCTGGGTCGGTCCAAATCGTTTGGACGCCCGGGGTGAGTTTTTTGTTTTGGAGCTCGTTCTTCCACCAGAAGGCAATGTCGTCGGTGGTGTATTCTGCCTTGCCATCGGACCACTTGAGACCCTGGCGCATCTTGATCGTCCACACTTTGCCGTCTGGACTGACGCTCCACGATTCAAGCTGGCGGGGAATCAGGTTCAGGTTCTTGTCGAACCATCCCCAGGCGCGGTCAACGACCTTGGTGGGACCCCAGGTATCGGAGACACCTTGGAACGCGCGGCGCCATGTTCCGCCGTACTTGCCGACGCCTTCGTACCCGACCATGACCATCGGGTTTTTGGGTAGGCGCGCATCCACGGCGGGCAACTTGCCGGCTTTGACCAACTCGGCGAGCGCCGGGGCTTCTTTGTACTTGGCGGCTGGGATGGCAGTTGGCGGCACGGCCGAGGGCGCGGTCGTGGCCGCGGGCGCCGACGTTGGGGGAACGGCTGTCGGGAGCGGCGCGGAGGTCGGCGGGACCGCGGTGGGCGGAATTGGAGTGGGCGCCGGCGCGCAGGCCGCGACGATGGTTCCGACTGCGGTTACCGCAGACAGCCGTAAGAACTCACGACGGGAGATGCTTCGGTGCTGCTTCATACGATTCCTCCATTGGATTCACGTGCAGTTGACGATCTTGTACGTACCAATCGGCGAATAGATTGCGTCTTATCCGATGTCCACCTCCTTTGCGTCCTCACTCCCTACGACTCCGGTCAGTTGCAGTTCGTGCGCGCGATGACAACTGACAAAGTGATCTGGAGCGATTTGTTTCAGGGTCGGTTCCTCCTGCTCACATTGCTCTACTCGATAGCGGCAGCGCGGGTGGAAATAGCAGCCGCTCGGCGGGTGAGCCGGGTCGGCGACTTCGCCGGGCATCACAATCGGTTCGGTACGAACGCGCGGGTCGGGTTTCGGAACCGCCGAGAGCAATGCTTCGGTATAGGGGTGCTTGGGGTTGATGAATAGCTCGTCCGTCGGAGCGTGTTCCACGAGCTTGCCTACGTACATCACGGCGACGCGGTTGCTGATGTGTTCGACGACGCTGAGGTCGTGCGAGATAAATAAATAGGTGAGTCCGAATTTCTCTTGCAGTTCTTGAAGGAGATTGAGGATTTGCGCTTGCACGGAAACGTCGAGCGCGGAAACCGGCTCATCGCAGACGATCAGTTGCGGATTGAGCGCGAGGGCGCGCGCCACGCCTATGCGCTGACGCTGACCGCCGCTAAAGGCGTGCGGATAACGGCTCATATATTCGGGGCGCAATCCGACCACGCGCAAAAGTTCCGCGACGCGGTCCTTGAGCGCGCTGCCCTGCGCGACCTTGTTGACGTACAGCGGTTCGCCCACAATCTCCAACAAGGTCATGCGGGGATTGAGCGACGAGTAGGGGTCTTGAAAGATCAACTGCATGTTCTGGCGCAATTGCGCGAGTTGGGATTTATCCAGGGTTGGAATGTTGACGCGTCCCAGTTTGCGATCCCTAAACCACACGTCGCCCGCGGTCGGATTATAGGCGCGCAAGACCAGGCGCCCCGTGGTGGTCTTGCCGCAACCGCTTTCGCCGACCAGCCCCAGCGTTTCGCCTTCGCGGATGAAAAAACTCACGTCGTCAACTGCTTTGACATAGCCCACGGTGCGCGATGCGAGAAAACCGCGCTTGATGGCAAAGTGCATTTTGAGGCCGTTGACTTGGAGCAGGGTTTTGTCCGTTTGAGTATTTCCGATCACCGGGACTCCTTCTCGAATGTGGCGCGCCGTGGTGGTTCGATGGTTGCCTGCGCCGCGTGGACTGGACGCGCGGGCCGCCGGATTCAAGCCAATGCGCTTGACGATTTCCACAAAGTCGGCATACATCACGGATTTGAGCCACCATCCATCCACGTCTACCCGCAACGCATCGGGGAGTTCGTCGAGGTAAGAGTAGATCACGATGGGGATGTGACGGGTGGTTGAACTGGTCTTCAATTGGCGCGCCACCTGACACTCGGCTTGGCTGCCGTGTTCGATATCCAAGATAATGAGCTGCGGTTGCAGCCGCCGCGCCTGGTCAAGCACCTCTTTGCCCGAAGAGGCGTGCAGGGTCTGAAATCCGCTCTCTTCGGCGTAGCGTTGCAGGAGATAAGCGATGTTTGGATCCTTGGCGCCGATCATGATCGTTTGAGGCATGGAATTAATCCCATCGGAGAAATTCAACGCGGCAAATAACTCCCATAAAATTCTATACCGGATTGGGGGCGGCGTCCTCTGTTTTTAGGACATCTGTCGAGGATTTTGGAACAAAATAGCGCGGGGGAAGGGTATTTAGCGTCCGCGGCGATAGTCGCGGGGGGACATTCCGATTTCGCGTCGAAAGGCGTCGGTGAAATAATTGCTGCTTGAAAATCCAACCGCCGCGGCGATCTCTGTAATATTCCGCTCGCCCGCTTCCAAAAGTTGTTTGGCTTTTTTGACGCGATAGCGGTTGAGATAGGTGATCGGGGAGATTCCCATCTCTTGGTGGAAACAGCGCGTCAAATGGCGCGCGCTGATGCCGACATGGGACGCCATCTCTTCGCGCGAGATCGGCTCCGCATAGCGCTCGTGGATAAAGGCGACTATCTTGGCAACGATTCGGCGCGCTTCACTGCCCAAGCGTTTGTTGCGCGCCAAGCTCTGTTGGATGTGGGCAAGGGTTTCTTCGGTCGTGAACAGACCTTTTTGCAGAACCGCGGCAACACTCTGATTCAGATGCGCTAGCTCGTTGTGGGTCAGGGTTTGCGCGGTCAGCACGATGACCGGCACGCCCCGCGACTTGACACTTTCTTGCATTGCCGCCAGCACACCCATGCCGTCCAGTTCCGGCATCCTTAGATCGAGCAGCACGAGCGACGGCGTTTCGCGCGCCATGCGCTCTAACGCCGCGCGTCCGTTTGCCGCTTGAAGCACGCGACAATCGGGCAGAAAATCTTGAACGATGCGCGAGTGCATTTCCAGAATCGCCGGGTCGTCGTCTACGACCAGGATGGTTTTTCTCGAATCGCTCGCGTCATGCTCCAGACCGAAGCGTTGCAGCGTTTGGATCAGCGTCGTGGCGTCCAGCGGCTTGGTCAGATAGTCAACGGTCACCATGGCGCCGAGGTCCGCGGTGGGGAGCGAATAGAACAATACGGGGATCGCATGCGTGAACGGATTGTCTTTGAGCCGCTCGATCACCTGCCATCCATGCGCCAACGTAGATTGAACATCCAACACAATTGCGCCCGGCGCGATAGCCAACACCTGCGCGAACCACTCGGGCGTTTCGGCGATGCCGAGCGCTTGGACGTGGAATCCTTCGCGCGTCAAAAATTCATGCAAACGCGCGCACTGATTCGCGCGCTCGCTTAACACCAACACGACGTCCGAACAGGGCTTGGGGCTGGACGGGTCCGAGGGTTGCTCACTCAGCACGGGCAGCGTGAAATAAAACGTCGAGCCGGCGTTTTCTTCGCCGGACGCACGGATACCGATTTGGCCGCCGTGCAGTTCCACGAGTTGTCGGCAGATGGCTAGCCCGATGCCCAGCCCGCCATAGCCACGCGCGACGGTCCGCTCCGATTGTCGGAATTCGTCGAAGATCGCCTCTTGCTCTGGCTGCGGCACACCCAGTCCGGTATCGCTCACGCTGACGGTGACAGTTTGATCGTGCGATTCGACCGCCAGTCTGACATAGCCCTGGCTCGTGAACTTGACCGCGTTGGTGATCAAATTCAAAATTACTTGCTGCAGGCGCGACGAATCGCCGTCCACCATCGGCAACTGTTCGGGAATCACCAATTGCCAATCCAATCCTTTGTCGCGCGCGATGTCCGCGCCGACCAGGGCCACGGTCTTGACCGTCTCGCGCAGGTCCAGCGGCTTTTTCGCCAAATGCAATTGCCCCATCTGGCTACGCGCCAAATCCAACACATCGCGGATGAGATTGCCAAGCTGTTGCGCGCTGAGATGGATGCGCGTGAGATCGGAACGAAAAGATTCGGGCAAGGCGAGTTGATCGCCGGTGCGTTTACGCAGCAGCATTTCGCTCAAGCCGACCAGTAACACCAGCGGCGTCAGTAACTCGTGGCTCACCATAGAAAGGAAACTGCTCTTGAGATCGTCGGCTTGCTCGGCCAGTTGTCTGCCGATTTGCGCTTGACGTTCGGCTTCCACGGCTTGCTGATACAGCCGCGCGTTTTGTTCCGCCAGCAAAATGCCTTTGAGCGCCGTGCTGATCTCGTTTTGCAGCAACTCGTAGATGTCGCCGATGGGCTGTTGGCTAAATCGAATGAGACCCAGGGGTTCATCTTGGAAATACAGCGGCATGACCAAGATGTGATACGGCGCTTCGCTCGGCAGATCGCGGCCCATCGCAAAGGATCGCGATGGAATGGATTGCCCTTCCGCTGGCAACTCAATTCGACCGTTCTCGTCAAACGCCATGACCACTCGACAGGTTTCGGTCGGCTGAGTGGGGTCTTGATACAACGCGAGGTGACAACGCGCAATGCCCAGCGGGGGTAATTCTTCCGCCAAAATATTCATCAACGCGGGGATATTCGTCGTGTTCGTCATTCCGTGATTGATGCGGCGCAAGTGCAGGGTCTCTTGGCGCGCCTGCCATTCCTTGTACGCGCACAGCCGCCGCGACCGTTCACCGATCATCACGCGCGCTTGATGCATCAAGTCTTCGGCGCGCAGCAGCGTGGGTTGATCGTGCAAGAGTGTGGGCAGCAGTAGATGCCGCAAAGTCGAAATCGCCTCTTGCCACGCCGAAATATCGCCGCCGATTGTGCTGACTTGGCGCAAGATCTTTTCGAGCGTCGGCAAAAAGGCGTTGGCGGCCTGCTCCTGCAAGTCGTTCAGAAACGAATCCAAGAATTCGGCGCAGGCCTCGGGCGGACGTTCCTTTTCTTCGATGGCTTGCTCGAGCGCCGCCAAACTCTGGGCGCGGTTTATCGTGGCGACGGACAATGCGGCAGGCGATTCGACTTTGGCCTGCGTCACGGTGGGGTCTTGGCAGCCGCACGATTGACGCACGATCAAGCGCGTCGGCAGGAGCACTTGCGCGGGGACCGGTTCGCCGGCCAACATCGCGAGGATCAATTGGGCGGCTTGGCGTCCGCGTTCGTACATGCGCCAGGGGACGGTGGTCAACAGAGGTGTAACGACGCGGCTGAGCGGCGAATTGTTAAAGCCGGCAATCGAAACGTCTTCGGGAACGCGCAGGCCGCGCGCGTGCAGCGCTTCGATGGCCTCGACGGCGACGTTATCGTTCACGCCGACGACGGCATCGAAGGCGATGCGCTGCCCGGCGAGCAGCGTCTCGATCATGAGGGTGCCGCCGGGCTCGAACCATTTGAACGGCGGGGAAACCAGCTCCGGCGCAAAAGCAAAGCCCTGCTCTTGCAGCACATCGCAATAGGCGCGATACCGCTCTTCCGCATCGCGATGTCCCTCCGGACCGCGAATGAACGCAATGCGCCGACGCCGATGGACGGTGACGAGATGAAGTATCGCGTCGCGCATACCCTGATAGCTATCGAGGATAATGCTGGGGATGTTGTCGAGGATGCCGCCGATGCTCACCATCGGCAGCGGACGATACCGCGCGCAGAATCTTTCGATGCTGGCGTGCCCGACATAGCTGGACAAGGACGACGTCCAAATGATCAGACCGTCCAGCTGGTCCTTGTCAATCATCTCGTAGACGATATTTCCGCGCTGGGTGAAATCGTGCGGGTCGAGCAAATAGCCGCCGGTAAAGCAAACCAGGTTGCCGCCCTGGGCTTGAATGGTATCGGCGATGCCGGGCCACAGACTGGAGCGCGATTCACCGGACAGGTTATCCAGAATAACGCCAATCGTAATGCGGCGGCGAGGAGGAGAGTCTGTCATGGAATAACCAACGTAAGGACAATCTGTTCCAAAATCTCGAATGAATGTCCCAAAAACAGAGGACGCGCACGGAAAACTGGACTAGACTATTTCAAGTATAGGTCAAAAGGTACGGCGTGTCAAAAGTACGCCGCCGAGGGACGAGACCATTGGATGGGCTAGACGCGAACGCGCGCGATTTGTTTACGGCGTCCATGCGTTGGGCGAGTAATTTGTGGGACGAGCAAGCGCGGCTATTGTGGAATGCGGGCGATGCGAAATTGACGACGCCGCATCACTCGATTCGCGGCAGTGTGTGGTACGGCTTTGGCTTGTTGATGCGGAATGGGCCTGGCGATGCGGCGCGCGCCGTTCGCGTCCTCGACGCGGTGCTCGATTATCAATTCGATGCGCCCACGCGCGTCTTTCACGGTACGTTCTTTCGCGCGCCGGAAGAACCGTATCCGCCCCACGATGCGGTTATCTGGCGCGACTATGACCCCAACTGGCGCGAGTTTATCGTCACGGCGCTTGCGCTCGTTCTGCTCGAATATCCTGAGCAACTGTCGCCAGTGTTGATTCAAAGAATGGATGCGGCGATTCGCCGCGCGGTAGATGGCGCGCTGGCGCGCGGCTTGAGCGCCGCGTACACGAACATTGCGCTGATGCACGCGTTCATGCTGTGCTTTGCGGGCAAACGCTTTTACGAGCCATTGTGGTTTGAAGAAGGCGAACGGATGGCGCGCGAGGTCTATCGCCTCTTCCAGCAACACGGCGGATTTGCCGAATACAACTCGCCGACGTATTATGGCGTGGACTTGTACGCGCTCGCGTTGTGGCGCTCGTATCCTGCGCTCTCGCCCGTGTTGGCGCAACTCGGCGGCGAAATGGAAACGATCCTCTGGCGCGATGTGGCGCAATTCTATCACGCCGGTTTGCGCAACCTCGCGGGACCGTATGACCGCAGTTACGGCATGAACATGCTCGATTACGTTTCGGTGATTGGAATTTGGCTGCGTCTCGCCACCGATAAGGCGATTGCGCCCTTTCCGGACACCGATCAGCCCTTTGAGCATGAACACGATATTGGGTTTGTCCCGCCGATCGCCTTTATCGGCGCGCAAATCCCAGAGGATGCGTTGGCGCACTTTCGCGCCTTTCGCGGCGAGCGGCAGATCGAGCGCGTCGTTGCCGATGCGCCGCGGCGCGTGGCAACCGCGTGGCTGGGCGAGGACCGCATGATCGGCGCAGAATTTACCAGCCGCACGCCGCCGCCGTCCAATCAACTGCACCCGGCGACGATTCACTGGCGCATTGATGCGGACCACATCGGCTGGGTGCGCGCGTTCTATCTTGAACCCGTGGATGCGCGCGCCGGCAAAAATCGCTTGGAGATTTCGACGACGAGCGAGATTGCGTTTCTCGTTCACGCGCCCGGCGCGAGTATCGAGCGAAACGTTTGGCGCTTGCCGAATCTATCGGCGCGCGTCGAAACGGATGCGGCTGAGTTCCAAGTCCGACCGCGTGAAAAATTCTTTGAGGTTCGTTATATCGTTGCCGATGGTCAAGCGATCAATTGCGCGCTAACCTTGAAAACGGAGTAACGTATGAGTCAACCCACCGTTCGTTTTTCGGCGATTGGCATCAATCACAATCACATCTATGGTCAGGCGCGCTTGCTTTTGCGGGCGGGCGCAGAATTCGTTTCGTTCTATGCGACCGAACCCGACCTGATCGCAGAGTTTGCGAGCGCATTTCCGCAAGCCGGCTTGGTTGGCAGCGCAAAAGAAATCTTGGAAGATGAAACGATTCAGCTCATCATCACCTCCGCGATTCCGTGCGAACGTGCGCCGCTGGGAATAATAGTGATGAAACACGGCAAAGATTTCATGAGCGACAAACGCGGCTTTACGACGCTCGAACAACTTGCCGAGGCGCGCCGCGTCCAAGCCGAAACCCAACGCATCTACTCGATTTGTTTCAGCGAGCGCCTCGAAGTGCGCGCTGCCGTGCAAGCAGGCGAGTTGATTCAAGCCGGCGCCATCGGCAAAGTCGTGCAGACGGTGGGCTTGGGTCCGCATCGCATCAATCCTCCCGTGCGTCCCGATTGGTTTTATCAACGCGACAAGTATGGCGGCATCCTCACAGACATTGCGTCGCATCAAGTTGACCAATTCCTATTCTTCACCGGCTCGTCGCAAGCCGAGGTGGTCGCTTCCCAGGTCGCAAATTTCCACCACCCCCAATTTCCAGAGCTGGAAGATTTCGGCGATATGATGCTGCGGAGCGACAACGGCGTCGGCTATGTTCGCGTCGATTGGTTCACGCCGCAAGGATTGGGCATCTGGGGCGACGGTCGCCTGACGATAATCGGCACGGACGGTTACATCGAACTCCGCAAGTACATTGACCTTGCGGGCCGCCCCGGCGGCGATCATCTCTTTCTGATAGATCAACAAGAAATTCGCTACCTCGATTGCAGTCAGCACGATTTGCCTTACGGTCGGCAACTCATCGCCGATATTATGAATCGCACCGAAACGGCGATGCCGCAAGCGCATTGCTTTCTCGCGTCGCAACTCGCGCTGCAAGCGGAAGCGAACGCGCAGCGGTTGGGATACTTGCGAGTTTAGATTTCCGAAGTTTGGGAAACTTCGGAAATCTAAAAGGACTAGACTCATGATTCGCATTGCCATTATTGGAACGGGCGGAATTTCGGACAGTCACATTTGGGGCTATCTTCAATTCCCGGAGCAATGTCGCATCGTCGCGCTGTGCGATATTTATCCAGAGAAAGCAGTCCGTAAGGCGGAAAAATGTGGCTTGGAGGTCAAGGTCTACGATGACCATCGCGCGTTATTGAACGACGGTAACTTTGATCTGGCTTCGGTCTGCACGCCGCCGTACGTTCACGCCGAGATCGCCATCAATCTGCTCAACGCGGGCAAGCATGTGCTGGTCGAAAAACCGATGGCGACCTCGCTGCAAGAATGCGACCAGATGCTACAAGCTGCGCAAGCGCGCGGCAAACTGCTTTCGGTGGTCGCGCAAAATCGGTTCAAGACGCCGAATTGGAAATTGAAAAAAATCGTGGAGCGCAATGTCATCGGCACGATTGTTCACGCCCAAGTTGATTCTTTCTGGTGGCGCGGTCAGAATTATTACGATCTCTGGTGGCGCGGGACATGGGAAAAAGAGGGCGGTGGGTGTACGCTCAATCATGCCGTTCACCAGGTTGACCTGTTTCAATGGATCGTCGGCATGCCGGTCGAACTGCAAGCGGTCATCGCCAATATCGCGCACGCCAATTCCGAGGTCGAGGATTTTTCGACCGCGATACTCCGCTATGCCAACGGTGGCATTGGTCAGATCAACGCGTCGCTTGCGCATCACGGCGAGCCGCAGCAATTTGTGATTCAAGGCGAACGCGCGACCATCGCCGCGCCGTGGAAGGTGATCGCATCGGCACAAAGAGAAAACGGGTTCCCTGAACCCAATCCGCTCTTGGAAACGGAAATCCAATCGCTGCACGATGAATTACCCGCATTGGCATACGAAGGACACACCGGACAAATCGCCAATGTGCTCGCCGCGCTAGCAGGCAGCGCAGAATTGCTCGTTGACGGTCACGCCGGAAGACGAACCCTCGAACTGATTACGGCCATTTACTATGCGGGGACGTATGATGTCAAAGTGAAATTACCGTTAACGGCGAGCAATCCGTTTTATGCAGCGGAAGGTATCCTTGCGAACGCGCCGCGCTTTCATCAAAAAACCAAGAGCATCGAGAATTTCGCCGATGAAGGAATCATTGTCGGCGCAGCAAGCGATCAAAAGTAGCAAAGTTAGGAACAAACAAAATGCCTGATTCATTTCAACCCCAACCCGAACATCGTTTCACTTTTGGTCTATGGACCGTCGGCAATCCTGGCGGCGATGCGTTTGGACAACCCGTGCGCCGCAAACTGTCTCCGGTGGAAATCGTGCATCTGCTTGCCGAAATTGGCGCGTACGGCGTGAATTTGCACGACAACGATCTGGTGCCTATTGATGCTACCGCAGCCGAGCGCGACCGTATCGTCGCCGAATTCAAAAAGGCATTGCAGGAAAATGGGATCGTCGTGCCGATGGCGACGACGAACTTGTTTAGCGATCCGGTGTTCAAGGATGGCGCGTTCACCGCGAACGACGCCGCGGTGCGCGCGTATGCGTTACACAAGACGATGCGCGCCATTGATCTGGGCGTGGAACTCGGCGCAAGGGTGTACGTCTTTTGGGGCGGACGCGAAGGCAGCGAAAGCGATGCGGCGAAGAATCCGCTCGATGCCGGCAAGCGGTTTCGCGAGGCGATCAACTTTCTGTGCGAGTATGTCCGTGACCAGCGCTACGATTTGAAATTCGCGCTCGAAGCGAAACCGAACGAGCCGCGCGGCGACATTTATCTGCCGACGACGGGCGCGATGCTGGGCTTTATCGCCACGCTCGATCATCCCGACATGGTCGGCGTCAATCCCGAAATGGCGCACGAGCAAATGGCGGGACTCAATTTCATGCACGCCGTCGCGCAAGCGTGGGATGCGGGCAAATTGTTCCACATTGATTTGAACGATCAAAATTTCTGCCGCTACGATCAGGATTTCCGATTTGGCTCGCACAACATGAAGCAGAGTTTTTTCCTGGTGAAATTCTTGGAAGACGTCGGCTATGCTGGCTCGCGTCATTTCGACGCGCACGCTTATCGCACCGAGGACGCGGAAGGCGTTAAGGACTTTGCGCGCGGTTGTATGCGCACGTATCTCATCTTGAAAGACAAAGCGGCGCGCTATAACGCCGATGCGGGAATTCAAGCCCTGCTGAAAGAAATCCATGCCGGCGATTCGGCGATGGCACAATTCTTCGGTCCGTACTCGAGCGAAAAAGCCACTGCGCTGAAAGCGCACACGTTCGACCGCATCACGTTGGGCAGTCGTGGTATGCATTACGAACGACTCGATCAGCTGGTGTTCGATTTGTTGATGGGTGTGCGATGAACGACACCCTTCCAATTTACAAAGACCTATCCCATACCATCGCCGAGCGCGTTCATGATTTGATGGCGCGGATGACCCTCGACGAAAAAATCGCGCAGCTGGGTTCGTGCTGGGTATATCAATTGCAGGACGAGCACGGTTTGTCGGAACCGCACGCCGCGGCGTGGATGGGACAAGGCATCGGACAAATTACGCGCGTGGGCGGCGGCAGCACGCTTGCCCCGGTCGAGAGCGCGAAAATGGCGAATGCGATTCAAGCGTATCTCGTCCATCAGACGCGCCTCGGCATTCCCGCCATCGTCCACGAAGAATGCTGCGGCGGCTATATGGCGCTCGGCGCGACGTGCTTTCCGCAAATCATCGGACTGGCGAGCACGTGGATGCCCGAACTCGCGGAGCAAATGACGAACGTGATTCGCGCCCAAATGCGCGCGGTGGGAGCGCATCAAGGACTTGCGCCCGTGTTGGACGTGGCGCGCGATCCACGCTGGGGTCGCGTCGAAGAAACATTTGGCGAAGACCCGTTGCTCGCCTCGCAAATGGGCATCGCCTATGTCCGCGGCTTGCAAGGTGACAGTTTGCGCGACGGTGTGATGGCAACGGGCAAACATTTTCTCGGTCATGGGATTTCCGAAGCGGGGATGAATTGCACGCCCGTCCACATCGGTCCGCGTGAACTGCGCGACGTGATTCTGATGCCGTTCCAAGCCGTAGTTCAAGAAGCGCATCTGGCTTCAATGATGAACGCGTACTCGGAACTCGACGGCGTCGTCGTCGCGTCGTCGCGCGCGATTCTGACCGATCTCTTGCGCGGCGAAATTGGCTTCGATGGTCCGGTCGTCTCGGACTATCGCGCGATTTCGATGCTGTACGATTTTCATCACGTCGCCGCCGACGAAGCGCACGCGGCGCATCTCGCGTTGAACGCGGGCATTGATGTCGAATTGCCGGAAACGAAATGCAACGGCGCGCCGCTGAGGCAAGCCGTGAAATCGGGATTAGTGCACGAAGAGTTGCTCAATACGTCGGTCGAACGCATCTTGCGGAAAAAGTTCGAATTGGGTCTATTTGAAAATCCGTATGTCGCCGTCGAGCGCGTGATGGCCGTGTACGAGACACCCGCGCAGCGTCAACTCGCGCGCCGCATCGCCGAGCAAAGCATCGTGCTGTTAAAGAACGACGGCGATGTGTTGCCGCTCGCCAAAACGATCAAAAGCATCGCCGTCATCGGACCGAACGCGAATCAAGCGCGCCATTTGCTCGGCGACTATACGCATCCCGCGCACGTCGAGACGCTGTTGGAAGGACATCCCGAACTGGCGACGCGGCTCAAATGCGATCCGCAATCCAACGGTATCGTTCCTGGCACAGTCCAAATTCATACGATTCTCGATGCGATTCGCGAAAAGGTTTCGCCTGACACGCGCGTGCTCTTTGCGCCAGGGTGCGCGGTCAACGACGCCGATAAATCCGGATTCGACCAAGCGGTCCAAGCGGCGCAGCAAGCCGAGGTGGTCGTTCTCGTCGTCGGCGACAAGTCGGGTCTATCGCTCAATTGCACGAGCGGTGAATCGCGCGACCGCGCCGAGCTGGGGTTGCCGGGCGCGCAGCAGGAATTGGTACAAGCGATTGCGGCGCTAGGCAAGCCCACTGTCGTCGTGCTCGTGAACGGTCGCCCGCTGGCGATTCCGTGGATCGCAGAGCATATTCCAGCGGTTGTCGAAGCGTGGCTCCCCGGCGAAGAAGGGGGCGCCGCGGTCGCCAATGTTTTGTTTGGCGATGTGAATCCTGGCGGCAAACTGACAATGACTTGGGCCCGTGCCGTCGGACAGATTCCGACGTTTTACAATCACAAGCCATCGGGCGGGCGATCCACCTGGCACACCGATTACGTCGAACTGCCGGTGACGCCGCTCTTTCCGTTCGGTCACGGCTTGAGCTGCACCAAGTTCGAGTATTCGAATTTGAAAATCGATGCGGCAGATGCGTGCGTCACCATCAGCGCGGACATCAAGAACGTGGGCCAGCGCGCGGGCGACGAGGTGATGCAGTTGTACATTCGCGATGAGGTCGCATCGGCGCCGCGTCCCGTCAAAGAGCTGAAAGGATTCCAGCGCGTGGGTCTTGCGCCGGGCGAAACACGCGCCATCGTCTTTGAATTGCCGCTTGACCTGCTCGCCTTTCACGATGAAGCGATGCAGCTCGTCGTCGAACCGGGGACGATTCAGGTGATGATCGGCAGTTCATCGCACGACATTCGGTTGAACGGTTCGTTCGTGATTTCAGGACCGAAACGGATGGTCGCGCGGCGGATCTTTGGTTGCGCGACGCGGGTTCAATAATGATGTCAAGTTTTCTCTTAGGCATTGACGTTTCGACCACGGCGACCAAGGCGTTGTTGATTGACGAGCGCGGCGCGGTGGTCGCCGTCGTGGCAACCGAATATCCTTTTGAAACGCCGCACCCGTTGTGGAGCGAGCAAGCCGCATCGCTCTTTTGGGACGGAACCACGCATAGCATTCGCGGCGTGTTGGAAAAATCGCGCATCAATCCCAAAGACATTGCCGCCATCGGACTGACGGGACAAATGCACGGCGCGACGCTGCTCGACGCGCACGGCGAGCCATTACGTCCGTGCATCTTGTGGAACGATCAGCGCACGCAAAAGCAATGCGACGAAATCACCGCGCGCCTCGGCGCGGAACGGGTCTTGCAATTGACGGGCAATCCCGTGTTGACCGGATTCACCGCGCCCAAAATATTATGGGTGCGCGAAAACGAACCCGAGGTCTATCGCCGCGTCGCAAAGATTCTCTTGCCCAAGGATTACGCGCGCTACAAACTGACGGGCGAATTCTTTAGCGATGTTTCGGATTCGTCTGGCACGTCGTTATTCGACGTCGGCCAGCGCGCGTGGTCGGAGGAGATGTTGCGCGCGCTCGACATTCCGCGGGCGTGGATGCCAGAAGTGACCGAGTCGCCCGTCGTCAGCGCCAAGATTTCCGCCGATGCCGCGCGCGCGACGGGGTTGATCGAAGGAACGCCGGTGGTTGGCGGAGGCGGCGATCAAGCGGCGGGCGCGATCGGGACGGGCATCGTGCGTTCAGGAATTGTGTCGGCAACGCTCGGCACGTCGGGGGTGGTGTTCGCGCAGAGCGACGAGTATCGCATCGAACCGCAAGGACGCTTGCACGCATTTTGTCACGCGGCGCCAGGCAAGTGGCACTTGATGGGCGTGATGCTTTCGGCGGCGGGCAGTTTCCGCTGGTATCGTGATGCGCTCGGCGCGCACGAAAAGGCGATTGCCGCAGAAACGAATCAAGACGCCTACGATGTGTTGACGCGCGCGGCGGGCACCGCGCCGGCCGGTTGCGAGGGCTTGCTCTTTTTGCCGTACCTCACCGGCGAACGCACACCCTATCCCGATCCGAATGCGCGCGGCGCATTCGTCGGCTTGACCGTGCGCCACACCAAGGCGCACCTCACGCGCGCCGTGCTTGAGGGCGTGAGCTATGGCTTGCGCGATTCGCTCGAATTGATGCGCGCGCTCGGCATCACGCCCACCCAGGTTCGCGCCTCTGGCGGTGGGGCGCGCAGCGCACTGTGGCGGCAGATTCTCGCCGATGTCTTCGATGCGGAAATCGTCACGGTGAATGTTACCGAAGGCGCGGCGTATGGCGCGGCGCTGCTCGCGGGAGTTGGGGCGGGCGTTTATCGCGACGTCGAATCGGCGTGCGATGCGGTCATCCAAACGACGAGCCGTGACCAGCCGAGCGATGCCAGATCAATCTATGCGGAATATTATCCGCGCTATCGCGCGCTGTATCCTGCGCTCATAGCCGAGTTTGACGCTTTGGCGCGCGTGGTCGCAGACTTCCGAAGTCTCCAAGACTTGTGAAGTCTAAAGGCGAGAGGCAACGTATGAGCATCTCACAAAACAAATCGAGTTTGCTTGAAACGGCGGAACGGCTTTACCGGTACATGATCGCCCAACATGCGGGTCCCTCCGAGTTGCTGAACAAATTCGATGTAGACCCCGTATCGTGGGGGATGAACATTGACAATTGGGATTGGAATCCTGGGGTCGGCGTCAATGCGATTTCGGCGTACTATGATTTTTGCCAACGGCAAGACATTCTCGATTATTTGAGTGATTGGATTCAGCGCAACAAGCACAAGGCGGTCAAATTTCAGCACGTCAACAAGATGACGCCGTTTTCGATTTTTCCGGCGATGTATCGCCGCACGGGTGAGCAGTATTATCTCGATACCGCGGTCGAGTACGGCGCTTGGATCAGGCGGAATTCGATTCGCACGCAAACGGGCGCCTTCCAGCACGGCGGCGATCTCGCCGAACAAATGTGGGCCGACACGGTTTTTATGGTCGTGCTGTTCTTGGCGCGCTTGGGCAAGCTGACCGGCGATAAAATTCTCGCGCAAGAAGCGGCGCAGCAATTGTCGCTTCATCTCCAGTACTTGCAAGACCCAGCGACGGGCGTTCTGTTCCACGGTTATTTTTGCGCGGACCAGAATCACAAATCGGGCGCGCGCTGGACGCGCGGGAACGCGTGGATCACGCTTGGCGCGCCCCTCATCCTGGGCGAGATCGCCGAGCTGATTCCAATCCCCGCTGAAATTACGCAACGCTATCGCCGCCTCGTCGCCGGTCTGCAAAAATTTCAGGCCGGCAACGGCTTGTGGCACACGGTGATGGATCGCCCCAGCTTTTATCAGGAAACATCGGGCAGCGCAGGGATCGCGTGCGGCATCTTAAAGTCAATCCATCAAAGGATCATCGAGGCGGCGTACATGCCCGTCGTCGAAAAAGCGTTGGAAGGTATCCTGCACAAGATAGATGCGACCGGCGCAGTCGCCGGCGTATCGGGCGGAACGCCGATCATGAATGCGATTGAGGATTACAACGAACTGTCGCGTTACCCGACGTTGTACGGTCAGGGGCTGACGCTCATGCTAATCGTCGAATATCTCCAGGCAAGTTAGCAACTTGCATCTCCAGGCAAGTTAGCAACTTGCCCTACATGTGCGGAGGATGTTGATGCGCCGAGTTGGATTCTTGCTTCAAGTGCGCCAGGACACAATCGAAGAGTACAAAGCGCGCCACAAAAATGTATGGCCCGAAATGCTCGCGGCGTTGCGCCGCGCCGGCTGGCACAACTATTCGCTCTTCATACGCGACGATGGTTTGCTGTTTGGCTATTTCGAAACGCCCGATAGTTTTCAAGCGGCTTTGGCGGGAATGGCAAGCGAAGAAATCAACGCCAAATGGCAAGAGTTCATGGCGCCGTATTTTGAAAACCTCGGCGGCGCGCACGCGGACGAAAGCATGATCGAACTGCAAGAGGTCTTTCATCTCGATTAGAACCGCGATGGTCGGATGAAGCGTACGAACGATTATCGGAGGACTAGTGAATCACTCGCCAAGCGAAAAGCAAATTCAAGACGCCTACGCGCTCGCCCAAGAGCGTTACGCCGGATTGGGTGTTGCCACGGACCGCGCCATCGCGGCGCTTGCGTCCATTGCATTGAGTCTGCATTGCTGGCAAGGCGATGATGTGAGCGGTTTTGAAAACAGGGGCGAAGCGTTGAGCGGCGGCATTGCGGCGACGGGCAATTATCCGGGCAAAGCGCGCAACGCCGGCGAACTGCGCGGCGATTTGGATCAAGCGTATCGCCTCATCCCCGGTCAGCATCGCTTGAATTTGCACGCGCTGTACGCCGAGACGAACGGCGCGCGCGTCGAGCGCAACGCACTGCGCCCCGAACATTTTGCCGCGTGGAGCGAATGGGCGAAAGCCAATCATCACGGTCTCGATTTCAATCCCTCGCTGTTCTCGCATCCGAATGCGGCCAGCGGGTTTACGCTGGCGAGTTACAACAAGGACATTCGCAATTTCTGGATCGAACATTGCATCGCGTGCCGCAAAATCGGCGAAGCGTTTGGGCGCGCCCTGGGGACGACGTGCATCACCAACATCTGGATTCCCGATGGACTCAAAGATACGCCCGCCAATCGGCGGACGCCGCGCGAGTTGTTAAGAAATTCGCTCGATACGATTCTGGCCGAGAAGATAGACCCCGCGTTCAATCTCGACGCGGTCGAGGGCAAGTTGTTTGGGCTTGGCTCGGAAAGTTACGTCGTCGGTTCGCACGAGTTCTATTTGGGCTATGCGATTACGAATCGCGTGCTGCTCACGCTCGATTCCGGACACTTTCATCCGACCGAAACGATCGCGGACAAGTTGTCGGCGGTGCTGATGTTTGTGAACGAGGCGCTGCTGCACCTTAGTCGCGGCGTGCGTTGGGACAGCGATCACGTCGTCACTTTTTCCGATGACCTGCAAGCCATCGCGCAAGAACTGGTGCGCGGCGGATATTTGGATCGCGTCCACATCGGCTTGGACTATTTCGATGCGAGCATCAATCGCATTGCGGCGTGGGTGATCGGCGCGCGCAACGCCCTGCGCGCCCTCTTGCTTGCGCTGCTCGAGCCAAGCGATCAGTTGCGTCTGCTGGAAGTGACGGGGGATTACACGGCACGCCTCGCGCTCTTGGAAGAACTCAAGGGCCTGCCGTTCGGCGCGGTGTGGGACTATTATTGCTTGCGGCAAGGCGTTCCCGTCGGAATGGCGTTGATGAATGAGATCAAAGCGTACGAGGACCGTGAATTGGCGAAACGGTAAACCTTTGTCATGCTGCGCTATTTAAGCCCGACGTGCTAGATATCCGGGCTGCGACTTGGGCCGCTAGGGAATTTTGCCGCGTTTAGCCATCCGCGATATAATGGAGCCGTATCGCCCTAGTCAAATGACTGGATAATTTCTCCCCGACCCCCTCTGCGTCACAAGGAGGCGTCGATGCTCTATCTCACGCCCGCGGCGATTGGCTATCTGACCCAATTCATTCTCGCCGCCGCGATCACGCTGTACCTGGCTCGCCGCTTGCCGCGCGCCACCCAGCGGACGCAGACCACTCTGCTCGCCGCGTTCTTCGCTGCGACCACCGTTTTCGTCCTCTTGCTCTTTTATGACGTCGCGCTGCCTCCCACTCAGCGCCTGCCCGCGGTCTATCTGCTAAACACCGTGGTCGGCGTCATCCTCATCTTTCTGCTGCAATTCGCTTACCACTTTCGGCGCCTCGACCCGCGCGAGAAATGGTCGGCGCGTATCGTCCTCGGTCTCTCCATTCTCTATACCCTCTGGGAAGCCCAGTTTGCGATTTTTCGTTTCGTCGAGTTGAATGGCGGTCACGTCTATTATCGCGCTGGAGACCTCGATAACGCGCTGGCGGCCGGTTTCTTGTGGGTCCCGGTCGTCTTCGTCCGCCAAGCCATCTATGCCGACGACCGGCGCGTGAATTGGATTCGGAAATTGTGGCAGCCGCACGGCCAAGCCGCGCAAGCCGCGCGCGGGTTTGCGCTGGTCTTTGTGGTCACCCTCCTGCTCGGTCTGGTCAACCTCTACCGCGCGATGGTCATACTGCCCACGTCCATCTATCAACTGAGCATGTCCGTGGGAATCTTGCTGGCGCTGTTTTTCTTCGCCGCGGTCTATATCGGCGCGCTGCCAGAGACGACTTCCTTCATGGTCAAGTTGGCCGGCGTCCTGCTGACGACGCTCTTGACCGTCCTGGGCGCGGTCGGCTGGGTGATCACGCCGGTCTATGCCGCGCAATATCGCCAACCCCTCGCGGATCGCCAAACCCTGCGCTTTACGCCGAATAACGCCGGCGGGTATGACGTGACCCGCGCGCCGTTTCGATTTGATCGCGACTTGGGGCGCGAGGTCGCAATGCCCACCCGGGTCGAAATAAACAGCGTGCCCGTGGATTTTGATTTTCTCTACTTTGGGCGGGCGAGCCGGACGGTTTACGTGACGAACCTCGGCGCGGTGACGATGGGCCAAGCGCTCGCGCAGCGCGATGTGCAATATGGCTATGGAACGACGCCGGCGATCTTCGCCCTGGCAACTTTTCTTTCACCCGGGGCCGGCGTCTTCGCCAAAGAGTACGGCGAGCAACTGACGATTACGTGGTTTCAAGCGCCGAGTTATTTTCAGCCGTCGGTGGCTTTCACGTTCCAGGTCGTCTTGGATAAGAGCGGCGTCTTCGAGATCACGTACGACGGTTTGCCGGAGAACCTGATCCACTCTCCCGACGAAGACCCCTATGAGAGTGTGTGGTTCGTCGGCGCGGTGCCGGGCGATTCGGCCCATCCGCCGCAACAGGTGAGCTTTAGCGACGTTCCTCTGCGCGCGGATTCCGCGGGACTGGTGCAAGATTACTACATGGGTTTTCGGCGCTATCTGCACCAACTGCTCGCGCCGCTCGCGTATCTCATTCTCATCGCTCTGCTGGTCACCGCGGGCTTTCCGTGGCTGCTGCACCGCAGTCTCGTCCAACCGCTCAATGCCCTCTTGCAAGGGCTGCAACAAGTCAATGCAGGCAATCGTGCGGTGCAAGTTCCGATGCGCTCCCGTGATGAAATTGGCTTTCTCACCGAGTCGTTCAACACGATGGTCACCTCGCTGCGCGCGGAGCAAGCGCGACGCGAACAAGCCGCAAGCGATTTGCGCGCTCTCGCCGCGTCGCTGGAAGCGCGCGTGACGGACCGCACGCGCGACCTGTCCGCGCTCTACGACGTCGCGGCGATTGCGGGGCGTGCCTCGAATCTCGAATCCCTGCTGAACGAATCGTTGGCTCGGACGATGAAGGCCCTGGAATGTCCGGTCGGCGCGATCCTGCTTATGGTCGAAAAGCAAGACGCCGCCGAACCGACGCGCTTGCGCATCGTCGCCCATCGCGGTTTCCCGCCCGGTCTGCCGCTGGATCGCGAGCTGGCGCCCTCGACCGATGGCTTGTTCGCGACGCTGCGCGAGCAACGCCAGCCGGTGCTGGTCGCCGATCTATCCACGGACTCGCGTGTCCCGGCGGCGATGCGCGCGTTGGGCGCACGCGCGTTGATGCTGGCGCCGCTACAAGGCGGAGAACACTTTCTGGGCGCGGTGGAATTGCTGCGCGAGGTTGGGCAAGGATTTCAACTGGAAGAAATCGCTCTGCTGGCGACGATTTCGGATCAGATCGGCGTTGCCGTGCAGAGTCACCGCTTGCGCCAGGTGGCGCAACAGTCCGCGCTGTTGGAAGAACGGCAGCGGCTCGCGCGCGATCTGCACGATTCGGTCACGCAATCGTTGTACGGCGTCGTGACCTTGGCGGAGGGGGCCCAAGCCCAGCTCGAAGCCGGCAAGCTAACGCAGACCAGTCCGATCTTTGCGCGGATTGGCGAAACCGCGCGGCAAGCGGTGCGCGAGATGCGCTTGTTCATTCACCAATTGCGTCCCGATATGTTGCAGCAAGAAGGACTGGTCGGCGCGCTGCGCTTGCGACTCGCCGCGGTGGAAGGCCGCTCGGACGTGCGCGCACAATTGCTCGCAGACGAAACGATCCACTTGCCCGCGGCTCTGACGAGCGCGCTGTACCGCATCGCGCAAGAGGCGTTGAACAACGCGCTTCGCCACGCGCGGGCCGAATCGGTCATGATCAATCTGCGGCGGGAAGGCGATCGGGTCATCTTGGAAGTGGTGGATGATGGCTGCGGCTTTGATGCTGAAACAATGCATCCCGGCGGGGTGGGATTGAGCAGTATGCGCGAACTCGCCGCAGAGATCGGCGGACAGCTGCAGATCATTTCTGCGCCCGGCGCGGGAACGACGGTGCGCGTGGCGGTGCGTAGCGAGGAGCAAAGTTCGTAGTAAGCAAAGTTCGTAGTAAGACACGGAGCGTAGTTCGCGGAGTGTTGTTCTGGACGGCAATGAACGCGACTCCGCTCCGCTACGTCGCTCACTACGAACAAGCGCAAGTTCCTGGGGAGTGAGGCAAGACACATGGACCAGACTGCAAGTCCTGCAAGGATTCGCATCCTCATCGCCGATGATCACGAAGTGGTGCGCGAGGGCTTGACGGCGATCATCTCCGCGCAAGCCGACATGACGATCGTCGCGCAAGCGTCGGACGGCGCGCAAGCCGTCGCTCTGGCGCAAGAACAGCAGCCCGACGTGATCCTGTTGGATCTCTCGATGCCCAACAAAGACGGGCTAGCCGCGCTTCGCGAAATAAAGCAGGCGAACGCGGACGCGCGCATCCTCGTGCTGACGAGTTTCGCTGACGACGAACGCGTCTTTGCGGCGATCAAGGGCGGCGCGTTGGGCTATTTGCTCAAGGACACGCCGCGCGCCCAACTGGTTGCGGCGATCCGCGACGTGGCGTGCGGACGCGCGTTTTTGCACCCGACGATTGCGATGAAGATGATGCGCGAACTGCGCGCGCCCGGAGAGGCGCGAGCGCCGATGACCACGCTGACGCCGCGCGAGACCGAGACGCTGCAACTCATCGCGCGCGGGCTGGGCAATCGCGCCATCGCGGACGCGTTAGGCGTGGACGAGCGCACGGTTGCCAAGTACGTCAGCAACATCCTGAGCAAACTGCACCTCGCCAGCCGCACGCAAGCCGCGCTGTACGCGATCCGCGAGGGCATGGCGCGTTAAACTGACCTCACCCCACTCCCCCTTCCCCCTCTCCCCTCTCCTATTCTTGAACTTTAGAATAGGAGAGGGGAGTGGGGGACCGAGGGGGTGAGAGGAGAGGTGAGGCCTGGTCATTTTTGACCACCTACGGGTGGTCATTTTTTATGCTATCGAACACCCTGTTTTTGTCATTGCGCGCGGAAGGCGCTTATGGGATACTGGTAGGTGTTACCACCCACCGGCCCCATCCCAGTCGTCATCATCGCGCCGCCGGGGCGTCTGCGAGATGCCCTCAGTGTCTTGTTGCGCGCGGATAACCGAATCGCGCTCGTGGGGCAAGCCGATGACCTCGCGGCGGGTTTGGAAATGGTCGCCGCGCGCGCGCCCGCGTTGATGGTGTTGAACGTCGGCGAAGGTGGCGATACTATTCTCGCCGGATTGTGTCAACTCAAAGCGCAAAATCCGCAAGTCCGTTTCGTCGCGTTGGTGCGTGATCGTGACCAACAACAGCTGGCGCGTATCGCGGGCGCGGACGCAGTGTCGGTGGACGGTTTCAGATCCGAGATGTTGTTCGAAATGCCTACCATTTCTCTCAAGGAGCAGCCAAAATGAAAGCGTATGTCGCGGAATTCGTCGGTACATTCTGGCTGGTTCTCGGGGGCTGCGGCGCTGCGGTTCTCGCCGCCGCATTTCCGAACGTCGGAATTGGGCTACTCGGTGTCGCCCTGGCATTTGGCCTCACCGTCTTGACTATGGCGTACGCCATCGGCCACATTTCCGGCTGTCACCTCAACCCGGCGGTGTCCATCGGGCTATGGGCCGGCGGGCGTTTTCCGGCAAACAAGCTCTTGCCGTACATCATCGCCCAAGTGATCGGCGCAGCGGTAGCGGGCGGCGTGCTCTTCGTCATCGCCAGCGGCAAAGTCGGGTTCAACGTCTCTGCCGGTTTCGCCGCGAATGGCTACGACGCGCATTCGCCCGGCGGATATTCCTTGCTCGCCGCGCTTGTCACGGAAATCGTAATGACGATGATGTTCTTGATCATCATCATGGGCGCGACGGACCAGCGAGCGCCGCAAGGCTTGGCCCCGATTGCCATCGGCTTGGGGCTGACCCTGATTCACCTGATCAGTATTCCGGTCACGAACACGTCAGTGAATCCAGCTCGCAGCACCGGTGTGGCCTTGTTTGTGGGCGATTGGGCAATTGCCCAGTTGTGGCTCTTCTGGGTTGCGCCGATTATCGGTGCGGTATTGGGCGCCGTCATCTATCGCTTCCTCGCCGAACCCGAGGGCGTGCGCGCGCCTGAACCGGGCGCGCAGCCGGCGCACTGATGCAAACGGCAATAGGGGTAAATCTTTGTGGTATTCTGATCCACGGCGATAGCCACTTCAATCAGAAGGAACGGGAGATGCTCGAGTCCGACGATCCTCCCGGTCGCTCGCCAACGCCCGAAGAGCGACTCCGGGAATTAACGCCGCGCCAGGTGGAGGTTCTGCAACTGGTTGCCCAGGGCCTGAGCTACAAGCAGGTCGCCCGGGCGCTGTTCGTGACCGAGCGGACGGTCAAGTTCCACGTTGGCGAGATTACGAGTCGCCTGCGCCTGAAGCATCGCCGCGAGGCCATCGCGCTGGCCCGGCGGGCCGGTTTGATCTCGGACGACGCGTCCGAGTAGCGCAAGACTGTACTTTTCCTATACCCTAAAAGGTTGACTTGTGCCGCCTTTCGTGGTACTCTGGTACTGGGTGATGACTGCCCGCCGCATTTTTTTTGCGCGCGGGCAGTCTTTTGTTCTCGATTCAACGTTGTAAAAGACAGGCAGAGTGGCTCACCTACTTCGCAGATCGGCGCACGTAATCGTGGTTGCCGTCGCCGTCGCCATTTGGAGTTTGGCGACGGCTCTGCCCGTTGCGGCAGACGGCCCCACTTCCACGCCGGTAGCGACCACGTCTGCATCCTCGGCCACTCCCGCCACCTCTAGCACGACCACGAACCCTTCGTCCAGTCCAACTCAAGCGCCTGCGTCGAACATCGCGGCTCCCAGCCCAGGGCGGGGTGACCCCGCCCCTACCACGCCAGCGCCTTCGAGCGCAACCCCGGCGGCAACGGCTTCGGCAACTACGCCGACCGCGCCAGCGCCCGCGGCAACGGCGTCTGCCACGCAACCCGCGACAGCCGTTTCGGCATCTTCGACTCCAGTTCCCACGACTGCTGCGGCAAGTCAAGCAACTCCCGCCGCGACCGCGACCGCGAGCGCGTCTCCGTCCGCGACGGCAACCAAAGCCGCGACCGCGGTTCCTCAAGCAACTGCTTTAGCGACCACGACAACGGCGGTCCAAGTCGCCGCCGTGCAAGCCGCCACTGTCGTCTCCACGACTACCGCTTCTTCCGCTCCCGCTACGGCTTCGGTGACGCCAGCACCGGCGCTCGCACTATCAAACTATCAAACTAACCAACTTGACCCCTACATCACCTCCGGCGGCACGACGACGCGCTTTTTGACGAATTGCGTGGGGCAAGCCAACTGCGTGCAAAGCGTCGCGCCCATCCAGTCCGCGATTGATTATATCTTCGCGCACGTCGCGCAGATCCCCGCGACCGACCGCACGATCTATGTCCTGGGCGGGACGTTCAGCGAGAACGTCTCGGTCAAGTCGCTCAATTCGCTGACGCTGCAAGGAAGCGCGGACGGCGCGGGCTCGACCATTAACGGCAACGTCACGATTGCGAACTCGACCGACGTCAAGTTGAATCAGCTCAAGGTCACCAGCAAGATCGAGGTAGACAACTCGCGCAACGTCGCCGTGAACAATGTTGCGGCCAACAACGTGAGTGTCGCCAAGAGCGACACGGTCACGATTCAGAACGCGACGGTGACGAACGGAGTCCAAGTCGCGGATTCGAAGCAGGTGACGGTCAACAACGCGACAGTAACGAACTCGAACGGCAATCCTGGCGTAAGCGTTGCCAAGAGCGAAACCGTAACGCTCAACAACGTGACGACGAACGCGGGCATCAAGGTCGCCGAGTCGCGCAACGTCACCGTGCAGAATTCGACCGTCAGCAACGCGCCGAGCAGTCCCGCGATCGCCGTCACGCGCAGCGAGAACGTCGCCATCGCAAATGTCACTACCGACAATCGCATCGAAGTGGACGATTCGCGCGACGTCAAGATCGTCGGGACGGCCAAGGACGACGAGCTAAAGCTGGATGCCAACCAGGTCGTGAATCTGGACGTGGACGGCGGCGATGGCGACGATGCGATTGAGTTGCGCGGCGCGGATGTCACGGGCAACGTGCTCATCTCCGGCGGCGCGGGGAACGACGTTCTGACGATTGACAATTCGCGCGGCAGCGTCTTTGCGACGCCGCTCGACTTGTTGATTGACGGCGGCGCGGGCGACGACCGCTTTGTCTTTTTGGGCAGCGCATCACTCAACGGCGTGATTGACGGCGGCAGCGGGAGCAACACACTCGACTTTAGCGGCTACGCCAGCGGCATTGACGTTACACTGAACGCGGTGGGCGCGTCCGGTTTCGACGGCTCGGTCGCAAACACCGGCATCGCTTTCAAGAACATTAGCAACCTGGTCGGCAGCCCGTTCGCGGATACGCTCCGCACCGAGAATTTGCCGGACAGCGTTTGGCAGATTGGAAGCGCGTCGCAGCTAACGGTCGGCGGAATGACATTCACGTTCTCCGGGATCGAGTTGGCGCAAGCGGGCGCGGGCAACGACGTCTTTGAAATCCGCGGCGAGCCGGCCATCAATGTGAGCGGCGGCGCGGGCGACGACGCGTTCGTCTTTATCGGCGCGGCGGTGCTGCACGGGATTGTGGATGGGCAAGCCGGGGTCAACTCGCTCGACTTGAGGCAATCTGCGACAGGACAAAACATCGTCCTGAGCGATATAGGCAGCCAAGTCGGGTTCATGGGTCTGGTTGCGGGTATCGCCGGCGTATTCGACAACATCGGCAATTTCACCGGCAGTCCGTTCCGCGACATGCTGAGGGGCTTGAATCGCGCGAGCGACTGGCTCCTGAGCAGCGGCGCGCCCAATCGCTACGATCCCAAGAACGGTCGCAGCTCGACATTCACCGCGATCGAGGACGTACACAGCGGAGACGGCGACGAT
>JACQYF010000175.1 GCA_016208315.1 Chloroflexota bacterium | reverse complement strand
CTTCGAGGTCTGGCAGACCTCGAAGGTCTAAGAATGCTACGCATCGAATACGTCATCTTCGACCAAGTATCGGATTGCCCGAGTATCTGGTTCGCTTTGATGGCACGCCCGAACAGCATCTTGGCTGCGAAACCATTTTACCACGGCGTCACGTTTCAGGCGCGTCGGTTTGTCCGCGAGAATCGTCGCATAGGATGAGTACGGGTACTCGCGGAAATCCTCGACAAAGCCGTGCTTTTGCGGATTGCGATGAATGTAGACGATCAGATTTTTGAAATATTCAGCGGACGTGACCTCTATCCGCCCAAAACGACCTTCGAACAAACTTCCCGTTCGCCCGTAGGCCTTGTTGATGGCTTTGGCATAGGCGTTGAACAAGTTTGAAAACTGCTGCGTGGGGTCGCAGACCTTCGAGGTCTGGGAGACCTCGAAGGTCTCTATGATTCGCACCAGAAGATGAAAATGATTTCGCATCAGGCAATAGGCAAACGTGTCCGCGATCGTCTCGATATATTTGACGTACAACGCCAAAAAGTAAACATAGTTGCGCGCTTCAAAGAAGATGTTTTCTCGGTTGATACCGCGATTGTAAATGTGATAGTACTTGCCGAACTGGAGCGCAGGAAGTTTTTGCATCTTTGTCTCCCAGACCTTCGAGGTTTCCAAAAACCTCGAAGGTCTATCCCGTCACATCCATCTTCCCCGTCACCGCCGCGGAAATCAGCGCGGTGCGATACTCCCGCAGCGTCTCGATGGCTTGGCGCACTTTGGCGATGAGCGCGTCTATCGTCGCGGTCTCGCGGTCGAGGTATGCGGCGATGGCGCGTTGCTCGTCGTGCGGTGGCACGATGACCAAGATTTCCCGCAGATGAGACGCTTTGATTCCGATTGCAGTTGAACCCGTTGCACGACTCCAAAGTTCTGCCTGACCTGAAAGCGAACCAAGATATTGTTTAAGAAAATCGTTCGTGACGGTGTTCTGCTCTGCTTTCAATAGAATGACTCGTTGAGCAAGTGCAATGTTGGTTTCCACAACTTGGGCTGTTTCGCCGAGTGGCGCTTCGGTTGTAACTAGAACGTCGCCGACTTCCGGAAATCCACGCACCATCCAACCAGCATAATCTTCCTCGCGAATAAACTCACGCGACAAATCAAAATCAACTCTGCCGTTCTTGATATTTCTCGCTGTGATGAGTGGGATTCCGTCTGAAGATTTGTCAGGCGTTGCGCCGCGATAGTCCACAAACTTGGTGACTACTCGCCGGAGTTGATAAACCTCCCAATTCGTCGGCACCTGCCCCAGCCACTCCACGCCGGAATCCTTCAGCAGCGCGGACGAGAGTGAGACGGATGAGACCTTCGAGGTCTCCAAGACCTCGAAGGTCTTTTCTTCCGGCACCCCGCGCGTCACCGCATGACTAATCAGCGCGGTCCGCTTTTCTTGCAGCAACTCTATCAGGCGCTCCTTCTTCGCAATCAATGCGTCCAGCCGTGCGGTCTCGCGGTCAAGGCACGCGGCGATAGCGCGCTGCTCGGGGAAAGGAGGCAAACCGATCCGAAAATCGCGAACGAAATTTTCGGGTACTCGCTGCTGACCTGCCGCTCCATACATTGCGGCAACACCGAACCTGCGAAAATCAACTGACTGCGTTTGGTATGATAAGAACCTTGAGTTGGTCTCCGTACCAGCCCGAAGAACATGCAATTCTGTTGTACCGAAACCAATGCCGTTGACCAAACGCCTGCAAAGTGCACCTTTGCCGTTTTCAAAACACGGTGTTATCTTTGCTACTATGACATCATCATCACGGAAATACGTAAAACCTTGCCACACCTGGTGGATCGCACGCGTTTCATCCAAAGATAACTTGCCGTCCTCACCAATTTTCTCCATGGGGAGAAATGAAGCTTCTGTGTCTTTGGAAAGAGACGCTAGTTCCGTTTTTGGTGGATTTATCCGCGACACGAACTTGAGCCGCCTGACCTCCCAATGCGCGGGAATATCGCCCAGCCACGCGACGCCGGAGGGCTTGTAGGCGGGGTAGGACTTGCGGCGCGGGTGTGAGACCTTCGAGGTCTGGGAGACCTCGAAGGTCTGCTCCAGCATGTTTCCATCCGAGACCTTCGAGGTTTCCGAAACCTCGAAGGTCTCAACCTCATCTTTCATCCCGCCACCTCGCGCAGCATCTCCAAGATTTCCTTTTCTAGCGTCTTGATGTCTTGCTCAATCTCTGCTAGCAGGCGCGGCGGCTGGTACTTGTAGAAATAGCGGTTGAAGTTTATCTCGTATCCGACTCTGCCAACCTCGCCATCCTTCAGATCACGCACAGCCGTGTTGATCCACGCATCGGATACGTGCGGCTTGACCTCGCGATCAAAGAACACTTGGACGTCCTCGCCCAGCGGCACATTTTCCGTGTCGCGCAATTCGGGGTCTGGTTCAGGGTTGCCGTCCGCGTCGCAACAGATGGCAGCGGTCTCGTCACGTTCGGAGACCGCAGAGAGAATCGCCTTGCGGAGCGGCGCAGTCAACTTGACCTGAAGACCTTCGAGGTCTCGGAGACCTCGAAGGTCTCGGTCCAACACCTTTTCAAACGCGGCGCGCTCTTTGAAAAGGTCGCCCGGCAGTGCGCTCAACCGCACAAGGATTTTTTCCTGCTGCTTCCGCCCTTCGGCCTCCTCCGCCAGTCTTTCTCTTGCATTCTTCTTCTTGCTCTCGGCCAGCGCGATAAACGCCCGCTCGCCCTTTAATCGCGCGATGCGCTCCGGGCTGGCTTGGAAATTCAGCCGCAGCGGCCGCTCGACCGTGATCTTGCGAAAGCCAAATGCGGTCGTCGGGAAAATCTTGGAACGTTCACTATCGGCAAACGCTGCGTGAATGTCGGCGATTTGTTTGATGTGATCGGCTGCAATTTCGCGCCGTTTGTCGCCCAGACTCTTGCGCATCGGCGTCCACAGATCGGTCGCGTCGATGAGCTGAACTTGCCCGCGCCGCCGTTTTTCCTTCCGATTCGTCAAAACCCAAACATACGTCGCGATGCCGGTATTGTAAAAGAGTTGCTCGGGCAGAGCGACAATCGCCTCAAGCCAATCGTTCTCCAGAATCCAACGGCGAATTTCGCTTTCGCCGCTGCCTGCGTCGCCGGTGAACAGCGGCGAGCCGTTCATGACGATGCCGATGCGGCTGCCGCCATCTTTAGCGGCGACCATTCGCCCCAGCATGTGCTGCAAGAAGAGCAACTGACCATCGCTGATGCGCGGCAGCCCCGCGCCAAAACGACCGGCGAACCCCTTGTCCGCTTCTGCTTCGACCTTATCTTGATCCATCTTCCATTCTTTGCCGTAAGGCGGATTGGTCAGCATGTAATCGAATTGCTTGTCGCTGTGCTTGTCGTTCGAGAGCGTGCTGCCGAACGCGATGTTATCGGCATCGCGTCCATCGGGGCTTTTCATGTACAGGTCGGACTTGCACATGGCGTATGTTTCGGGATTGACCTCTTGCCCAAACAGATACACTTCGGCATTCGGGTTAATGGCGATGATGCGGTCTTTCGCAATTGTCACCATTCCACCTGATCCTGCGGCTGGATCAAATACTTTGCGGACGATGTGATTCCTTTTGAGCATGTCGCGGTCTTGCGACAAAACGAGGTCAACCATCAAATGGATGACGTCACGCGGGGTAAAGTGCTCGCCGGGGTTTTCGTTCAGCGCCTCGTTGAATTTGCGGATCAGCTCTTCAAAGACACTGCCCATCGTGTGGTTATCCACCACGTCCGGGTGCAGGTCAATGTTCTTGAAACGCTCCAGAACAAGGAAGAGCAGACCCGCCTCGTCCAGCTTCGCGATCGTGTTGTCGAAATCGAATTTCTCCAAGACCTCGCGCATGTTGTCGGAAAAGCCATTGATGTAGTTGCGAAGATTCGCGGCAAGGTTCGGGGCATCGCCCAAGAGTTTTTCAAAATCGTAGCGTGAGGTGTTGTAGAATGCATAACCGGATGCCTTGCGGAGTTGGGGTGCGAGGTTCTCCAATTTGCCTTTCAATTTGGCGTTTGTCAGCAAGACCTTTTCTTTACTGGGTTGGAGCACACAATCAATGCGACGCAAGACCGTCAGCGGCAGGATGACGTCTTGATACTTGCTCCGCTTGAAGCTGTCGCGCAGGATTTCGGCAATGCTCCAAATAAATGAAACGTACTGGCTAAAGTTGTTCATGTGATGTGTTGGCCTGCGAAAAACGAATTGCCCGCACAAGTTCTTGACCTGAGCGGGCCGCCATACTCTCCGATGTCTTGCCTGGGGTGCCCGCGCTGGCTCCCTGGATCGTGCCCCATGGTGGTCAGACCGATGGGGTCTGTTCTTTGCCCGATTATATCCCCGCGCGCTAGAATTGGCAAAAACTTCCCCTGCCCAAAGCGTCTAATTCGAACCGACCGACTCGGAGGGTGTCCACGACCACCCTGTTTGTTTTCGCCACCCAAGCGGTGTATAATGGTGTAAACCTCTTTAGCGAATCCACAGTTTGCGATTCGCCTGCGTTGGCTGGCACCGACGCGGTACTGTTTGACGGGAGTGGGCATATGGCAAACACTATGAGCACGAAACGTACCCGAAGTGTGAAACGTGCAACCACACGGCGATCGTCCAAAGTCGGCGACATGACACGGGAAGAGCTGCGTGAGCTTTTGATGCAAGTCATCGAGGAGCGTTTACGGCCCGTAGAACGCGCTGCTCGCCGTGAGTCCTTGGATTTTGACTGGATCGCCGCCGCGCGTGAGGTGCGCAGCCGAGCTCCCGTTTCACCCGACTCGACGCCACTCCTGAGGGCACTTCGCGAGGAGCGGTCGCAGCGATAACACAAGGGCTGACCCAAAACGGTTTAGAGTGCCTAACATGGACCCTCAAATTCTCGTCGCCCTCATCGGTGTCGCCGGTTCGGCCCTAGTCGCCGTGCTGAACCAGTTGTTGGCGCAGCGCGTTAAAGCGTCCGAAAACAAGATCGCCAAGCTCGATGCGCTGTCCATGTCGGACGAATCGAATTCAAAAAGGTCGCCGACACGCGCGACCTTCCCAAAGGCGACCATCCCAACGAGAATCTGTCCGATTATTTCCGCGTGACGCCGCAAGGCCACGCCTTCATCGCCCTCCGCGGCGAAGCGCGCTAGAACGCCTAACGCGCGCCTCCTAACGCCAAATACCCGCAAAAACTTGATCCATTGCCCGATTGCCTGATTGCCTGATCGCCTCATTGCCTGATTGCCTAGTTGACCAATTGACCAGTTGACTGAATGACCGATTGGCTCATTGGCTCATTGGCTAATTGGCTCATTTCCCTACGCCGTCTTTTTCTTCCCCTGCTTCTTGAACATCCCCAAAATTTCTTTGACCGTCGTCGCGTCTTCCGGCTTTTTGTCCACGCGGATAAAGCCGATTACGCGCGGGAACCGCAGCGCGTACCCCGGCTCGTCGCCCACCTTGCCGGCGGTGTGAATCGGCGAGCGGGTGATTTCGTCGGCGCGCATTTCGATCACGTACTTGGGTTCGACCCACACATCGGGCAGCATCACGGCGTCCACGCGCGCCGGCTTGTGCTCCACCGCGACCTTGTCCAGCAGCTCGCGCAACTGCGGCCACTTTTCGTCCGAAAACCCCGTCCCGATCTTTCCGATCGTCACGAACCGGTCGTTCGGCTGGTCGTACACCGCGACGAGCACCGCGCCGATGCCGAACCGCGCGCGCATCCCGCGCCCGCGCAAATAGCCGACGACGACCCCATCCACCGTATCGGTCAATTGCCCTTGGTACGACCGCTTGAGCTTGATCCAGTTGAAGTTGCGCGCGCCCGCCTGGTATTTCGAATCGAGCCGTTTCGCAAGGATCCCTTCCAAGCCCAGCGTCACCGCATCGTCGAAATACTTTTCGATCTCTTTCGCGTCTTGGGTAACGAGGTGGTCGGCGACCGAAAGCCCGTCGCCCTGCCCGACGAGTTCCGCCAGCATGTCGTGGCGTTTCGAGTACGGCTGTCCCGTAAAATCCTTGCCTTCGACGTACAGCAGGTCGAACGCGACGAGGCGCAGCGGGAATTTGGCCGTCATCGCCTCCAAGTCGTATTTGCGCTTGCGCTGCATCGTGACCTGAAAGGGATGAAACTCGGCCGTTTCGACGTCGTAGGCCAGGGCTTCGCCTTCGAGGATCGCCGTCTTGGCCTTGACCTGATCGCGCACCGCCTTCGCGATGTCGGGAAACATCGTGGTCGTCTCCTCGAGGTTGCGCGAAAAGATGCGGACCTGCTCGCTCTGCTTGTGGACCTGGCAGCGAAATCCGTCAAATTTTTTTTCGATAGCGCACATGCCGAGCCGCGTCACGATATCTTCCGCGCTCTTGGCGCGCTCGGCGAGCGCCATCCGCACCGGCTTGCCTACCGTCACCTTGATCTTGGCGAGCGCTTCGACCCCGCCCGCTTTGAACAGTTGCGCCACTTGGCCCAGGTCCGAGCAGACGTTGTAGGCGCGTTCGATCTGCGGGCGCAGCGACTTGTCGCCCGTTTTCGACCACGATAGCCCTTCCATGACGGTCGGATCGCCGATCCCGAGCGTCTTTTGCGCGACGGTTCCCGTGCCGCTGGTGGTCGCGATTTGCATGAGGCGATCGTACACTTGTTTGACCGTCAACCGGTTGGACGACGCGCCGCAAAGCTCTTCGGCCACGATGCCGTAGTCGCCGCGCTCCTTGTAGAGCTTTTTGATCTCGGTCTTGTCCTTGCCGGTCGCCAGCGCGAGGGCTTCCGCCGCCAGCGCCTCGCCGATCCCGAAATCAATCGGCTCGAACGCCGGCCCGAGACGTTCCTGGGTCAAATAAATGATCGGCGCTACATCCTCTTCGCTCGCTTCTTTGAAGAGCGCGCCCAGGATCGCCGTCATCTCCAAGCGCTTTGAAGTTTTGTCAAGGCGCGCGAGATAGTCTACGAGTTTAGAGAATCGCATGGTGTCCTCCGTAAAACGTAAAGCGTAAAACGTAAGGAGTTCAGGTTATTACGTTTTACGTTTTACGTTTCACGCCTTACGTTTTACTCAGTTGCGGTTCCATCTTCGCACCCGTCGAGGCCGCTTCGGCCGCGCGGCTCTGAGCATCCCCACGCGCATTTTGACGCGCCTGGTAAAACTCTTGGCTTGCGTCCGATGCCCGATTCATCGCCCGGAGCATCATTCCGAGATTCAAATGGGCGGTGCTCGAAAAGGGATCGAGCGCGACGGCGCGGCGATAGGCCGCTTCGGCTTCCGTGCGCTTGCCGCGCTGCTGCAGAGCGACCCCCAGATCGTTCTGCGCTTCCGAGTTCGCCGTGTCAATCCGCAGCGTTTCCCGATAGAGTTCGATGGCGCGGTCCAACTGACCGCGGGCGTGATGTTTGCGGGCGAGCGCATAGCGCGCTTCCGCATCCATCGGGTCAGCCGCCACGCGCTTTTCCAAATCGGCAATGGGAAGATGTCTGGCAGAAGGAGCGGAGACTGGTTCCAACGGCGCAAGGTCGGTCTGCGCCGTTTCGCTCGCCGGCATCTGCCACGGGGCGGGGCGCGGCGCGGCCGGCATCTCCGTTTCCGGCTCCGGTTCGCTCTCATCCCGCTCGCCGCGCAGCGTGTCGAACATCTGCTGAATCATCGGCGCGGGTTTTGCCGAGTTATCGAGCAATTCCGCGCCGGTGCGCTCGGTCAGCGTTTTCGCGAGCGCCGACATTTCTTCTTCCTGGCCGTCCCAATTGAGCGGAACCCTGCCGCCATCCTTGAGGATCGCGTTCACGCGCCAAGCGTCGTGCACGGTGCGGCCGGAAGACTGCCGATAGTGTTGGTACTCGATATTCGCCACATCTCTAAAGGGTATCGCCGACGACTGAATGGGAAAGCCGAAGAGTCGCCGCGTGGTCGTGATCCCCCGAGTGGTCCGGTCAACGACGACTTGTGTCGAGAGGAGACTGCTGAGAACGCTGCCGCCGACCGTCACCACGAGAATGAACACGATGAATGCCAGATTTTCCCAATTCACGTTGCCTTCGGCGAGCGAAGGCAGAAAAAAGAACGCAAAAATGGCAAGCCATACCAACGTCGAAAGCAGATTGCCCCACGAGGGCAAGAGGGGCGATTGCATGATCAACTTGCCGGTCGAGTCGTCCTTGATTTTGAGCGCCGCCATTCGCATTCTCCTTTGGGTCGAGCTGGAGTATTATATCACGGGCACTCGCCTATATCAACCCGTTTGACAAATACGACCGCACCTCGTATTATGCGCTCATTATGCTGGCAGCGAAAAATGACCGCGGCGGGTTGATCCTGGCGTCAACTTCGCCGCGGCGTCGCGAACTCGTGGCCTTGCTGGGCCTGCCTTTCCAATTTGCTGCGGTGGATGTGGACGAGGCGCCGCGCGCGAACGAATCGGCGGAAGAGATGGTGCGCCGCTTGGCGATTGCCAAAGCGCGGAGCGGCTCAAGCCAACACCCCGGCGCGATCGTCGTCGCCGCGGACACGATCGTCGCGCTCGATCATTCGATTCTGGGCAAGCCGGACGATGCCGGCGACGCGATTCGCATGCTCAAGCGGTTACGTGCTCGGCCGCACATTGTCTACACCGGGCTGGTTCTTGCCGACGGCACGCGCGAGCATCTCCAAATTGCCACGACGACCGTCTGGATGCGCGATTACTCCGACGCCGAAATTGCCGCTTACGTGGACACGGGCGATCCGCTGGACAAAGCCGCCGCGTACGCGATTCAGCATCCGGCCTTCCATCCCGTCGCCCGCATCGAGGGCTGCTACTCCAACGTGATGGGCCTGCCCCTCTGCCGCTTGTACCTCGCATTGAGAGAATTCGGTATTGGCGTTCCTGACCCGCACAGCATCTTGGGGAATCTTTTGGAAGCCAATTGTCCCGTGGCTCAAGAAATCCTAAATCTGAAATCATAAATCCTAAATTCCCTCATGGACATCCTCTCTTCCCTCAATCCCGCGCAACAAGACGCGGTCAAGATCGTGGACGGGCCGGTGCTCGTGCTGGCCGGGCCGGGCAGCGGCAAGACGCGCGTGCTCACCCACCGCGTCGCCTATTTGATTCACGAGCGTCGCGTGCCGCCCTACCGCATCCTCGCAGTCACGTTCACCAACAAAGCTGCGCGCGCCATGCGCGAGCGCCTTGTCCAACTCATCGGCGACGAGAGTGTGCGAGATTTGACCATCGGCACGTTTCACGCGACGTGCGCCCGGTTCCTGCGGCGCGACGGCGAGCGCGTGGGGCTGGGCCGTGGCTTTGTGATCTACGACGACGACGATCAACAAGCCCTGATCAAGCAAATCCTCAAAGAGCTGAATCTCAACGACAAGTCCTATCGTCCGGGCGCGGTGCTCGGCGCGATCGGCAATGCCAAGAACGAATTGATCGCGCCCGAAGACTATGTGCCGCCGTCGTACTGGCACGAGGGCATCAAGCGCGCCTACAAGCGCTACCAGGAGCTGCTCGCAGAAAACAACGCGGCCGACTTTGATGATTTGATCATGAGCACGGTACGCCTGTTCCGCGAAAACCCCGACCTGCTCGACCGCTATCAGAATCGCTTTCAATATCTGAACGTGGATGAATTCCAGGACACGAATATCGCACAGTACGTCCTCGTGAAACTGTTGGCCGACAAGCATCATAATCTGTTCTGCGTGGGCGACGAAGACCAGTCGATCTATGCATTTCGCGGCGCGGATTTTCGGAACGTCCTCCGTTTTCGCGACGATTTCCCGAACGCGCGCGTCGCGCTCTTGGAACAGAACTATCGCTCGACGCAAACGATCGTGGACGTGGCGCAGGCGATCATTCGCAAGAACCGGACGCGGCACGAAAAAACCCTCTGGACGGAGAATCCGCTGGGGATTCCGATCAGCATCGTCGAAGCGTACAACGAGGAAGAGGAAGCGCAGTTCGTCGTAGGCGAGATCGCGCGCTTGAGCAAGCAAGAGCACCGCCCGCGCGATTTTGCCGTCTTTTATCGCACGAATGCCCAGTCCCGCGCGCTGGAGGACCAATTCGTCCGCCGCGGCATGCCCTACAAGCTCGTCGGCGCGATCCGCTTTTATCAGCGCCGCGAAGTCAAAGACCTGCTCGCCTATCTACGGCTCATCAGCAATCCCAACGACAGCGTCTCGTTCAATCGCGTCCTCAACGTGCCAACGCGCGGCATCGGCAAGCGCACCATGGACGAGTTGGCGCGTCGGACCGAGCAATTGGGAAAATCACCGCATGCGGTGCTGCAATTGCTGAAAGATGAAGGCAGAGGGATGAAGGATGAAAAAGGAACCGGCACACCTCCGTCTTCATCCCTCATCCCTCATCCCACATCCCTCGACATGCGGTCGCAGAAGGTGCTCCTGGCGTTCCTCAATTTGCTGGATGAACTCATCGCGGCGCGCGAAAAGATGACGCTGCTCGAGCTGTTCGACCTGATTCTTGCAAAGACGAAATACGAGGATTATGTGCGCGATGGCACGCAGCAGGGCGACGACCGCTGGGACAACGTGATGGAATTGCGTAAGGCGATCAAGCCGTTCTCGACCGTGGCGGCGGAAGCGGCTCTCACGCAATTCTTGGAAGAGGTCGCGCTGGTCGCCGATGTGGATTCACTCGACGAGAATGTGGACGCGCCCACGCTGATGACCTTGCATACCGCGAAAGGTCTCGAATTTCCGGTCGTGTTCATGATCGGCATGGAAGAGGGCTTGTTCCCGCATTCGCGGTCGTTCGAGGACCCGGCGCAAATGGAAGAGGAACGCCGGTTGTGCTACGTGGGAATCACGCGCGCCAAAGAGCGACTCTTTTTGCTGCACGCCTTCCGCCGGACGATGTACGGCAATTCGGAACCGGGCGACCCCTCGCGCTTTCTCGCCGACATCCCGCGCAAATTGCTCGCCAGCGCCGCACCGAAAGGGCCATCAACCTCCGGGGCAAAACGGTCGGCAAAAAGCGCCGCTCGTTGGGACGACGATCCCGCCCAACCACCCAACCCCCCAACCACCCAACTACCCAACCACCCAACCCCCTAACTACCCAACCACCCAATTCAAAGCCGGCGATAAAGTGCAGCACGCGGCCTTTGGCCGCGGCATCGTTGTCTCCAGCAAGATGACGGGCGCGGACGAAGAAGTTCAAGTCGCGTTTGAGGGCCAGGGCGTCAAGCGCTTGATCGCGCGGTACGCGGGTCTGAAAAAAGGATGAATGGCGAAATCGGATTCAGCTTTTTCGTGGTCGTGCTCTCGGCCATTTGCGTTGGCTTTGGCTTTGCCCTCGTCGCCATCCTCCGCGAGAGCAGCCAGCGTAAGCGGGCGGAGCGCAAACTCCACGACCAGATCGCCGCGCTCCAGGCCCTGGCCGACGAAAACGCGCGCCTGCTCGACGAGAGCAAGCGCCGCGCGACGGAAATGGCCGCGCTCCAGGAGACCACCCGCGATCTGGCGGCGCAGCAGCAAGACCTCTCGACTTTGCTCCAGACCATTGTCGCCCGCGCGACCTCCCTGCTCGCGGTTCCACACGGTCACATGTATTTGTACGACAAGCAACGCGGGGATTTGGAGTTGGTCGCCGCCAGCGAAAGCTTTCCTCTCGCGATCGGAACGCGCTTGACCCTGGACGTTGGGATGGTGGGCCGAGTCGCGCAGACGCGCCAGCCGATTTTCGTGGACGATTATCAGTCCTGGGAAAATCGCTCACGCCAGCACGCGACGATCCCTTTCACCGCAGTCCTGCAGGTGCCAATGCTTTACCAGGGCGACCTGGTCGGCGTGTTGGGCGTCGAGGAGATCGGAAGCCACACGCGCAAGTTCGCGGAAGCCGATGCGCGGCTCCTGACACTTTTCGCCGCTCAGGCCGCGAGCATCGTCCACAACGCGCGGCTCTTTAATGAAACGCACACGCGTGCCGAGCAGCTGGCCTTGCTGTACGACGCCGGGTTGACGTTGAATCGCGTGCTTGAGCCAAAGACGCAACTGGAATTCCTGTTCAAGATCGCCGTCAAGGCGCTGCACGCCGACCGCGCGACGTTTTACCGCTATGTGGCCGCCGAAGATACCTTGCATCTCGAGCAAAGTATTGGTTACCCCATCAAGCTTCAGGACAAGGTTCACCGGCTCAAGTTCCGGGTGCAAGCATCGGACGGCATTGCCGCCCGCGTGGCGCGTGACTGCGTACCGTTCAGAGCAGCCGACCTGCCGGCCGATCCGAACTGGATCGTTGTTGACGCTTCTATTCGTTCCGGTCTGTGGGCGCCCATTCAACATGAAAAACAACTGTTGGGCGTCTTGAGCGTTTTTAGCGCGACGCCCGATGCTTTTACTCCGCAAGACGAGCGTCTGCTCGTCCTCTTCGCCAACCAGGTCTCGGTCGCGATGGAGAACGCGCGCCTCTTCGCCGAAACGACGCGCCGCGCCGACGAATTCGCCGCGCTTTACCAGACCACGCGCGACTTGACGATTCCCCAGGAATTGGGCACGCTGCTCGAGACGATCGCACTTCGCGCCATGACGCTGCTGCGCAGCGCGGGCGGAGGCATGTACCTCTACGATGCCGCGCGCGACGATCTGGTGGTCGCCGTGACCACCCATCCGTCCACGCCGGTCGGCACGCGCTTGAAGATGGGCGAAGGCATGGCGGGCCGCGTCGCGCAAACGCGCCAACCGCTGATCGTGGACGATTATCACACCTGGAGCGGTCGCTCGCCCCAGTACGAAGGGACCCCTTACACGGCCGTGATCGAGGTTCCCATGCTCTACAGCGGTGAGCTGATCGGGATCTTGGTTGTCGAGGAAATCGGCAACCGGGATCACAAGTTCACCGAAGAGGATGCGCGCCTATTGTCACTCTTCGCCGCGCAAGCCGCGGGCGTCGTCCACAGCCGGCGCCTGCTGGAGCAGACCGAACGCCGCGCGAGCCATCTCGCCGTCCTCAACCGGATCGCGAGCGCGGTCAACTACGCGCCAAACCTCAGCGAATTGTTGCAAGTCACGTATGGCGAGATCAACGCGCTGATCGCGCACGACACATTTTTCATCACTTTGTACAACGCGGCGACGAATGAGTTGGACTATCGCATTCGCGTGGACGAAGGCATTCGTCACTCGCCGGAAATTCGGCAACTCGCCCCCAGTTTCACTTCGGTCGTCATCCAGACGAAAAAACCGGTCCACATTCACGACTGGGAACGCGAAAAGGACTTACACCCCACTCCGCCCTTGTTCGGCTCGATGAAGCCGGCGCGCAGTTGGCTGGGCGTTCCGATGCTCGTCGGAGAAACGGTCGTCGGCGTCATCTCGGTCCAGTCCTATCGCCTCAATGCGTTCAGCGTGGAAGAGGAACAACTCCTGACGACGATTGCGGCCCAGGTCGCGGTCGTCGTCGAAAAAGCGCGTCTGTTGGAAGGCGCGCAGCGCCATGCCCGCGAGCAAAGCGCGATCGGCAACATCGCGCGGGCTTTGAATGCCGCCTGGGATGTGCGCCAAGCGTTTCCGGCGATCGTAGCCGAACTCACCCATCTCTGCGCCTGCGAACGCGTGAGTCTCACGCTGCTCAACCCCGCGCGCGACCAAGCCCTCTTCGTCGCGCTCGATTCGCCGCGGCCCGAATTGGCGCAAGGGACGTGGCTGCCGCTGCACGCGACCGCGGCCGCGGACGACATCCGCGCCGGCCGCATCCACCTCACACCCGATCTGGGCGGCGAGGTCAAGTTCGCCGGCGAACGCGCCTTGTACGAGGCCGGCTTTCGCTCGCGCGTCAATGTGCCGCTCGTCGTGGGGGACCAGGCGATTGGGTCGCTCAACCTCGCCAGCCGCCAACTCAATGCCTTCAAACCCGACCAACTGCCGGTCTTGCAGCAAATCGCCAACGCGCTCGCGATCGCGATTGAAAATACGCGGCTCTTTGAGGAGGAGCAAAATCGGCGGACGGAACTCGACGCGCTGTATGCGCTCTCACGCGTCCTGACCGACACAACCGACGCCGATGCCATTCTCGACTTGGCGCTGCGGCATGCCGTCGAGACCATGCGCGTGACCTTTGCCCGCGCCGCCCTTCTCGACGGCGACGAGTTTGTCGTCCGCGCAGCTCGCCCGATCCGCGCGCTCGGCCGCGAACTGGGCTTGGGCCGGCGCGAGCCGGTCGCCGCGCATCCGTGCTGCCTGCGCGTTCTGAACCAAAATGCGCCGATGGTCGTCCGCAGTGACGATCCGAACGTGACGGCTTTCGAACGCGAGCTGTTCTTCCTCGATGTCGCCCAAACGCTCTGTCTCGTCCCTCTGCGCGCCGGCGAGCGCGCGCTCGGCGTGCTCATGTTGGCCGAAGCCCGCGGCGAGGAACGGGAACCCTTTAATGCGGAAAAACTCCGCTTGGCGCACAGTATCGGCGACCAGGTCGCCAGCGCCTTGCAGCGCGCGGAGCTGTTCGCCGAGCTGGAGAATAGTTATCTGCAAAGCGTCCTTTCGCTCGCCAATGCGGTGGATGCGAAAGACACCTACACGGCCATTCACGCCGAGCGGCTGGCCGAAATGGCGGTCGCCGTTGGCGGCGTGCTGGGCCTGAGCGCGCGAGAGTTGGAGGATGTGCGGTACGGCGCGTTACTGCACGACATCGGCAAGATTGGCGTGCCGGACGCCATCCTGCAAAAACCCGGGCCGCTCACCGAGCCGGAGTGGGTCGAGATGCGGCGCCATCCCGAAGTCGGCGCGCAGATAATCCAGCCGATTCCGCGGCTGGCCGGCGCCGCGCTCGTCGTGCGCCACCATCACGAACGTTACGATGGGACCGGCTACCCGGACCGGCTGGCGGGCCAAGCCATCCCACTCGCCGCGCGCGTGCTCACCGTGGTAGATGCCTACACGGCGATTGTGGACAAGCGCGTCTACAAGGCCGCCTGTTCTCACGCGCACGCCATCGCCGAAATAAGAAAACACGCGGGCACTCAATTCGACCCGCGTGTCGTAGACGCGTTTCTTGACTCAATTCGCCCGTAATAGGTGGTTCGGTGGTTGGGTGGTTAGGTGGTTGGACGTTCACGCAGAGTTCGGCGTTTGGCGGTGATGTACGCGTTCAACGCAGGGGCAAGTGCCTCAAGTTCTCGTAGAATGAGTGAGCCACATTCAGGAGAGACAAGTTTCCGGTTAGTCGCTTTCTGAAGGCGGTCTTTCGTTTCGTACATAGAGCCCCGCGCGAAAATCAGAAAGTTGATCACATCCTTTGTTCCCGTGCGCCCATAGCTTTCGGCAATATTCGCGCTGATCGAATCTGCTGCTTCTGCCAGTTGCTTACCGACCACATCTCGCTCGAAGAATTTCCACCTGATCACCTCCGCCCAAATTTCTTCGCCAATCGCAACGGCATCTCGGTACACGCGCAAATCCTCCAATCGCTCGTAGGGCATGTTGCCTCCTCTCGGATTCGCACCAACTACCAAACCACCGAACCACCGAACCACCTAACCACCGAGTCGCGCAAACCGCTCAATCAGCTCACGCACGAACCGGATGCCCTCAAAGTAATCCTCGATTCGGACGCTTTCGTTCGGCGCGTGCGCGCGGCTGTCGTGCCAGCCGCATCCCGCGCTGACCGCCGGAATCCCCAACGCTTGACACAAGGCATGCATCGGCCCACTCCCCGCCGAGGTCGGATAGATCACCGGCTCGTTCGGGTAAATTGCTTTCATCGCGTCCACGGCCGCGCGCACAATCGGCGAATCGAGCGGCGAGCGCGCGACCTCTTCGCCCGTTTCCGTTAGATTGATTTCAATGTCCGTGAACCCGCGCCGGTCGAGATGTTTTCTCAGCAAATCCACGACGAGATCGGGCGAGAGATTCGGGACCAGCCGAAAATCAAGCTTGGCGAACGCGTGATTGGGCAGCACCGTCTTGGCGCCCTCGCCGATGTAACCGGAATACAAACCGCAGATCGTGCAGGTCGGCTCGTACAGGTATTTCTGGAGCAGTTCCAGCCCGGTGAGATCGTTAAGGAACGCAGGGATCGCGTAATCGGCTTTGATCTTGGCTTCGTCGAATGGAATCGCTTTGAGCGCATCCATCTCAGCTTCGGTCGGCGGACGAACGTGGCTCGCGTAATCGTCAATCAGAATGTGATCGTCGGAATCCTTGAGCGTGTTCAAGGCCCAGGTCAGCCGCCACGCCGGGTCTACCACGATCGCCGCGAGCGACGAGTGCAGGTCGCGCGCCGCGCCGTGCGCGTGCAGTTCGAGGTACATGATGCCCTTTAACCCGCACGACATCGTCGGACGGTCGTTAATGTCCTTGCTGCCAAACTCCCAGAGACAGCCGTCCGCGTCTTGGAGCAGCGTGCGATTCGCTTGCGCGAACTGGGGCAAATGCGGACTGCCAATTTCTTCCTCGCCCTCGACGACGAATTTGATTTTCAGCGGTAGTGGACCAATCGTCGCGAGATACGCCTCGACCGTTTGAATCCGGCTGAGGAGATCGGCTTTGTTATCCGAGACGCCCCGCGCGAAAATTTTCCCATCGCGAATGGCGGCTTCCCAAGGCGGCGTATCCCAGAGATCGAATGGCTCGGGCGGCTGCACATCATAGTGATCGTAAATCATCAGCGTGCGCTTGCCACTACCGATTTCGGCGTAAACCACCGGCGCGCCGCCCTCGACAGGGATGAGGCGCGCGTCGGCGCCGAGTTGCTTGAATCGCGTCAACACCATGTCGGCCATTTCGCGCATCCCCAGATTTTGCGCGGCCACACTCGGCTGGCGGCAGAAATCCTGCAACTCGGCAACAAAACGATCACGATGGGAATTCACGTACTCGACGAATTTGTCCATGTTGCACCTCAAAGGGAATAAAACGTAAAGCATAAAACGTAAAGAGCGAAGTTACGTTTTACGTTTTACGTTCAATACGCTCCCAACTCTTCCAGGCGGTCATCGTCAATTCCAAAGTAATGCGCCAGTTCGTGACGGACCGTGTGGCGGATGGCGGCCAGCACGTCGGCATCGTCGGCGCACGTTAAGAGAATGGGTTGGCGGAAGATGCTGATCTTGTCGGGGAGCACGAGGCCATAGTCAAAGGTGCGCTCGGTGAGAGGAATGCCATAATAAAAGCCGAGCAAGTCCGCCGGATCGTCCACGCCGGCCGCGTCCAGCGTATCGTCGTCGGGCCACTCCTCGACTACGATGGCGACGTTCGCGATTTGCCGGCGAATGGCCCGCGGCAGTTCCTCAATCGCCTGGGCGACCGCGCGTTCAAATTCCTGGTTCGTCATCGCGACGATTATACCATGTCGCCAACAAAAAAGCACCTTGCTCGCGCAAGGTGCTCGGTTATCTATTTCCGTGGCGGTTGCGGTCCGCCGCCGCCGCCCGGTCCCGATGGAACGGAAGGTATGTTCACCGCCGAGGTCAGCGACCTGGCCGATTGATCGAGACTCGCGAGACTCGACTTGGCGTTTTGCGTCTGGCCGAGGGCAAGCTGTTTGGTGGTATTGTTGATCGTGGTTGACAGTCCCTGGAATTGGGTCCCGCCGAATTTGTTCAACCCGCTGACGGCATTCGCACCCGCGACGCTGATCGCCGACAATTCTGTCTTCGAAATCTTGCTGTCCCCTAGTGCCGTGCGAACCGTGTCAATGTATGTGTTCACACTCAGCGCCGTGCTGCGTAAGTCGGTGGGTAAGTTCGTGGGCTTGGTTGCGAGCGCAGCATTGGCGCGGTTTTGGATTGCGGCTTTTTCGGCCGTATTCCAACTCTTGGCTTTGGTCGCCGCGCTTTGCGCGGTCGCGCTGGCCTTGGCCGCGGTTTGCTGAAGCTGAGTGATGGTGTTGGTCGCGAGGGTCAGGCCTTGCGCCAGCGTCTGATTGATCTGCTCGAGCGAGGTCGCCATCGCCGCCATGCTCGTCGCCATCGAATCCAGATCCTGTTCTACCGCTTGTAGGGCCGCGAGCGTCTCGGTCGCGACTTGGCTGTACAAGTCATAGTAGGCCTGGGCCAGCGCCTCCGCCTGTGAAATCTCTGCGATGGCCGTGTTTACCGCGGCTTGCAGCGCGAGAACCTCTTGCGTCGTCAACGTGCCATCGGCCGTGTACGTCGTCGTCGTCGTACTCGCGGTCGTGGTTGCCGCGACGGCTTCTTGCACGGACTGATCAATCAGCGCGGCGAGTTCCTCTTCGGTCATCGTCACGTAGTTGACCGAGGGGGTGGGCGTGAGCGTGGGCGGCTTGGCGGTCGCGGCTGTGGTCGCCGCAGGCGAAGCAGAGGTTGTGCTCGCGCGGGTGGGCGTAGTTTGGGCTGCGGCGGCGGACGTGGGTTGAGCGGCCATGGTGGCTTTGACGACGGCTTGGACGGTCGCGTCCAAATTGGCCTGGGCCGCGCTGGTCGCTTGAACGGCGGCGGCCACGGTGGCGGCGGTGTCCACATTGGACGGACTCGAGCAGGCGACCAGCCCGAGAACGATGATTGCTCCAAAGACGTACAACATGCGCTTCCATGCTTTCATGTGACTCTCTCCTTGGGAGTTGGGGTATTTGCGCTGGATCAGCGGCTTGCAACGGTCGTGGGATGATATTAACATCTCGCAGCGCGATTGCAAGAGTGCAAATAGTCCTATCTTTCGCTTGCATCCTAACACGCATCGGCCATCCCCACGAGTGCCGAGAGTCACTAGCCGATCCATGACCATAGTCATTCATAGTTTTTCCGCGAATCGCGCCCATCGTCTCTTGGAGACGATGGGCGCGATTCGCGGAGAATCAAAAATGCGCGACAGGTAAAAACCTGCCGCGCATTTCGCAAGGAGGAGCTTGCCGATTCCGAACGATCCGACTATGTGACGACCGTAAACGGGCGCATCATGTCATTGTCTTCGTGCTCCAGGATGTGGCAGTGATAGACGTACTCATAGCCCTCCGGCCCTTCGTGTCCACTTTTGGCCGAGCCGGGCGGAACGTCGAATTTGCCGACGATGCGCGTGATATAGCCCGGATAGGCCTTGACCGTGTCTTTCATTCCGATTTCGTCGTCAGCCGCGGGTATAGCTGAGCCGGTGGCATATTCCAAGGGCTTGGGTCGTGCGCTGGGTTTTCTTCCGGCCGCGACCCAGGCATCCCAATCTCCTGTATACTTTTCCACGTCGAATGGCACGCGTTCGATAACCTGGAACATGAACAAATGCGTGTGCATCGGGTGCGCGTCGCCCGTCAAGTTCACCCAGTTCCAAATTTCGGTATCGTTTAGCTTGGGCGTGTCGTCGCCCTTTTCCTCAAACCACAAGTCGTTGATTATCGCCGCGGTTGGGTTCTCACCCATCATCCGTTCGCCGAGAACGATGTCGCGTTCCTTTGCGTTCTTTGGAACCGGAAGGAGGGGCTTGAACTCGGGCAGCTTGAGTTCTTCGGGCGGGAGGGTGGTATCCTTGCCCTGGAGCGCCAATTTCACCCGGAACTGCATGATGTTCGGGATAACCGCCATATCGCCAAAGGGATACGGGGCCGGCGCGCCGTTCACCAGAGGAATCACGCCGCCTGCAAACGGCGCGAAATCCACGATCACGTCATAGCGTTCCGCAGGGGCCATCAGAAAGTTGTCCGCGTACACAGGAGCGGGGAGCAAACCGCCTTCGGTGCCAATAATCCACATCGGCAGACCGAGCGCGAGGCGGAAGAACCGTCCCTGCGAACCATTCAAAAAGCGGAGGCGGTAGCGGCGCGGCTCGACATCCAGCACCGGGTAGGCCTTGCCGTTCACGATCGGCGTGTCGCCAAAGTACTCGGGCTGCCAAACGGGATGCGGATAGCCGGGGTCTTCGACGCCGCTCGCGGTCGGGTAGAACATGGAGCCATCGTCGTTAAACGTTCGGTCTTGGAGCACCAGGGCAATGTCGTACGGAAGTTTCGGGATGTTGAGGCCGCCGGCGCCGGGAACTACCGTATCGTCGCCATCAATGATGGCATAGCCCGCCGCCAAGCCGGAGAACGGATTGAGCCGCGTTTGGTACATCGAGTGGTCGTGGTACCACAGCAAGCCGGCAGGTTGCCGGTTGCTAAAAGAGTAGACGTATCCGTTTTCAGGCGCGCCGGGCAAGGAGCGATAATCGTCTCCGTGGAGGGCCTTGCCATTTTGCAGCGGACCATACCAAGACTCGGGGTGGCCGTCGCACTGAGGGGCCACAAAGCCCCCGTGAAGGTGGACACAAATCCGGCTGATGTTCGGATAGTGATTCGCCGCCATCGGCATCCCGATGGTGTTGTCATACGCGTTCTTGTAGAGCGGATCAACCGGCAGGTTGTTGACCATTTTCAGCACGACCGGCTTGTTCTTTGCCGCCACGATGGTCGGGCCGAGGTAACCGGGGCCGGTACTGCCCTGCCAGTAGCCCCATGTGGGAGCAGGCGGCAGGTCCCTATGGAACTGCCACGTGCTGGACTGCTTCGCCTCCATCTCATAATAGTCAGCCGGCGAGCCGGTCAGAGGATCGGTCGTGGACCCCGCTTTGGCCAGAGGCAGCATAGGCAGGGCGTCTACCCATGGGGTCAGAGGTTTGGTTGCGCCCGACACCTTGCCCGGCTCGGCCAAAAAGCTGGGCATCGCAAATGCCGTCCCTGTCCGGGACCGTCCCCAGGGAAAGAAGGTTGTGGCTCCCGCAGCCACACCCAATTTCAAGAACTGTCGTCGCGTAATCATGATAAGCTCCTTTGAGTGTTGTGTCGCCCGAATCATCCGGAATCGGCTTTACAAAAAAAAGTCAATATCCCTGTTCGCAAGGATATTGACTCACTTTCCTTCCATCGAAGGCGCGGAGATCACGCCGGTCGGCCTGCCAAGACCGCCAGTAGTTGAAGCAGTCATCACTTCAACTACCGCAAATCTACCATCAATATCGTATCCCGACAATGGGGGCTTACCCTACCTTCTGTGTTAACATACCCCAGCAGGTCTAGGACCTCAGTCCCAAACGGGCGGCCACTTGGCGTCTAGAGCCACGCCACCGCGCGACAAAAAGCGGCCTCGCCGCCTTTGAACTTCCACGGGAAAATACCCAGCGTGATTCGCTTGTTGTGTAATTCGCGCAAACCGATGTCGCCGCCGAGGTTTTCGACGTGGATGCAGTCATGTGGGAAGAGCGCGTTGTGCGTCAATTGATACGCCGATTCGGGGAACAGTTCGTCTATCCGTTCCTTACCGAACTTGGCTTCGACCTTGGCGCGCACCTTTTGCCAGTGCTCCAGCCCACCCTTGCCGAGAAAGCGCCCGATGGGCAAGTTCATGGGATGGTCGGTCGAGATCATGTCCACACCCCAGATATGAATCTTTTTGTCGAGCAGCCAATCGCAAATGCTATGATGCGGACCGGGATGGCGTTGGATGTAGCGTTCTTCGTCGGCGTCGTCGCTGAGGAACGAGTACTTGTGCCAGCCGGTGTGAATCAAGAGAATATCGCCCGCGCGCACGTCCGCGCGCTTTTCAATATCCTCGGGCCGAAAGATATCGAGATCGTCCAGCATATCGGACAGGTCTACGATGACTCCCGGTCCGTAGCACCACTCGATGGGAATCTGGTCAATCGTTTTCCCTTTGGTGACGAAATGCCGGGGCGCATCGAGATGCGTGCCCATGTGATTCGAAGTCATGATGTACTGCGCGTTAACGCCATGTTCCGACTTGCGCTTGATGTACTTGACTTCGAACGGGGGGTAATACGGCCAGAACGAACAGTCCTGGTTCAGGGGCTGAGAGAGGTCGTAAATCTTCATTAGGGTGCTCCTGTGAGTTAGTTGGTAACTGAGTAATTGGTAAATGATAAATTACCAATTACTATTTACCAAATTACTTTCCAACTTGCTCCGCCATCGCGATAACCGCCTGCTCGAAAATTGCCATCGGCGGTCGCACGAGGCCCGCGCCGATTTGGCCGATGCCCGCGTCTTTGTGCGCGATGCCGGTGTTGACGCGCGGCGTGATGCCTTTCTCGACGACCTTGCGAACGTCAATGCCGACGGGCGTTCCGCGAAAATCGAGGTAAGGAATCGTAAAGTATTTGTGGTCCGTTGTTGCGATCTCGTACATTTCGAGCGTCGTATTGATCGCATCTTTCGGCTTGCCGCTGACAAAGGTGACGATGGCCGGCGCGGCTGCCATCGCAAATCCGCCGATGCCTGCGGTCTCGGTGATCGTGCTGTCGCCGATGTCACGGTTGGCGTCCTCGGCTTTGAAGCCGGGGAAATACAGTCCTTGCGGAACCTCGGCGGGCGCGATGAACCATTGATCGCCCAAGCCACTGACACGAATCCCAAAGTCCGTGCCGTTGCGCGCCATCGTCGTGACGACCGTGCTGCCCGCGATGCCGTGCGCGGCGTCGGCCATCGCCTTGCACGCGGCCATGACTGCGTTGAGACTCGTCAGCGGAGTATCGCCCATGAATTTGAGTATCTCGGCGAGATCGTCGTTTTTCTTCGCAACCTTTGCAATTTGGGGCGCAAGCGCGCGCAAGAACAAGAGCGACCCGGCCTTGAGCCGATTGTGTCCCTCGTCGCCCATGTGCAGGGCCTCGGCGAGCAGCGCCTTCATATCAACGCCGCCGTCGCTTGCGGCGAGGGCGTCCGCGAGGAGTGGCGCCATTACGTCGTTCATCCAGCGCAATCGCTTGAGAACCTCGTCGCTATTTGCGCCGTAGCGCAAAACTTTGCCATAGCCCTCGTTGAGGTTCGAGTACGCGCGATTGCCATGCGTTTTGTTTTCGAGGACGTAGACGGCCATCGAAGGCGAGATCACGCCCGCCATCGGCCCGACGGCTTGGTGATGATGCGCCGAATCGAACTCAATTTCACCGCGCTCGACCATCCGGCGCGCGCCCGGCTCGTCCTTTGCCAAGCCCTCAAAGATGAGCGCGCCGATCACCGCGCCGCGCAGTGGGCCCGACATGCGCTCCCACGCGATGGGCGGTCCGGCGTGCAAGAGCAGATTGTCCTTCATGGCCGGGATGGAGTCCCTGGCGCGCCCCATGCCCACAAGAATTGGGCGCGCCTCCATCATGCGCGCAACGGCTTCCGCGTTCGCTTGTTCGATGTTCATGGCGCTATCCCTCCCAGGAATAGGACGCGGACGAGCGCGGACGAGCGCGGATTTTTTTGTGTTAATCCGCGTTTTCCGCGTTCGTCCGCGTCCCAATATTTCCGCCCGACAGACGGATCCGCCGGCCCGGTTCAAAGCGGCTGCGCGCGGCGCGCAAGATTTCCGCGTACAATTCCAAATTGCGATCCTCAAGGTGATCGAAGACCTGCTCGCTCTTGCTGCCCCACGTCACATAGCGCAGCGGATCCGGATCGAGTTTGGCGGAGATGATTTCTTCGCCGCCGCGCGCTTGGGCCAAGCGCCACGCAATCGGGTTGACAATCATGCTGTGACCGAAATAGTAATTCTGCCCCGCGTCTGGCCCGACCGCGTTCAAAATCGCCGTCGTAGCAAATGATCATGCCGATCGTCCCCAGCGCGGTCTCATACACCTCGGCGCGATTTCCGACCGTCGTCCAGCCGCCACAATCGCAGCGCTCGGACGGAAAGGGGTGTGTCTTGTCGTAGATGCCGATGATCTCGCCATCGGGACCGATGAGGGCTGAGGAGTTGTAGACGATCCCGCGCTCGGGTCCGCGGCGATACGAGGGCAAGACCACATGCACGCCATGCGCGTGGGCCGCGCGCTGGACCGGCAGTGTCATCGGCCCAGGCATCTCCCCGATCCGGTCCCACAGTTCCTTCGCGTCGTATCCGGTCACGAATCCGGTTGTAATCGTTTCGGGAAAGAGGATGAGATCGGCGTCATGTTCCACGGCCGCTTTTTCCAGCCAGTGGACGACCTTTTCAACATTTGAATTGACGTCATTGGGCGTAATCGCGATCTGCGCGCACGCCGCGACAAACTCCTTCATCAGCATCCTCACTTGCTTTTCAGCTTCTCCAGCGCCGCCATCAGCTTCTCATTTCCACCCGCCGGCGGACGCCAATCCACCTGGACGACCGGCACGCCCTGCTGCTCGAGACTCGCATAGAACGATTCGAGTCCAACATTGATCGCGGCGAATGGCTCATGCAACACCTCGAGCGAAGGCGGAACCGGCAATTCATCCGCGGTCGCTTCCTTGGTCAAATCCTCGGCAGCCAGGTCTTGCTGGGCCAGCGGCGTAATGCGCGCGTGTTTGTCCAATTGCTGGGCGCGCATTCCCGCGTAGCGCACAGCCGCCGCGTGGTCCGATTCGACGCGCGCGCCCGCTTGCTGCAAGCGCCGAACTTGGGACGCATAATCCTGTGGGTCTTGATCGGTGCCTACGACAACGGCAATAACTTCTAGGTCGCGTCCTGCCGCTTGCGCTCGCTCCCGCGCTTGAGCGATAGCGGGTTGGAGCGAGCCGGCCGGATCGGGATGCGCGCCATAACCGAGCACTACGTCGAGGAGAATGATCGCAACCTCGGGGTCGTCGGCCTCCTGCGCCAGACGCCGCACGCGCAAACCATGGTCGAGCATAGGATGCAGCCGTCCAACCGTGAACTCATCCGCACCCAAGTCGAGAATCGTGTGGCCTTGGCTGAGCGCGGGCGAGGTAAGGCGATCCGCCGGCTCAAGCGGCGCGTTGGAGTGTACGGGGCCGATATAGTCGCGCAGAACAAGTTGGGCTTCAAATGCCAACGTGCCGCCGGAATAGAGTCCGCGCAAATAACGCTGCGATGGCGCAAGCGGCAGTAATTGGCTCAGTGCTACCGTGCTGGAAGAGGAGGGGAATGAGGGTAGAGCGGGAACTAGCTTTACGGCCATTTCCGCCGCCTCGCTCAGCGTGCGCGCGAAATGCAAACCACGATCGTGTGTGAAGCGGGGTATGTATCCGATGAAATCAATGACGACTGGCTTGGGCGAGTTTCGCAGAACGTGCAGTACCTTGCTGGCCGCGCCGGGCGAAGGCGGTTTCGATACCAGCACGATGACCGCGGTTTCTGAGTCTTTGTTCAACAGCGCGAGGGCCTGCCGCGTGCTCACTGCGCCCACTGCGTCGGAGAGGTCGTGCGTCCCGGTTCCAATCGCGTGGCTGACGCCCGCGCCGAGTTCGTGGATGCGCACCGTGATCGCCTGCAAACCGGTCCCCGACGCGCCCACCACGCCGATGGCGCCCCGGCGCACGCGGTTGGCGAATCCCAGGCACGCGCCGTTAATGATCGCCGTGCCGCAATCCGGCCCGAGCACGAGCAAGCCGTTTTGCCGCGCCATCTGCTTGAGGGAGATTTCATTGGCTTGGGGAACGTTATCGCTATAGAGGAAAACATTGCGCCCCAAGCGGAGCGCGTCGCGCGCCACGCCCGCGGCGTATCGTCCGGGGACGGAGACGAGGACCCATTTGGCGTGCGGCAATTGCTGCGCCGCCGATTCGAGACTGCGCGGGTGAAAAGTGTCAAGCCCTTCCTCGGCGGCGCGCCGGCGCGTCGACAAATCATCCACCTGCGCGAGCGCCGCGTCCGCCGCCGCTTCGGTCTCCGCTTTCACCGCGACGATCAAATCCTCGGCGCGCGCCGCGTCGGCGTCCGGCGCAAACAGTCCGCTTTGCCGAAGGAGGTCCTTGTTCGCCTCGGTGCCCATGACGACTCCGGCATCAAGAACCGAAGGCAAAGCGAGCAGCGCCCTTTGCAGTTGCATCAACACAACGGAATCGTAGTACGTTCCGCGTCGAACCTGGACTCGGACAGATGCCATCAATACTCGGCCCAATTTTTCGACTCGACATCCCAGTTGGTCTTGCCGGGCTGCCGAATCGAAATGTGACACATGGCGTCCTCGCGCGTCGCGCCGTGCCAATGCCACACGCCGCCGGGCACGGTGACGATATCGCCCGCCCCACAGACCTTTTTCTCCGTGTCCGTCGCGACGATCCCGCGCCCTTGAATGAAATGGAGCACCTGATCTTTTTCGTGGATGTGTGGCCGCGTGCGCGCGCCGGCGGAAAAGTAGACGGCCAAGAGTTCCAATTCCTGACTCTGGCCGGCGCCGACTAACATGTGCTTGCGGACCGTGCCTTCGAACGAACTCGTCGTGTCGAGCTGAGCCCGTGCTTGGTCGAGTTTGGTGATAGGTAGCATGTTCTTTACCTTTCTCGTGATATTTGGGGCTGATTATAGCACAAGGCGAGGTATTTTCGCGCGGCCCCAGCGCGCAGAGCAGCCGACGTGGTATCGGCTGCTCTGCGCGCTCCGTAGGGGCAGTGCCTTGTGCCTGCCCTGTGCCCGCCCTGCCCTGTGCCTGCCCTGCCTTGTGCCTGCCCTGCCTTGTGCCTGCCCGGTCGCCTAGTTCACAATCGGCAGCGCGGGATCGGCTTTGAATTCACGTGGAAGCGATGCGCGCTGCGGCAGTCGCTCGACGCCTTGTTGGATCGCGCGCGCCAAATCGCCAAATGCCCGCGCGGCCGGCGACTCGGGTTGGGCGAGAACGACGGGCTTGCCCGCATCGCCGCCGGAACGCGCCGCGGGGTCAATCGGAATCTCGCCAAGAAAGGGCGCATCGTACTTTTCGCTGAGGCGGCGGCCGCCGCCGTGCGCAAAGATTTCGTGGCGATGGCCGCAATCGGGACACCGAAAGTAACTCATGTTTTCGACGACGCCGAGAATCGGCGCCTGGAGTTGTCGAAACATTTCCAACCCTTTCACAACATCGGCGAGCGCGACCTCTTGCGGCGTTGTGACAAGCACAGCCCCGGAGAGCGTGAGCGACTGGACGAGCGAGAGCTGCACGTCGCCCGTGCCGGGCGGAAGGTCCACGATGAGAAAATCCAGAGTCCCCCAAACCACGTCCGTCAAGAATTGCCGCAGCGCTTGCGAAAGCATCGGGCCGCGCCAAATCACGGGCGTCTCGGCGGGCACGAGAAAACCCATGGACATCAACTTGACGTTGTGCGCGATGATGGGAATGATCTGCTCGCCAAATGCCATCGGCTGCTCGCGGGAGACACCCATCATGAGCGGGACATTCGGCCCGTGGACGTCGGCGTCGAGCAGGCCGACGCGCAGTCCTTGATTCGCCAGCGCGCATGCGACATTCACCGCAACCGTAGATTTGCCCACGCCCCCTTTGCCCGAGGCAATCGCGACGACATACTTGACGTTCAGGTTTTCGATTTTGTCGGTCAGTTGCGGACGCGGGACATTTCGCACGCCCCAATTGATCTTGACGTCGCGTACGCCTCTGACGCCGGCCAGCGAGGCGCGCACTTGCCGCTCGATGGGCGCGCGCACGGGCGCGCCGACCTCGTCCAATAGGATCGTAAATGACACTTGGCCGTTACTCACGGTCAAGTCCTTCACCATTTTCAATTGGACGATGTCGCGTCGCGATTCGGGGTGAACCACACGGGAGAGCGCGACGAGAACTTGGGCCGTGTCAACTGTTGTGTTTCGTCTAAACAAGTTTAGCATGGTCGTGATGCGAGATACGAGATACGCAATGCGTGAGACTAGTCACGATGGACTGTTTACTGTTCACTGTTCACTGTTTACGTCCGCTCTACTGAGCGGCGTTTACTGTCCCCGCGAAGAACTGATACGTCTCGCGCGCTTCCGCGCCGCCCAACTCCAACACCTTGTCAATCTCGTCGCGCATGTGCGTCAACATACCATAGAGCATCGCGTTGTTCAGCGCGTCACTTTGCAGCCAGATGTTGTGCGAGCCATCCTGCGCGAGAATGAGCCAATCGGAAAAACGCTCCATTGTCTTCATCGCGTCTTCGATACTCTCATCGCGCCCCTTGCGGCGCTTGCCAACCAATACCGACTTGTCTTCAAAGATTTCAATTTCGGGCATAACAACTCCAAGTCAAAAGCCAAAAGTGAAAAGTCAAAAGTAGGACTCGCAGTTCCATCATTTCGACTTTTGCCTTTTCACTTTGGCCTTTTGCCTTTCGCATACAACGCGCGCAGTTCGTCCTTTGCGGCTTGCAGTTTTGCCAGTCGCTCTTTCGCAAGATTCTTGCCCGCGCGGTTGATGTAGAACGTGAGCATAGACATGGCCGAGCGATAGGCGCTGCTCTGGCGGCGGTCACTCTGATCCGCCGAGCGCTTGAGGGAACGCGCGATCGCGCGCGGGTCGTCGTTGGAAAATACCCCTTGCTCCAGATCAAGCGCGTTGCTCGTTTGCGTCACGCGCTGTGACCAGCGTTTCTGCTTGTTCGTCGCCATCCCTATCCTCTACGATAACCGGCTCTACATCGCCCTAATTTCGTAGATTCGAATGCTCGTGATGAATGGATTGGTTTGGGCAAGTTTCTCCGCGGCATCAAAACTCTCCGCCTCGATGATGTTGTAACCAGTAATGGATTCCATATTCCATGGCAGGTCCTTGGTTCCATTTTTCGAGATCTCTCGACCGCCACCGAAACCACCCTGTTCGATCTGCTTGTCGGCGATCAATTCAAACCAAGCGTTCCAAGCGTCCATGATTTCCGGAGTGGGTTTTTCAAATCCGAAATGCAGGAACATGAACTTTTTCACTTCTCCCTCCTTTCTCCAAATCGAGCGCGTTGCTCGTTTGCGTTCCGCTTAGAGAACCCCATAACCGTGTAGCGACGCACTGCCATTTAGGAGTAACCAGGCCACCGGTAATTTTGTCAGTTTGGCTCCGGGAAGCTGGCACTCTATCTCGGCATCCGTGAGCGGGATGATTTGGGTCATCGCAAATGGCGAGCGCTTGCGATCGGCGGTGTCCGCCATCAATTTGGCGTGAATGCGATAAGGGCCCGCGTACACCACGACGTCCATTGGATGCCGATAATCCTTGAACGCTTTTTGCGCGGATTCGAGACTGGCTTGATCGTTCGGAATAATCGCGACGATCTCATCCAACGCCAACAGACCCCATTCGGAAAAAGACTCTTCAGACGAGGCCAAGTTACCGGTGGGCTGGACGCGAACATCCGTTAAGCGGAGATGCTTAAAGGCATCCAAGCCCCCCTCGGCCATTGCGCTCGCGGCCGCCAACGCGAAAACATCCAGCCCGCCGGATTCATAATCCTTGGGCTGGAAAGAACCCTCGACGAGATATGCTTTGGTCAAGAGTTTGATATTCCATCCCGTCTTTGATGCAGGTTGCTTTTTTGCGCCGAGACCGAACATCTTTTGCATCGCGCTATGGATCTGCTTGTCACGCTTGGTCGAACGCGCGCTGCAGGTCCGCGATCACGATCTTTTTCATCTGCAGCATGGCGTTGGTGGCGGCCAAGGCCTTTTTCCTCATAGGGCTGCCCAGCAGATCTCCCATCTGCTTCGGAATGATTTGCCAAGCGAGGCCGAACTTGTCCTTGAGCCAGCCGCATTGCTCGGCCTCGGGGACCGCCGAGAGGCGCTTCCAGAAGTAGTCAACTTCGTCTTGGTCTTCGCACTCCACGTAAAACGACACGGCCTCATTGAACTTGAAGATGGGACCTCCATCCAAGGCCATGAATCTCTGGCCATTGAGCTCGAAGATGGCGGTAAGCACCTTACCTTCCATTTGCTCCGCACCCGGAACATCCATGCCTTTCTCGTAGCGCGTGATACTGATGATCCTGGAATCGCGCCGCTTGTGCGGTGAGCCGTTGAAGATGGAGACATAAAGGTTGACGGCCTCCTCGGTTTCTTTGTCGAACCAGAGCGATGGCACGATCTTTTGCATTTCGTTCATCTGTATGACCTCCCTAAACCTGATTATTCCCCTCGCTGGGGCGAGACCAGTCCTCAGCCCACCGCTTTCTTCACGAGCGCGGCGATCCTTGCCTCTTCGGTGGCAGTCAACTCCTTCAGCGCGAAGACGACGGGCCACAGGGCGCCTTCGTCGAGGTTCGCCGTGTCTTGGAAGCCGAGTGTCGCGTACCTCGTCTTGAACTTCTGCGCGTTTTGGAAGAAACAGACGACCTTGCCGTCCTTGTCGGCATACCTACTGCACGAGCAAGTCGCGGAAGTTGGAAACCGACTCGCCGTAGCGTATATTGGATCCCTCGACTACCGCCGCCTCGAGGATGCCGCAGTCCACGTCTTCCACCCGGCGCGGTGATGGATCGCCCGGCGAATGCTCGTAGTTGAAGGCAATTACATCCATAAAGACCGGGCGTCGAAGACTCTTGCCGTCCAACAACTTTAGCAGTGCGTCTGCGAGTGCAGGATACGGCGTGAATTCCGGATTGTTCAGCCAATCCGTGATGTCGGCTTCCGCCACGCTGAAATCAATGCCGGCTGCAGCCAGTCTATCCAGACGCGTAGGAGCGGTCTGAACCTGAAGTTGAACGAACTGCCGGAGCGCGTTCCGTGCCTCGGCGTTGACGGCCGGCAACTCATCAACGAGTCGCATCGTCTTGTCGAGCCATAACTGCTTGGTCTGGCGCCGGACCAGCAGTGTGGCCCAAGGCGGCTCTGGTGTGGGTCTGCGGAAGGGTGTGGGCATCACGCCGAAGCGGTCCGCGATCCCCTTTAGACATTCGCCCACCGTTTTTTCATCTTCCGGGTGGATTCCGTCGAACCACCCCGGTGCGGTAAAGGTATCGCTTGCCGTGATGGTGGCGCCGTCTCCGGCGACTGTTACTACCACGGGGGCCTCGAAGCGTTCCCCGCCTCGAGAAGTCAGTGCGAGTTCGAACACCACTGGATCGATCGTGTACTCGACGGTGAACGTCACATCCCCGAAGGGAACCTCGACCCTTCCGGTTGTTCCGCTGACTGGCACGCCGCCGACGGTCCACGTGACCGTGACCGGCGTGACGCCCGGCCCGCCTCCTCCACCGAAGCCGATGGTTCGCACGCCGAACTGGCTGAATGTTGACGTCGCGAAAGTGCCTTTGCGGACAGGGTCGCCGCAGAGTGTTGTAGTGTTCTCGAGCTCGCCGACGATGCCCAACATGTCGTCGGAGTGGTTTCCCCGCACGATCTCGACCCTGCGTACTGCGCCGGCGGTGACCGACAGGTCAACACCGTCGGCCCCGGCGTTGGCGGCGCTGACCACAAGGGACGTCGACGCAACGGCAACGTCACGGTCCACGGACACCGTCGGGATCGAGCCGCGGTACCAGATGCGCGGCCCGGCATTCGGCTGGTTGACGACTGTGTGTACGACCACGCCTTCTCGGGCCAGGTCCGGACCGAGTGGGTCCATACCTCGATCCCAACCGCTCAGGGTGCGGTACTCCACGTACACGCGCCCGACGCCGTTTGGCGGCTCGCCGGGGGGACGCAAGATCAGGAGACAGTGGCCGGAGGACGCCGACGCGGGCGCGATTCGTGCGTTGACCGTCGCACCGGGTGCGGGGAAGCCAACGTCAATCACGCGGCCGGCCAGCGCCTCGGGCATCTGAAGGTGGAGGTTCGCTCGAGCGACATGCGGTCCCATCGAGAACGCACCAGCGTTGGGCCAGTCGGGGATGGTCGGCCCGACGAACGTTGGCGAGGCCTGGTAGAACGGGCCTGTTCCCAGCCAGCGGCTGCCGAACGACGCGGAGGACATCAGATCGTACGGGGAGCCGTATTCGGGGCCGACGATGATGTTGGTGTCGCCCGGGTTCCAGTCCGTACCGTTGTTGTCGAGTCCAAAGCTGTGCGCAAAGCCCAGCACGTGACCGATCTCGTGGCACATGAAGGTGTGATCGCTTGACATCACGGGGAGGACGGCGACCGGCAATCCTTCGACGGTAGTAGAGCCGCCGTCGAAGGCGACTGTGACTGTAGCCGGCTGTCCGGGTTGCCCCGCCTGTGGGTTGGGCATCGTGCGATTTCCGGGGTGAGTGAGAACGACTAGCCCGTCAAGCCCGACCAGTGGCGGGGGATCGGGAAATCTGGCGCGCAGCGCAGCGATCGCTGCCGTAGCTTGCGCGCCGCGGCTGGTGTCCGCTCCCAGCGTCATGTCAATCCACGGGAACATCGGCGAGTCGAGGAAATCGAGGTGGTTTCGGGTGGTGTTCCGCCAGTACTTGAGCAGCGCGTGGTCGCTGGTAATGAACATCGAGATGCACGCGGCATCTGGGATAACGGGGACGCTTGTATCATGTCTGGCACGGATTATTCCGAGGCGCACGTTCTTAGCCATGCTTGATGCTCCTCTTACTGCTTCACACCTGTCCCGCCGTCACGAGACTGATCCGCAGCAATGCGCCGCCCAGCAGGATGAGCACCGCCGCGAGCACCACAACCGTGGAGCGACCTGCTAGGTCGCCTCTGGCCGCGTACCAACTCAGCCCAAACGGGATCAGGATACCCAGCAGAACCGTTCCACCCCAAAAGAGGAGCGCGTAGATTCCAGTGAACAGCGGCGCGGCGAACTGCCCCGCGATCACGACGAGCGCCGCGATCAACACTAACTCGACAATCATCGCAAAACGGTCGAAACTCTCCAGCCGTTCGAGCGCTTCGGGTGACACGACGCGCCGCGCTGCCATCACGAGCGCGATGGCCGCCGCGCCGGTGGATGCGCCCGAGACGATGAAGAGAAAGCCGAGCAGCGGATCGGTGGCCGCCCACAACGGGCGCGTCGTCGTGTTCAGCAGCACGCCCGTATAACCCGCGATGAAGAAGCCAGCCAGCGACCCGATGAGCGCGTAGAGCTTGCGCGGCCGGCGGTTGTAGAGATTCGCGAACGGCGCAAATTTCAGCCGGCCGTCCTGGATCAAGTTGTCGAGGAACGAGAGAAACGACATCGCGCCAAAGACCACGAGCGCCCACGAGCCGACCGACAACGGCGATTGCAGGTTGATGTAGGGGATGCCGCCGTTCACGTAAAAGAACAGGTGCCAGAACCGTTCCGGCCGGCCCAGATCAAGAATCAGCAACGGCGGCGTGAGCAGAATGAGCGGAAACGCGATGTAGTACGCCACCCGGCTGATTTCCCGCTGCCGCTCGCTGCCAATCAGTTCGACCAGCGAACCGATAAAGTACGCGCCCGCCGAAGTTCCGGCGACAAAGAAATACATCGCGACAAAGTACCACTCCCAACCCGGCGCTTGTGTTTCAGGACTCATGATTCACCTCGTTTGAGTGTGGGCGTATGGGGGTGTGGGAGTGATGACTCCCATACCCCCACACTCCCATACTTTTCCTGTCTCTCATGGCTGCATCTCCGCGTGGCGCGCGCTGCGGCCGCGGAAAGTGAACAGCGCGGCGAGACCCATGAACAACGCGCCCAGCATGGAAACGCCGGTCGAGAGCGCGAGACGACGCTGGGGCACGACCGGATTAACGGGTTGACCGTAGACCTCGGGCTTGTCCATCAAGAGGTAGAAAACGTTGAGACCGCCCGCTTCGCTGTAACCGTAGATATTCGCTTGCGACTGCCCCAGCCCCTTGAGTTGCCCGAGGCGCGCATCGGCTTTGGCTTTCAGGTCCGATACTTCGCCGAACATGATCGAGCCGGTCGGGCACGCCTTGGCGCACGCGGTGCCGAGGCCATTGTGAATGCGGTCGTTGCACAGCGTACACTTTTTCGCCGTGTGCGATTTCTCGTCGAACGAGATCACGCCATAGGGACACGCCGGAATGCAGTATTTGCAGCCGATGCAGGTTTCTTGCTGCACGAAGACGTTGCCCATATCGGTGCGAACGATCGCGCTCACGGGGCAGGCGTTCAAGCAGCCCGCATCGTTGCAGTGTTTGCACGAGTCGCTCATGAACAGCCAGCGCGCGTCGGAGCGGGATTCGTTGAATTGTTCGATGAACTTGACGTGCCGCCAATCGGTCGCGCTCAGTTGGCCGGTGTTGTCATACGAGTCGCCCGTAAAGTTGACCGCGATCGGCGCGGCCGAGCCGGGCACTTTGCTAAAGTGACTCGGCTCAGGGTCGAGTTCGTTCCATTCCTTGCACGCGACCTGGCAGGCCTTGCAGCCCGTGCAGATGGAAGTATCAACGAACATACCTTTTGCCATCATGCACCTCCTCGCTTGCCCGCTCTGATATTGCAGGTGAACACTTTGGCTTCGTGGATCGAGACGTTGGGATCGGCGACCAGCGCGCTGAGGTTGTTCACCACATCGCCAACCGCCGCTCCTTGATAGCCCCAGTGCCACGGCAAGCCAATCTCGTGAATGATCTTGCCGTTGATGTTGAACGGTCGCATTCGCCGAGTGCCGAGCGCGCGCGCCTGGATTTCACCGCGCGCCGTCGTAACGGTCACATAGTCGGCGTTTCTGATTCCCTTTTCGGTCGCGAGTTCGGGTGAAATCTCGACAAAGAGTTCCGGCATCAGTTCCGCCAGCCACGGCAGCCAGCGCGACATCGTGCCGCTCAGGTGGTGTTCGGTGAGCCGATACGTGGAGATGATGATCGGGTAATTCGGATCGGCGACCTGGTGGTATGGGTTGCCTTCGACATTCCAGGTCTTGGCGACTGGATTGGTCTGCTGCTTGTAAACCAGATTCTCGACGGGCGATTCGTAGGGTTCATAGTGAGTGGGCAGCGGACCATCCACCAAACCGCTAGGGGCGAAGAGCCACGCCTTGCCGTCCGCGCGCATGATGAACGCGTCGTTGCCGCGCAGCCAGTCAAAGCCGATGCCCGTGTCCTTGCCTTTGTCGTCCGGCGCTTTGGTCGGCGAAAAGTCAATGCCGTCGCCGAACGCGTTGACCCAGGTCTTTTTGTCGGCGTCCCAGGAGGTGAACTTTTTCTTATCCGACCAGGGTTTGCCTTGCGCGTCGGCGGAGGCGCGGCTGTACATGATGTGCCGATTCGCCGGCCAGGCAAAGCCCCAGTTAGGCGACACATAGTTGTCGGGCTTGCGGTCCTGCGCGCGGTTCTTGCCCTCCTCCGGTATGATGCCGGTGTAGATCCACGCGCCAGCGGCGGTCGTGCCGTCCTCTTTCAGGTTCGCAAATGTCGTCAGCGGTTTCTTGTCCGACCACGCATAGCCGTTGATTTCTTTCATCACCTTGTACGCCGACGGTTCGTCCTTGACGCGCCACGGCTCGATCTCTTTCGCCTCCGGCTCGTAATTCCACATGAGGTTCTTGACGCCCCAGTCGCGGTCTTGAGTCGAGTCTTGGTAGAGCGCGAGCACGCGCTTGCCGAGATGGTACGTGAACCACAAGTCGCTGCGCGCGTCGTCCGGCGGGTCGGCGGCTTTGTCGTGCGCTTGCACGAGGCGCTGGGTGTTCGTGAACGTGCCTTCCATCTCCGCGACGACCGCCGCGGGCAGGAAGAACACCTCGGTCTTGATGTCGGCGGCTTTTAACTCGCCGGATTTGATCTCAGGCGAATTTTTCCAGAACGCCGCGGTTTCCGTTTCGTAGAAATCGCGCACCACCATCCAATCGAGCTTGGCAAGCGCCTTGCGCTGAAAGCGCGCGTTCTGTCCGCCGACGGCGGGATTCTGCCCCATCACGTAAAAGCCCTTGATCTTGCCCGCCATCATGTCCACGAACAGCGGCATGTGCGAGTGATCGCCGGTGATCTGGGGATGGTATTTGTAGCCATAGTCATTTTCGGCTGTGGCTTTGTCGCCCCACTGCGCCTTGAAATACGACACCGCGAATTTGGGGAAGTTTCCCCAGTACGAGGTCGCGATGGGTGTGGCTTCGGTGAGGATATAGTCTTTCAGGGTATCGTGCGCTTTGCGCGCGTCCGGCATGTTGAGATAGCCGGGAAGTGAGTGGTAAAGCGTCGCGATGTCGGTCGAACCCTGGATGGTCGCGTGGCCGCGCAGGGCGAGCACGCCGCCGCCGGGACGCCCGATGTTTCCGAGCAGGGCTTGGAGCATCGCCGCCGTGCGGATGATTTGGACGCCGACCGTGTGCTGCGTCCAGCCCACCGCGTACGTGATGTTCGAAGTTTTGTCGCGGCCCGAGTTATTCAGCAATGTATTCGCGACTTGCAGGAATTTGTCCTGCGGACAACCGCAGACTTTTTCCACCATCTCGGGCGTGTAACGCGCATAGTGCTTTTTGAGGATTTGGAAAACAGTCTGCGAGTTTTGCAGCGTCACATCGGTCTTGGGACGACCGGGGACGCGTTGCAGCAGCAGGTCGGTAAAGGTCTTGGCCTCGACGAGCGGGGGCGCTGCCGCAGGTACGGCCTCGCGCTGGTACGACCAACTTGTGGCGGCGTACGATTTTCCATCTGTCGAGATGCCGGAAAAGACGCCGTTGTTGTCTTCGGTATCCTTGTAGTCCGGATTGACCAGCGTCGCCGCATTCGTAAAGTTGACGACGTACTCTTTGAAGAACGGATCGCTGTTCCAGCGGTCGCTGTTGATGACGTGGTTGATGATCGCGCCGAGGAACAGAATGTCGGTGCCCGCGCGGATAGGCGCGTGAATGTCGCACATCGCGGAGGTGCGCGTAAAGCGCGGGTCAACGTGCATGAGGACCGCGCCGTGTTCCGTCTTGGCTTGCAGCGGCCAACGGAAGGCGACCGGATGACACTCGGCCATATTCGAGCCCATAATCATGACCGCGTCCGAGTTGACGAGATCACGGGCAAACGTGGTTGCCGCGCCACGACCGAAGGTGACCCCCAGACCGGGGACCGAGGCGGAGTGTCAGATTCGCGCCTGGTTTTCGAGATAGACCACTCCCAGCGCGTGCATCAATTTCTGCTGGAGATAGTTCCACTCGTTGTCCATCGTCGCGCCGCCGAGCGAGGCGAGGGCGTACGTGTTCATCACGCGCTTGCGCGCGCCGCCCACGTCCTGGAACTCGTTGAAATTCGCGTCGCGCGTTTGCTGGGTCAGTTGCGCGATCCGATTCATGGCGACTTCCAGCGACATGTCCTCCCACTGGTCGCTGCCGGGCGCGCGGTGCTTGACCTTGGTCCAGCGCAGGTCGTTCACGGCGAGTTGATACGTCGCCGCGCCCTTGGGGCAGAGCGTACCTTGATTAACCGGGGAGTCCGGATTGCCCTGGATGTCAATGATCTTGCCGCTGGCGGTATCTACCGTGGCAATCTGCCCGCAGCCGACCGCGCAGTACGGACAAACCGTCGCGACCTCCTTGCCCTTTTTGATCGGGACCGTCAGCGCCTGAGCTTGAACCTTGCCCGGATCGAGGCCCAAGCCGGCGAGTTCGGCGGCGACGACGCCGCCCGCCGTGCCCACGCCGATTTTGAGAAAGTCGCGTCGAGAGATGGTTTTGACGTTGTTATCGCTCATAGGTTTTCTCCTCACTGGGGAAACAAAAAAGGACAGACGTTTCCATCTGCCCTAATACCGGCTTCCGTACCCGTTCGATATCTCTCTGGCGTACATACGAGCTTGACAACCTTCATCGCGTCAGCCGCGCTGCCGCATCACACCACGGCGACTGATTACGGGCGCAATTATAGTCTTATTCGCGATGGGCTGTCAATAGGGTAACCGCATTCATAGCACAAAGTAGAATGTCGCGCCCTCGTCCACTTGGGCCTCCGCCCAAATGCGTCCGCCATGCCGGTGGATGATGCGGGCCACAATCGCCAGTCCGATACCGCTCCCCTCGTAATCCTCCTCAGGATGCAATCGCTGGAAGGGACCAAAAAGCCGGTCCGCGTCCTGAGGTTCAAACCCTACACCGTTGTCGCGCACGTAGTAGGTCAAATTGCCAATTTGACCTACCGCGCCAACCCCTATCCGTGCCGTCTCGCGCGTCCGCGTGAATTTGAGCGCGTTCGACAGGAGATTGGCGTATACCTGCCGCAACAATCCCGGATCGGCTTGCAAAGGCGGCATGTCGTTAATCACAAACTCCACCTTCCGACCTTCGTACAACGGGCGCAATTGCTCGACCAATCGCTTGACGAGGTCGGCCGGGATAACCGTTTGCCTAGCCAGCGGTTGCCGCGTCGTCCGCGCGAGATCGAGCAGATCGGTGATCAAGCCGTCCATCGTTTTCATGTTCTCGTCAATCAATAGCAGCGAACGTTGACAGTCGGCGGGCAGTTGGGAAGCATACTTGTCGAGGACAAGGTGCGTGATATTCTGGGCCGATGCTACCGGGGTTCGCAGGTCGTGCGAAACTGAATACGAAAAGGTCTCCAGTTCCTCATTCACCTCCTGCAATTCCCGCGTCCGTTTTTGCACCCGCAGTTCGAGGTCGGCATTGAGATTGCGGATTTCCTCTTCCGATCGTTTGCGCTCTCTATCGCGCTCCTGGAGCGCGTCAGCCATCCCATCAAACGCTTGCGCAAGCTGGCTCAATTCGCCAACGGGACGGCGGACGCCCGTGCGCGCGCTCAGATCACCTTGCGTCAAGCGTCGCGTCGCGGCCAGAATCACTCTCACCCGGCGAACAATAAAAATGTCGCCAAAGAGCCAGGCGACGACCAATGCGAGCAGTGTCGCCAATCCCAACAATACTATGTTTCGCACGAAAGACTGGTCGGCGACGGCATTGGCAACGGACGATGGAATAGACACCGCCACCCAGCTACCGACATCCATGTGATCGCTCAAGGGCGCGAAAGCGTACAGCCGCGACACTTGATCCGGTCCAATCGTCACGGCGGTCCCCTCCGCGTTCCGGTTCTTGACGGTTGAGATGAGGTCCGGTTCCGGCATCGGCTTGCCAATCCATTGCTGGGCATCGGGGTAACGGGCCAGGGTCATGCCATTCTGATCGAATACCGTGATCGTGGATCCGGGCAATAGGCCCAGGCCGGTCGCAAGCTCACCTAACCAGGTCAGTTCCAGGGTGGCAAACAAAACACTTTGCGCCTGACCCCCATCGCCAAAGACGGGATAGTAGAGAGCCAGTACGACGTTGCTCGTATCGGGTACAAGATAATACTTGCCGATGGTCAAATCATCCGATTGCAAAGCGCGCTGAATATCAGAATAGGCGGGGAAAATAGGGGCGTTCTTCACCGGCAGGGTCGAGCAAAAGACTTGGCCGTTCGGACGAATGGCGAGGAGACTGGTGATCTGGGGATACTGCTGCAACATTCGCGCGAAAAGCGGAGTGCATGCTGCCGACCGCTCCTCGCGCACGTCGCCAACTCGCGAGAGGGTCGCGAGGACTTGGCGCGTTCCCAGGATCTCGTCATCTTGGCGACGTATGACCGCGTGCCTCAGGTGTTGCGCTTGGTCACGCGCCAATTCACGGGCCAACAAGCGCTCTTCCACGCCGGTGTAGACCACCAGAACCAATGCCGGCAAGATGGCAAGGAGGACCAACAGGAGTAATCGCGGACGAAGCGTGAGCAGGCGAGTCATCGCCCCCCTTTTGCCTTGCATCAGCAAGACGAGCGGATTCACGAAGCTCGAAGCGTTTACTCGCTCACCAGTATAGCACGGAATTGGCTCGCGTCAAGGTTGTAAAGAAACGAACGTTCGATTGACGCTAGTGCGCCAGTTGGCCCTATGGCAATATCGGTGGCACGCGGTTAGAGTATACCAAATACCAGCGCCCGTTTCCCCAGCGCAGCAGCATCGCCGAGCCGTTGTCCGCGTGAACCGATACTTGGTGCGCGCCAAAAACCGTGCGCAAGAACGTCGAGATCACGCCGCCGTGCGTAAAGACCAGCAGCGTGCCGCGTTCGTTTGCGGCGATGATGTCACAGAACGCGCTTCTCACCCGCGCTTCGAATTCGATATAGCTGGCGGGCATCGTTTCGATGGCCCGCGGAACGCGAAGGAAGGCGCTAATCGGATCCGTGCTGTGCGCCATCATCGGGCCGATTTCGAAGTCCACCTCACGTAGGTCGTCCTTGAATTGAATTGGCAAGCTCAATTCCGCCGCGGCGATTTCGGCAGTGAGGCGCGCGCGCACGAGCGGACTGGAGTAGATGGCCGCAAACTTGAAATCCGCCGCGAGCCACGGCGCAAGCCGCCGCGCCTGCTCGACGCCCAATTCAGTCAAATCGGAATCGAGACCGCCCGTGCCATCGCGATTATGATACGACTCGCCGTGCCGGACGAGTAACAGTTCAAGTGGTTGCTCTTCCAAGTGTCGCTCCGTATTTATCCGCGAATCTCGCGAATCACGCTAATTGTCATTGCGACCGGTTTTTGCGAAGCAATCCCCTACTTTGAAGTTGGAGATTGCTTCGCAAAAACCGCTGCTCAGAAACTTGGCGTTCGTAGTCCGGCACGCAACGAAGTGGAGTGCCGTCCTTCGTGCGCGGACGCGACTCCGCAAAATACGCTCCGTCGCGTACTACGAACCTGCGCGCGTTTCTGTTCTCGTGCCTGCCCCAGGGGCATGGAATTCTCGCCATTACATTCGCGAGATTCGCGAGATTCGCGGATCATCTAGTTACGAAATCTGGTTAAAATAGTCCTCGCGTCGCGGCTTCCAGAAATCCCGAATCACCGCAGTCACGGGCTTTTCGCTGTAATCCAGGCGAAAGACGCCAAAGTGATTTTCGGGCGAATCGTTGGGCGAAGGCGGATTGCCGGCCAGCCCTTGCGGAAAATCCATCAGCGTCCAAAACACGGAACCGCACATGTTATTCTGTTCCAAGGTTGTCAAGACCGTCTTGTAGTGCGCGGCTTGATCCTGCTCGGTATTGTTGCCGTTCGGGCCGGGGCCGCCCGTTGCCAAGCCAAACTCTTGCAGCAGCACGGGCCGCGTCGTTTTCGTTTTATAGAATTTGACCAGCTCGTTCAAGCGTTCGGCTTTGTCGTAAAAATGCAAAGTCCAGAAATCGAGGAAACTCTCCAGGTCTTCGAAATAGCGCGCGCGGGCGCGGTCTATCCAGCCGATCGTCTGCAAGTGCCGCGGATCCAACTGCCGGACGAGCGCGGACATCCGCCGGAAGAACGAGATCACCGACGACGCGCCCACGATGACGATCGCGCGATCCGGCTCGTTCTGCAGGTCCCAGCACATGATGCGCGGATCGTCGGCAAACGGCGGAATGAGCGCCTTGAGATATTGCTCCGCGATCGCGTGGTTTTCGGGCCGGTAAATGGACCAATCCATGCTGTCAAACAAAGTCACCATGACCTGCAGATTCAACCGCCCGGCGATGTCTAGAAACTCGCGGAAATTCGCCACGTATTGCTTGACCGGCTCGAGCACGACTTGGCTTGGCTGCGGCGTCTTGTTTTCGCCGAGTGAAAACGGATAATCAATAAATGTCCGCACCGTGTTCGCGCCCAGCCCGACGGCCAGCCGCAATTCTTGTTCCGCGCCGCGCGGATCCCAGTCGGTCAGATTGAACGTCCGCCACGGATGCATTTTGGGATAATAATTGAAACCGTTGACGGGGAAACGCGTGCCACGGTAAAAGAATTGGTCGCCGCGAATTGTCATCAGATCAGGCAATGCGGGCGTGGAGGTTGCAGTGGCCGTAGCGGTAGCCGTTGCTGTGGTCGTCGGCATCGCCGTAAGAGTCGGAGTGCTAGTCGCAACGGAAGTAGGAGTTTCCGTAGGTTGGAGCGCGGCGATCTGAAGAGCTTGAGGCGAAGGTAGTGGCGTCGGTGTCGAGGTTGGCAGCGCCCGCGCACAGGCCCCCATAAAGGCACTGCCGCACGTCGCGGCGAGGATTTTCAGAAACTTTCGGCGAGTGAGCATTGTGAGGGGATTGTAACACAAGAGAGCAGAACGACAAAATTACCCGTCCCCTTGCCCGCCAAGTCCGCGTCTTTTGGGGAAATCCGCCAAGTGCGCTGCAGCTAAACCGAGGATGACACACATAATGCCGACAAGTAAGGTAACAGTGATTGGCTCTCCTAGGAGCAAAGCACCTAATCCAACCGCCGTAATCGGACTTAGGGCCAGAAAGATCGTCACTTTGGTGGGTGAGGTGTTATTAAGCGCCCACAGCCACAAGTAATAACCAATACCGCTGCTGATCCCAATAAAAAAGACGGCGAACCAGCCCCCTAGGTTAAAGTGGGGCAAGCTATTGAAAAACCCCTCACTCGCCGCCAAAAATGCCAAAAAGATAACCGCGGCAAACATCGCCAAGCTGCTTATTTGCAGGGTCGGATACCTTATTAAATAAGGGCGATACAAGACGCTGCAGGCCCCCGCGCCTAATGCGCTTGCAAATACGGCAATTTCTCCGATCCATCCTTGAGAAATTCCCTTGTCGAAGACTCGTTCGCCCAGGACAAAACCTATTCCAATAATCGTAATTAGAACCCCTAGACTCTTGGCAAACGTGAGGCGCTCGTGGCCTAAGAGCGCAGCAATGACCATTGCCTGAAGTGGTACAGACGCGAAGATGAGCGCGGCGCGCGCCGAGGGCATGAACTGCAATGCATAATTCAGGAAGGCAACTACGATTCCAAACTGGGTGATGCCTAAGAGACTCAGGGGTAGAAGGTCTTTTTTAGCAAAAGGAATACGGACCGATGCCAATAAGGGTGGAAGCAAACAGATCGCTCCGATGCTATAGCGTAAGAGAGCGAGCGACCCAGGTTGGGTTTGATCAATGACGAAGCGAGTTGCGACGATGGCCGAGCCAACCTGGATGCCGACCACTGCCGCCGCAACACTCGCCAACGAAGTTTTAGTGGTCACAAGTCCAGGTCCCAATTCTGCCCAACTAGGTCATGACCGAAACTGTGATGGTGTTCTTCTTCGACAAGTTTAAAGCCGTTTTTTTCGTAAATCTTCCTGGCTTGTACAAGCACGTCATTCGTCCAGAGAGTTAATTTCTTATAGCCCGAACGCTTGGCAAAGCGAATACACTCTTCCACAAGGCGCGTCCCCAGACCCAACCCTCTGGCTTTAGAAAGAACGAACAGCAATCTCAATTTCGCAACGTCTTCGCTTACCTTTACGCAAAAGATCGAGCCGACCCGTTCGCCTTGCATTTCCGCAATCCAGCAGCGCTCTTTTTGTGGATCGTAATTCTTGATAAAGTCCGCGCAGATCTGGGCAACGAGCGCCTCAAAGCTCTCATCCCACCCGTATTCCTGTTGGTAAAGCAGGCCTTGCTGGCGGATGACCCAGCTCATATCATCTGCTTCATGGTGACGTAAGGTAATTGTACTGCTCATATTAACTCCTTACCCTATGGAACAATCACCACCTCGTCCGATCCGCGCGTGATGCGGCGCGCGCCGCGCTCGGTCACGACGAAGGTGTTCTCGATGCCCACCGTGCCCACATTCGCGAACGTCACTTTCGGTTCGACCGCGATGACCATGCCGGCTTCCAGCGGCATCGCTTGGCCTTTGGCGAGAAAGGGATACTCATCCATCTCCAGTCCAACACCGTGGCCGACAAATGTGATTTGGTCTTTGCCGATGCCGCCGAGGTGATCGGCATAGCCCGAGCGCTGCGCCATGTTACGCGCGAGTTGGAAAAGCGCGCCGCCGGTCACGCCGGGCTTGGCTGCCGCGGCGATCGCGTTTTGGATTTCGACCATGGCGTCGTGCGCGCGCCTCAGCTTGTCCGACAGACTGCCAATCGCGAGAATGCGCGTTTGGTCAACGATATAGCCGTCGCTCACAAAAACATAGTCGAACAAGACCGGCTCGCCGCGCCGAATCTTGTGCGGGCCCGAGCCTTGCGAGAATGCCGGACTTTGGCCCGGCCCGCCTGTCGGCGACGATAGATAACTAGGGTGAGCCGCGCTCTTGCCCGCCATTAAATGGCCGTAGAACATTTCGTTGTTGAAAAGGCGAAAGCGCGCCAGACCCTGATGCCCCAATCCCCGCGCCACCGCCTCCAATTTTCCGGCCAGCGCGATTTCGCTGATCCCCTCGACCAGCAACTCGCGCATCGCCGCCATCGTCTTTTCGCCTATCTGCGCGGCGCGCCGCATCGCGGCCAGCTCGAACGGCGATTTGACCGCGCGCACGCGGCGAATCAAGGTCGAGCAATCGCACAATTCCGCGAGCGCGAAAATCTCGCGATGGCCCAGGTAGAGATTCGCCGGCAGCACGTCGAGTTCGAGGCCGAGCCGCTTGGGCCGCGCATAGCCGTGCTGCTGCAACACCCGCGGCACATCGCGCGGCGACGCGAGCGGCACGACGCGCTCGAGCGCGGATTCGGCTTGCGCGCGCGCGAAACTGCGGCGCGTCATCAAGACCGGCACGCCCTCACGCGGAATGTAGAGATGCGATTGTTGGAGCGTGCCCGCGAAATAGAACAGGTCGGCGTTCTGCACGATCAGCGCGCCGTCGAGGTCGTTCGCCGCGAGCAGCGCCTGGAGTTTGCCGGCGCGTGAGTCGAGTTCGCTCTTCGGAGTATAACGCATTCGAGTTCCTCAAAAACAAAATCGCCGGCACGCGCGATGCCGCGCGGGACCGGCGAATCACACGCGCGGTTCTCGATCACGTGGCGCGTTTCGGGGTCCGCACGACGAACGCGCCGAGCGCGCCGAGCAAAGCGACGATGCCGCCTGACACGAACGCGAGCGCGAACGATTGCGTCGCGTCGGCCACCGCGCCCGCGAAATACGGCGCGATGACTTGGCCCAGGGAAAACACGATCGTCATCAATCCGATGGCCGCCGGCGCCAAGCGCGCCCCAAAGATGTCGCCCGCCAGCGCGGCCATCAGCGCCGGGATGCTCCAGGCCGTAAGCCCAAACAGCGCGGCAGACAGATAAATGGCCGCCAATTCCCGGCTCAGGCCGAACGCGAGGAATGACGCGCCTTGCAGCATGAACACGATCACGAGGCTCGTGCGCCGCCCCCAACGGTCGGAAAGTCCACCCCAGATAAAGCCGCTAACGCTCGAAATGATCCCGACCCACAGCCAGAGATTGCCCGCAGTCGCCACGCCCATGCCCGCCTCTCGAGTTAGATAGCGGACGAAAAAGGTAGAGTAGATGAGGTACGAGAACCCAAACGCAAAGTAGATCGCGGAAAGCTGCCACAACAGGGGCGACTTGTAGACCAGCCCCCAATCCAAAGAAGACGCCTTTTTGTCCGACGCGCGTTTGTCACTTTCGGCTTGACTATCGCCGACCGGCGTCAAGCCCATTTCGTCCGGGCGATTTCGCAGAAAGAGCAAGCACAGAATGAAAGCGCCGGCCGCGATCGCGCCGAGGACGTACCAACTGATGCGCCATCCTTCCGTGCCATACTGAAGCAGAATCGCCGGGATCAGCGGACCGGTGAGCATTAGTCCGAAACTCGATCCCGAGACGGCCACACCGGTAGCCAGCCCACGCCGTTTCGTGCCAAACCACGCCGACACTAGGCCCATCGCGGGGACATTGCCGCCAGCCCCGCCGACCCCGCCGAAAAAGCGTCCCAAGCGCGCAGCTTCGAAACTCGGGAACAGCCCGGTCGCGATCATCGCCGCGGCCGCAATGAGGAGCGAAACCGAGATGACGACGCGCGGACCGTACCGCGCGGCGATCATGCCTGCGAATACAACCGTGAGCATGTAACCGAACAGGTTCCAGGATTGCAGTTCGCCGGTTTGGGTATTGGTGAGTCGCAGTCCCTCTTGCATCGAGGGCAGGATGCTCGTATAGCCGAACCGCGCCAGTCCCAGCGCGCCAAAAATCGCCACCACGATGAACGCAAGGACGACATAGCCATAATGCACGCGCGGCTCTGCTTTGACAGCAGCAGTCTTCGCTGTCTGTTCCATCAACGCTCCTCAGTTGCATAGTTTAATAGTTGGATAGTTTTGTAGTGACTATTCAACTATTGAACTATCAAACTATGCAACTAACTCACTTCCTTCGCGACCATATCCCCAATCTCGCTCGTGCTCAGCCCGCTGCGCGCTTCGACGGATGGGATGCGCTTGGAGACGAGCAGGCGGCGAACGGCTTGGTCAATACATTGCGCCGCGTTCTTTTCGCCCAAAAAGTCCAGCATCATGCCGACGGCGTTGATCGTCGCGAGCGGGTTCGCCACGTTCTTGCCCGCATACTTGGGCGCGCTGCCGTGAATCGGCTCGAACATCGAGACCTGGCCCGGATGGATATTGCCGCTCGCGGCGACGCCCATGCCGCCCTGGATCATCGCGCCGAGATCGGTGATGATGTCGCCGAAGAGGTTGGTCGTCACGACGGTGTCGAACCACTCGGGATTCTTGACGAGCCACATGCAGCTCGCATCCACATAGGCATGGTCGCGTTCGATTTCGGGGTATTCCTTGCCAACCTCTTCAAAGGTGCGAGTATAGAGATCGTGCGCGCGGACCGCGTTCGCTTTGTCCACCAGAGTCACCTTGTGACGCTTGTTGCGCGCGCGGCATGCCTCGAAGGCGTAGCGGATGATGCGCTCGGTGCCCTTGCGCGTGTACTGCATGATGGACATGGAAATCTCGTCCGGCGTCCCTTTTTTGGTAAAGCCATAGGGCGCGGTATACGCGTCTTCCGTGTTCTCGCGGCAAACCAGCAAGTCAACGTCTTCCGGTTTCTTGCCTTTCAACGGGCAAAGGTGCTCGGCGTATAAACTGATCGGGCGCAGATTCACGTAGAGGTCAAGGCCAACGCGCATCGTCATTATGACCGCGTGCTCGACCATTCCGGTCGGGCAGCGCGGATCGCCGATCGCGCCGAGCAAAATCGCATCCAGTTTGCGATATTCGTCGAGCACGTTAGGCGGGCACGCCTCGCCGGTCGCGAGATAGCGTTCGCTGCCCCACGGATACTCGACTAGCTCGTACTTGAATTTGTTGATTTCCGCGACCGTGTTCAATACTTTCAAGCCCTCGCGCACCACCTCTGGCCCAATTCCATCACCAGCCACCACACCGATTTTGTACGTCTTCATCGAATTCTCCAAATCAGTAATTTGTAAACGGTAATTACGATTTGCTAATTACCATTCTCGAACTTCGTCGCCGCGTCCCGAAACACGTCCGGCACCCTGACCGGTTTCTTGGTCTGCGGATCCACGATCACTGCGATGATGTTGCCGGTCGCGACCCATTCGTCATTGTGCGACTTGATCACCGCGAACTCAAACGTGACGCTCGAATTGCCGATCTTGCCGGCGCGCACGTAAATGTTCAGAGTTTCTTCAAAGAACGCTTCCGATTTGAAATCGCATTCGGTGTGGATGTAGAACATGTCCACACCCGCTTCTTTCAGGTCTTGATAACTGCAATGCAGCGCGTGCATGTAGCCGGTCAGCCCCTCGTCAAAGTACGTCAAGAGCGTCCCGAAATAGACGTGCCCCTGCAAATCGGTGTCTTGAAAACGCACGCGCAGCGGCTCGAAGAATTTGTATTTTTCCATAAGTCTCAAGTATACAGGTAAACAGGTAGACAGGTAAACAGGTAGACAGGTTGCGGCCTACTATTCACGCGGACGCAGTTCGTCCGAGTTCACTGTTCACTGTTCACTGTTTACCGGCTAATCGTTCTTCCACATATCCCAGCAGTCCGCCGCGGGCGATGATCATTTGCATGAATTCGGGGAACGGCGCGGAGCGGAACTCTTGCTCCGTATCGAGATCGCGAATGATGCCCGTCGCCGGCTCGATCTCGACGCGATGGCCCTGCTCGATCGCGGCGGCGGCTTCGGGCGATTCAAAGATTGGCAAGCCGATGTTGATCGAGTTGCGGTAAAAGATGCGCGCAAAGTTCGTGGCGACGACCGCGCTCACGCCCGCGCCCTTGATCGCCAGCGGCGCAACTTCGCGCGACGAGCCGCAGCCAAAGTTCGATTCGCCGACGATGATGTCGCCCGCGCGCACCTGCTTGGCAAAATTCGGATCGAGGTCCTCCATGCAGTGCTTGCCGAGGTCGCTCGCCTCGGTCATGTTGCAGTAGCGGCCCGCGATAATCAGATCGGTATCAATATTCGCGCCGTATTTCCAGGCGCGTCCACTGATCGCCATAGTGTGCCTCCACAATTAATCCCATCTTAACCATCGTAGTCTTTTGCCGGTCACGCGGTCAACGACGTAGTATACTTCACCCGTCACCAGTCTCCGTTGCGCGAGAATGCGCTTGGGCAGAGCCGCCTGCTTACGCTCAAACGCGTCGCCTTCAGCCGCTTTTTTACCATCATCGGTGTCAGTCACATCATGGTGATTCTCGTCCATTCGATTGTCCTCAAAACAGAATTCTACCGATGTTGAGTGGATGCTATAAAAACCGCGTCAACGAATTTCAACGAATAAACGAATTTTGGCGCGCTCGGCGCCGGTATTCGTTTATTCGTTGAACATTCGTTGACACCTAACTCGCCAAATCCCTGATCTCCGCCGGCGACGCGATCCGCCCCAACACCGCCGTCGCCGCGGCGACGGCGGGACTCGCCAGGTACACTTCGCTGTCAATCGCGCCCATGCGGCCCTTGAAATTGCGATTCGAGGTCGAGACGCAGCGTTCGCCTTCGGCGAGCACGCCGAGCTGCCCGCCAATGCACGGCCCGCACGTCGGCGCGTTGACCGCGCAGCCCGCCTCGACAAAGATTTGCAGCAGCCCTTCCTTCATCGCTTGCAATTGGACGCGGTTCGAGCCGGGGAAGATGAGCGTACGCGTCTTGGGATTCACCTTCCGACCCTTGAGAATCTGCGCGGCCACGCGCAAGTCCTCGATGCGACCGTTCGTGCAGAACCCGATACAGACCTGGTCAATCGGCAGCGACTCGATCTGTGAAATGCCTAGCGTGTTCGACGGCAGATACGGGATCGCGACCTGCGGCTCGATCTCGCTCACGTCGAACTCGTAAGTCATCAGGTATTCCGCGCTCGGATCGGGATGATAAATCTCCTTCACCTTTGCGCCCGATTCGTGAACGTACGCCAGCGTTCGCTGATCCACCGCGAACAAGCCCGCCTTCGCGCCCGCCTCGATCGCCATGTTCGCCATCGTCAGCCGGTCGCCCATGCCGAAATACTTGAACGCGTCGCCCGTAAATTCCAGCGCGGCGTAACGCGCGCCGTCCACGCCGATCTTGCCGATGGTGTAGAGAATCAAGTCCTTGCCGCTCACCCATTTTTTGGGCTTGCCGTTGTAAACCAATTTGATTGTCGGCGGCACTTTCATCCACACTTCGCCGAGCGCCCACGCCGCGGCAATGTCCGTCGAGCCGACGCCGGTCGCGAACGCGCCGAGCGCGCCGTAAGTACACGTGTGCGAATCGCCGCCAATAACCAGATCGCCCGGCCCGACCAAGCCCTTTTCCGGCAAGAGCACATGCTCGATGCCACCCTGCCCCACCTCGAAATAGATACAGCCCTGTTCTTCCGCGAATTTGCGAACGTCACGCGCAATTCTCGCCGAGGGCACATCTTTGTTGGGGACGAAATGGTCTTCGACGATGACGACCTTGTTCTTGTCGAACACGCGGGTCGCGCCCTTGATCTTGCGGAACTCTTTGATGGCGACCTGCGCGGACAATTCGTTCGCCATGACCAAGTCCACTTGCGCGTTAATGATCTGACCGGTCGTCACGCGTTCCAGCCCGGCGTGCGCGGCCAGCAACTTTTCCGCCATCGTCATCCCGAGGTCTTGGCCGATGTGCGTGAGGATACCCGGCGCGCTCGTCATCGTGACGATCTCGCGCACTTCGGGTTCGTTCATCACGCGGCGCGCTTCCTTGGCCGCGCCCATAATCGCCTTGACCGTTTCCTCGGTCGGCTTGATGCGGCGTTGTTCGAGCCAGAAACGCACGTTGTGCTCGCCGCTCATCGGCCCAATCTCGATCCCCTGTTTCAAGCCGAAAAGATCGGCGGGCACGCCCGAGTAGACGCGGTTCGCCAGCCAATCGTCGCCGCGCTTGAACGCCTTGATGACGGCGGCTGCGTGGACGCCCGCCTGCGTGCGGGACGCATCGGCCCCAAAGACGGGATAGTTGACCGGCGCGGGCGTATCGGTCGCGCGCGAGGCGAGAGCGGAATATGCCTTGAGCTTGCCCAGGTCGTTCTCAATCCAGCCGAGCAGCTTCATGTTCACGAGCAACTGGTCCATCGAGCAGTTGCCGCAGCGTTCGCCGATGCCGAGCGCGGTGCCGTGAATGCGCGTCGCGCCCGTGCTCGCCGCGGCGAGCGCGTTCATCACGCCCAGGCCGCGATCGTTGTGCCCGTGGAAATCAATGCCCACGTCTTCGCCCGTCGCAGCAATCATCTGCTTGGCGAACTCGACCAGGTTCTTGACGCCGGTCGGCGTCGCGTGTCCAACCGTATCGGACAAGCAGATGCGCTTGGCGCCGCACTCGATGGCGACCGTGTGCAGCCGCCGCAAAGTTTCGGGATCGGCGCGCGTGGTATCCTCGGTGACGAACATGACCGGCAGCCCGTGCTTGACCGCAAACGTGACCGAGGCCTCGATATTTTTGAGCATCGTGTCGAGCGACCACTCTTCGACGTAACGGCGGATCGGGCTGGAGCCGATGAACGTACACGCTTCGATCGCCATGCCGAGCGAATCGCAAATGCGGACGAGCGGCTCGACATCCGCGACGAGCGTGCGGCACGCGGCGTTCGCCTGGATGCGCAAGCGCCGGTTGCGAATCTCGCGCGCGAGCACCGTGATGTGTTCGACGTGAATGGCGCCCGCGCCCGGCAAGCCGAGATTCGCCGTGTCAATTCCCAACTCGTCCATCAGATACAACAGCCGCAGTTTTTCCTCAATGCTTGGCGTCTTCACCGACGGCGATTGCAGGCCATCGCGCAGCGTCTCGTCGTCGAACATGACGCGGCGTTGCGGCGGCGGCAGCGACTCGCCCATCACATTCCAATCATATATTAGCTCGTGGGGCAGGAATTCCCGCTCCAGCGGAGTCAAATTCGATTCGAGGTCCATCGTGTGCTCCTTGCCTCACCTCTCTCCCCCCATCCCCCTCCCCCCTCTCCTGTAGGGGCGGGGTCACCCCGCCCTGTTGGGTTGTCCGATGCGCGAAGCAAGGGCGGGGTGACCCCGCCCCTACAGGAGAGGGGGGAGGGGGATGGGGGGAGAGAGGTGAGGCAAGGAGCACACGATGGACCTCGAATCGAATTTGACTCCGCTGGAGCGGGAATTCCTGCCC
>JACQYF010000174.1 GCA_016208315.1 Chloroflexota bacterium | reverse complement strand
TGTCACACACCTTCCATCCCAGCGGGATGTTTCGTTTCACATAATATACTAGATTGACTCCTTGTCAAGTCCAATCTCCAATTACCAATCTCTAATCTCCAATGTCCAGTCTCTCATCTTTCCAATGAACGCTCTCCTCCTCGCCGCTGGCGAAGGCACCCGCCTCCGCCCTCTCACCGAAAAACTGCCCAAGCCAATGATTCCGATCGCCGGCAAGCCGATCCTGCAGCACAACATCGAACTGCTCGCGCGACATGGGATTCGTGAGATCGCCATCAATTTGCACCATTGCCCTGAAGTGGTAAGGAGCCATTTTGGAGATGGGTCGCGTTTTGGCGTCAGCATCACGTATTCGTATGAGCCGGAACTGTTGGGGACGGCAGGCGCCGTCAAGAAACTCGGAACATCCTTTTTCCAGGATACCTTCCTCGTCATCTATGGCGACAACAGGATCGAGTGTGACTTGCACCGTCTACTCGCGTTTCACCAAGCGCGTGCTGGCATTGCCACGCTTGCGCTGCACTATCGCGAGCATGTGACGCACAGCGGCGTGGTCGCTCTCGACGGCAGCGACCGCGTTCTCCAATTCGTCGAAAAGCCCCGCGCCAATCAGATCCCCAGTCACTGGGTCAACGCGGGTGTTCTGGTGCTCGAGCCAAGAGTGCTCGATCACATTCCCGCGGGCGTCCCTTCCGACTTTGGCAAGGACATTCTCCCACATCTGCTGGAGCAAGGAGAACGACTCTACGGCTATCGGCTGACGGGCGACGAAGGTATACGCTGGATTGATACGCCCGCCGACCTGGAGCGAGTACGACAAATGGCAGAAGGAGGCATGAGAAGGCTGAAGAAGGCGAGAGAGAAGGCATAAGAAGGCGAAGAAGGCAAGAGAAGGCGCAGACGCCCCACGCCCTCTTTGCCCTCTCTGCCCCCTACGCCCTCTCAAGCCCTCTGATCCCCTCTATGCCCTCTCAAGCCTTCTCTCCAAAGGAGCCACCATGATTCTCGCGCGCGCCCCGCTCCGCATTCCCCTCGGCGGCGGCGGCACGGACTTGCCATCCTACTATTCCCAGTTTGGCGGATTCATCCTGAGCGCAGCGGTCAACAAGTACGTCTATATCTATGTGAATCGCCCAGCCGCCGACACACTGTTACGCATCAAGTACTCCAAGTATGAAGAGACTGATCGCGTGGACAACATCCTGCATGATCTGGTTCGTCCTGCGCTGCAGTTACTCGAATTAGACTCCGCGCTTGAGATTGTTTCGATGGCGGATGTGCCGGCTGGCACCGGGATGGGGTCCTCGGGTAGTTATCTCGTGGCGCTGCTCACCGCGCTCTACTCCTTCAAGCGCGAGCGCGTGCCGATCCAAGCACTTGCGGAGCAGGCGTGTCACATCGAGATGGATCTAGCCAATCATCCCGTCGGGAAACATGATCACTACATTGCGGCTTTTGGAGGAATCACCTGTTTCGACATTCAGCCCGACGGCAAAGTTCATGTGTCACCTTTGGATATCCCGATTCAGGTTGCGGAGGAATTGCGTTCTTCCATAGTGCTGTTCTACACCGGCATGACTCGCTCAAGTTCCCAAGTGCTGACCGAACAGAAACGCGACACGGAACAAGGCGATGCGGCAGTCATAGACAGTTTGCACCGGACCAGAGAGATCGGCTTGGCAATCAAGGAGACACTCCAAAAAGGGGACCTGGTTCGATTTGGGCAACTGCTCGATGAGCATTGGGAGAACAAGAAACGCCGCTCCAACAAAATCAGTGACTCACGACTGGACCGCCTGTATGAGATTGCCAAGGAGAGCGGTGCGCTAGGTGGAAAGATCATGGGCGCAGGGGGTGGCGGCTTTTTCATGTTCTTCTGTCCCAATAGTTCCAAGGTTCGCTTGCGTGAGGCAATGGCAGCGCAGGGTTTGCGCGAGATGCTATTTGACTTTGACTATGAAGGTGCGAAGGTGTTAGTCAATTTTTGATTTCTGATTTTCGATTTTCGATTTCCAATCTCTAATCTCCAACTTCCAACTTCTAATGAAAGTTCTTGTCACCGGCGGCGCCGGCTTTATTGGTTCGCACACGGTTGATCTTTTGCTGGAAAAGGGCTACGCAGTTCGCATCCTGGATAATCTGCAGCCGCGTGTGCATCCGCGCGGCAAGCCGGACTATGTGCCGGCAGAGGCAGAGTTCGTTCTGGGTGATGTGAGCAACCGCGCGGACTTACAACGTGCGTTGCAGGGCGTGGATTTTGTCTTTCATCTTGCTGCGTATCAAGATTACCTGCCCGATTTCAGCACCTTCATTCACACGAACACAGAAAGCAGCGCGCTCCTCTTTGAACTGATCGTCGCCGATCCCAAACGATTTCCAGTCCAAAAGATTGTCTTCGCGGCGTCGCAGGCGGTCTCCGGCGAAGGCAAGTATCGCTGCATTGAAGAGAACACGGTCTTCTATCCAGGACCGCGCCCATTGGAGCAATTGCGTCGCGGCGAGTGGGATTTCCGTTGTCCCACCTGCGGCGGCGCGGCGGAGCCGATGCTGATTGACGAAGCCACCTGCAATAATCCACACACCGCGTACGGCATCTCCAAGTACGCCATCGAGTTGCTTGCGTTCAATCTTGGTCGGCGTTACGGCATTGCGACCGCGGCGATGCGCTACACCTACGTGCAGGGTCCGCGCAACTCGTTCTACAACGCCTACTCCGGCATCGCCCGCCGCTTTGCATTGCGCATCCGCGCCGGACTGCCGCCCGTCTGCTACGAGGATGGTCAGCAGTTGCGTGACTATGTGAACGTCCGCGACGTCGCGCGCGCGAATCTGCTCGTCCTCGAATCGCCCCAGGCAAACGGAATGGCGTACAATGTGGGCGGCGGCCGCGCCGTGACGGTACGCGAGTTTGCTCAAATCATGCTCAAGGCAACCGGCAGTGCGTTGGAATCCCAGGTGCCGGGCGAATTCCGGATTGGAGATACACGGCATACGGTTTCAGATATCAGTCGGATGCGCGCACTGGGTTGGGAGCCGACAATATCGGTGGAGCAGAATGTGCGCGAGTACCTCGACTGGCTGGACACGCAGACCGGCACTGACGAGTATCTCTTTGAAGCGGAACGCATTATGAAAGAGCAGCAGGTTGTGCAGAAGGCAGTAGCCAGTAAACAGTAGACAGTCGTCAGTATTCAGACTCTCCAACTGTGTGACCACCCGACCTAACCACCCAACTACCAAACCATCCAACCATCCAACTTCCAACTTCCAATCTCTAATCTCCAATCTCCAACAAATGACCTACACGGCGCAGCACATCAACGAAGCGATTGCCATCCTAAAGCAGATTGACCTGGATTCGATTGAGCGAATGGTGGAACTGCTCACCCAAGTTCGAACACGCGGCGGACGGTTGTTCTTCCTGGGTGTGGGCGGGAGCGCGGCAAATTGCTCGCACGCGGTCAACGACTTTCGCAAGATTGCCGGCATCGAAGCGTACGCGCCCACTGACAATGTTTCAGAACTCACCGCGCGCACGAATGACGAGGGCTGGGCAAGTGTCTTTGTCGAATGGTTAAAAACCAGTCGTTTGCAGGCACAGGACATGGTCTTCGTCTTCTCGGTCGGCGGAGGCAATCTGGAAAAGAACGTCAGCCCCAACCTCGTGGCGGCGCTGCAATACGCCAAGCAGGTGGGCGCGCAAGTGATTGGTGTTGTGGGGCGGGATGGCGGTTACACGGCGCAGGTCGCGGATGCCTGTGTGGTTGTGCCGACGGTCAATCCGGCTAATGTGACGCCGCACACGGAAGCATTTCAAGCCGTGGTGTGGCATCTGCTGGTTTCGCATCCTGCCCTGAAGATTGCGCCGACCAAGTGGGAATCAACCCTTTGATGCGACGCGCGGTTTTCTTGGATCGGGATGGCGTGATCAACCGCGCGATCGTGCGCGATGGCAAACCCTATCCTCCATCGAACGTAGACGAACTCGAGATTGTTCCCGGCGCGGCGGACGCGCTGGCGCGGCTGCGTGATGCGGGCTATCACCTTGTTGTGGTGACGAACCAGCCGGACGTCGCGCGGGGCACGCGGACAAAGCAAGCAGTGGAAGAAATACATGAAGCGCTCGTGAAGAGTGGACTCGCGGTTGATGCGTTCAAGGTTTGTTATCATGACGATATTGATCAATGCAACTGCCGCAAGCCGGCGCCGGGATTGTTGCTGACGACTGCCCAGGAAGAGGGCATAGACCTTACCGGTAGTTTTATGGTTGGCGACCGCTGGCGCGATGTAGAAGCCGGGCAGCGCGCCGGGTGTACGACTTTGTTCATTGACCGCAATTACGCCGAGCGCAAGCCGGCTCAGCCGTATGTTCGGGTCGGTTCGTTACCAGAAGCGGCGGAGTGGATCTTGTCCCAGGAGGCAAAGTCTCGATGACCGAGGTCATTTTATGAAGAGGATCAACGAACTGCAAGTCAAGCTCTTCGCCGATGGCGCGGACAAGGCGGGGATGCTGGAGATGTACGCTCAGCCGTACATCAAGGGCTTAAGTCTTCTCAGACGAATTTGCTGAGATGGAACGCCAGGCGCGCGAGATCACCACGTGGGGCAACAATGTCTTTGTGAAAATCCCGGTGACGAACACGCGGCGCGAACCATCGTACGACTTGGTGCGGCGGCTGTCACATGCCGGTATCAAACTCAATGTAACAGCGCTGATGACGTTGGCGCAGGTGCGTGAGGTTGCAGAGTGTGTGGCGGGCGGCGCGCCGTGCAGCATATCGGTGTTCGCCGGGCGGATCGCCGACACGGGACGCGACCCGGTTCCGCTTATGGCGGCGGCGGTAGAATTGCTCGGCTCGGCGCCAAACGCAGAATTGATCTGGGCAAGCCCGCGCGAACTCTTGAACATCTTTCAGGCGGACGCGATTGGTTGTCACATCATCACGGTAACGAATGACATATTGAAGAAACTTGGGCTGGTTGGCAAAGATTTGGGTGACTATTCTCTAGACACGGTGAAGATGTTTTACGACGACGCTCACAAAGCCGGCTACGAATTGTAGATTAGTCCAGTGAATCGGGTAGGACGATGGACTTCTGAATGACTATTCGACGGATTGCCTCCTTTCTCGACAACTGGCATTGGGCGTTGCTGCTCGTGGCTGCGCCTTTTTTGCTTTTCCCTTTGCCCACGCGCGCCGCGTCTCCCACGGCGACAGCCACGCTCGTCACCTACATCGTCGTGGCAGGGGACACGCTGGCGCGCATCGCCAGTCGCTTTGGCGTGACGGCGCTACAGTGTCCGATTTTATCGAGCGGATCCGGCAACGCGCGTCTGTTGCGGGTCGTCGTCTTGGGCGCGGGTGATGCGGGCGCGATGATCGTCAAGGAAATGCGGTCAAACCCGCAACGGGGTCTGGAGCCGGTCGCATTTCTCGACGACGATTGGCGCAAGTACGGCGCGCGCATTCACGGTGTGCCCATCGTGGGCGGACGCCAGAAAATTGTTTTTCATACCGCGGTCCTCCCTTTGGTCGCAAGCACGTCCCGCTGACGGAACGTCCCGAGGGATGGAGGAAAATGTTGAGGATGCGATTTCATTCAAAACCCCGATGAAAAAACACCCTAATCACAACAACCCCATCAACGGCTTTGCCCAAACGCTGGTCACGCTGCGGAATCGCTATTTCATTGCGCTGGATCTGCTCGCCTTTTGCCTGACTCCCGTGCTGGCAGTGTGGCTGCGCACCGATGGCACGTCTTCCCTGGCACTTGCGTTCCCGCCAGGGCAAGTGTGACTCACTGCGAAGCAGTGACTGATGGACGTGCCATCGTGGCACGGACGACTTGGGCGGCTTGGTCTACGTGGCGCGCTATATGAATTCGCTCGCGCTCTATGCGCTCGTCGCCACGCTCCTGCGCTGGGCGGTCTTTGTTCCGTTTGGGCTATATTCGCGACGCTGGCGTGGCGCTACGCCAGCGTGGACGAATTGGGGCAGATTGCGCTCGCCGTCACGACGGCGACGGTCCTCGTGACGCTGGCTTTCTTCGGCATTCTGAAACCATTCGGCTTGCTGCACCCCGATTTTCCGCGCTCGATTCCTTTCACCGAGGTGACCTTCGGTCATTGATGGCATCTTGGTCCTCCTGGCGATAGGCGGCTCGCGCTATAGTGTGCGCCTCGTCGAACGGGCAAGGCAGCGCAGACGGGGACGCCCCCCCAGCATGGCGCGTGTCGCGATCTTCGGCGCCGGAGACGCTGGGGCGATGATCGTCAGGGAGATGCAGCAGAATCCACAACTCGGTCTAGAGCCGGTCATATTCCTCGACGACGACGAACGTAAGCACTGGACGCGCATCCACGGTGTGCCAGTCGTGGGTGGACGCGAGCGCATACGCGACGCCGCGCAGATCTATCGCGTGGAGCAAGCCATCATTGCGATGCCGACCGCCTCGGGCAAAGCGATCCGTGAATTGATGCGCTTGTGCCGCGCAGCGAATCTGGCGGTCAAGACGGTTCCCGGCGTCTTTGAAATCCTGGAGGGGAGCGTCACCGTCAATCAGTTGCGCCCGGTAGACATCGAAGACCTGTTGCGCCGTGAGCCGGTCAAGACTGACATTACCGAGGTTGCCGGTCTGCTCAAGGACAAGCGTGTCCTAGTGACCGGCGCGGGCGGCTCTATCGGTAACGAATTGTGCCGGCAGATCGCGCGGCACGATCCGGCAATGCTCGTTCTACTCGGACACGGCGAAAACAGTCTGTTCTATATGACCAAGGAGTTGCACTACACCCATCCCCATCTGGCGCACAAGACCGTCGTCGCCGATATTCGGGACGAGGCGCGCTTGCGGGCGGTCTTGGCGCGCGAACGCCCGCAGGTTGTTTTTCACGCCGCCGCGCACAAACACGTTCCGCTGATGGAAGATAATATCGAGGATGCGGTCACGAACAACGTGCTTGGCACGCGCAATGTCGTGAACCTTGCCGCCGCGAGTGGGGTGGAGTATTTCGTCCTGATCTCAACCGACAAGGCGGTCAATCCGACGAGCGTGATGGGCGTTACCAAACGCGTAGCGGAACTCGTCGTGCAAGAGACGGCGAAACAAACAGGGCGCCCCTTCGTCGCCGTGCGTTTCGGCAATGTGCTGGGTTCGCGCGGCAGTGTGGTGACCGTCTTTAAGCAGCAGATCGCGCGCGGGGGACCGGTGACGGTCACGCATCCAGAGGTCCAACGCTACTTTATGACGATCCCGGAGGCGGTGCAGTTGGTGTTGCAGGCGGCAACGCTCGGCAAGGGCGGCGAGGTCTTCGTGCTGGATATGGGCAAGCCGATCAAGATCGTTGACCTGGCGCGCGACCTGATCCGGCTCAGCGGTCTGGA
>JACQYF010000173.1 GCA_016208315.1 Chloroflexota bacterium | reverse complement strand
CAAACGCCGCGGTCGTCGCCGCGAGCATCCCGAGGACGACGAGAACGAGCATGGCGGTAATGCGCCGATAGATTGGATTTGCCTTCATGAGATGCTCCTTGTCTTTCGATTTGCCGCAATGCGGCTGAGTTATTTTTGGGGACATTTGGTCAGAGAACGCGCGGTGCGTTTAACTGCCTTCTTCCACTTGGACGATTTCATCGGCGACCAATCCGTGGGCTTCGCGATGCACGGTGGCGGCGGCTTCCTTGCTCGGCGCTTGGACGAGGCAGAATACTTTGCCCGTCGCTTCGTCGAACCAGTACTTGAGGTACTGAACGCCATATTTGTTTTGCGTTTCAAGATCGCGTGCGTGCGCGCCTATGACCGCCTCGGCGGTGAGTCCGTCAATGTGTTTGTGAACGTCCATATAGAGTGGCATTTTATTTTCCTTTCGCGGGACAATCACATTCGGCGACTGCCCCAGCACGTCCAATTATTACGGGCACCGACTGGGTATAGGTCTATTTGCCGAGTTGCACCTCCTTGAGATTCATATCGCGCGCGCGCCCTGCGCTGATTGCAAGGAGCTTACCATCCCATCGTCCAATTACCGTCCAAAACGCCACGCAAAAAAACTCGGAGTGAGCATTCCGCTCACTCCGAGTCGCTAGGCGTTGGTGCGAAATTTACGCCAACCTATGTTGCATCTTGCTGCAAGGCATACGCGATCGCTTGCTCCACGGCCATCGCCCGACCGGCGGCCCAAGCCAGCGCAAACTCGCTCTCGCCGACCTGCGCGTGAGCTGCGGCCACAGTCGCATCGTAATCCTGCTTGTCAGCCGATGGCATAGGAGATTGGATCGCCTCACGCAATGCGTCGGCTGCGCCCAACAAGTGGACCGCGCGCTTGGGTTGCCCCTGAGCGCAAGCCACGCCGGCCAACCCCTCCAAGCATTCGGCACTACCGAGTTTAATGCCCAGCTCTTGGCAAAGCGCCAAGCTTTCCTTGAGGTAAATAATCGCTTGCTTATTGTCGCCAGACTGCAAGATGGCGATGCCTAACCACGTTAGCGATTTGGAAATGTGCATTTTGTCCTTCAAGTCACGCGACAGAGACAAACTCTCCTTGTACAGCGTGATTGAGCGCTGTAAATTGTGCCTATGCCGTTCGACTTCTGCAAGATTATGCAGCCCAAAGCCAACCGTTCGCCAATCGCGTACCTCCTTGGCGAGGGCGAGACTCTCTTCAAAACGGCTTGCGGCGCGTTCATACTCGCTCTGATCCATATACTGCACCCCCAGATTATTGAGCGAGAACGCGATGCCTTGCCGGTCGCCGAGCTGGCGCTGGACAGCCAGAGCTTGTTCGTGCAAACTCGTCGCGTGGGCAAAATCGCCTTGGTGCCATGCCAGCGTGCCCGCTCCGACGAGGGCCTTGGCCCGCGTTGGCGTCACCGCGTCCTCCACGCGTGCCAACGCCGCCTCTAGGTGAGCGCGACCCTCGGTCATGTAGCCGCGGATCTCCCAAAAGGGCCACAATGCGCCGGCAAGCCGCAGCCCTGGCTCCTTGCCCCACTCCTCGGTCTTGCTGCGCTCGAGCGCGGCGCGCAGATTGTCGTGCTCCCGCTCCAATTCGTCAAACCAACAGGCTTGCTCTTCACCGTACAGTTCCGGCTCTGCGCCTTCGACCAGCGTGAGAAAAAAGTCCATATGCCGACGATGCAGCACGGGCGCCTCGGCGCTCTCTGCCAAGCGCTCTGCGCCATACTCCCGAATCGTCTCCAGCATCCGATAACGCGCCGAGTCAGTTTGCTCTTCGACAATGACGAGCGATTTGTCCACCAAGCGCGTGGTCAAGTCGAGAACTTGCGACGCGTCAAGGCCGTTCGTCCCACACACAGACTCCGCCGCTTCCAACGTCCAGCCGCCCACGAAGACCGAGAGCCGATTCAGCAGCAGTTGTTCCGGCTGGGACAGTAGATCGTAACTCCACGCGATGGTCGCGCGCAGCGTCTGGTGACGCGGCAGCGCCGTGCGACTGCCACCGGTCAACAGGTTGAACCGGTCATCCAAACGCGCGGCAATCTGTTCCACCGACAGTACTTTCAGGCGCGCCGCGGCCAGTTCAATGGCTAGCGGAATTCCGTCGAGTCGCCGACAAACGTGCGCGACCGCTAATGCATGAAGTTGCGCTTGCCAGCGGGGCGCGAGGGTCGTCGCGCGTTCGGCGAACAGCCGGATCGCATCGTACTGCAACAGTTGTTCGACCGGCAGCGCCATCGGTTCTGCCGGTACCGCGAGGGATGGAACGTGCCACGGGTGTTCGCCCACAATTCCAAGTGCTTCCCTACTGGTGGCGAGAATCTTGAGCTTGGCGCAGCCACTCAATAGCCGGTCGGCGAGAGCGGCGCAAGCCGTAATGAGGTGCTCGCAGTTGTTGAATACCAGCAGCAACTGTTTCGCTTGCAAAAACTCGGCGAGGGTTTCGTCCAGCGATTGATTGGCGATTTCACGCACACCCAAACATTGCGCGACCCGTTGGGCCACCAGCGCCGGATCCGAGAGCGCGGCCAGGTCTACCCACCAGACGCCATCGGGCATGGTCTCCACAAACTCGCCGGCGACCTGAATGGACAGCCGCGTCTTGCCGCAGCCACCCGAGCCGAGGAGTGTAACCAAGCGCTCGGTGTTGAGCAAATGGCGGAGTTCGGCCAGTTCATGCTGCCGTCCGACGAAGCTGGTGAGGGGGATGGGCAGATTAGTTGGCAAGGCGGCGCGGGCTTTCGTTCCGGTTTCTTCTTCCTTGATTCGCCGGTACAGCGCGGTCGTCTCATTCGACGGTTCGACATTCAACTCGGCGTGCAGGATTCGAACACATTCTTCGTATTGAGCCAGCGCGGCCACCCGGTTGCCGGTGATGGCAAGACAAAAGATGAGGTGCTGATGGGCTGGCTCGTCGGCGGGATCGCTCGCCAACAGTTGGCGCGCCAATTCGATGGCACGATCATAGTTGCCGTCCGCGCGCGCTTGATGAATCAACTGGGCCAGCGTATCGAGGTAGAGCGTCCGCAGACGTTCCCGCGGCGCAGCCGTCCAATCATCGTAGAACTCGGGCAGCAAGTCGCCGGGATACAATGTGATCGCCAGCTGCGGGTTGTCGGCCGCGGCTTGTTCAAATTGGTGCGCATCTACCGAGATCAAGTGATCGGGCTTTATTTGCACTGTCTCCCGGTCGGAGAAGAAAACATCGCCGAGGATTTTGCGAACGGCCGTCAGCGCGTTGCGGAGCGAGTGGCGCGCGAGTTCATCCGGCGAATCGCCCCAGAGGAGCGCGGCCAGTTTTTCGCGGGGGTGTGGCTCGGGATGCAAGACGAGGTACGCGAGCAGCGACTCGGTTTTGCGCGTGGCAAAACGAACCGGT
>JACQYF010000192.1 GCA_016208315.1 Chloroflexota bacterium | reverse complement strand
TATGACGATCCCGGAGGCGGTGCAGTTGGTGTTGCAGGCGGCAACGCTCGGCAAGGGCGGCGAGGTCTTCGTGCTGGATATGGGCAAGCCGATCAAGATCGTTGACCTGGCGCGCGACCTGATCCGGCTCAGCGGTCTGGAAGAAGGGCAGGACATTGACATTGTGTTTACGGGCTTGCGGCCGGACGAAAAGATGTTCGAGGAACTCTATATTTCTGATGAAAAATTCACGCAGACGGGGCACGAAAAGATTTTTGTGGCGCGGAATGGGACACAAGTCTCAAGTTCCAAGTTCCAAGTTCCAAGCCTGCCACCTGCGACCTGCAACCTGCAACCTGTAACCTGTGACTTGTCATCCGCCGTGGACGCGCTCATCGCCGCTGCGCGCGCGGGAGACGCGGGTGAAATCCGTCGCGTGCTGCAGGTCATCGTGCCGGAGTATCAGCCGACCGAACCAGCAAACCAACCAACAAGCGAACCCGCTCCAATCACCACTCCTGCGCGCGACCTGCCTGCACTGAGCGATTTGCAAGCGACATTGCGTCTGGTTGATGGATGACATCTGAGCAAAACGAGGAGAACAATGCAGCAGAGACATCAAACCTACGTTTCAATCTCGGTCAGCATAGTGCTTTTCTTGATGTTGCTGGTACTCGCGCTGACAAACGCAACCTGGGCAGCCCCTGCGGCGCAAGGCACAGTCCCGACGCCACCCAATCCCACCTCTGTTCCCAGGAGTGCGACTCCTCCACCAGAACCGCCGCCGATAAATACAAGCGCCCCCATTCACTTTGAACTAACTCCTACCGAATCATCAGTAGAAGCTGCGCCGACCCCCACGCCGACTCCTACTGCGACCTCTCCGACTAACGTGACACCGGCTGGCGGAGCACCAAATGCAGCGCCAGCTGGCGGAACGCCCGTCGGCACCCAGATTCCGATCGGTCCGTACTTTATCGCGGTCTGGGACCCCGAGCACCGGACCCTGACCATCTATGCTACGACGCCAGGCGCAGTGATCGTGCTCGGTGGAACGCCCATGCCAGGACCTTCCAGCCCCTCTGCGCCTGCGCCCGTCCCACCCACACCGGTGCCACCACCGCCGCCAACGTCAACCCCCACTCCGACGCCTTTGACGGTTGCCGAATTGCGCGGCAAGATCATTTTCAAGTCCGATCGCGATGGCGGACCGTTCAATTACTATGTCATGAACGCCGACGGCAGCAACATTCAGCGGCTGGAAAAAGCCGCCGCCGAGGCGTTCGCCAACCCCCTCCAAGCCCGCGAAGGTCTCTCGCCGGATGGTTTCCAGATAGTGCTTGGTGAACGCCGCTGCGGGTATAGCATTGACATCTATACCTGCGCGTTGTACATCCTCGACACGAAACTACACGCCGATCTAATCTACTCTGATCGTGAACCGAGCCAGGGCATTTGGTTCGTCCAGAACAACGTCAAAGCCAAGGCCCCCGTTTGGTCACCGCGCGGCGACTATATCGCCTTTGTTTCGAACCACGAAACGCCTGTCGGCTGCCGCAAGACCGCCAACCTGTTCAAAGGTACTCCGACCCAAAAACCGGTGATTCGACGCTTGACCGAATTCTGCGCAGGCGCCGATACCGATCATCCATCCTTTAGTCCCGACGGCTCGCAGATCGTCTTTTGGAGTGAATTCCCCACCAAGAACCGGGAGATCTTTGTCGTGGGCGTCGGCGCAGATGATAGTTTTGATCACCGCAATACCACGCCGCGCTTGCTCACGCCGGATGAGTACAATGACTGGGATCCGTTGTGGATCAAATGATTTGCTCTTTTTTTTTTCTCTGTTACAATCCGCTGTCAATAAAAGAACCCAGCGCGTCCCCAAGCCACCGTATACTCCGCCACCTGTTAGTGGCTACTCCACCTGACAGTGGATACGCCACTGATACGCCACTGATAGTGGCGAACACTCCTGGTGACTTGGTCGGGCGCATCCAATCACGGTCAAAAATGAGTTCTAGTGATCTTGCTCTCGCCGCGTCTGATTCCATGCCGGCTGACGATATCGACCTTACGCGCTATCTCGTCATCTTGCGCCGCTGGTACCGGCTCATCCTGCTTTGTGCCGTCCTCGGCGCGCTGGCTGCGTTCGCCGTCAGCTCGTTTCTAGCCAAGACTTTCGAAGCAGAGACGAATCTCGCCATTGTGCGCGGCGGGATGATCCTCGCGTTCGATCCCAAGATTCGCACCGTCTCCGATACGGATCCCAGCCAATCCGTGGATCAAGCGGCGCGCCGCAAAGCACTGACGACGATTGCTCAAAGTAATGACCTTGCCCAAGCGGTGCGCGCCAAGCTCGGCAGTCAACTTGACCCTGCCCCGCGCACCGAAGCGGATTTATTGGGCGCGATTGCCGTGAGCAGCGACGGCGAACTGATTCGCATTAAAGCCAAAGCAGCCACGGCTGAGCAAGCCGCGCTGCTGGCGAATACGTGGGCGCAAGAATACGAAGCCCGCGTCAATCAAATCTATAGCGAGAGTCCGCTTACGCCCGATGACGTTCGCGCGCAAGCGGATGCGGCAGGGATAGATTATCAGGCCCGGCAGCAGGAACTCGTGGCTTTCTTACGCGACAGTCCCATCGAACGTCTCACGCGGCAAAAGAATCTGGTCAGTCAACAGCTCGATGACTTGATTGGCGTTGACACCAAGCTCCAACGCCTGGCCCTGGACGCCAAAGCGCTGCGCGAACGAATCGCCTCGGGCAGCCCCGGCAACCCGCGCGGTGACGAGTTAGCCGCGCTGCTGCTGGAAGCGAGCGCGTTCAGCAACTGGTCCGGGCTGCCAGTCAGTTTGCAGATCCCGATCGACCAGCTCTCCTCCGGCTCGACGCCGGCTGAACAATTACGCAACCTGGACTCGCTGATCGCCGCGCTACAAGAACGCCGCAAGACGCTGCAGGGTACCACTCGAGATACGCTGCAGCAAGAAATTAATTCACTGCAAGCGCAGCTGGAACAAGCGAATCGGAAAAGCACAGAGCTCAGCGCGGCGCGCGACCTGGCGTGGAACACCTATCAAACCCTTGCCACCAAAGTCGCCGAGGCGACCGTGGCGGCGCAATCCAAGGGCTCGGTCGTGCGCCTCGCGACGCCCGCCACGATTCCTACCGAACCGGTCGCGCCGCGCCGCCTGATTAATACACTGCTCGGCGCAGTCGTTGGGTTGCTCCTCGGCATCGCCCTGGCCTTTGCGTTGCATTATCTGGACACCCGCTTGGCCGATCCCGAACAAGTGGCGCTGCAGCTCGGTGTCCCAACGCTGGCGGTGATTCCCTCGGTCACCTCGCCAACCGCTGCCCTGTCCGCGCACACGAACACGCCCGACGCGGCAACCGAACCCTACCGCTTGTTGCGTCACCGGCTTTTATTCGATAATGCCCTGCATGGCGTCCTGATTACGAGCGCGCTGCCCGGTGAAGGCAAGAGCACGCTTGCCGCGAATCTCGCCGTGGTGGCAGCGCGTGCCGGTAAAAAGATCGCGCTGGTGGATGCCAACTTGCGTGAGCCAACCTTGCACAAACTGTTTGGGCTGGAACAAGGTCGCGGGCTGTCGAATCTGTTGAGCGCTGCGGGGGTCGAGGACGCGACCGGCGCGGAAGCGTGGCACGCCTTTGCCAAACCGACAGGGATTGACGGACTGACGCTCATCTCGGCGGGTTCACCCTCTGCCGATCCCGCAGGTGCGCTCGAGAGCCCCGCCTTTAAGACGATCTTGACGCAGCTCAAAGCGGCGTTTGATCTGGTGATTGTGGACACGCCGGCGGTGCTTGATTTGGCGGATGCGCTTGCCGCTTCGCGCGGCGCCGATGGCATTGTCCTGACCATAGACAGCGCGCGCACCACACGCGCTGAGGCACGGCGCGCCCAAGCGGCGCTCGCCGAAACGGGCGCGCCACTGCTTGGCGTGGTGTTGAACCGGGTGGCGCCTCGGCGTGCCGCTCAAAACACCATTGCCCGAATGGCTGCACCCGCGCCCACCGTCGCCACGGCGAGTTCCGCGCGCAATAACTGGTGGTCCGGCGTACGGGAACGCATCGTCGAGTTGGTCGGTCCGCGTCCGGGTTAGGCCGCTATCCCTAATTTGATTTGACTATTTATACGTGATGCTCCTTGTGCGGCGCGGCTCGACGTTCATTGCAGGGCACGAATTTTGGTTGCTCTGGGTTTACGGCGCGCCGCTTTTGTTTGCCAAGAACTTGCCGCTGCCTATTTTTGCCGCATCGTTGGCAACAATTCCCCTCTTTTGGTTGGCGCGGCGCATCGCGCGCGGGCGGTGGAGCATTGCGACGCCGCTCGATTTGCCGCTTGTGCTCTTGCTGCTGATGGGCTTGGTCGGCGTCGCGGTTTCGGTTGATAGCGCTTTGAGCGCGCGCATCTATGGTGAACTGTTGGGCGGCGTCGCGTTGTACTATGGGATTGTGAATGGACTGCCGGCCGCGCGGCTTGGGCGAGGGGTTTGGTTTTTCTTGCTGTTGGGCGCAGCGATGGGCTTGGTCGGATGGTTAGGGATGCGTTATTTGGAAAAATTTTTGCCGATTCCTTTTATGTATGAATACATGCCCCGACTCGAATTTCCTTTTTTGAATTCAAGCGGCTTTACCGCAAATCTAGTCGCGGGGGCGGTTGCGCCCGCTTTGCCGATCGCGTTCGCATGGGCCTGGACTCTATCGCGACGGCAGCGTGGACTTGTTTTGGCGTTCGCCGTGTTTTTTTCGAGCATCGTCGTGTTGACGCAATCGCGCGGCGCGATACTTGGCCTCCTCGTCGCAGGCGCAATCCTTTTGCTTTGGCGTGCGCCGCGTTTGATTTGGCTGGCTGCTGCGGCCGCCCTGCTTGGTGTGGCAGCGGTGTTTTGGCTTGGACCGGCGAATGTGACAGAGGTTCTCTTGGTCAGCGATTCGACCAACACC
>JACQYF010000177.1 GCA_016208315.1 Chloroflexota bacterium | reverse complement strand
CTTGCGCGAGAAAATGAATCGAGGCGAGGTGCCGGTCATCACCGGCTTCATCGGCGCCACGGCGAGCAGCGCGGTGACCACGCTGGGGCGCGGCGGCAGCGACTACAGCGCAGGCATCCTCGGCGCGGCGCTGGGGGCCGACGAGGTGTGGATTTGGACGGACGTCAACGGCGTGATGACGGCCGATCCGCGCATCGTGCCGGACGCCCAAACGATTGCCGAGATTGCGTACGCCGAGGCCGCCGAGCTTTCTTACTTTGGCGCAAAGGTGATTCACCCGCAGACCATCTCGCCGGCCGCCGAACGCAATATCCCGATTCGCATCCTCAACACGTTCAACCCGACTCACCCCGGAACCTGGATCGTCCGCGAGCCGCGCGCCAATCATCGCGCCGTCAAGGCGATTACGGCGATTCGCAACCTCAGCCAGATCACGGTCGAGGGGCGCGGGATGCAAGGCGTGCCCGGTGTGGCCGCCCGCGTCTTTACCGCCGTGGCCCGCGAGGGCATCAACATCCTGATGATTTCGCAGGCCTCGTCCGAGCAAAGCATTTGCTTCGTCGTCGAGACGGCGGCGGCGGAACGCGCCCGCGTCGCGTTGGAAAAAGAATTCGAACTCGAGCGGCTGCGTCACAGCATTGATCGCGTGTGGTCGCAAGAGCGCGTGGTGATCGTCGCGATCGTCGGCGCGGGCATGCGCGGCATTCCGGGCATCTCGGCCCAAGTGTTTGGCGCGCTCGGCGAATGCGGCATCAACGTGATCTCGATCGCGATGGGGTCGTCGGAATACAACCTCTCCATCGTGGTCGTGGAAAAGGATGCCGACCAGGCCGTCCGCGCGATCCACGCGGGATTTCATTTGAACAACGGCACGTAGGGGCGATCCCTTGTGGTCGCCCGCAACAAAACGGAGGAAACATGCAACAGAAAATACCCGTCGCCATACTCGGCGCAACCGGATTGGTGGGACAACGATTGGTGCAGATGCTAGACGGGCATCCGTGGTTCGACGTGCGCGTGCTCGCGGCGAGCGACAATTCGGCCGGCAAAAAATACGGCGATGCGGCCAAGTGGCATCTCGGCAGCGATATGCCCGCGTTCGCGCGCGAGATGGTCGTGCAACCGTGCGAGCCGATGGACGGTGTGCCCCTCGTCTTTTCCGCGCTGCCCAGCGATGTCGCGGGCGAAATCGAGGTCAACTTTCGCAAAGCGGGCGCAATCGTTTCCAGCAACGCATCGTCCCATCGCATGGACGCGGACGTGCCGCTCGTCATCTCCGAAGTGAATCCCGATCACCTCGAGCTCGTGCGCGTGCAGCAAGCCAATTATCACGGCGCGATCGTCACCAACGGCAACTGCTCGACGATCCACCTCGCCCTCGCACTCAAACCGCTCGCCGACGCGTTTGGCTTGAGCCGCGTGATCGTGACGACGATGCAGGCGCTCAGCGGCGCGGGCTACCCCGGCGTTCCCTCGCTCGACATTCTCGACAACGTTGTTCCCTTCATCGGCGGCGAGGAGCCGAAACTGGAAAAAGAGCCGCGCAAAATCCTCGGCAAGTTGGAAGGCGGGCGCGTTACGGATGCCGATTTCAAGATCAGCGCGTCGTGCAATCGCGTCGCCACCCGCGACGGCCACCTGGAGGCCGTCTCGGTCGAGCTGAAAACGAAAGCATCGCTTGACGACCTACGGCACGCGCTGGCACAATTTCGCGGCCAGCCGCAAGAGCTGCGCCTGCCCACCGCGCCGGAGCATCCCATCGTCGTGCGCGACGAGCAAGACCGCCCGCAGCCGCGCCTGGATCGCGATGTGGAAAAAGGCATGGCGACCGTCGTCGGTCGCCTGCGCGCCTGCAGCGTGCTCGATTACAAATTCACGTTGCTGGGCCACAACACCATTCGCGGCGCGGCCGGCAGCACGTTGTTGAATGCCGAGTTGCTCGCGGCGAAAGGATTCGTTCCGTAGGGGCGGGGTCGCCTCGCCCACACCGCACACCTATGGACCTCGCCTCCACCATTCGCTTTCTCGACGAACTGCTGGCCCAAGTCATTAGCGAGCAAGAATCGCCGGCCTTGTTTCTGACCGAGGAGCGCATTCGCGCTCTCGCCAAAGCGCGCCGCGCTGCCGATGCAGGCGCGGCCCGGCAACTGGCAGCCGATGTTGTCACGCTGACGCCCGCCAATGCGCGCGCTGTCGCTTCGGCGTTCTCGCTCTATTTTGATTTGGCGAACCTCGCGGAAGAGGCGCAGCGCGTGCATGCCCTGCGTGAGCGCGAGCGCGAGCAATACCCCGCGCCCATCGTCGAGTCCATTGGCGAAGCGATTGCCACCCTCAAAGAGCGCGGCGTCGCCGACGACGAAATGCAGCGCCTGTTGCGCGAACTCGACATCGAACTCGTGCTCACCGCGCATCCGACCGAAGCCAAACGCCGCACGGTCCTCTCCAAGCTCAGCCGCATTTCCCAAATCGTCCGCATTCTTTACGATTCCGACCCGCTGCCGCGCGAACGCGAAGCGTACGCCGCAGCCATCGGCTCTGAAATCACCGCGCTCTGGCTAACGCGCCAGGCGCGCACGACGCGTCCCGCCGTGACCGACGAAGTCCGTACCGGGCTGTATTTCGTGGATAACATTTTTTGGGATGCGCTGCCCCACATTTATGCCGATCTCGACGCTGCGCTGGCGCAACATTATCCGCGCGTCAAGACGCCTTCGCGCTGGCTCACGCTCGCCTCGTGGACAGGCGGCGACCGCGATGGCAATCCGAACGTCACCGCGGCGATCACCGCGGAGACACTCCGGCTGCACCGCGGTCTCGCGGTCGAGCGTCATCGCCGCGCGCTCCATGATCTGGCGCGCCGTCTCAGTCTTGACGAGCAACTGGCCCCAGCGCCGCGCGAGCTGCACGCGTGGCTCGATGCGCGCCGCCCGCTTCCCCAACACGTCGCGTTTCTCGACAAGCGCTACGCGGGCGAAATCTATCGCCTCATCCTTTCGCTCTTTGCGTACGACTTTGAATATGCGTCCCGCGATGACATGACCGCGCGCTTGCTCGAAGACACGCCGCACAAGGCGCGCCTCCATCTCCCGGAGTTTACCGCGCCGCTCGCTTTGATGGCGGAAGCGCTGCCGCCGCGTCTGGCGCAAGACCAGTTGCAGACCGTCCGCCGCCAACTCGACATCTTTGGGCTGTGGGCCGCGTGCCTTGACATCCGCGAAGATGCCGCGCGGTTGGCGGCCGCGCTGGGCGAGATCTTGCGCGCCCTCAACTTTGCGGCGACCTTCGAGCAAGAGAATGAAGAGACCCGCGCCAGGATTTTGCTGCGACTCTTGGCGGACTATCCTGAACATCCGCAAACGTTGGCGAAGAATCCCGGCGTGACCGCGGACACTACGGAGACGTGGGCGCTCTTTCGATTGCTCGCTCGAGCGCAAAAGGTCTACGGCCGCGATCTGCTCGGCCCATTCATCATTTCCATGACGCGCGGTCCCGCCGATGTCCTGACGGTCCTTTTGCTCGCGCGCTGGGCGGGCTGCGCCGACGGCCTGCAAATCGTCCCGCTCTTTGAAACACTCGACGATCTGGACCAAGCCCCGCGTATCGTCGCCGACCTGTTCGCGCTCGACATTTACCGCGCGCACCTGGCGACGTGCGGCGGCGAGCAAATCGTCATGATCGGCTATTCCGACAGCAACAAGGACGGCGGCTATCTCGCGTCGAACTGGGCGCTGTACCAAGCGCAAGAGCGCATCGCGCAGGTGTGCGCCGAGCACAATGTCAAGCTGACACTTTTTCACGGTCGCGGCGGCACCGTGGCGCGCGGCGGCGGTCCCGCCAATCGCGCGATTCGCGCGCAGCCGCCGGGGACGGTCAACGGTCGCTTTCGCCTCACCGAGCAAGGGGAAACGATCGCCTCGCGCTATTCCGATCCCGACCTCGCGCACCGGCATTTGGAGCAAATTGTCAGCGCGGTGATTCTAGCGAGCGTAGAGACGTTGCCTGCAACGTCACTACACTCGCCATGGCGCGAGGCGATGTCCATCATGTCCGCGCTGGCGCGCGCCGAATATCGCGCGCTGGTGTACGAGATGCCGGGCTTTATTGACTATTGGCGCGCGGCGACGCCGATCGAAGAGATCAGCCACCTCAGCATCGGCTCGCGCCCGACGTTTCGCCGTGGCAGCAATTTGCAGATCACGCGCATCCGCGCGATCCCTTGGGTCTTTTCGTGGATGCAGTCGCGATTCAACCTGCCGAGTTGGTACGGGTTGGGAACGGCGCTGGCAAATGAGGATGCCGCGCTGTTACGCGAGATGTATCAGGGCTGGCCGTTTTTCGGCGCGCTGCTCGACAATGCCGAAATGTCGCTGCTCAAGGCCGACATGGGCATCGCCGCGCTGTACTCCGACCTCGTTCCAGATCGCGAGTTAGCCGATCAAATCTTTGCGCGCATTTGCGCCGAATACGACCGGACGCGTCAAGCCGTCCTGGCGATCACGGGGCATTCCGAATTGATGGACGCCGACCCCGTGATCCAGCACTCGGTCGAGCTGCGCAACCCGTATGTGGATCCGCTAAATTACATCCAGGTGGAAATGCTGCGGCGCCTCCGCGCGCTCCCCGATCCGAACAGCGCCGAGGCCGAGCAACTACGCGAGGTGATCAACGTGACGATCAATGGAATCGCGGCGGGGTTGAGGAATACGGGGTGAAAACTAGTAAGCAGTAAACAGTTTACAGTTTACAGTAGGCAAGGAGGTGGGTTCCCTATGAACCTGAAAGCCAGTTATGACCCTGAAGTGGATGTTTTGTATTTCGCTCAGCCGGGGAAAGAAGAAGAGGTCGTCGAAGTAGCCCCAGGTATCAATCTCGAATACGGCGCAAACGGCGAATTGCTTGGCGTTGAGATTCTAAATGCTTCGCGGCTGATGAAGGGAATCATCGAGCCATTGCGGGAGAAGGCGCTTGCCGCCTGAACCTACGCCGCGGGGTATGACCCAAGCACCTTGAGGAACGAGGTCTTGTCACGTAGACTTGCCAGCACCTCGCGGCAAGCCGGTTCGTCTTTGTGGATTTGCAGGTCCACGTAAAACACGTAATGCCACGGATCGCGCCGGTCAGGGCGCGATTCGATTTTCGTGAGGTTGATGCCGCGCGAGGCAAACTCGCCCAGACACGCGTGGAGCGCGCCGGGCATGTGCCGCGTCGCAAAGACGAGCGAGGTTTTCGACTTCTCGGCGCGGGGCGGCTCGGTTCGCGCGATGACGAAAAAGCGGGTAAAGTTGTTGGGCAGGTCTTCCACGCGGCGCGCGAGGATTTGTAGGCCGTAAATGCGCGCCGCGGTTTCGCTCGCGATCGCCGCCGCGTCCGGCTCGCGGCGCACGGCAAGCTGCTTGGCCGCGCCCGCCGTGTCGTACGCGGCAACCGGCTCCCAACCATGCTCGCCGATAAACCGCTCGCACTGCGCCAACGCTTGCGGATGCGAGTACACGCGCCGGATGTCGCCGAGCGCGGCGCCGGGCGCGGCCATCAACGCGTGGTGAACGCGGAAGATGACCTCGCGGGCGATGGGCAAATCGTAATCCAAAAGCAAATCGTAAGACTGGTTGATCGCGCCGGCGGTCGAATTCTCGATGGGCGCCATCCCCATATCCACGCGCGCGTCGCGCACCGCGCGGAATACCTCTTCAAACGTTCGACAAGCCACCGTCCGGGTCTCGACGCCAAACGCGTCGAAAATTGCCTCTTGCGAATACGCACCCTCTTCACCCTGAAAAGCGATCAACGTCATAGCCATCACCTAGACCGAGGAGGAGGCGTTCTCTAACGCCGACAACAACGGCGTTAGAGAACGCCTCCTCCTCGGCAGACGCCTCCTCCTCGCGCAATCCGTGATTTACAACGCTTGTAACGCGCAATCGGAATAGATGCCATCCAAGTGCGTCGTATCGTTGAGCCGCAGCAAGCGCCACGTTCGCCGGTCGCCTTCGCCGGAGCATTGGAGGATATTTAGCGCCGCGTTCTCAAAACTCCATTTCCAAAAGTGCTCCAACGACAGCCCTAACGTTTTGAGCAGCAACACGCGGATCACCGCATCGTGAGAACAGACCGCGATCTTGCCGCGGGGGTGTTCGGCAAGGATGCGCCGCAGAGATTGTTCGGCGCGCTGCATGACGTCGGCGAGCGATTCGCCTTGCGGCATGACGACGGTGTGGGGCTGCGTCCGCCAGCGCGCATAGTCGGAGCCAAATTTCTCGGCGACTTGGAGCGGCGTCAGACCTTCCCATTGACCGTGATGGATTTCCGCCAGACCCGGCTCGAGGGTGACGCGCGTCTGCGTGATGCTGCCGAGGATGTGCGCGGTTTCTCGCGCCCGCCGCAAGGGACTGGCATAAATCGCCGCGAACTTGACGCCCACCAACCGGTGAGCCAAACGCCGGGCCTGCTCGCGGCCCGTCTCGCTGAGCGGTATGTCCTGTTGTCCGGTGTAACGTGACGAACGATTCCACTCACTTTCGCCGTGCCGAATCAAATACAGCTCAAGGGTCACAGTTGCAGCACCTTCACCCATTCAATGTCCGATTCCTCACGCAGTTTTTCAAAAACGGGGTCAGGAACAGGGTCGTCGAGATTGAGGATCATGATCGCTTCGCCGCGCGGCGCATCGCGGGCGACTTGCATCGAGGCGATGTTGACGTCGGCATTGCCGAGCGACGTTCCAACCCTACCGATCATGCCGGGGCGATCACGATGCCGCATGAGCAACAGATAACCCTCGGGGACGAAATCCACCCAATAGCCGTCCAGATGGACGATGTGCGGTTGGTTCTGCAACACCGTCCCTGTCACGCGCCGCGCGCCCCTGACGCTGATGAGATTCTCAAAGCGCGCGGCGCCATGTGTCTTGCGTTCGGAGACTCTTAACCCGTGCATCTGCGCGACGAGTTGCGCGTTCACCAAGTTGACGCGATCTTCGTGAATCGGCTCGAGCAGCCCTTTGATGACCGCCGCGGTGAGCACGGCCGTTTCTTCGTCCGCCAGCGTGCCGGCATATTCGATCTCGATCGCGTCGAGCGGCCCGCCCACCCACTGGATATAAAATCGGCCGAGCCGCTCGGCCAGTTCGATATGCGGCGGCAGTTGCGGCGCGAGCGAGGGCGGCACAAGCGGCGCGTTTACCGCAAAGCGCGCCGGCCGCCCTTCTAGCACGGCGAGCACCTCGCCTGCGATTTCGATGCCCACGCGCACTTGGGATTCCTGCGTCGAACCGCCGATGTGGGGTGTAATGACGACGCGCGGGTCTTGGCGCAAGCGCTCATCGTCCGGCGGCTCGTGCTCAAAAACGTCGAGCGCCGCGCCCGCCAGCCGGCCCGCATCCAGCGCGGCGAGCAAGGCCCCTTCGTCGAGGAGCGCGCCGCGCGCGACGTTCAGCAAGCGCGCGCCGGGTTTCATGAGCTCGAATTCGCGCGCGCCGATCAGTTTCTTGGTCTCGCGCGTGACGGGCGCGTGCAGCGAAACGAAATCCGATGTGGCGAGCAATTCGTCGAGCGAAACAAGTTTGACCTGCATCGCCTGCGCCCGCTCCGCGGAAACGTACGGGTCGAACGCGACGACCTCCATGCCCAGTCCCACCGCGCGCCGCGCGACCTCGCTGCCCACGCGTCCCAAGCCGACCAATCCCAACTGCTTGCCGACGAGTTCCACGCCGACAAATTTCTCGCGCTGCCATTGCCGCGCGCGCAAGCTGCTGTCTGCTTGCGGGATCTTGCGCGCGAGCGCGTACATTAGCGCGACCGTGTGTTCGGCCGCGGCGACGATGTTCGTCGTCGGCGCGTTGACGACGGTGATGCCACGGCGGGTCGCGGCCGGGACGTCAATGTTGTCCACGCCCACGCCGGCCCGCCCGACGACAACCAAGTTTTGCCCCGCCTGCAATAGCGCCTCGGTTACCTTGACGCCGCTGCGGACGATGAGCGCGTGATACGACGGCACGAGCGCTTTCAGTTCATCCGCCGACAACTTGAGGCGCACGTCAACGTGCGCCTTTTGCTGCAACAGCTCCAGTCCCTCGTTCCCCAGCGGCTCGGCGACGAGAATTTGTGGTGGAGTAGGTATGCTTCGAATCGTCAGAGTTTCCTCCCAGCGATGGACAGGCGCTTAGAAATCGCGGCAACACAAAGCCAAGCCGACGCGCCAACCAAGTTGGCGATTCGTCGGCTGGAGTCGGCGGAGGCCGACTTTGCTATGAGTTGCTGCGACTTTAGTCGCCCAGGGCCGCCGATTGCAAGACCACCGGCGCGACAAGCGCCTGCTCCAGCACGTTGAGCGCGTGCTGAATATCGGCGTCGTGTACGTAACCCAGGTGGCCGATGCGGATGATTTTCCCGGTCAAATCCCCTTGGCCGCCCGCAAACTCGACACCCATATCATCTCGAGTCCTGCGAATTAACTCGCGCGCGTCTACTCCGGTGGGTGGGTACAGCGCCGTTACGGTGGGCGACGCGTAACGTGGCTCGGGCAAAAGTTTGAATCCAAGTTGCTGGGTGCGCGTGCGCGACAATTCCGCGAGGCGTTCGTGACGCGCAAAGATCGCGGGCAAACCCTCGGCATGAATCAGGTCGAGCGCAGCGTCCAATGCAAAGTAAATCGGGAGCGCCGGCGTAAAGGGCGTCTCCCCTTTCACCGCCCACTTTTTCCACTCTTTCCAATCCCAATAAAAGCGCGGCACACGCGCGGTTTCATACGCGTGCCAGGCGCGTTCGCTAATGGCAAGGATGGCCGCGCCGGGCGGCGACATCAGGGCTTTTTGCGAACCGGTGATGACGACGTCAATGCCCCATTCGTCGGTCGCAAACCGAGTCGCGCCCGCCGAGCTGACCGCGTCTACGAGGACGAGCGCATTCGAGTTGGCATGAATGACACGCGCGAGTTCCGGAACCGGATGCAGAACACCCGTAGACGTTTCGCTGTGCGTGATCAGGACCGCGCGCGTTTCGGGCGCCGCCCGCAGTTTTTCGACGACGCGTTCCGGCTCAATCGCCACGCCGTCCGGGAACGTCAGCTTGTCCACCTGCGCGCCGAACGCGGCCGCTATTTTGGCAAATCGTTCACCGAACGAACCCGCGGTGCAGGCCAGCACGCGGTCGCCGGGCGACAAGACGTTGACGAGCGCAGCTTCCAATCCGCCGGTACCGGACGACGGCAAAATCAGAATGTCGTTTTTCGTCTCCAAGACGGGCTGCAGCCCCGCGACAATTTTCTTCTGCAACTCGGCAAACGTGGGCCCGCGATGGTTGATCATTGGCCGCTGCAGGGCCGCCGTGACCTGGGGCGGCAAGGGCGTCGGTCCAGGAATACGTAAATTCATCTACTCCTTCTCCATTTCTTCGATCAGATTCGGCACCATCGTCCAGATGCCGCTGGGACAGGCGGCGGCGCAAAAGCCACAGCCGATGCAATGATCGTCGTCCACGCGAAATTCGTAAGCGCCGTTGCGATGCTCGAAGCGACTGATCGCGTTCTGCCCGCAGATGTAGACGCAGATGTTGCAGTCGCGGCACGTGCCGCACGAGATACACCGGTCGCCTTCCTTGAGCGGATCCGTTGGGCATTGATTCAAGCGCGGCGTAAAGTATATCAGATTTAGGCGCTCTTGTGGGATCGCCTGCTTGCGCGGCATTTCGAACGGCTCGCCCATCACTTGCGCGTGCAGCGCGAGCGCGGCCACGCGCCCCGCGCCGATCGCCTGCGTGAGCAGCCCGGGCTTGGCGACATCGCCGACCGCGAAAACCTTGGGATCGCGCGTGCGCCCAACGTCGTCCACTGCAAGCCAGTTGTTTTTGACGCGGGTCAGATTTTCCGGCAGCCAATCAATGATCGGCACTTCGCCGATGGAAATCACGACAATGTCCGCTTCGAGCGAATCGCCTTCCTGGAAAAAGAGCTGGCCGTCCACGTACTCGCGCGTTGTGCGCGGCCAGATCACCTCGGTGCCGAGCGCCATCGCGGTCTCGCGTTCGCGGCTGGAGCTGGCCGGCTCCTGAATGTCCACTGCCGTCACGCGCGTCGCGCCCGTCTTCCACGCCAGCGCGCAAACGTCCATACCCACGTCACCCGCGCCGATCACGACGACGGACTTGCCTTCCGGATTGACGACGGGCTTGCCGGCATTCGCGCTCGTCAGGAAGGACAGCGCCGAGACCGCGTGCTCGGAACCGGGAAAGTTCAACATGCGTGGATTGTGCGCGCCGACCGCGATCACAAACCCATCGTAGGTATCGTAGAGGATCTTGAATTCTTGCCGCGTGACGTTGAAATTCTTTTCGATTTTCACGCCGAGCGACAAGATGCGCCGGATCTCGGTCTGGACGATCTCTTTTTCGAGGCGATCGTGCGGGATCGCGTTCGCCATCTTGCCGCCGAGCGTGTTGCCGCGCTCGAAAATCGTGACGTCGTGGCCGCGCAGCGCGAGCTGCCACGCCGCCGACAGGCCGCCGACGCCCGAGCCGATGATCGCGAATTTTTTGCCGGTCGGCCGCGCCATCGCCGGCGCAGGCAAGTCCATCGAGTATTTTCCAAGCGGCCCGGCGAGCACGGCAAAGTCAATCGTCTGCCGCGTGCAAGCGGTCATGCACGGATTGGGGCAGGCCGCGCCGCAGACCGAACCGGGAAACGGACTGTATTTCAGAACGAGCTCGAGCGCGTCTTTGATCTTGCCTTTGCGTAAGAGATTGATGCGGTCTTGGGTCGGGATGCCGTTCGGGCACGCGTACTCGCACGGCGCGGCAAAGACCGCGTTATTCCAAACTGGCGAATACGCGCGATAATAACCCATCGCGACGAGGGGCACGATATGCCCCGGGTCTTGCACCACGTCGCCGAAAAGACCGCCCGGCACCCATTTCTGCGCGTGAAACGCGCCGAGCGACATGCGCTTGCTTACGCCTTTGGCCTCCTCGTAGCCCTTGGCAATAATCTTGCGCCAATCACTGTGGACGGAAAAGGTCTCGAGAATTTGCGGGCGGTCAATCGCCGATAGAAATTTCGGCAGTCCCGCGCTGAGAAACCCCCAATCATCGTCGGTTAAGGCATCAACGAGCTTGACGTTGCTGGGCAGACGACTGATCGGACCGCGCACGTAGATCGTGCCGCCCACCATACCGATACACGCGCGATCGCCGATCACGGAATTCACGTCGTCGCAATCATAACCGCACACCACGGCGATACCGCCGCCCATAAATTCAAAGGGGAACGAGCCGGTGTTTTTGAGAATCCAAAGCTCCGGCGCGGAATACGCGGGATCGTGTTTCATCAGCGAGCCGGTGCGCGTGCCGGCGCGTCCGCCGATGTAGATGACGCCGTCCGCCGCGCAGTGCCCGGTCGTATCGCCGCCATCGCCTTTGACGACGATGGTCGCGCCGGCGTTCAGCCAGCCCACATCCGCAGGCGCGGGTCCCTCGACGATGATCTCAGTGCCGGGCATGCCCATCGAGCCGACGCGCTGGCCGGGATTGCGGACGACGAATTTCAATGGTTCGCCGTTCTGGCTCCAGAGCGGCCCGCCAATGTTGTGCTGGCCGGAAGCATCCACCAGGAATTCCGTCTCGCCCTCGGCCATCGCCGCGTAAACTTGCTGCAGCAACTGCTGGGTCGAGATGCGTTTATTGTCCGCGTAAGTAGTCAGATGTCTCATAGGTACCTTTGGCGTAGAGATTGGAGATTAGAGATTAGAGATTAGACAGAATCTCCAATTTCGTTAGTGTCATCCGGTTTTCGCAAAATCAACTCGGTCATGCTTGGCATGTTCTCGCATCAGAACCAGATAAAACAGCGTGAGGCAACTGG
>JACQYF010000017.1 GCA_016208315.1 Chloroflexota bacterium | reverse complement strand
AGGCGCTTTCGTCGCGGCGGGCGCGGTCGTCGGCGCGACCGTGGCGGCGGGCGCTTTGGTCGGCTCGGGCGCTTTCGTCGGCGGCACTGCCGTAGGTACCGCGGTCGGCGTCGGCGCCGGCGCGCACGCCACGAAAACGAACACGGACAGTAGTACAAGGGCAAACACGAGACGTTTGACGTTCATGAGAACCTTCTCCTCCTGGGTATATTACGAACTGACGCGCAAAGATTATTTTCTCGGCAATCACCACCTTTCACCCCCTCTCCGCCCCCTCCCCTGTCGGAAGTTCACGACGGGGGAGGGCTGGGGTGGGGGTCACTCTCCCCGTTCGAATGGTTTCGTCAGCGCAGCGGGCTGCGTGATCACTTGGCGCGCCGCGAACATCAGCGCGACGCTGGTCAGCACATACGGCATCATCAACGCAACGTCCGAGGGAATGGGAATGCCGAGCGTCTGAATCCACAGTTGCAGCGCGTTCACCATGCTGAAGAGCAGGCAGCCGAGCATGACGCGGACCGGCTGCCACGCGCCAAAGTAGACCAACGCCACTGCGATAAAGCCCTGGCCGCTCGTGATGTTTTGCTGGAAAATGTTGAGGAGCGCGATCGAGAGCGACGCGCCGGCCAGGCCCGAGAACGCGCCGCCGACCATCAACGCGAAATACCGCACGCGCGCGACGCTGATGCCGAGCGTATCCGCCGCTTCGGGATTCTGCCCGACCGCGCGGATCTGCAGGCCGAGCGTCGTCTTGTTCAGCACGAACCACGCGATGGGCACCAGCGCGAACGCGCCATAGACCAACAGGTTTTGGTTGAACAAGATCGGGCCGACGACCGGCAAGTCGGTCAATCCGGGAATCGAAATGTTCGGAAAGCCGCTGACCGTTTGCGGCGATTTGACCGTGATGCGGTAGAGCAAATCCGAAAGCCCGAGGCCGAACAGGTACACGCCGATACCGCTGATGCCCTGCTCCGCTTTGAGCGTCACGCTGATGATCGCCATGGCGAACCCCATCACGACGCCGACTCCGATGGCGGCGAGCAACCCCAGCCACAAGTTCTCCGTTTGCAGCACGACGATGTAGGCGGCATACGCGGCGACGAGCATGATCCCTTCGACGCCGAGATTGAGGACGCCGCTGATCTGCCCAAACATCTCGCCGATCGCGGCATAGAGGTAAGAGGTCGCGAGCCGCACGCCCGACGTCAGAATGCCCACGAGGACATTGAGCGAGAACAGATCGGAAATCATTTCGAGGCCTCCGCGGGCAGGGCCGGAGCGACCCCGGTTTTGCTCTCGCTCTTTAGCGTCTGATCGGCGCGCCGCGCGCTCCGCCGTTGGACCCAAATCTGACTCGCCACGACAAAGACGACGATCAAACCGTCGAGCGTGATGACGAACGCGGAAGGCACTTGGACGGTACGCTGCAAACTATTCGCGCCGACGAGCAGGCCGCCAAACAGGATCGACGCGGGAATTGTGCCGATGGGATGCAAGCCGCCGAAGAGCGCGGCGACAATGCCGTTGAAACCCGCGTTGCCCGTAAACCCGTGCGCGGAACCGTCGCTGAACAGGCGGTGCGTCACGCCGAACAGCTCGACCGCGCCGCCCAGGCCCGCGAGCGCGCCGCTGAGCAAAAACGCGAGCAGTTGATAGCGGCTCACCGAGATGCCCGCATAGCGCGCGGCGCGCGGATTCGCGCCCACGCCGCGGATGCGATAGCCGATCGTCGTGCGCCACAAAAGGATGAACGCGAGCACGGCGATGACGATACCCAAAATAAAGCCGGCGTGAAAACGCGTCGGAATCCAGCGCCATAGATCCGACGCGATCGGCAAACGCTGGGTCTGCGGAATCTTGATCGCGTTGTCGAGGGTCGTGGGATCAATCAAGATGCCGGTGAGAAAAAAGGTCATGATGAATCCCGCAATCGAGTTGAGCATGATGGTGCTCAACACTTCGTTGACGCGGAAATTGACTTTGAGGACGCCGGCAATCCCACCCCAAAACGCGCCGCCGAGAAAACCGGCGAACAAACCGGCCGGGACGAGAAACCACGCGGGCGCGTCTTGAAACGTCAAGCCGACGCCGGTCGCCGCGAGCGCGCCCATCACGATTTGCCCTTCGCCGCCGATGTTGATCACGCCGCAGCGGTACGCGATGCACGTGCCGATGCCGACGAATAGCAGTGGGGACGCTTTCACGAGCGTATCGGCAAAGGCGTTGGTGCTGCCGAACGCGCCGCGCACCATCGCGGCGTAGGCGTCCAGCGGATTCGCGCCGAGGAAAAACAGCATCACCGCGCCGATGAGGAGCGCGAGGATGCTGGCAATGGAAGGCACGACGATGGGGTCAAGAAAACCAAAGTTGAATCGTCTAAGGGAAGTTTGGATAGGTATGGTCCTTTCTTTGGGCCTTGTTGCGAATCACGTTATCAGCGGCAATCAGGCATCGGTTAGTTCTGAAACGTTCTCCGCCTCATATCTTTCAATCAACGCCCCGATCACTTCCATCAACGAGGATAATGGATGTGTTTCATCCTCCCCGACTTGATCAATCAATGTATCAAGCAAATCTACCAACTGCTCATACTCTGGTTCCGTATGAGGCACGAACAACACTGTTGCCATCGAAGGCCACACTTTACTCCTGTTCAAACGTCGTGCTCAGCGCGCTGGGGGGCGTGCCGCGCAGCGATTGCCATATACGACGTGAAACCGGCGAGCCGCTGAAAAAGCGGTCAATCGCTTCATTACTCACTAGCAGCAGCGCGACAATCATCAGCGCGAACGGCGCAGTCTGGAAAACCTGCGTTGGGATACTGGCGAATTCCGGAAGTCCTTGGGCAAAACTGCCCAGCGATTGCAAGCCCCCAAAGATGTACGCGCCTACCGCGCCGCGAATGGGGTCCCACCCACCAAAGATCACGATGGACAACGCGATCCAGCCCAGCCCGGACGTCATGCGATAACTCCAGCCGAGTTGCACGAGTAGCGAATATGATGCGCCCGCAAAGCCGACCAGCGCGCCGCCGACAATCGTGTAGATAAAGCGCTGCAAGTTCACGTTCGTGCCGCGCGCAAACGCGGCCGCCGGTCGCTCGCCGATGCCCTGCAATTTCAGCCCGGGCTGCGTCTTGTAGATATACCACCACGCGACCGCGATCAGAGCGAAACTGGCGTAAACGACGACGTTTTGGTCGAAAAACAGTTTACCCAAAATCGGAATATCTGCAAGAAACGGAATCGCCAAGTGCGGCACCGCCGGACCGGGCTTGCGGACGAACGGATTGCCGAAAAAAGTGCTAACGTCCGTACACAACAGCGTCAAGATAAAGCCCACTGCGATCTGATCGAGCTTGAGAACGATACTGGAAAACGCGACCAGCGCGGCGACGATCGCGCCCACGAGCATCGCGGCCAGGAAGGCGAGATAGAGATTGTCGGTCGAGAACGCGACCGCAAAGCCGACCATCGCGGAAAGCAGGATGCTGCCGTCGAGGGAGAGATTCGTCACGCCTGCTTTCTCCCCGATCGTTTCGCCGATCACCGCGAACACCAACGGCGCGCTAGACGCCAAGACGGACGCAAGGGTTAATAAAATGAGGGTGGTATCCATATATTCCAGTTTTGTAGTTTCATAGTTCCGTAGTTGAATAGTTGAGCAGTGTTTGGCTTTCAAACTATTCAACTATGAAACTATTCAACTTTCTTCGACGACCGGCGTGGCTAAGACTGCCGAATCAATTCGCGCGCTCACACTCGCTCGCTGCACGCGTGCTCGCACGCCCTGGCTCAGGACGACGAGCAAAACAATGATGCCTTGTAAGACACCGCCCAAAGCCGAATCCAATTGCAGATCGAGCGGAAGCGAGACACTCCCTTTGGTCACAGCGCCGAAAAAGAAGGCGACGAATGGCAAACCGATTGCCTGAAAGCCCGAAAGCAGAACGACAAGAATGCCAAGATATCCATAGCCCCCCGAAATCGAAGGGATGAGCCGGTGCCACACGCCGAGCGCTTGCACCGTGCCGGCCAGGCCCGCGCACGCGCCGCACAGCGCAAACGCGCCCAGCATGTAGCGATGCGTCGGAATTCCCAGCCAGAATGCCGAGCGCGTATTCTTCCCGATCGCTTTGAGTTTCAATCCCCATAGCGTTCCACGCAGCGCGAAATAGACGATGAGCAGCGCGACAAGCGCAACCAGGATTTCAACCGGACCGACGGCCAGCCCATTTGGAAAAGTCGGTAACCACGCCGATGGGCGGAACAACTCGGTGCCGCTCGTGGATGCGATTCCCGTGCGCGCCCACGGCCCGAGGATCAGATACAGCGTGACGCCGGTCGCGACGAAATTCAACCCCAGTCCGCCAAAGATTTCGTGAACGTGCCCATACGTTTTCAAGATGCCTGCCAGCAGTGCCCACAGCGCGCCACCGAGCGCGCCCGCGAGGAAAAGAATCGGGATCAGGAGCGGCGCGGGCAAGTCGAGCGACCGCGCCGCCCAAGTTGTAAAGATCGCGCCGAACACGATCTGGCCTTCGATGCCGATATTCCACAAGCCAGCCGTGAACGTGATGAGCAACCCAACCGACGCGAGCAGCAGCGGAACCCACGCCAGTACCACGTTACCAATTCTAACCGGATCGCCGAACGCGCCATTCCACATCACGCGGTACGCCTGCCACGGGTCTGCGCCCACTGCAACCAACGCGAGCGTCGTCAAAATCAAGCCGAGCAGGATCGGGCCGAGACCCCAGGCGAGGTTCGCCCAGAACTTCGGTACGCTACGCGCGGGTGCTGCTTTGGCTTCTATCGCTTGATCGGTCTGCACATTCACACCTGAACCGTAGGTCAATTTGGCAAATTGACCTACAACCCCTTGCCCCCAATCAACTCGCCCAGTTGCGCAACGGACGTGTCTTTCGCGTTTAACGCTTTCGCGACGCGCCCACCGGAGAAAACCAGGATGCGGTCGCTATATTCGAAAATCTCGTCGAGGTCCGCCGAAGCAAAAATGATCGTGGTGCCGCGCCGCCGGCGTTCGAGCAGTTGATTCCACACCCACAGCGTAGATTCGATGTCCAAGCCGCGCGTCGGATGCTCGAGCAGGAGCAAGTTCAGGTCGGGCCGCAAGAGCGCGAGCAGCGCGCGCTGCTGGTTGCCGCCGGAAAGCGACTCGACGCGTGAGCCGGGCGCGCCGCGGATGCTGTATTGCTGGATGCGCTCGTGGGCTTGCTGCTCCGCGAAATTCCAGTTGATGAAAAACTCTTTCGAGCGTTTCGCCAAAATGAAATGCTCGGCGAGATTCAAACCGGGAACGAGGCCCTCTTCGAGTCGCCCGGCGGGCATATACGCGACGCCGCGGTCCAGAAACCGGCGATACGGCTGCCGGTTCATCTTCGCGCCGCCGATCCAGATCTCGCCCGCGAGCGGGTGGTCCAAGCCCGCGACCGCGCGCAGGAACAAGCGTTGCCCGCTCCCTTCGATTCCTGCCAGACCGATCACCTCGCCACATCGCGCTTGCAGGTTGATGTTCGGCACGCGCAGCCGGTAATCGGCAACGGCCAGGTCGCGCAGTTCCAGCGCCAAATCGCCCAGCGCGATCGTTTCGCGCGTGCTCGTCCCGAGTTGCTGTCCGAACATCAGTTGCACGAGCTGCTGTGGGGTAAATGGCCGCGTGACGTGGCCCACGACCTGGCCGCGCCGCAGCACATTGACTTGGCCGCACAAGTCCTCCGCATCCTCAAGCTTGTGCGTCACGAAAATCACCGTCATCCCCTCTTGGGCGAGGAGCCGCAGCGTCTCGAACAGCTTGACTTTTTGGGGCAGCGAAATGCCGGTCGTCGGCTCGTCGAAGATCAATATTTTCGCGCCGCGCGAAAGCAGGCGCATGATTTCAAGCTGCTGGCGCTCGCCCACGGTCAGTGCGCTCACCAACGATTCGGGATCAATATCGAAACCGAATTGCGCCGAGTATTTTCTCAGATCGGCCAGCGCTTGCGCGCGATTTTGCATAAAGCCATCTTCGAGGCCCAGCAAGAAATTATCGAGGACGCGCAGCGGCGGAAAATCGAGCGGGTCCTGATGCAACATGCCAACGCCGGCGCGCAGCGCGGCCGCGGGCGATTTGAACTCGACCGCCTGGCCGTCGAGCAGAATTTCGCCGGCGTCGCGATGGATGAAACCGGAGAGGACCTTCATCAGCGTGGACTTGCCCGCGCCGTTCTCGCCGAGCAGCCCGTGAATCGTCCCCGAATCAACCACCAAGTTGACGTTATCGTTCGCGTGGACGGGGCCGAAATATTTGTGAATGCCTTTGAGTTCGAGGTGCATGTGCTTTGCCGGGTAGACGGAAGACAGGTACACAGGTAAACAGGTACACACGTACACACGTGTCTACCTGTCTACCTGTTTCCCTGTTTACTTGTTTCCTTGTCTACGCTCCTACTTCGTTTGAACGCTCTGTCCCGTCATGCCCTGGAGCAATTGCGGCAGATACCAGATTTCCTTATCCGTCGCGGCTGCCCCTTCCTTCACGTACACCGTTCCGTCTTGCAACGTGATGGGGCCCTTGAACAGGTTGATACTGCCGTCGGCCATGCCGGCGATGAATTTCTCGACCGTCGCCTTGTTGTCGGCGCTCAACGCCTTGCCGAAGGTGAAACCGACTCCGGTGGTATCCGGGCTGTTGATATTCTTCCAATCCGGACCGTCCCACTCCCACGCTGCCGTTAACTTGCCCGCGGCGAACGCTTGCACGGTCTTCAAGTACCGCGGCCCCCAGTTAAAGTACGGCACGCCGAGGCAGGCATCGGGCGCCTCGTTGCAGCCGTCCTTGAAATCGTACGAGACGGCCCACACCTTCTGACCCTGCTTCTGTCGTTGTCCGGCGACGACGAGCGCTTCGGTCGTGTCAATACCGGAGATGACGACGTCGTTGCCGGCATTATAGAAATCGTTCGCGACCTTGGTGGGGTCGAGCGTCACGCCGGGGATGTTGAACCAGAAGCCGATCCACTTGACGTCGAACTTGAGGTCGGCGGCCGGCTTTTTGGCGTAGGTCGTCCAGCAATATTTCGCGCCAAGATACGCTGCGTCGGCCAGGCGGCGCGTCTCGTCGTTAATGAGCGGACCCAAGAACCCGATCTTGCCGGTCTGCGTGCTCAATGCGGCGGTGCAGCCGGCGACCATCTTCATGTATTCCATCTTGCCCATAAAGTTGCCGAGGTTCTTGATGTCTTTGAAATTCTTGCCGTCCTTCCAGGCGCTGTCGCCGGAGGCATTGATAAACGTCAAATCGGGATGTTTCTGCGCGGAGGTGATCGTGTCGGTCTGGAAATCGTCGGAGGTAGTGATGATGAGTTTGATGCCCTTGGACGCCATATCGGTCACGACCTGTTCCAACGTCGTGCCGGGGCGGTCCGCCGGATTCAACTTGTCGAGATAAATGAAATCCGAGCCGGGCAGTTTGCTCTTGACGTATTGCGCCCCTTGATAGTGCGCCTCGCTCCAACCGTGATCGTTAAACGGGCCAACGAGCACGACGCCGAACCTGGCCGCGGCCGGAGCCGCGGTGGGCGCGGTCGTCGGCGCGGTCGTCGCGGGCACCGCAGTTGGCGCGACGGTTGGCGCGGTCGTGGCCGCGGGCGCTTTGGTTGGCTCGGGCGCTTTGGTGGGTTCAGGCGCCTTGGTCGGCGGCGGCGCGGCCGTGGGCGGCACCGGAGTCGGCACTGGGGTGGGCGTTGGCGCGGGCGCGCAGGCGGCCAGCGCGACGACCATCAAGACAATGAATGCAGCGACGAGCAAAATCTTCTTCGACATTTCGCTTCTCCTTTTCGATTTACGATCCATTTCGACCCAACAGGCAATGGAGTGTTTGGCTTGTACGCATCACCTCCCATCGTAAAACGTAAAGCGTAAAACGTAAGCTTTCAATTTCGCTCGTAACTTTACGTTTCACGTTTTACGTTTTAGTCCGCAAACACCGGCACGAAATCGAACTTGTTCACATCCACCAAGCCGCGATCTGTCAATTTCAATTCTGGGATAACCGGCAGCGCGAGAAAGGCCAGCGCCATGAACGGCGCGTGCAAGTCGGTGCCTAACTCACGCGCCGATTCTACCAGATCGTCCATCGTCTCGCGCACGCGCTCGATGGGCTGATCGCTCATTAGCCCGGCGATTGGCAGCGGGACGCGCGCTAGCACCTGCCCGTCCGCGACCGCGACGAGTCCGCCCTGCATCGCCGCGATGGCGCGCGCGGCCGTCATCAGGTCGTCGTCGTTCGTCCCCGCGACGATGATATTGTGCGAATCGTGCGCCACGCTCGAACCGATCGCGCCGCGTTTCAGCTTGAGGCCGCGCACAAAGCCCAAACCCACGTTGCCCGTCGCCTGGTGTCGTTCGATAACTGCCACCTTGAGCAGATCGCGCGCAGGGTCGGAGACCGCATACGCGTGCTCGATGCGCGCATCGTCTACGCTTTGCCGGGTGACGATTTGGTCGGGAACAATGTCAATGACCCGCACGCGCTTGTGTCCATTCGCGGGCAAGCGCAGGTCTACCTTCGGCCAGTTGATGTTCATCGAATTGCGCACGGGGAGATGGCGCGGGGGAATTTCCTGCGGCAACACGCGCCCGTTCCGTGCGACCAACTGCCCGCCGCGATACACCTGTTCGACGGTAAGCTTTTCGAAATTGTCAAAGATCACCAGGTCCGCGCGGCGACCCGGCGTGATCGCGCCGCGGTCGTGCAGGTTGAAATACTCGGCGGCGTTTAGCGTAGTGATTTGAATCGCGGTGATGGGATCGAGACCTTCTCGAATCGCCATCCGGACCATGTGGTCAATGTGGCCT
>JACQYF010000016.1 GCA_016208315.1 Chloroflexota bacterium | reverse complement strand
CGGACGGTCGTACGGAATATCCTTGATGATCGTCAAGCGCGGGCCGCAGTTTGTACAGTTGATGAACGGATAGCGATAACGCCGGTCGTTGGGATCGAACAGTTCGCGAAGACAATCGGGGCAGATCGAAATGTCGGGGGAGATGGGTTGGAATGCGCCGGCGAGTGGGACGCTCGCTCTGATTTCAAAACCCGTGCAATGCGATTGTCCGTTCGAGGAAATGTCCTGGATGCTGGTCGAATCAATGCGCGCAAGCGGCGGTTTTTCTTCGCGCAAAGCTCGCGCGAACATCTCGAGGGCCGGCTCGTCACCCTCGATCTCGATTTCCACACCGGCGGAGGTGTTCGCCACCCATCCCACTAAACGCGCGTTCATCGCGACTTGATAGACGAATGGGCGAAAGCCGACGCCCTGCACGACGCCGGTCACCAGGATTTTGCGAACGGGCATACGGCCTACTCGCCAAGTCTACTGAACATGGCCATCACGTACCATTCTACCTCGGTGTGCGCTAACCGTCAAAATTCGGATCGTGGCGAGTGTATTTCAGTTTGGGGGCAAGTTGTGATCGTGAGGAGTAGGCGTTCTCTAACGCCGACCGTGAACGGCGCTAGAGAACGCCTATCTCCTCATGGAATTGGAGATTCACCCCGAAGGTGAACTGCGCCGGATTTCTTCGTTGGTCGCGCCGTTCGCGATCAGCGCAAGGACGCGGACATCATCCGCGAAAGTTGATGTTGATGGCTCGTTAGACAGGGGGCTTGTCGGCGCTTGTCTTTTGTGCGATACTCGGATGCACATCAATCAGAAGGAGGCGTCGTGGAACTCGCCCAACTGCCCGATCGCCAACTCCCCGACGACAAGCTCGAAGAATACCGCCGCGCGTATGTAGAACTCCTCGGCTTTGTGCCCCCGCGCATCCAAGCGCGCACCGATCTGCTGGCACGCGTTGACCCGGAACTGCTCGTGATGCAGGAAGAGCTTCGGCAGCACTGCATGTACCCCAAGTGCTTTGACGTAAAGACGACACAGCTCATGCTATTTGGAATGCTGCTGATGAATTTGCAAGACGCCGCGAAACTGCACGCGATGGGCGCGTACCGCGCGGGTGCAAGCTTTGAGGAGCTGAGCGCAGTCGTCAACCTGGCGTTTCTCTTCCGCGGCCTCTCCGCCGCGAATCTTGGCGCGGAGGTCCTTCAAGCCATAGCGAAGGAAACTCAACAGTAATACGCCCATACGCCCACACTCCCATACAAGTATGGGAGTGTGGGCGTATGGGCGTAAAAAGGCAGCACTCACATGACAATCACCCAACACGCAATTCAAACCGGCAGCACGCGCACGTTCTACAATCGCAGCGGCGAAGGACACGCCGAGACGATTCTCTTTTTGCACGGCTCGGGGCCGGGCGTTACCGCCTGGTCGAATTGGCAATTTGCCCTACCGTTTTTCGACGACAAATTCGATGCGCTCGCGCCCGACCTGGTCGGCTTTGGCGCAACCGAGCATCCGCAGAATCCGCCGACCGGAATGCGAAGCTGGATGCGCTTGTGGGTGGACCAAGTGCTGGCGTTTTTGGATGCGCTCAAGCTCGATCGCGTCCACCTGGTCGGCAATTCGATGGGCGGCGCGATCGCGTTGCACCTGCTGATGCAGGCGCCGCAGCGCTTTGGGCGCGTCGTGCTCATGGGTTCGGTCGGCGCGCCGCATACGATCACGCCCGAAATTGACCGGTTGTGGGGATTCTACGAAGACCCGTCAGTCGAGATGTTCCGCAACATTATCCGCTGGTTCGTCTACGATGACGCGTTCATCGCGCCCCAACTCGAATCCATCACCAAAACGCGTTACGAAGCGGCGATGCAGCCGGACGTGCAGCGTTCCTTCAAAGCCATGTTCCCGGCGCCGCGGCAAAAAGTGATAGACGATCTGGTCGTGCCCTCGCTGGCTCTGCGCCGCATGACCAACCCGATTCTGTTGGCGCATGGTCGCGACGACCACGTCGTGCCGCTTGAATCCAGTTTTTATTTGCTTCAGCACTTGCCTAACGTGCAACTCCACATCTATGGGCAGTGCAGCCATTGGACGCAAATCGAATATGCAAAAAGTTTTAACCAGCTTGTCACTCAATTCATGCAAGGACAACTCTAATTTACCACAAAGGCACGAAGACACAATGACAGGAGCAAGACAATGAACACAGACATTGCGCAACTTGTCAGCATCGCGCTGTATTCACCCAAGCCCGACGAGTCGGTGGCTTTTTTCCACGATCTGCTCGGAATGGAAATCAGCCACCGCGAAGGGCAATCGGTCTACCTGCGCGCCTATGAAGATTTCTATCAATACTCCCTCAAGATAACCGAAGCAGCCCAGGCCGGCGTCGAGCAAGTGACCTGGCGCGCGTCGTCGCCTGAATCGTTTGAACGCGTCGCCAAACGCATTGAAGCCAGCGGACTGGGCATCGGTTGGACTGAAAACGATTACGCCCACGGTCGCGCCTACAAATTCTGCACGCCCGACGGGCATCCGATGAAAGTGCTTTGGGACCTAGATTACTTTCAAGCGCCGCCCGAGCTAAAAAGCAACCTGCGCAGCCGTCCATCCAAGCGGCCACTGCGCGGCGTGCCCGTCCGCCGCCTCGATCACGTGAACCTGATGGTGAGCGACGTTCCCACAAATCGCGGTTTCATGACCGCCGTGCTCGATTTTCATGTGCGCGAGCAAAAAATCGGCGAGGGCGGCGTGGAAGTGGGCGCGTGGTTGAGCGTGAGCGCGCTCGTGCATGAGATCGCGCTGATGCGCGACGCCACCGGCTCGCGCGGGCGGTTTCATCACGTCGCGTTCTGGTACGGCGCGCCGCAGCACCTGCTCGACATCGCCGACATTTTCAGCGAGCGCGACGTGCAGATCGAGGGCGGACCCGCCAAGCACGGAACCACGCAGGCGTACTTTTTGTACTGCTTCGAACCGGGCGGCAACCGCGTCGAACTCTTTGGCGATACCGGCTATTTGATCTTCGACCCGGCTTGGAAAACGGTTGTGTGGAACGTAGCGAACGAAGTGGATTTGGAAAAGAGCACCATTTGGTTCGGCGGACAATTACCAAAGTCGTTCTATCGTTATGGAACGCCGGTGGCGCCGGGGCACGGGCTGGCGGAGATCAGTAAACAGTAAACAGTGAACAGTGGACAGTATTCAGTAATCAGTTTTCAGTCTTCAGTTACTGAATACTGGATACGGCATACTGAATACTGACCGCAAGGGGAGAGCGTCATGTCAACATATCGCAGTGATGTCGTCGGGAGTCTCTTGCGTCCCGCGTATCTGAAACAATCGCGCGAGCGCCATGCTAAGGGTGAGATGACCGACGCCGAATTCAAAAAAATCGAAGACCGCGCCGTAGATGAGGCCATCGCCCTCCAAGTCCAGGCGGGATTGGACGTGGTCACCGATGGCGAGCAGCGGCGGTATGCGTTCTTCGGGCACTTGATTGACTCGGTCGAGGGGTATGACAAATTCGGCGGCTGGGCGATTCCGTTCCGCGACGAGCAGGGCAACGAGTTGATCTTCAAGCGGCCAGTCGTGGTCTCACGACTGAAACGCATTCGCCCAATGTGTGTCGAGGAATTCACGTATCTGCGCGCCCGCGCGGATCGCGCCGCCAAAGTGACGCTCATCAGCGCGCAGCAAGCCGCGGCGTACTACGATCCTGAAAAGTCGAAAGGCGCGTACGCGACGATTGACGCGTATCTCGCGGATGTCGTTGACATTCTGCGGACCGAGATCGCCGAGCTAGTGCATTTGGGCTGCACGTATATCCAGGTGGATGCGCCGCAATATGCCGCGCTGCTCGACCCGCAAATCCGCGAGGGGTACCGCAAGCGCGGCAACGATCCCGACCGCCTGCTCGACCGCTGCATCGAGTTGGACAACGCCGTGATAGGCGATCACGCAACGCGCGGCGTGACGTTCGGCATCCACTTGTGCCGCGGCAATAACCAGAGCAAGTTCTACGCCAGCGGCGGCTACGAGCCGATCGCCGATGTATTCCGGCGAACGCGCTTTCAGCGCTTCCTGCTCGAATACGACGACGAGCGGTCGGGCGGCTTTGAACCGCTGCGAAACGTACCCGAGGATCGCACGGTCGTGCTGGGCCTGATAACCACGAAAAAGCCCGCGCTGGAGAAGAGGGACGAACTCAAACGGCGCATCGAAGCGGCAGCCAAGTTTGTGCCGATGGAACGCTTGGCGCTCAGCCCGCAGTGTGGATTTGCTTCAACGGAAGAGGGCAATCTGCTCACGCCGGAAGAGGAGGCGGCAAAGCTGCGGCTGGTAGCGGAAACGGCGAGAGAGGTGTGGGGCAAGGCGTAAAGAGACGCCGTCAGCAGTTTGCTGGCGGCGTCTCTTTTCCCGATGCAACTATAACGGCTGGCGTTCACGGCGCAGGTGTTAGCGTAGGGATGAGTTGGTACGAGAACTCGTTCATGCCAGCCGTTTGCCGGGCATGTTCAACCGTAATGCTCACCACGCGCCCGTTGGCATCTAGGTCGAGGTAAATGTTTTCATCCAACTCGCGCGTTTCAACAGGCGGGTTGTCTGAAAATTCGACCAGAGCGGTGTCAGTATCTGCGAAATATTTGATATGCATTGGTCACTCCTTGAAATCACGGTCAAAGAACGCGTTGTGAACAGTTTCGCCATCTTCTAGCAGGATAACGCGCAAAGCCCGGTTATCCATTTCAGGGATACGCACCCAACGCCGGATGCGCCCATCGGATTGTCGTTTTTCCCGCAGCGGATTGCGCACGACACGCTCAATCCATTCATCCTGAATGATAACGCGGTCAGGACGCCGACGGGTATAAAGAAAGTATTGTGTCGTTTTCATATGCGACAATCATAGCTTTGGCTTCGCGTCCAGCGTTTTCACCGCTTCAAATTCCTCGTCCAATTCCTCGGTTGTGTAGGTGACGTACGCAATACCTCGCACGCGGAGCAGAGCCAAAAATTGAATCCGCGAGATGTTCAAAAGGCGCGCCGCTCTGCCTGAAGAGATATGTCCTTCAGTGAACAGGGATAGAACTAACCACTCGACGAGACGGCGTTGGATCTCATTCTGGTCCAGACCATATTGCAGTAGAGGCGCGGGCACGCGCACTTGAAAGGTGGCTTCGGTCATCAGTTATCCTCCTCATGGAGCGATCATTCCGGTCGCGCGGCAAAGGCAACGACGGCGAGCAAATCCTCGCGCTTCAAATCCTCATAATCCGCCAGAATTTCTTCTATGGTCATGCCAGCGCTCATCAATTCGAGCATGGTCTCGACCGGATAGCGCAAGCTGCGGATCACGGGCTTGCCGTGGCTAATCTGCGGGTCTATTGTGATTCGATCCAGTAGGTTGGTCATAGTACTCTAACTCTGCTCCACAAGTTGCCCCCAGCTTCTGAGCGTATTATACATCCAATGCTAAGATTTTGGCGCATGGTCGGCCCAACGCCCCGCGATGCGGCCGCGGCGGTACGCCATCCGCGGCAACCGGTTGCAATAACGCGCCGTGTTGATCGTCTTTTTCATCAGGCGAAAACAATTCCGAGCCAGAGCATGACGGCCCCCAGAATCAGACAGATGGCCGCTTGCCCCATGTATATCCCGAACGAGCCCCACCGGCCGAAGAGGAGTTTGACGACTGCGCCAAAGGTCGCACCGACGATACTCAACGCCAATCCGATCACCATATCGCCGACGTCTTTCGAATTGTCCACGGCATCGCCAAGCCCGACGCGGGAGGGACTGAACTCGTTGCCGCGGAGAGCCGCATAAAAACTGTACGCCCCAAGTCCCCAAAAAACGACGAGTAAGAGCAGAAAGAAAAAATTCATTGATGCCTCCCGTGATATGCATTGGTCACCCAAATGATAACGCGGTCAGGACGCCTACGGGTGTAAAGAAAGTATTGGGTCGTTTTCATCACTGGCACAATCATACCCCCGATGACGGGACAATGGGTCGTCTAGTTTCATTTCCCAAAGCCAGTAACCGTTTCAATATGCCTGGTATGTTGTCGAACCAAACATCTTCGTAACCTGGCGGCGCTTGATTCGCGTCGGTCGTGTGAAGCGCCAATGCCACGCGCACAGTCATCCCGTTGTGTTTGAACTCGCGTATTGCGCCGGTCGCGTGGACAACGAAAATCTCCTTATAGCCCGTAACTTTGTGCATGTACTCAGAGCGTCCCATCCCTTTCGGGTCGACGAACAAGATAAAATAATCGTTCCAGCGTTTGAGCCAGAAGATGAAATCGGGATGAAAGTCCCGCATCTGGTTTTGGTTGGGGTCGTAGTAGGGAATGAAAATCCGATCCAAGATTTCGTCGGCGCGGCTGAACAGCCACCAGTCAAACGCGGCCAGAAGGTTATCCGGCGCGCGCATGTACTCTTCGAGTTGCTTGATAAAAAGCACTTCACTTGGAACATGGATGACATGATTGATATATTGAATCGTTTCGCTTTCGGAGAGCAGCAACGGCACATAATAGTGTGCGGCAATGTTCTTAATCCTGAGCAGTGCGCCATTAGGCAGCGTGAAAGTTTCTTCAGCGGATGCGCTCGTTAGCTTTTGGGCGGCAGCCATAAAGGCGTCAAAATCAAGTTGCCGGGCGGTGAATTGCTCCTTCAAGGCGGCCATTTGCGCGGCAGGGTCTTGGTAGGCTTGCACGGCCTGTATCTTGCGCCACAATTCTTGGATGTCTTGTAACACGACCCGAATGTGGCGATAGTGGTTGATTTCCGTGTCGAGCGGCTTGAAGCCGTCCCATTCTTTTGGCACGGTACGCAGATACTTGGCGAGGCGCGGCAGCAGAATATTCATGCTACCGAATTTCCGATCGGTAGTGGGGTTAAAATAGGTCTCCGGCGCGTCGAGAACCTTGTCGAGATTGGCGATTTGTTGCGGCAGCAAATCATGGTGGGCGAGCAACAGCCGGTCGTCGGCCAAATGGCTGCGGTAATGTCTGAGCGTCTGCAGTTCTGCCGGTTGCAATTCGAACTTGCCCGGCGCACGCTGCTCTATCAGCGGACGGTCGGCGACGCGATAAACTGGGATTAGGAGTGGACGTTGATCTGTCACGGCAGGATTGACGGCTAGCGCCAGTTCCCGGCCCGCTTCCTTTTCCTTCTCCTGATCGAGTCCGTTCAAGACGCTCTCCAAGGCAACGCGGTTCGTCCCAAAAATAAAGAGCGTTTGCAGGGCGTTGAGAAAGGGGCGCGCCGATTGAAAGGTCTGGTCGTCCACCTCTTTGGCATTGTGGAGATTCTCCAAGCGCCGCCGTTTGCCTTTGAGCGGTTCGATGCGCACGCCGCGCCCGACCGATTGCAGGACGAATTTCTTGGCGTCCGTGCCGATGCCGATATTGATAAACGTGATGACGTTGGGACGATTCGAGTCCCAACCCTCGTAGAAACTGCGCGACCCCATCAGCAAACTAATCTGGGTGTCATCCGCGTTGATCCGCTCGAAAAAACTCTCGTCTTCGAAACCTTCCACAAAGGTATAGCCCGCCAGCATCTCCTTTTGCCAGCTACGCGTATCGCCGATGCGAATCAAGGCAAACGGCGCGCCCACCTCGGCGCTCTTGAGTCTGAATGCCAGTTCCTTCTCGTTCGAAGGACGCGCCAACACTTCAATCTCGCCGTGGCTCGTGGTATTAAAAACGTGTTCCAGCACATCCTTGATGGTCAAACTGTCAAAGATCGCCGAATCGGCGGTGAAACGCTCGCCTTCATACAGCCATTTGGGTTGTTCCTGGAGTTCTTTCCATAGGTCGCTTTTGGCGCGGCGAAACACTCCGTCAATATTCTTGCCTCGCGCGATGCGTTCCAGTTGCGCGAAGAATAGTCTGAGATCGGCATCGTCCGTATTGACCGAGTTGACGAGCGCGATCAGGAGCGGACGGTGGTAAAGGTCGGCGCCGGTTGCCGCGCGTAGACGCTCGCGCGTTTTGCTGACGTATGCCAGCATCAAAAGCGATTGCAGGACGATCTTTTGTTTTTCTTCGTCGGTAAAGTCCCCATTGTCTTTGCGGAACGCGCTGTTTTCTTGTTTGAAAATCGCAATATGCTTGCCGTAACCCTTGCCAATGAAACTGGACAGGTTGAATTCGGCGGCAGTGGTCAGTGTGTCGCGGTCGTCCGTGAACGTGGCGGAAAAGTTGAAGAGGAAACCGTTGCGGCTCAAGATGCTGTAAATGTGCTGGCGCTTTGAGTCTTCCTTGTCGCCTTTGTGGGCTTCGTCGAGCAAGACGTACCAGCGGCCGTTGTCGTCGTAATTGCGAAAATCAATGATGCGCTCTTTTTGCACGTCGCTGAGATTGTCCGAGCGATAGGAAAAGACCGTGATCTCCTGATGCGCGAGGAGGGATGGGAAATCGCGCTTGACCTCGGCATATTCCTTCAATTCCCGCAGACGGATAAAGAGATCGCCGCCCGTCAGGTTGTATTCGTTGACGTGCTCGCGCAGTTGCCTCAGCAGGTCTTCGCGATGGGTCAGCACCACCACATCGTTGGAGGGGATTTCGCCGCGCTGCATGAGCGCCCACAGCACCTCGATGAGTTTGACGATGACGAGCGTTTTTCCAGAGCCGGTCGCCATCCAGAAACTCATGCGGTTGATGAAATGGGCATAGCCAATTTGCGAGTCAGTAATTGGGTAATAGGGCGCGAGCAGAGTGACATTGTCGCGCTTTTTGCCGAGGGAGATGTCCTGGAGCGGAATGTTGTTGTCGGCGTACCATCCGAAGAACGATTGCTTGCGTTGAGCCGGATCAGCGGTCAAGTCGGCAAAGTATTTCCAAAGCGTCTTGATCGCATTCTGCAACGCGGTCTGCTGATAATCCCACAGCCGCTTGGATCTGGAAAAGCGCGCCAAATCGAACGTCGTCCACGCGGGCGGCAGGGATTCAAAGGGGAAATCGGCGAGCAGGGTTTCGAGTTTGCGCATGGGTTTGTGTAGGGGCACGCCTGTGCGTGCCCGCTCTGGGCGACCACGAGGGTCGCCCCTACAGTTGATATGGCACGTGGATGCCTTCCCAATCCGCGTGAAAATCTTTGGTGTTGCGCGTGACCAGGACAGCATCATGGATTTGCGCCGTCGCCCAGATGATCGCATCGGGCAAACGAACGTGGTGCGTGCGGCGCAACTGCACGGCGCGTTCGGCGATGGCTAAATCGAGCGGGACAATTTCAAATTGCGTTTCGAGAAAATCGCGTACCTGGGCATCAGTCTCTTGGGCACCGACCAGCGTTTCCATCCAGGTAATGCGACTAATGAGCACACGTTCATACTGGCTGTACTCGGTATCCGCGGCGGCGACACCGTTCAGCGCGTCAATTACGATGTTGGTGTCGAAAACGGCGTTCATTGAGGCGTATCCCATTCGGCGCGCACGAACGCGGCTTGTGCGGCCCGGACGTTGCCCGCTGTCGCAGGAAAGCGGCGAAATCTACCACCTCGCTTTGTTTCTCGGGCGGCAGCGCTTTGAATTGTTGTTCCAGTTGCTCGAGGAGCGTCATAGCGACTCCGTTCAGTCCCTAAAGGTCTCTCAAGACCTTTAGTGTCTCACATGATTACCACCACACCAACGGCTTGACGAGCGTCCAATCGGGATTCGTGAGACTGGCGGTCGTGCCATCTTGAAATTCGACGATCTCTTGGGTGATGCGCTTGATGGCTTTGCCCGTGACGCACGAGAGTGTTTCGGCAAGGTCAATGCCATTATAGAGTTTTTCCAGGTGTACGTCTACCCGGTTTTTCGCTTTGTCCAGAGAGATGGCGTCCAGCATTTTCAGGTCGCGCATAAAGACATAGCTATTGTAGGCGTCCGTCATCGCGAACAGGTCGCTGTCTGCATAGCGGGCGCGGCGCAACGCGTCTTCGTATTGTTCCAGTTCATAGTATTTGCAGAAATGGCTGATGCCCTTGCCGCCTTCGACCGCCTTACCATCGTTCCACCTGTCGCTGAAGACGACTTTCTTCACGCGCGGCAGAATGACGGTGTTGAAATGCTCGCCCATCTCCACCAGAATGTATTTGCGCTTGCCGCCATCCGCGCGGTTGAGGTTGATGACGGCATGCGCGGTGGTGCCGGAGCCAGCGAAGAAATCAAGACAGATGTCCTCATTTTGAAAGCCAACCACTCGTAAGCAATCTTCTGTTGCATAGACGGATTTCGGAAAGTCGAAACTGACTCCAGGGCCCATGATATCTTTCAAAATCCTGGTTCCGTTATCTCTCGCAGAGTATGATGGTTTATCCCACCAAGTTCGTGGTAGAACACCTTTTATTTGCAGTGGCTTTTTCTTGTAGACTTCGTACTTGTTCTCTTCCTTCCTAACCTGCATTTTGGCGGTCTCCTTAATAGCATTTTTCACGCCAAAGTTCCATACCCTTTCTCTACCAAATTCATCGAGTGGATCTATCACTATTTCATTCTCTGTAGGTTGCTCCAGAATATTCCAGCACTTGATATCGTATTGCCACTCCATGGTTGGAATCCGCAGTCTCTGGTTTGCTTCATCATAATACAGGGGAAAATACTGTTTGGGCCTATCCTTCCTTTCGGAGCCCCTACTGCTTTTTCTGAAGTTTTCCCATTCAAATGCATTTCCGTTTTCGTCAATCTCTGCGTATCTCGCCTTCTGAGCTTCGGTATGTGGCAAGCGGCCCATTTTCGACATTGAGAAATTTCTAGAATAGAAAACAGCATACTCATGATTGACAGCAAACCCTCTTACTGTTGAGCGACCTGAAGGGTTATTACGAATTACAACGGTAGCAAGATAGTTATCAGAGAGGAATTGTCTATCTAGCAAGAATCGCAGTCCGTTCACCTCGTAATCATCGATGGTGACGCACAATATGCTATCGTTCGATAAGTAGTCGCGACCCAGGGCCGTTCTCCCCTCCATCATGCAGAGCCAAGAGGAATCTTTATAATCATTGGCGTAGAGTATTTCGCTTTCCTTGGCGTTGTAAGGTGGGTCAATATAAATGCATTTGACGCGGCTCCGAAACTTTGGCAAAAGCGTATTGAGCGCCTGATCCCAAATCTCGCCACTCTTGGACTTGCGCCTGCATCCCTTTGTGGGCAAGTATTCTCTTGAGCAGTTCGGGGTTGGTGATCTTGTCCAGCGTAATCACGTAATGCGAATTCAGTACGAACTTGGGCTTGTTCCAGACGCGCACCAGTTCGTCTTCAAACTGAGCAATAAACTCGATTATTTTGTAGGCAATGCCCTTGATGGCTTGCAGTTGTTGCAGGCGCGTTTCCGTCCACGCACTTTCGCCCGCAAAGACGTACTGGTACAGCCACAGATCGAATTGCTCTTTCAAGAATGCCTTGGCGTTCTTGTTGATAAAGTAATCTACCTCGCTCTGCTTTTCAAAAACGCGAAAGGCGCGTTCAAGCGTTTCCTCGTCTACTTTGATGCCTTTGTCTTTCAACGCGCGCAAAATATCGTCGCTTTTGGTCTTACGCCCCTTTTCGGAATAGCCAACGGTCAGGATGATTTTGCCATCCTGGTAACCCTTAAAGGCGTATAGCAACTCGCGCTTTTCGTTGGCGCGCTTGAGCTCCATTTCCGAAACGTCGAAGAAAAACGTCGTGCCGTCAACGTCTATCTCCATGCTGTTGAACAGGCGGTCGGTCTTGACGTAGTACAGCATGTGCGTTTTCCAAAAGAGCATCACGTCGCGGTCGTCGGTATAGACCTTTTCATACACGTTGTTGTGCAGGGGAGTATGGCGAAAGTAGATCGAGCCGCTTTCGCTGAAATAGCGCTTGAAGAAATCGTACAGTTTGTCGAACAATTCCTCGCGGAAGGATGGCTCGAACGGTTCGCAAGCCGCGTCAATGTCTTGCATGAGACACGGAAACACGCCTTCCGTAAAGTAGCGCGATTTGATCTTCATCAAGTTGATGTAACCTGAATCGCCTTCTACTTTTGCGCCGACGAAAATATCTTTGAGGGCGTCGAGGAATTGTTGTTCGTTACGATTGGCTTGGGGCATACGCGGCTCTCCAGTGCCACAAGAAAATGTGTTTGCGGAATCAGTATAGAACCGATTCCCGCACCTGTCAAAAGTCAGTCGGGCGACGAGGTCGCGGCAACCAAAACACAAAGCCGCCCTTCGGCGGCTGAGAACTGGTCGGCGGAGGCCGACCTCGTGCTTGTGTTGCGGCGACCCCACCGAGGTGGCGACCTCGGTCGTCGGTCGCCCGTCAACGCTTCCTGAACACCCGCTTCACCCGCCCCCAAATATCCACCAGCCCACCCGGGAACACCAGCACGATGAGAATGAACAACACGCCGAAAATGATCGGGTGCAGACTGACGAGCGTCACCGCTAACCGTTCGCGCACGACGATGAAGAAGATCGCGCCTAGGACAGGGCCGATTAACGTACCCACGCCGCCGACAAAGGTGATGAGCAACGCGTCGAACGTCCACCCCGGATGAAAAACCGCCGACGGATAGTAACTCACCTGGTAAAAGGCATACGCGCTGCCCGCCAGCCCCGCGAAAAAACTGCTGACGACCAGCGCGGCTAACTTGTGCGGCAGCGCGCGCACGCCGGTCGCCTGAGCCGCATCTTCATCCTCGCGGACGGCCAAAATGCCCAGACCGAATCGCGAACGAAACATCAAATACGTCACGAGCATCGTCGCCGCGGCAAGCCCAAGCCCCAGATAATAGCGCGGGACCAGATCATAGGTGGCGAGCATCTCGACCGGCAAAAATGAAATCAGCGGCAAGGTATTGGCGACGGTGATCCGCAGCACCTCCGCGATTGCCAGCGTGCCAATCGAAAAGTACGCGCCCCGCAGGCGAAACGTCGGCGCGCCGATCAGCAGCGCGCAAAGCGCGGGCGCCAACCCGCTCGCGACAAACGCGAGAGGGAAGGGCACACCGCCGACCCACAACGTGCGCGTGGCCAGCGCGCCCAGCCCGAAGAGCGCGGCATGTCCCAGACTGACTTGGCCCGCATAACCGGCCAGGATGTTCCAACTTTGACCCAGCACGATATAGAGAAAGATCAGGTAAAGGAGATTGAGAACGTCGCTGCGCGTGGTGACCTGCGGAAGCAACGCCATTACCATCACAATCAGCGTGACGACGATCCAGGGCAGCAAGCGCGCGCGGGACAACCGACGACCCGCAGAGAGAAATGTTCGCGGTTGGGCGGTTGGTTGATCGAGTTGGCTGCTCACCTGTTCCACCTTACGCCCTCCCAAACAAACCTTGAGGTCTGACGATCAGGATGACCACAAAGATCAACAGTCCGAACACTTCGCGATACGCCGCGCCGGCGACGAGGCCGCTGACGGCTTCGCCCACCCCCAACAAGAGTCCGGCGGGAAAGACGCCAAAGATGCTGCCCGTCCCCGCCAACACGACGACGACCATCGCCTTGAGCGTCCACGCCAAACCGATGGATGGCGAAAGTCCATAACCCAGGGCGACCAACGCGCCGGCGACGGCCGCCAAGCTCGCGCTCAGGCCGAACGTGACGAGATACGTCCACCGAATATTCACCCCGACGAGAATCGCCGATTCCCACTCGTCTGCGGTCGCGCGAATCGCTTTGCCGAGATCGGTGCGCGACAGAAACATGTGCAGGGCGACGACGGTGACGAGCGCGAGACCCAGATTCGCCATCCGCCCGTAGGGCAAGGCAATTCCCAGCACATCCACGCCGACGCCGGAGTACGCGGTCTGGATCGAGCGTTCGTCCGCCGTCCACAACTGTTGCGCCAGATTTTGCAGGAACAAGGTCAATCCGAAACTCACCAACAACGAGTTCTTGATCTTGTGTTCGGTCTCGAACCGGGCAATGTGGCGATAGAGGACTTGGTTCAGAACGACGCCCAGCCCGAACATCAGCGGCACGGAGATGAGGAGCGAGACAAATGGATCCAGGCCGGCCAAGTGGAACAGCCAAAAACTCACATAGCCGCCGACCATCAAGAGTTCGCCGTGCGCGATGTTCAGCATTTTCATCACGCCGAAGACGAGCGCCAGTCCCACGGCGGTGATGCCGTAAATGCTGCCGACGAACAGTCCGAACACCAGGTTCTGAACAATAGTGGTCACGCTACTCCCTTGTCTCCAACGCGCCGCCCAGATACGCGCGGCGCACGTTCGGATCGTTCAACAGGTCCGCGCCCGTGCCCTGCCCGACGATGCGACCCCGCTCCATGATATAGGCGCGATACGCGAGTTCCAGCGCGGCGCGCGCGTTCTGCTCGACGAGCAGAACCGCGACGCCGTTGCGATTGACGAGATTCACGACGTCGAAAATGTTTTGCACGATCAACGGCGCAAGACCCAGGGATGGCTCGTCCAACAACAACACGCGCGGTAGACTCATCAGCGCGCGGCCGATGGCGAGCATTTGCTGCATCCCACCGCTCAACGTCGAGGCGATCTGGTGGGGTCGTTCCGCCAGCACCGGAAAGACTTGCCAGACCCACGCCAGCGTCTGGGCGCGTGCCTGCCGCGCGCGTGCAGTGTACGCGCCCATTTCCAGATTTTCCAAAACGCTCATCCCGCCAAACAATTTCCGGCCCTCCGGGACGAGCGCGACGCCGCGTTCGACGATTTGATGGCCATCCAGCCGCGTCGTGGCTTGTCCATCCAGAACGACGCTGCCCGCCGAAGGGCGATGCAAGCCGACGATGGTTCGCATCAGCGTCGTCTTGCCGGCGCCATTTGGACCGATGAGGACGACGATTTCCCCGGCGTTCACCCGGAGCGACACATCCCAGAGCGCCTGGAAATCGCCATAGCAGGCATTGACCGACTTGATTTCAAGCATGGGTACGCAGTCCATGACCGAGGTATGCATTGATCACCCGCTCGTCGGACGCGACCTGCGCGGGTGAGCCCTCTGCGATCTTTTCGCCGACGTTCAGCACGATCACGCGATCGGAAATTCCAAAGACCGCTTCGACGATATGCTCGACGAGAATGATCGTGATGTTCGAGGCGCGCAACTGCCGCACCAGATCCAGCGCGACATGCACCTCGGAGGGATTCAGTCCGGCGAGAAACTCGTCGAGCAAGAGGAGAAACGGCTGGGTGGCGAGCGCGCGCGCCAACTCCAGCCGCTTGCGATTCATCAAAGTCAGATTGTGCGCGGGCGCGTCGAACTGATCCGCCAAGCCGACGAGTCCCAGAATCTCACGCGCTTGATTTTCGGCTTGGCGCCGGCTCTTGGCGGGAACGCGACCGTAAACGCAACCGACCGCGACGTTCTCGCCGAGCGTCATGTGTTGAAACGGACGGACGAGTTGGAAGGTGCGCGCGATCCCCCGTTTGCAACGATCCGCCGGACCCAGGCGAGTAATCTCCTGGTCTTGGAAAAAGATTCTGCCGTTGTCTATCCGGTAGAGTCCGGTAATCAGATTGAACAGGGTCGTCTTGCCTGCGCCGTTGGGGCCGATCAGTCCCAGGATTTCTCCCGCGCGCACCGACAGGTCAACCGCGCGCACCGCCATCACGCCGCCGAACGCTTTGGTCACTCGCTCTGTTTTCAGCAACATTGCTGCGTTAGCGTTGATCGAAGGGTTTCGCCGGGTAAGCAATTGGTTTGGTCTGTTGATCGGTGGGCCAAATCAATTCCTGCTTGCCGGCTTGCCACTGGTCAAAGATCGTAATCACCTGCCCCGTGCCGTCCGCATTGAACTTGACGGGCCCCTCGACCGTCATCATATCGGTCGCCGCAATCGCCTCGCGCAGCGCATCGCGATCAAGACTGTTCGCGCGTCCGAGCGCATTCGCGAGAATCTGGACGGCGGCATACGCGGGACCGGTCACCGCCTGCGCGGGCCCGTTGTACTTGGCTTGGTGCGCTTGATTCAACTCGGCCGCGCCCGGGAATTTGACGGCCGGATGCCAACCCGGCGCAAAGATGACGAAATCGCCGTCTTTGCTCAACGCCTGATTCCAGGTCGGAAAATCCGCGGCGCGCACGGCAAATAGCACCGAGGGATTGAACTTGAGCTCTTTCATTTGCTTGACGATGGCGATACCGTCGGGCGGGCCGGGGAGTGTGAGCAGCACTTGCGCGCCGGCATCGCGCGCTTTGGTAATCAGCGGCGTGTAGTCGGTCGAGCCGGGCGCGTATTGCTCATCGGCGACAAGTTGAGCGCCGCGGGCTTGAATCTCCGTCTTCCACAGCGTCCCTAGTTCCGCGCCCCAATCCGTCTTTTCAGCGAAAATGGCGTACTTGGTTGGCTTGGGATTGAGCGTATCGAACATCTTGAAAAGATCTTTGGCGATGGCCGGCGACTTGACAAAGGGCGAGAACAGGTACTTGAACCCTTTTTGGTGAATGTTGTAGAGCGCGAACGCAACGCCCAGGTACGGCGTCTTGTTCTTTTCGGCGATCGCGGCCGCCGCCGCGTGCATATCACTGCCAAAGCCGCCGAGGTATGCCAAGACCTTTTGATCGTTGTACAGCGTTTCCATGCGCTGCACGGCTTGGTTCGGATCCGAGGCGTCGTCAAGCATTTCCAGTTTCAGCGGAATCTTTTTATTGAACGCTTTGACCATCGCGCCGCCGTCCTTGTTGATCGCCTCGACCGCGAGTTCATAACCGTTCTTGATTTGCGCGCCGCCCGCCGCATAGCGCCCGGTGAGCGGAATGGTCGCGCCGACCTTGATTTCGGCCGGCGCCGCGGCGGCCGGTGGGCTGGTCGGCGCTGCGGTGGCCGCCGGCGCGCTGGTGGCGACTGGCGCAGCGGTCGGCGCGATGGTTGCGGGTGCGGCGCAACCGGCAATTAGCGTGAGCAGTAGAGCCAGAGCAACAACCGTGAGAGCAGAGCGAACAGAACGAGTTTTCACTTCTTCCTCCTCCTTTGAAATTTACCACCAAGGCACAAAGGCACAAAGTTACAGCCGAACATACTTTGCGGCTTGGTGTCTTTGTGGTCGAACCCGATTCCTAGTCCACCTTGGACTCGTCGCGATACATTACGCGAGCACGCTCTTCCTTGATCCATTGATCGAGCTGCTCGTCGGTCAGGAAATTCGCCATGTTGAATCGGTCGTAGCTCATGACCTGATCGAGTCTTTTCTTCCAACGCTTGTAGGAAGGATTCAGCGGCGGCCCAAAGCACATGATGTCAATGATCGCCAGCTCGTCCGGCACGCCGAGCGCCGGTTTAAACTCGACCTGAATTTCTTCCTGGCCGATCGCGGTGACCCACCACACGGCATAGCCGAGCGCCGCGGCGGCGAGATGCGCGGACATGACGGACGCGCCGATGCTTTGCAGCAGGATGCGCTCGGCATTCTGCTTGTACCGTTGGTCGAGTTCCGAGCCGTCGTTCAGCACGGGAAACGCGCGGACAAAGCGGAAATCCGCGACGATCACGATGAGTCCGGGCGCGGTTGCCATGCCTTTGTAGTTGGGCGTCGGGAACTTCATCCCCAACTTGGCGCGGCGACTTTGTTCCGCGATGATGCGGTCGGCGAGCCGCTCTTTGACGCGCGGGTCGGTGACGACGATATAGTGCCACGGTTGCGAGTTGGCGCCCGAGGGCGCGTGACGCGCGGCTTCCACGATCAGCTCATAGTGTTCTTTCGGCACGTCGTAGGGCGCAAACGCGCGATTGGTCATCCGGCTGCGAATGACGTCCATCAGCGCGTTGTAGCGTTCAACCCGGTTGAAACGATCATCATTTGTAGACGCCATAGGTCCTCGCAGTCTCGATCATTGCGTGCAGATTTTCGGGCGTAGCATCGTCCAACACCGCGCCGGTCGAGAGGATGAAACCGCCATCTTGGGCGACGTCGTCAATCAAGCGCTTGCAATAGTCCGCGACTTCATCCGGCTTACTCGCGGCGAGCATCGAAACCGGCACGTTCCCGCCGAAACACGCCCAGCCGCCTAACTTTTTCTTCACCTCCTTCATATCCGACTTGTCGAACATCCACACCGTCGTGCCCTTGGGAATATCCGAATCGGCGATCAGGTCGAGCCGTTGGTTGTAGCTGCCTTCCACGAACAAGAAAGGAACGACGCCCTCGTGAACCATTCCGAGAATCGTCGCCTTGAGCGTGGGCCAATAGAATTTCTTGAAATCGGCATCCGACATGAACCCATCTGCGCCCTTGTGCAGCGGAACGGTGACGGCCGGTTTGCGGCTCGTGTCGGACGAGCGCACGCCCACCTCGACGGCGATGGGAACCAATCGTTCGCACGCGGCGAGCACCTTGTCGGGCCGGCGGAACTTGTCGAGCATGATCGCGCGCGTGCCGCGCAGCGTATCGCCCAATGTGTCGAACGGCGCTTTGGAAAAGCCGGCGGTCAACGGCGCGAGGCCGAGCGAAGCGACACTCGCCGCGTTGATCGCGCCGCCCGCCTTCATCCATTCGAGCGCGGCGCGCCCCGCTTCCAGGAGTTCTTCGAACGATTGCTGCACATCGGGACTGCCGAATGCGACGAGGTTCGCGCCCATAAACGGTAATTCGGTCAGATCAGTAAGGGGTGAGAGTTTTTGCCACGGACTGAGCGCGCCAAAAATGCGCGGCAAATAATAGCGAATGAAATAGCCGGTCGGGTCGGCGATCAAGAGGTCGTACTCGTCGGCCAGCATGTATTCGGCTTCGACGCACTGGTAGGGCGAATTGGCTGGAACTCCATGCCCGGCCCAGCGATACAACTTTAAATCAAGCGGCTCGAAAATTTTCGCCGAGCCGGTATAGAGCGCGCTCGCCAGTGCATCGGGCCTGAAATCTGCGTTGAACTTTTTGAACGCCTTACCCAGCTTATCGTAATCGTTCATTACCTCTTGGGCCGTATAGCCCGCGTAGTTGACGGGATAAAAGCCGGCGTGGGTGTGGATCGGCACGCGCTGGGGTTTCTTGAGTTGGACCGCGTCCTTGAACAATTGGGCGCGTTCTTGATACGCGCGCGCGACATCGTCGTTGGCGAATTGAATGCCCGGCGCCGACATCCAATCGTCAAAGCGCGCTTCTAATTTGTCGGAGGGAGACAGTTTGGCCCAGTTATCGTTTAGCATGGCGATTCTCCGTTACGCAGCCCACGCTTTGGCGAGCGCTACCGCGGCCATCGCGTCCTTGCCGAACGCGTCCGCGCCAACATAGGCGCGCACGGTGTCGTCCACGGTCCCGCCGCCGATCATGATCTTGACCTGGTCGCGCAAGCCGACGGCGCCGATCGCCTCTACCGTCTCTTTCATCGAAGCAAATACGACTGTGAGAAAACCACTGAGCGCGACCACGTCGGGCTTGACCGTCGCGATCTTGTCCACAAAAGTTTGGGCAGGCACATCCACGCCCAAATCGTGGACCTCAAAACCGTTCACGTCCGACATGAAGGCGACAATATCTTTACCGATGTCGTGGATGTCGCCCTTGACCGTGCCGAGGACGACCGTGGCGCGTTTCTGAACCGAATGGGTCTGCTGGAGCCGCGGCTTGACGAGCGCCGCGATGTCTTTCATCATTTCGCCGGCGAGGATGAGTTCGGGGAGAAAATACTCGCCGACTTGAAATCGCTGGCCCACAATCGCCATCGCGGTCCGGCAGTCGTCGAGAATGGTCAGGGGCTCGGCGCCGCCGTCCAACAACCGTTGGGCCAGGGCGATGGCGTCATTTTCGCGCATGTCGGCAATCACGTCAACCAGGACTTGTGTCATCCTATTCTCCTTGCCTCACCCCCTCTCCTGTAGGGGCGGGGTCTCCCCGCCCTTTCTTTGCGCACTGGGCAACCACACAGGGCGGGGAGACCCCGCCCCTACAGGAGAGGGGGGAGGGGGGTGAGGTTTATCCGCGCACGCAGCGTACCCAGTACCGATTTCCCTTCGGATAGCTCAACAGGTACGCGCCGTCGAACATTAGGATCCACGCGGTTTTCGTATCGCGCTCAAAAGTCGTACACGACCAATAGGATCGCAGGTCGCGGAAAGGCACGTCTTCTCGCATGGGCGCGCGTCCGTCCGACCGGCTCTGCGTGCGGTCAAGCAGCGTTTCCAATTCCGCCAGCGTCGGCAATCGCCAATCCGACTTGTCATTCAGCGCAAGCGCGGCCGCGTAATCCAACGCTTGCTGCCACCGCATCTCGCCCGGCGATTCGTATTGCCATTCCAAGCCTTCCGGCGATAACATGATAGGTTGTCTGTCCGCGAATCCTCGCGAATCACGCGAATACTGTTCGTAGTAAGCGACGCAGCGAAGCGGAGTCGCGTTGTTCGCACCGTAAGACGACACTCCGCAAAGCGCGCTCCGTGTCTTACTACGAACGACTTACTACGAACGACTACGCCGCGCGCTCAAACACGCTCGCGATGCTTTGCTTGCTGCCTGTGAGCGAAATGCAGTGAGTTTCGCAGATGCTCATACACGCGGGCTGTTTGCCCTCCGCGAGCCGGTGCGCGCAGACGTCGCAGTTCATCGCCAGCGCGGTGCTCTCGTCGAACGCCATCGCGCCAAACGGGCACGCATCCACGCACACGCGACAGCCGATGCAGTTCTCTCGAATGACTTGGACGATACCTAGATCGTTGTAGACAATCGCGTCTACCGGACACGCCGCTTTGCAGGGCGCGTTGCCGCATTGGTGGCAATAGATCGGAATGAACTTGGGGGCCTTTTCCAGCACGCGAATCAATTGCGGCCCGACCTTTAACCCATGCTCCAGCTTGCACGCCACCTCGCAGGCGTGGCAGCCCATACAGTTTTTCTGATTGATATAGAGAGAGACCTTGTCCATCGTTGGCTCCTTAATCATTACACGGCGCGATGTTGCACAAGCAAACGCGGAGATTGGTGGAACCCATCGCCGGGTCGAGGGTTTCGTAAGCGTTGTCGGTCAGCAGGTTGATGTTCGACACGTCCCAGCCGTGGCCTTCCTGTTTCATTTCGGGATACCACCAACCATGCTCGGCGACGATGACGCGCGGATCAATGCCGTCGTTGAGCTTGGCAAACTGCTTGACGCGGCCGCGCGGCGATTCGATATAGACCCATTGCCCTTCTTGGATGCCGTGTTTCTTGGCGGTCTCGGGGTGAATCTCGACGATGGGCTTGTCCCGGACTTCGCGCAGCAAGGGGACTTGGCGATTCGCCGAATGGAAGTACGTCGGCGTGCGGAAACCCGCATCGAGGATATACGGAAACTTTTCGGCCACTTCCGGTTTGGACACCGGGCTTTCCGGCACTTCGACGTACTTGGGCAATGGGTCGTAGCCCCATTTCTCCATGAGCGTCGAATAGATTTCCACCTTCTTGGTCGGCGTCGAGAAACCGCGTTCCTTGTATTTCTGATAGACCATTTCGCCCCTGAGGTAACGTTTCTCTTTGAACTGCTCCCACGTCACCCCGGCGGGTTCGAGCAAATAATTCAACGAATCCTCGACCGTATCCCACCACGTTTGCCCCATGCGCTTGCCGAGTTCCATGAAAATCTTGTGGTCCTGCCAGCACTCGCCGATCTCGACGCACTTTTGCCGCGCGAGCACGTAACCATGCCGCTTCCAATTATCGGCAATGTGGTTCTGCTCCAGCCACGTGGCCGAAGGCAGGAAAATATCGGCGAGGTCGGCGGTGGGGGTCATAAAGAAATCAACGACCGCGAGGAAATCAATCTTGCTGAGCGCCGCGTACGCTTCTTTGGCGTTGGCGCGCGTGACGACCGGATTCGTGCCGCACAGGATTCCCGCCTTGAGCGGATACGGTTCCCCGGTCAGCATCGCGTCCCACGCTTTTTTCGGATTGATGAGCGCGACGCGCGCGCCCAATTTGAACTGATCGCCGCCTAAACGCTTTTTCTGCTGCTCCGGCGATAGCGCCTTGTGCTGCGAAAATTCCGAGACGGTGCGCGTCGGCGGATTCACGAATAGCGCGTTCCCGCCTTTCGCATCGAGGTTGCCGGTGATCGCCATCAAGGTCGCGGTGGCGCGCGTGTAATTCACGCAGTTGTTGGTCTGTTCGGTTGGCACGCCCCAGTGAATCGCCGCGGGCTTGGTGGTCGCGTACATGCGCGCGGCTTTGCGAATGAGGTTCTTGTCAATCCAGGTGATCTCTTGAACCTTTTCCAGCGGATATTCTTTGACGCGATCCTTCCACGCGTCCCAGCCGTGGACGTGGTTCGCGACAAACTCTTTGTCGTACAGCTCTTCCTCGATGATGACGTGGTGAAAACCGAGCGAAAGCGCGGCGTCGGTGCCCGGGCGAATCTGAAGCCACAGGTCGGCTTTTTCCGCCGTAAAGCCGCGCCGCGGATCAACCACGATCAGCTTGGAGCCGCGTTGGAACGCCTCCCAAAAGCGCTCGCCCTTGTATTCGTCGGGATTAGTCCACTGTGGATTGACGCCCCACAACACGATCAGTTTCGGACCGCCGTCATAATCGGCGACGGGCAGCGTGCCGCACGTGATCAACGTGGAGGCGACGCGCGACACGTAGCACATGTGCCCCGCGGTCAACACGTTCGGCGTGCCCAAGTTGTTGGCGAAACGATAGAGGTGGCTTTCGTAATCGCGGCCGGTTCCCTGTCCCACGACGATGGATTCCGGCCCATATTCGGCAATGACCTTTTTGAATTTATCGGCGATGGTGCCCAGGGCCTCGTCCCACGTAATGCGCTGCCAGCCGCTCGCCGTTTTCTTCATCGGGTGATAAATGCGATCGGGGTGGTATGCCACTTGCGTAATGCTCAAGCCCTTGCTGCACAACGTGCCGTGGCTGATCGGCGATTCGGGGTCGCCCTCGATCTTGACGACCATATTATCTTTCACGGTGGCGATCACGCCGCAGCCGCCATGACAGCTGCGGCAAACCGTGCGGACTTGTTTAACCGCGTCCATTAGTTTTCCTCCTGTATCGTTTCGGGTGTGATAAATTTCAAAAGGTAGACGAAGGCCAGTATGATCTCAGCATTCTTGCGAATCGCCGGATTGTCCTGTGCCAGCGTTTTCAGTTGCGTAGCGCTGTCCTCGATCATCCTTATCTGTTGACGGATTTGTTCCATCATGGTCGGCTCTCCTGAGACCCGAAGGGTTTCTTCGTCTCCGCAGGAGACGCCTAACCCTTCGGGTCTTATTCGCGCAGGTCCTTGAATCGCGATGCCTTGAGCGTGTATCGCGGCAGCGTGCCCGCCGGTTCCACTTGAACGCGAAAGTTCAGGTTTGTCTTGACCTTTAACTTTTCGCTCAATTTCATCTTCACGCAGGCAATTTGCTCCGCGCTCATATTCGGCAGCAACTCGATTCGCAGCGGAATTTCGTCCATCGTCCCTTTGCGTTCGACCAGAATTTCGTACTCGGCGATTTCGCGGAAATGGCTGCGGATGACTTCTTCGACCGATTTGGGCGAGAAGAGCACGCCGCGAATTTTTCGCAGATCATCGGTTCGTCCGACGACCTCGCGAATTTTCTGCGAGGTCCTGCCGCACGCGCAGCCGCTGGCCCCTTTGACCACCAAATCTTTGGTATTGAAGCGAATCATCGGCATGGATCGCCGACCCAACGGCGTGACGACGGCGACGCCCATTTCGCCTTCTTCGACTTCACGCGTGAGCGTCTCGCGGTCGAGGATCTCAACCAGGAACAGCGGTTCGATGATGTGCAGACCTTCTTGCGTTTCGCACATGCCGGCCCAGCCGCACGGTTCGGTTCCGCCGATGTGATCGAAAGTGCGGCAGCCGAACAACTCCTCCAGCCGCTTGCGCGTCGGCTCCGACATTGGCTCGCCCGCGCAGATCATCCTTTCGATGCCCAGCGCTTTCGGGTCAATGCCCATCGCCAGCGCTTCTTCCGCGATGTGCAGCCCATACGTCGGCGTGTTTGCCAGGACATTCGCGCGCGTTTCGATAATCTTGTGGATACGTCCCTTCGTATCCAGCGCGCCGCCGGGGATGACTTCGCAGCCGAGTTTTTCGGCCGCGTAATGGGCTTCCCAAAAAGCGACGTAGACGTTGTAACCAAACGGGAGAAAGACGCGATGATGAGGGCGGAAACCGGCCATGTAGAGGATGTGACACCACGCCTCCACGCGCCACTGCCAACTTTCGTATGTCTCCGGGACGTAAACGGGTTTGCCCGTCGTGCCGCTCGTCTGCCGATAGGTCGTGACCTCGGTCATGTCTCGGCCGAGCAAGCCGCCGTAGGGAAATGGCGGCTGCTCCTGATATTGTCGCAGATCGTTCTTTTCGGTGAGCGGGATTGTCTTGAGATCGTCGCGCGTCTTGATACGGTCCGGATCAATGGCGCGCAGTTTATCGCGATAGAGATGGGAGGTCTCTTTCGCAAAGGAGAGGATGTTTCGGAAATACCGTAACTCAATCTCGCCAAGTTGCCGCCTACCCATCGTCTCCAGGTAGGGATTCCAATATTCCATAAGACTCCCACACTCCCACACCCCCATACTCAAGTGTGGGCGTAACACCTCACGTTGGAAAAATCGCGTCCACGTGGGCGCCAAGTTTGCGCGAGATCTGCTTGGCCGCCTGCGCGGTCTTGCTGCCGTATTCCTGGACCTTGCTCGCATCGAATGGGCCAAGGAGAATCACGCACCCCACCATTCTCTTGCGAATGGCAAAGACCGGCGCGCTGAGGGCCGTGATTCCTGCGGGTGTCACGTCACCCTGGTCCAGAGCAAATCCGACGCTTTGGCATTTGGCGATGTCCTCTGCCAGTCGCTGCAGGTCCATTCGGGAGCTGTCGCCGTAAAAGTAAAGTTTCTTTTTCGCCAAGAGTTTGGCGCGCTCTGCTTCGTCCATGAACGCGACAATCGCTTTGCCATGGGCGCCCAACGTGATATGAAACTTGTGTCCGATCGGCAAGCGAAATCCGATGTTCTGGTTGCCGTCGCGCTTGGCGATGACAAACACGTGCAATTCGCTGATCAAACCAAACGCGGCGGTCCCATTCGTTTCCTTGACCAGGTTTTCCAAAAAGGGAGTTACGACTTCGGGGTACGACAGGTTTTCCAGAACGCGCTGCGACAGAAAGATCAGCGCCGGTCCCAGCGAGTAGGTCTTGGTCTTGGGGTCTTTATCTATCAACTCGAATTGCTTGAGCGTGTTCAGGATGGCGTGACCTTTGCTTTTGGATATGCCGAGATGGTCGCAAATATCGGTCAGCCGCATGTTGGATTGGGAACTTTCGGCTAAACAAAGGAGGACCCGCGACGCCTGTTCGACGGCGGGGACGGACGTCTTGAAGCTGGACTCTGGCAGGGCCCAGTGACCTTTTTCCATAGGTAGAACAGCATTCAATATAGCAGAATTATACGAGAGAACGTTCGCGCCTGTCACCACCCGTAAGAGTAGTCTCACTCACTCGGCGGGGTCATTTCGACTCGCGCGAGTTACGCGGAGGTAGGCGCTCTCTAGCGCCGTTGAGTCGGCATTAGAGAATGCCGCCTCCTCAGATGTCAAACGTTTCCCCCCAATCTGAACTGCACCCCCCACCTTCCAAGCATTGGCAGATCGCGCGAATGCGGCTATAATAACTGGGTGATTAATTTACTCACCGCCGAACCCGAGTTCCACATCGGCGACCGCATTGAATTGAACCCGGACGCGAATGCGCTGCGGCAAGGGCTGCTTCCGCTCGACCCGGTGCTGGCCGGCGTTCTCGGCCAAGCCGAGATCATCATCGCCGATGCGCCGGAACCGGCCACGCTCAAACTGAATGCCGCGCAAGCCGCGTTCAAGAGCGTCAAGCACCTGCGCCCGCTCGCGAAACAACTCGGGACGCTGGTCCTCGAGTGTGTGAACGCCGCGCCCTACCGGTTTCGCCTTTTGGTCGAACCACGCGCCCGAATTCAACTGCCCACTGCGCCCGGCGATTCCATCGCCTTCAGCGCTGACGATGCCGCGCTGCTCGAAAACTCCGCGGCGCTCGCGCGCTGGCGCGATTTTCGCTTGGCGCTTCAAGCCACGCGCCTGGCGATGGTCGCCGGGTTCGATCAACTGCTTTGCCTGCCCTGGCTGCGCGATGTCGAACTGCTCGAGCACCAACTACGCACGGCGCGCACGGTGCTGCGCCGTCTGCGCGGCCGCGCCCTCTTGTGCGACGAAGTCGGCTTGGGCAAGACGATTGAAGCGGGCATCATCCTAGAAGAACTGGTCGTGCGCGGATTGGCGCGGCGCGTGTTGATTCTCACACCGCCGTCGCTCGTCGAGCAATGGCAAGGCGAGATGCGTCGCAAGTTCGGCTTGGATTTCATCGTCCACGACGACCCGCTCTTCCGCGAGCAAGGCGCACAAGCATGGGCGGCGCACGACCGCATCATCGCGTCCTACCACACGGCCAAGCGCGAGCCGCACCGCAGCGCGATCCTCAAGCCGGAGTGGGATTTGGTGATCGTGGACGAGGTGCATCATTTTCGCAATCGCAACACGCTCCTGTGGCAAATGGCGTCGGAACTGCGGCGCAAATACGTTCTGCTGCTCACGGCCACGCCCGTCCAGAACGACCTCGAAGAATTGTTCAATCTCGTCACCCTCTTGCAGCCCGGACTCCTCAGCACCGCGCGTTCCTTCCAACGCCAATTCGTGGATCGTCGCGACAAGCTGATGCCGCGCAACGTGGATCAATTGCACCAACTCCTCGCCGAGGTGATGGTGCGAAATCGCCGCTCGACCGTCGGGCTGGCGCTCACGCGCCGCATCGCCAAGACGCACGCGGTGACGCTCAGCGCGCCGGAACGCGCGCTGTACGATAATGTATCGCGCTTGGTCCGGCAACACTTGGGCCTGCCCGGCGATTCCAAATCCCTACGGGACGGTTCCCAGGCCAAGCGCGTTCTATCGCGCATGTCGCTCATCACGCTGCAAAAGGAACTGGGCAGCGCGAGCCAAGCCGCGGCACCGACGCTCGCGCGCCTCGCCGGCGATGATCGCTTGCCCCGAGCCGAGCGTGACATCCTCAGCCAATTGGCCGAGAGCGCGCACGCATTGACCGCCAATAGCAAAGCCGACCGCCTGCTCGCGTTGCTCCGAGATTTTCCCGACAAGATGGTCGTGTTCACGCAATTCCGCGCCACGCAGCAATGGCTGCTCCAACGTTTGCGCGCGGCCGGCGAAAACGTCGTCGCGTTTCACGGAGGCCTGTTGCGTTTGGAAAAGGAAGAGGCAATCCGCCGATTTCAAAGCGAGGCGCGCATCTTGCTGAGCACCGACGCGGGCAGCGAGGGGCGCAACCTGCAATTCTGCAACGCCGTGTGCAATTTCGATTTGCCCTGGAATCCGATGAAGATCGAGCAGCGCGTCGGACGGTTGAGCCGCATTGGCCAAACGCGCGATGTGTACGTGTTCAACCTGGCGGCGGCGGACACACTTGAGGCCGCCGTGCTGCACCTGCTCGAAGCCAAGATCGCCATGTTCGAATTGGTCATCGGCGAGATTGACATGATCCTGGGAAATCTCGACGAGGAAAAGGAATTCGAAGAGGTCGTCACCGACTTGTGGGCCCAATCGCGCGACGAATCCGAATTCCGTTCGGCGCTCGACCGCCTGGGCGATCAATTGCTGACCGCGAAAGAAACCTATTTGCGGCAGCGCGCACAGGAAGAGAGATTGTTCGGAGAAAAATTCGCGCCGGAATAGGTGGTTAGGTGGTTGGGTGGTCGGGTGGTTAGGGCGAACCACCTAACCACCGAACCACCTAACCACCTGAACAAAAAATGCCTGACCCTCTTGAAGACTTTTTAATCGAATACGTGGATACGGTGGGCGGTTTGGCGGATGAAATCGAGCCACAGGTGTACGACGTGCTGCTGCCAGATGCGGACGCGCCGCAGCGGCTCGCGTTCGATCCCGATGCGTTGCCCGAACATCCGTCGGCGCAGTTGCTCACCTTTGGCAGCGCACTGCTCGACGAGCTGCTCGCGCGCGCCCAAGCGCGCGGGCGCATCGGCTGGGCGTTCCTGGACGATGCCCATCTTGCGCCGCATGCGCTGGCGCAACGCGTTACGCACGACCTGGCCTTGCCGGATGCGGTGACTCTGCGCATCGAAACGATGCGTCCGCTCTACGTCACGCACTCGCTCTTTTGGTTTGAGGTCACGTATCTGAGCGATGAGAAGGAACAGGCGTTGTATCCGCTGGCCGTGGATCGCTATTATGGGCGCGAGGTGCGATACCTGGATGCGCTGCTCGACGGCGAGCGTTTGAGCGAGACGCGCCGCTGGGCCTTCGCCGATGCCGCATCGCTGCCGCTCGACCGAGCGTACCTCGCGGCCCGCGAGGCCGTCGTTCGCACCGCGCGCGCCCAAGTCCACACGCGGCAGCAAGAGATCCAACAGCGGCTCGTCGAACAGACGGAGCGCATGCAGCGCTATTATGCGGATGTGCGCGCCGAACTCGCGGAGCGCATCGAAAAGGCGCGGGCCCGCGGCGACGAGACCGCATCGCTTGCCTTGCGGCAAGACGCTCTGAATCGCGAAGAGGCACTGCGGCTGGACGAGCTGGCGCGCAAGGCGCAAGTGCGCGTTCAACTCCGCTTGGTCAATCTCCTGCACGTCAAGATTCCGCGCCTCTTCATCCACACCCGGGTGACCGCCAAGCCGTTCCCCACCGTTCGTCCCGCCACACTCACCTTGACCTGGGATCCGCTCGTCGAGAAAACGGACGCGCTCGTCTGTCCGAATTGCCGGCAGCCCACGTTCGAATTGCGAATCCATCGCCAGGGTGAATTACACTGCCCGAACTGCGCGCCCGCGAAACGCTAGCCAAGACGATGTCAGCGCAAGTGGAAGGAGCACGCGATGCAACGGTTTGAATTCATCCAGCCAGCCGGTATTCTGGCGACCTATAGATCGGGACCCGCGGAGGCGACATGAGCACTCGACGTTCGCAGCAGCTTTTTGCGCGGGCGCAAGAATTTTTCCCGGGTGGGGTGAATAGTCCCGTGCGCGCCTGGCACAGCGTCGGCGGCGAACCCGTTTTTATCGCGCGCGGCGCGGGGGCCAAGATCGTAGATGTGGATGGAAACGAGTACCTCGACTATGTCGGTTCGTGGGGGCCCCTGATTCTGGGGCACAGTCATCCGCGCGTCGTCGCGGCGATTCAGGCGGCCGCTATGCGCGGCGCCAGTTACGGCGCGCCCTGCGAGCCGGAAATCGAGTTGGCGCAGCGCATCACCGGCGCGTTCCCTTCGATGGAGCGGATGCGCTTTGTCAGTTCGGGGACCGAAGCGACGATGAGCGCGCTCCGGCTCGCCCGCGCCTTTACCCGCCGCTCAAAAGTGCTGAAATTCGCCGGCGGATACCACGGACACGCCGATTTCTTGCTGGCCCGCGCCGGGTCCGGCATCGCCACGCTGGCGCTGTCCGACAGCGCGGGAGTGCCCTCGGACATCGCGGCGACAACCCTCGTCGTTCCATACAACAATCTCCAGGCCGTGGAGCAGGCCTTTCATGTCCGGCCCGAAGAGATCGCGGCGATTGTGGTCGAGCCGGTCGCGGGGAATATGGGCGTCGTCCCGCCCGCGCCTGGATTTTTGCAGGGGCTGGTAGCCACCGCGCATCACCATGGTGCGCTTGCGATTTTTGACGAAGTTATCACCGGTTTTCGCGTCGGCTGGGGTGGCGCTCAAGGTCTCTTTGGGATTGCTCCGGATTTGACCTGTCTTGGCAAAATCGTGGGCGGCGGTTTGCCCGTTGGCGCCTATGGCGGGCGCCGAGAGATTATGGACCTGGTGGCGCCCTCCGGGCCGGTCTATCAGGCGGGGACGCTCTCCGGCAATCCGCTCGCCATGGCCGCCGGCATTGCCACCTTGGACGCAATCGCCGATACACCCAACGCCTATGCGGAACTCGAAAGGCGCAGCGCACTGCTCGAACAGGGCCTACGTGACGCCGCGCGCCAGGTGGCTATCCCAGTCAGCGTCAACAGAGTTGGTTCGATGCTGACCTTGTTCTTTAATCGTGGGACCGTGGCAGACTATGATAGCGCAACGCAGTCGGACACGGATCTCTTCGCGCGATACTTTCGGGCTATGCTCACGAACCGGGTTTATCTTCCACCCTCCCAATTCGAGGCCGCGTTCGTCTCGCTGGCCCATAGCGATCAAGATATCGCCGATACGATAGACGGAGCGCAGACCGCGTTCCAGGGCCTGCGCGCGTCGTGATTGGAAGGAATAAATGTCTCGGTTGTTTCAGATATTGCCGGCAGAATTATTCCATCCGTTTGCCGCTCCCGGCGCGGCGATCTATGCCGCGATCCTCCTCAAGCTATTCGACGAAACCCAGCGACATCACCAAGCCCTCTCGCGCGATTCGGCGATCCACCACATCACCACGCTCATCTCCAACCCCGAAGCGTTGAATCTCACCCAAGACGCGCAGGACGATATGAGCGACGAGGGCAGCGAGACGCAGGCGCGCGCCAGCGCGATCCTGCGGTATCTCACGCGCCGCGGTTGGCTCCGCAGCGAAACGCAAAGCGATTTCACCCAAACGTATATCTTGCCCGATTACGCTTTTCGTCTGCTGCGAACTTTCGACGAGATTGCGGCGAACCAGGCGCTGCCGCTTCAGGGCTTGATCTGCGCGATCCACGATTTGCTGCAAGCCGCCCGACGCGACGGCAACGTGGACATTCGCTTGCCCGAGGCCTACCGCCAGACGAATCACCTCGTCAACGGCCTCAAAGAGTTGCAGCACAACATCGGCATTCACATCGAGCGCGTCCTGCGCCAGCTCCAGGCGCGCGACGTGCTCGACCAAATCTTTTCCAGCTATCACGCCGAAATCATTGACCGCGTCTATCATCATCTGCAAACGACCGATCACGTCTCGCGCTATCGCCCCGGGATTATCGAGGCGACCACGCAGTTGGAGCGTTCCGGCCAAATCGAAAACGCGGCGCGGCGTCTGTACGAACGCGGCGAAGCGCCCAGCATCGCCCTGGGGGCGAATCGCCTCGTCGAGCAGGCGCGCGTCATCCGTGAGCAGTTTCAAGAGCTGGATAACCTGTTGAGCGCGATCCAAACGCGGCACAGCCAGTTTGTGGATTCCGCCGTTCGCACGGTCGAGTTGCAATTGGCGAGCCATACGACGACGAGCGGGCAACTGCACGCGATTTTGACGGCGCTGCTCAAGGGGCGCGAGTTGCGCGACGACGAAATTGCTCCGTTGGTGAATCTGTTCAATCTCGGTTTCGTCGAACCGGAATCCCTCGCCGCGCCCGGCCGCGCGCCCGTTCCGTTCGTGCCCGAAGCGACCGCGCTCCCCTTCCTGTCCGCGGAAGAACTGGAGACGACCCAGGAGGAAACGCTGCGCGCCTTGAATCGCGCCGTCAGCCGCGAGCGCGTGCGCCGCTACGTCCGCCTGCTGCTCGCGGACCGCGATGAAATCACGAGCGACGAAATCCCCATCGCCGGCGCCGACGATGTGCCCTTGCTGATTTATCTGAAAGAATACGGCAATGGCGCGTTGGGTTATCGCGTCGAGATGGATTCCGACGCGGGCTGGGTCGAGCGCAACGGCATCGGCTTCCGGCGCTTTGTGTTGAGAAAACATGAATTGGACGCGGATGAACGCGGATGAACGCGGATTTTTCATTTTCTATCCGCGTTTCACCTGCCCTGGCGGGCGGTGCCAGGGTCCGCGTTCATCCGCGTCCTAATTGAAGGGGTTTGAATGGCACTGGCAACTTTTGCCCAAGCGTACTCGGAACTCGCTCCCGGCGAGCAGGCGCAATTTGCCGAGGCGGTGCGGCGTCTGTTGAGCGACGGTTTGATCTGGCGCGAGGATGAAAGCGATCGCCGCATCTATACGTTCCTTGCGCGGCGGCGCGATTTGGTTCAAGATTACTTGCAGGTCGCGGGCTGGGAATTGCGCCAAAACGAATTGCTCGGCATCTTCCAGGTCGCCCATCGCGAGGGCGCGCATCGCCGCCGCCTCAACCGCGACACGACGACCTGGCTGTTGCTCCTGCGCCTGATGTACGCCGAATCGCGCGAAAAGCTGGTCGTGATGCCGACGCGGTATCCGGTCGTCACGATGAGCGAGGTCGTCCAACGCTACGCCGAATTTTTCCCGGGCCAAGTCGTCCGCAAAAAGACGAGTTTGGAAGACGCACTGCGGACGCTGGCCGCGCTGAAACTCGTCCGCGTCCGCCGCGCCAGCGCCGACGAGCCGTCCATCGAACTGCTGCCCACGCTGGAAATCGTCGTCCCCGCCAGCGACATCGCCGCGCTTGCAGAACGCTTGGCGCAGTACAATCGCGCCTCGGAAGAATCTGAGACAGCGAGTGAGGGCACGCTATAGCCAAAATCCCAGTTTGTGATATGATGGGGCATATGAGAATGCCTAACGCCTTTGCCGGAATGATGCAGCGTAATTCTCCCATACGCCCACACTCCCATACTCGGAGCACTCTATGCTCTCCCTAACTCGCATCCTGCTCCACAACTGGCATCGCTTTCACCACAACATGATTGACGTCGAGGACAGTCTGTACCTGACCGGGCACAACGGGTCGGGCAAGTCTTCGATTCTCGACGCGCTGCAACTGGTGTTGGTCGCGGACTTGTCTCAGATTCATTTCAACAGTTCGGCCCAAGACCGTTCCACGCGCTCGCTCGACACGTACGTGCGCGGCAAAGTCGGCGAGAGCCGTTGGCTGCGGCCCGGCAACACCGTGGCGTACCTCGCGCTCGAATTTTGCGACGAGGACACCCGCGACGCGGTCACGCTCGGCGTGTGCATCGAGGCGGGCGAAGGCAGGACGCCCGAGCGCACCTATTTCATTTTGCCCGAGCCGCTGGACGACCGCCTGTTGATCGCCGAAGGTCGTGCGCTGCCGCGGCGCGAACTCAAGCAGGCCCTGCGCCAGCGCCGCGGCGCGCGCGCCTTTGATCAAATTGGCGAGTATCGCGACGAGATGCTGAACCGGCTGGGCGGACTGAGCGACCGTTTCTTCGACCTATTTCTCCGCGCGCTCACGTTCCAACCCATTCGCAACGTGCCCGATTTTGTCGAACGCTGGCTGCTCCCAGCGCGCCCCCTCGACGTCGCGGTGCTGCAAAACATCAAAGAGCGCATCAACGATCTGAACCGCGCCCGCGAGGACGTGGAGCAGCGGCTCGCGGAGCTGCAGACGATCACCACCCGTCAGAACGAGGTGCGCCGCCTGCGCGACCTTTTTGCCGCGTACACCCTTCTCGCCGCATCGCTGCGCGTCGTCGAGAGCGAACGCGAGATCGCGCGCCTGGACGAGGAGATCGCGCAGCGCGCGCAGAAAATCGAGCAGGGCCTGCGCGAGCAAGACCAGGTCGCGGCCGTGCTCAAGGGGACGCGCGCCGATTTAGACGAAGCGCGTTTTCAGCTCCGTCAATCCGACGTGATGCGGCGGCGCAACGAACTCCAAGACGCGATCGGCAAGGCGACCGCCCAGGCCAACGAGATTCGCGCGCGGTGGGACGCCTTGCGGCGCGACCTCACCCGTGAAGGCGACACGCTGGCGTCCCTCCTCGATTCGGCGTACCTCGACGACAGAGAATCGCTGCGCGCGCTGCTGGCCGCAGTCGCCGCGCTAGCCGCCGACGAGCCGCCGTCCGATTCGCTCGCGCCGTTAATCGGTCAAGCGGTCGAGGTCCTAGACGCGGGCCTGACGCGGGCCCAAGAGGAAGAGTTTCGGCTGAAACAGCGCATCCAAGAATTAAAGGAACGCGGCGATGCGCTGGAGCAAGAATTGGAGCAACTCCGCCGCCAGCGCCGCCTCTATCCCAAAGAGGTCGAACGGCTGCGCGACTTGCTCACGCCGCTCGCCGGCGAACGCCCGCCGCTCTTGTGCGAGAAACTCGAAATCCCCGAGGCGCGCTGGCAGAATGCCGTCGAGGCGCTGCTCGGGCCGCGCCGCTTTACGATCATCGTCCCGCCGCAGCATTTCGATGCCGCGCTCGTCATCCTCGACCGCGCCCGCGCCGAAGAGAAATTGTACGACGCGCGCTTGCTCGATCTCGCCAAAGCGCAGAGCGAGGCGCGCCCCGCGCGCGAACGGTCGCTCGCCCGCCAAGTGGTCGCGCCGCCCGAACTGCGCGGTTACATTGACACGGTGCTCGGCGACATCATCACCTGCGAAACGGTCGGCGAATTGCGGCAGCATCGCCACGCCGTCACGCCCGAGGTGGTCGTCTACGGCGAGTGGACCGTCCGCGCCATCCCGCCGCACCAGTATCAACCCTGGTTCATCGGCGAACGCGCGCAGGCATCGCAGGTCGCATTGCGTGAAAAAGAATTGGAGAGCGTGCGCGCGGAATTGGCCGCGCGCGTGCCGCCCGTCGAAACCGTGCGCGGGCAAATCGAAAAATTCAAGCGCGGGCGCGAGCTATCGAACGTTCGCCAGCGGCTCGAACTGCCGCTCGACGACCGACCGCTGCGCGCCCAGATCCAGGAATGGCACGCCGAGTTGCGCGCGCTCGATTTTAGCCGCGTCGAGCAGCTCGATCGTGAGGTCCGGCGCTTGGAAGGGATCGTCAAAAAAGAAGAGGAAACGGAAAGGAACTGGACGCGCCAGATCGCGACATGGGAATCGGAAAAGCGCGGATTTGAAAACGGGCGAGTTTCGGCGCAACGGGAATGGGACGAGCGCAAACAGGATGCCGAACAAAAGCGGTCGCAATATGCAAGCGCGATTCCGGCGGCAGAGGAACTAGTCGCCGAGCGGTTGGACCAAGACCTGACGACCGCGATTCGCAATTCGGATAGCACGGCGCACAATTTCGCAACGCGGTCCAATAACGAATTGGATCAGTTGATTCAGGACGGGACCGCGTACAATACGCGTTACAGTTTCGCCGCGCGGCCCGACCAGCCGGACGACGAGCGGTACGCCGCCGAACACGCGCGTTTGAGCGCGACCGATCTGCCGCGCTACAAAGCGGAAATCGAACAGGCGCGGCGCGAGGCGGATGAAGAACTGCGCGAGCACGTCTTGCACCGTCTGCGCGAGCAGATTCAGCTCGCCAAGCAGAAACTCGATCAGATCAATGCCGCGTTGAGCGGGATTGACTTTCACGGCGAAAAGTATCGCTTTAAATACAAAGCGGCGGAGGCCGTTCACGAATTCTACGAACTGATCAACAACGCCCAACTCTTGGGCACGGGGCCGCTGTTCGAGAGCGAATTCTATCACGCGCACCAAGCCGCGTTCGACCGGTTCTACGAGCAGTTGACGCGCGTGCCGCTCTCGGACGAAGAGCGCGCCGCACAGGAACGGCTCGCCGATTACCGCAGCTATCTCGAATACGACATCGAGGTGACGCACCCCGACGGGCAGACCTCGCGCTGGAGCAAGATCATGGACCAAACGTCAGGCGGCGAGACACAGACGCCGTTCTACCTGACCATCGCCGCGTCGTTCGTGCAACTCTACCGCATCAACGAGCGCAGCGGCCGTCCGACGATCCGGCTCGTCGCGTTTGACGAGGCGTTTTCCAAAATGGATCAGGGGCGCATCGCCTCGACGCTGGAATTGTTCCAGCGCTTTAACGTGCAAATCATCACGGCCACGCCGCTCGAACGCTGCGAGTACCTCGCGCCGCAAGTCAGCACGACCTACGTCCTGACGGCCGCGAGCGATCACGTCATCATGGAACCGTACCGCGTCTATGCGGCGAAGCTCGAGGCGCTGAATGAAGCCTGATCTAACTCCCACCGCGCGCGCCGTGCTGGCAAGTCTGCTGGATCGTTACGAGCAGCCGGGGCGGCAGCGCGTCGTGCGCGTGCGCTTGAACGAAAAAGAACACGCCGCGTACTTTTCGCCAAGCGACAGCACGCCCCGCCGCGAGTCCAATGCCGCGCTCGGTCGCCTCGCCGAGCAGGGACTGGTCAAACTCCATTGGCTCCGGTGGCAAGAGGATAATTGGCTGGACGCGGTTGACCTTGTGCCGGAGAGCGCCGCGGCGGCTTTTGCGCTCCTGGATCGCACGCCACTGAATGCGCGTGAATCGGCGCTGCGCGAGCTGCTCGCCGCGCAGACGCCGCGCGTCGGTTGGCACGCCGATTCCCTCGCGTGGGCAAATCAGCAGCTTGACGCCCACCGTTCCGTCGCGCCGCTCGATCTCGACGAACCGCAACAAAATCTAGAGCTGCTGCGCGCGCTGGCCGCTGTCGCCGACCTGCGCGGGCCCATCCTGGAGCGCAAATTGAGCGTGCAGTTGTTTGACGATAGCAAGCGATTGCAGGATTTGCGCCGCGCGATCCTCGTCGTCCTGCGCCGCCACGCGCCGGATGCCGCCGATTATGGCGACGACGAGTGGGCGCTGTTGCACGCGCATCAGTTGGAACGCGTGCCCGAGTACGTGCCGATTGCGGGCCCGCTAGTTTTGCAGAGATCAGGGTCGCAGTTCGACCTTACGCCCTTTTCGCCAAGCGTGGCAATACCCGCGACCACCCTGCAATCGTCCACGGTCGCGAGGTGCGCGGCGGCGGTGGTCGTCGCCATCGAAAACGCCACGAGCTTTAGCGAGTTCGCCTCCGTTCGCCCTGCTTCAGTCCTGGCGGTTTTTACGGGTGGGTTCGCGAGTCCCGCCGTGATCGCGCTGTTACAGAGCATCCGCGCCGCTCGACCCGAGGCGCCGTTTATGCACTGGGGCGACCTTGACGCGGGCGGATTGCTGATCCTCGCTCATCTGCGTAGCAAGTTGGGCCGTGTCGCACCGTTGGCTATGGACGTCGCGACATTCCAGCAGTTTTGCGCGCACGCGCAACCGCTGAATACTCACGAGCGCGCCGCGCTCGAACGACTCCAAACTCATCCTCAATTGGCGGACTGTACCGAGCTGATTCAGCACTTGCTGGAGTCAGACGGCAAGTTGGAGCAGGAAGCCATAGATGCAGCGCATTTGGTGGGTTTGCTAGGCGCAGATCGTTAGCTCGTTGCGTAAACGATCTCGCCGCCGATGATCGTGCGTTCGACGCGCAGAGATTCGTCGAACACAACCAGATCGGCGTCAAAGCCGAGGGCGATTTGGCCTTTCCGATCTGCCACACCGATTAGCCGCGCGGGTGTGGTGCTCGCCATCGTGATCGCGTCGGCCAGCGAGCAACCGGTGAACACGATCATGTTGCGGATCGCGGCGTCCATTTGCAAAATGCTGCCCGCCAAAGTCCCATCGCGCAGCCGCGCGGAGGTCGCATCCACGAACACCTCGCGATCGCCGAGCGGATACTGACCGGGTGACATGCCCATCGCGGACATTGCATCGGTGACGAGCGTCAAGCCCCGCGCGCCTTTTGCCCGCCACGCGAGCTTGAGATTGGCGGGGTGAACGTGAACGCCGTCGGCGATCAAACCGCACGGCACGTCCGACGACAGCAGCGCGCCGACCAGTCCCGGCTGGCGGTGCATGACCTGCGACATGGCGTTGAATAGGTGCGTGCCCCATGCGATGCCCGCATCAAACCCCGCCATCGCCTCCGCGAACGTCGCATTCGAGTGCCCCGCGCTGACGAGGATGTTGCGCGCGCGCAGTTGCGCGATCATTTCGAGCGCGCCGGGCAATTCCGGCGCGAGGGTGCAGAGGCGGACGAGCGGCGAACCGGCCCAGTGTTCAATCTCACTCACATTCGGCGCGCGCAAATATTCGAGGTTGTGCGCGCCGACTGCTTTCGGGTTCAGGTATGGACCTTCGAGATGGAGGCCAAGCACTTGTGCGCCGCGCGCGCCTTTGGCTGCCTGCTCGAAATCGCGCAGCAGCCGCGAATACGATTCGAGCGGCGAGGTAATTACCGTGGGCAGAAAACTGGTGATGCCGGTCGCGGGCAGTTTCGCCGCGAGCGGCGCGACCGTCGTACTGTCCGCGGTCAAATCGTAACCGTACGCGCCATTGACCTGGAGATCAATCAAGCCAGGCGCGATCCAGCCGGACGTGACCAGATCGGCCTGCGGATCAGCGCCGCGCGTAATCGCCGAGATGCGCTTGTCTTGGAGGGAAAGGGTCGCCTCGTAAACGCCGTCCGGAAACACGGCGCGACCGGATAGCCGAAACATCGTTTCTCCTCGTAGGAATCACATGTCCGCAAATCGGTCTTTGATGCGATCCACCGTCTCCCGCAGCGCCGCAGCAAGCCGATCCTCGTTCCCGTAAAAGCGAATAGATGGCGCCGGAATGGATATCGCGGCAAGCCGGCCCAGTGGGTCCCGGATGGCCGCGCCTACGGCACAAATCCCTACGGTATGCTCTTCACGATCAAACCCCACGCGCTCTACTTTGACTCTAGCCAATTCTTCCATGAGCTGCGCGCGCGAGGTGAGCGTCTTGGCGGTGAGCGGCTCTAAGCGTTCGGGTATGACGCGCTCGACGTCGTCATCCGGCAATTCGGCGAGCATCGCTTTGCCATTCGCGGTGCAATACAAGGGAAAACTCAATCCGATGCCCGAAACAGCCCGCAGCCGGTGAGGCGCGGCAATTTGATCCACGAACAACAAGTGATCTTCGTCCAGGAGGGCGAGGTCTATGGTCTCATTCACTTCTAGGTAAAGTCGTTCGAGATAGGGACGAAGTTCCCGGCGCAAATCAATATTGACGGCGGCTGCCAAGGGAACCAGTCCCAAGCCCAGTCGAATGCGCCCATTGGCGGAGCCGGACGCAATAAAGCGTTCGCTTTCCAGCGCGCCGATGATGCGGTGGACTGTCGAGCGCGGCAATCCAACCTCCTTCGCTATCTGCGAGAGACTCAACCCTTCCGGATGCGCCCTGAGCGACCGGAGAATACTGACCGCGCGCGCAATGACCTGTATGCCTCCGTTCCGATGCTCCTCTTTCACATCCTCATCGCGATTCGCAACCCGGAGATGCTCGTCGCGTTGACCATCTTCTCCCCGTACAAATCCCAATCTCTCATCCATTTTTGGCAATGCTCCATTGAACGATGACCAATTCCTAACCGCATTATACCACCATGCGGAACATTTGTCCACAATACGGCAAATTGGGTATTGACAATGCGGTTTTTTCGTGCTAGAATTTGGCTGTACCGCTATATGGATATTCGTTCCACATTGCGGACATCACATTTGGAGCAGGAGTAAAACCGATGAAGGTTTCCACGTCCGATCTCCAGTTCTTCGACCTGAGCCATCCGTGGGGGCACGGAGTTCCCCTCTGGCCCTACTTTCCCGACGTCAAGATTGAGCGGTTCCACTACCACGCCAAGTCGGGTGTGCTCTCCCAGCAAATCACCACGTTCATGCATTGCACCACGCATACCGATGCTCCCGCGCACGTTATCGAAGGCATGCCCTACATTGATCAAGTGCCGCTCGAAAAATTCTTCGGCACAGCCGTCGTCGTCTCCATACCCAAGGGCAAATGGGAAAAGATCACGCCGGAAGACCTAGAGCGCGCGCAACCGCGCATCGAACCGGGCGATATTGTCATCGTCAATACGGGCTGGCACAAGTATTGGGGCGACAACCAACAATATTTTGCCTACTCGCCGGGATTGTATCGCGAAGCGGGTGAATGGCTAGTAGCGCGCGGGGTCAAAGCAGTGGGCGTTGACAACCAGGCGCTCGATCATCCTCTCGCGACGGCCATCGGTCCACACGGTTCGGGCCCGTTGCTGCCGCACGTCTGCAAAGAATTCGAGCGCGAGACCGGCAAAAAGGTTGAGGAGGTCTTCGCCGAGTGGGAACCCAATCATCGTCTATTGCTCGGCAATGGCATTGTCGGCTTTGAGAACGTCGGCGGCGATATTGACGCGGTCACCGGCAAGCGAGTGACGATCGCGGCGTTCCCGTGGCGCTGGATGCAGGGCGACGGCTGTATCGTACGAATGGTCGCGATCGTTGATCCGACCGGCCAGTACCGACTATAAACACCCGTGGAGGCATTCGATGAAAGTGACGCGCCTGGCAGAAGCGGTCAAATACAATCCCCCAAAGCACTCGGACTGCTACGCGATGCACTTGCAACACAAGAACCTGGGATGTGAAGCGCCCTACTGGGTTGGCTGCTCTTATTATTTGCCGGGCGGCACAGCCGATTGGGACGCCGGCCCACTCCCGAAAATCTACGTCGTGCTCGAAGGCGAATTGACCATGACCTTCGACGACTGGCAAGTCAAGTTAGGCCCCATGGACTCGATCTATATCGGTCCGGGCGAAAATCGTCAGGTGCGCAACGACACGAATCGCGTGGCAACCATGCTGGTGGTCATGCCGTATCCGCCGGCGCAAGCATAGGGAGAACCGACGTGGACAAGATCCCAAATAACAAATGGCTTTTTGATGTAACCGATCGCGTCGCGCTCATCACCGGCGCGAGCGGCAGTCTCGGGCAGGCGGCGGCGAGAGGACTGGCGCGGGCGGGAGCGAAGGTGATGTTGACGGGCCGCGACGAAAGCAAGCTGAAACCATTGCTGGCCGAAATTCAAGCGGCGGGTTGCCACGCCGCATACGTGGCCGGTCGTCCGGATGACCTCGCCGACATGCAGCATATCGTCGCCGCAACGGTGGAGCAATTTGGCGGAATTGATATTTTGCTCACGGCCGCCGGCATGAACAAACCCAAGCCGATCGTCGAACAGCCGCTGGAAGATTGGCAGGCCATCATGGATGCAAACCTCAAAGCCACGTATATCGCGTGCCAACAAGTGGGCAAGGTGATGGTCGCCCAAGGGCGCGGCGGCAAAGTTATTTTGATTTCGTCCACACGTGGCAAACTCGGCTTCCCGAACTATTCCGCCTATTGCCCTTCCAAAGGCGCGGTGGATTCGCTGACCCAGTCGCTGGCGTGGGAATGGGGCGGCCACAAGATCAACGTCAACGCAATTGCGCCGACCGTATTTCGAAGCGCGCTGACGCAATGGATCTTCGCGGACCCAAACGCGACTACCCGGTTCTTGACGCGCATTCCACTGGGCCGGCTGGAGGAGCCGGAAGACCTCATCGGCGCGGTCATTTTCCTATCATCGCACGCATCCGATTTTGTGACGGGAACGATTCTGTACGTGGACGGCGGTTATACCGCAGGGTAGATGCTGCTGGGAGTGGCGCATGGAGACGATTGCCGTCATCGGTGCGGGACTCATGGGGCACGGGATTGCCCAGGTTTTCGCGGCTCACGGGCATCCTGTATGGGTGCAGGATGTGAACAGTGAGATGCTCGCCACGGTCCGAGAACGCGTTCGGTCGAATTTGACGCGCATGGCAGAGTACGGTCTGGTCGAGCAAGGCGAGATTCCGACAATCCTGGACCGAATCACCGTCACGTCCGACCTCGCGCAGGCGTGCCGCCCTGCTGACGTGGTCGTCGAAGCGGTCAGCGAAAATCTCGCGCTAAAGCAGCAATTGTTTGTCGAACTCGACCGCCTCTGTCCCGAGCCGGCCATCCTTTGCAGCAACACGTCCGTAATCAGCATTACTCAAATCGGCGAACAAGCCGCGCGACGCCAGCGCATCCTCGGAACGCATTTCTGGAATCCTCCCTTCCTCGTTTCGCTCGTCGAAGTCGTCCGGACCGAACGGACGGACCCCGCATGCATTGAGGCCGTCTACAACCTCCTGCTCAGGGTTGGCAAAACACCGGTGCGCGTTAATAAAGATGTTCCAGGTTTTATCGGCAATCGAATGCAGCACGCGCTGTGGCGCGAAGCATTTGCCATCGTTGACGAAGGAATCTGTGACGCCGAAACCGTAGACATCGCGGTACGCAACAGTTTTGGCATGCGATTGCCGGTGCTCGGACCCGTCGCCAATGCGGACCTGATCGGGCTTGACCTGACGCTGGCAATTCACGAGTACATACTCAAGCACCTAAACGCTTCTCCCGTTCCCTCAAGTACGCTGCGCGAGCAGGTAGAACAAAATTTACTGGGTTTCAAAACGGGCCGTGGTTTCCTCCATTGGACAAGTGACTCGATCCAAGCAACCCGCGATCAACTCACAACGCATCTCCTCGAAGCACTGGCGCGACGGGTAGTCTAAAGTTTCATCCTTCTCTCGCAAGCGCAGAATGTTGACAATTCACAATATTGTAGTAAATTAGCCCCCAAAGTAAGTGTGCGCTCACTTACCATCGTGCGTTAGGCAACGATTTTGAATCGCAGGAGCAAAGAAGATGCCGAAATCGCGAATGTCGGGGGTGAATCGCAGGGATGCGATCATCATGGCGGCGAAAAAGGTCTTTGCCGAGAACGGTTTGCGCGGCACGTCAGTCAAGAGCATCGCGCAAGCCGCCGGAGTATCGGAAGCGCTTTTATACAAGCACTTTTCTAGCAAGGAAGAGCTGTATTCAGCCGTCCTCCAATTCAGCCGAGACTTGGGGCTTGCCCATATCACCGAATTGAAAAACGTGGGACCCGGAACCGAAGCCCTGGTTTTCTTTGTCTATCTCCTTGTCGAGACCATCACCCTGGGTGTGCCGGAACGCTCCGTGGATCAGAAGGCGCACGAGCGGCTATTTTTTCGAAGCTTGGTCAGCAATAATGAGTACGCCGAAAAGGCGTTGGAAACCGTTGGAACGTATTTATTCGACGATTTGATCCTGGCTTCCTTCGATGCGGCGGCCCGCGCGGGAGACCTGGTCGAGAGTCCCATCTCGTGCCGCGATCGCATGTGGTTCGTCCATCACTTGTCAATGGCGATGAATCTGTGCAACCTTACGGGCAGCCCCACTTGCGAATACGCCACGCCGATGCCCAAGCTAGCCGAACATGCCGTCCTCTTTTGTTTGCGCGGGTTAGGACTCACGGATCAAGCGATTCGAAAATATTACCAGCCGGACACGTTACGAGCGCAGATGATGCGCCTGCACGAAGGTTTGTCTAGCGCTTGATCACCACGCCTGCATGATCACCGGTTTTCACAAACCGGTCTAGTTGTTTTGCCTCGCCTGCAACACCGTATTGCCGAGGAGATCAGATGAGCATTGAGGGCTTGTTGCAGTACGTCGTTTCCGGCATCGCGATCGGCGCCGTTTACGCGCTCATCGCTTTGGGCTTTGCCACGATCTACCGCTGCTCGCGCATCGTGAACCTGGCGCAAGGTTCGTTCGCGATGCTGGGCACGATGTTCGTGGTCGCCTTCCTTAAAGACCTGGGCTGGCCCTACCTCGCCGCGGGCATCGCCGCGGTCGTCGTGGTCACTCTGCTTGCGCTTCTGATGTACTGGCTCGTGATCGCGCCGATCTTGAGGATTTCGCTGATCGCGATGATCATGGTCACCGTCGGCGTGAACATGCTGTTTGAGAATGCCACCCTGCTGAAATGGGGCGGCTACCCCTTGTACTCTCCCGCGTTTTCCGGAACTGAACCCATTATGCTCGGCGACGTCGCCATCTCAACCCAGAGCTTGTGGGTGGTGGGACTGACTGCTGTCGCGCTCCTCGCGCTCTATTTGCTTATGAACTATACGCTGATCGGCAAGCAGATGACCGCGACTGCGGATAATTTCACCGCCGCCAGTCTCGTCGGCATCTCGACCGGGCAAATGATCGCGCTGGCATTTGCCATCAGCGCGGTCATCGGCGCGATGGCGGGTGTCGCGATCGGTCCCATCGTTCCCATTAGTTTTTCGTCGGGGGGAATCCTGAGTCTCAAGGGATTTGTCGCGGCGGCGCTCGGCGGCTGGGGCAAGAGCACCGGTGCGGTGCTCGGCGGACTGGCGCTGGGCGTGGTCGAGGCGGTCGCCGCCGCATTTCTGCCCTCCGGCTACAAAGATGGCATCGCCTTTCTCGTGCTGCTGCTCATCCTCTACTTGCGCCCAGCGGGCATTCTGGGGTCGTCCCTGGCGGAGGCGGAATAAGTGGAGAGGATGATCACCCCGTTGCTTCGCAGCCGCGCTACCCAACTCAAGCTCGCCTTTGTCCTCGCCATGGCGATTTGGCCCTTGGCGATCAAGAGCGATTACGCGCTGAGCGTCATGTCCATCGCGGGCCTCTACGCCACCATGGTCGTCGGTTTGGTTTTGCTCTTTGGGCAGGCGGGGCAGCTCTCGTTTGGACACACCGCGTTCTTCGGCATCGGCGCCTACACGAGCGCGCTGCTCACGACCCGGGCCGGCGTGCCGACCGTGGCGGCGCTCGCGGCGAGCGGGCTTGCCGCCGGCCTGGTGGCGCTAATCGTCGGTCGCCCCGTCCTGCGCCTGCGGTTTTTCTTCCTTTCGTTGGCGACGATCGGACTGGGCCAAGTCTTTTACGTCTTTGTGCGCGAGACCCGCTGGCTCACCGGCGGATCGAACGGCATCGGCAACATTGCGCCGCTGGAGGTCTTTGGATTCGTCGCTGCCGATTATTTCGGCCAATACTATGCTGCGTGGTCGGTGGTGCTGGTGCTGCTCCTTTTCACCGAGCGCGCGCTGCGGTCGCGCGCCGGCCGCGCGTTTCAGGCGCTTGCGGCGAGCGAGATCGCGGCTTCCACGCTGGGCATTAACACGGCCGGCTGGAAGCTGCGCGCCTTTGTGGTGAGCGGCGTGTACGCGGGGATTGGCGGAGGGCTGTACGCCTTTACGATTGGCGCGATCAACCCCAACGACTTTGGCTTTGGGCCCGCCATTATACCCATCCTCATGATGCTCGTCGGCGGCAGCGCGAGTCTGTGGGGCGGCATGCTCGGCGCGATCATTATGATGTGGGTTGGACGCGGCATCTCCACCGCGCCCGAGTACAACGGCTTGATGTACGCGATCACGTTGATCGTGCTCTTGCTGTTTCTGCCCGACGGAATCACAGGCGGCCTGCGCCGCGAGCAACGCGAGTGGCTGCGAGCCATTCTCAAGCGTTGGAGAAGGGGCGAGGGGGAGACAGGGAGACAGGGAGACAGGGAGACAGGGAGACACGGTGACTGGGTCTCCCCCTCCCCCCCTCGCCCTCTCTCCCCCTCGCCCATCGCCGAGCCACTGCTGCGACTCGACTGCGTTTCGGTGAACTTTGGCGGCTTGCAAGCGGTCAATCGTGTCTCGCTCGAAGTACCGGAAGGGAACATCGCGGCGTTGATCGGCCCCAATGGCGCGGGCAAGACGACGCTGTTCAACGTCATTAGCGGCTTGCAGCGCGCTACAGCAGGAAATTTGTTTTTCGCGCGACAAGAGATCACACACAAGCACGCCGCGGACATTGCTCGCTTGGGCGTGGCGCGGACGTTTCAGAACCTGCGAGTTTTCGCAAACATGACCGTACTCGAGAATGTGCTCGTCGGTAGACATCGCCATGAGAAATCGGGCTACCTTGCAGCGGGCTTGGGGCTGGCCGCGCAGCGCGAGGAAGAGCGCATGTCGCGGCAGCGCGCAATGCAAGTGTTATCGCTCGTCGGCCTTGAGGCGCACGCGTCGCGTCCCGCCGCGAGTCTGCCCTATGGACAGCAGCGCTTGGTCGAGATCGCGCGCGCGTTGGCGACGGAGCCGCGCCTGCTCTTGCTGGACGAACCGGCCGCGGGGATGAACGCCGCCGAGCGCGCCTACCTGGTCGAGCGAATCGCGGGCATCCGCGACGCGGGGGTCACGGTGTTCCTGGTCGAACACAACATGGAACTGGTCATGGGCATCTCGGACCGCGTCAGCGTGCTCGACTATGGCAAGCTGATCGCCGAGGGCAAGCCGCGCGACGTTCAGGAGAATCCAGCCGTCATCGAAGCGTACCTAGGCGTTAACCACGGCGCGGCCAAAAAACGCAGTATCCCAAAACTTGCTATTGACGGCGGCACTGGGATGCCGCCGTCAATAGCAATGCCAACTCTGCGCGTGGATGGCATCTCCACCAGCTATGGGTCCATCGAGGCGATTTGCGGCGTGTCGCTCGACGTGCGTCCCCAGGAAATCGTCGCCGTGCTGGGCGCGAACGGCGCGGGCAAGACGACGCTCCTCAACACCATATCCGGTGTTCTGCAACCGCGCCGCGGAAAAATTCTGTACGAAGACAAGGACATTACGCGCTTGCCCGCGCCCGAAATAACGGGACGCGGCGTCTGCCAGGTCCCTGAAGGACGGCAGGTCTTTCACAGTCTGACGGTCGCGGACAATCTGCGGATTGGCGCAACCCGGCGCCGCGCCAAGGCCGAAATCGCCGACGACCTGGCTCGCGTCTACGAGTTGTTCCCCGTCTTGGCGCAGCGGCGTCGCCAGTTCGCAGGGACGTTGTCGGGCGGCGAGCAGCAGATGCTTGCCATCGGGCGCGCGCTGATGGGGCGTCCCAAGCTCTTGTTGTTGGACGAGCCGTCCATGGGCTTGGCGCCGCTGATCGTGGAGCATATTTTCGAAACGCTCGAAAAGTTGAACGCGCAGGGTCTGACCATGTTGATGGTGGAACAGAACGCGGAAATGGCGCTATCGGTCGCGCACCGCGCGGTCGTGCTCCAGACCGGGCAGGTCGAACTCGTGGGGACGGCGTGCGAGTTACGGCAGGATGATCGCGTGCGTGGGCTATATCTTGGGAAAGGAAACTCGAATGGGCATTAGAACACCTCAACAGTATTTTGACAGCTTGCAAGATGGCCGCGTGGTTTATTGTCTCGGCGAACAAGTCAAGGACGTGGTTAACCATCCCGTGTTGAGCATTTGCGCCGACTGGATGGCTGTGGACTATGCTCTGCAACAAGACCTGCGGTATCAAGACCTGCACACCGAAGGAACAGAGCATCCCATCTATAGCCAGTTGCCAGAGTTTCCGATGAGATTGTCAATGTAACCTCACGAGGGGTGTGAGGCAGCGAGGAGGACAACATAGTCTTTAGCAAACTGCTCACCCATTTTCCGGTGGATCGAATTACCGAGTGCTGGAGATAGAGACGGTCAGACCTGTGAGGTCTTTGGAGACCTGACAGGTCTGGGGCGGAGAGCAATCACATGCAACTTGAAACGGAACTCGTCGTCATCGGCGGAGGTGGCGCGGGTTTGGCAGCGGCGCTGACCGCCGCCGAAAAAGGCGTTCGCGTCACGGTGTTGGAAAAACGACCCACGACCGGCGGCAACTCGACTCGCGCCATCGGCCTGTTCGCCTCCGAAAGTCCCGTCCAGCATCGCGCGAACGTCGTCGCTTATACGGATGATCTTTTCAAGCTCGCCATGAATTGGGCGCACTGGACAATCAATCCAAGAATCGTGCGCGCTTTCTTTGAGAAATCGGGCGACACCATCCGCTGGCTCGAAGAACTGGGACTCGTCTTCCAATGTATTCCTCTGTATCCCGGACAAAATCCACTCGTTTGGCACGCGACAGAGGGCTTGGGTCTCGAAGTAGTCCAAGTGCTCGCGGACGAATGCAAGAAACTGGGTGTTCAAATCCTTGTGCGTACTCCGGCGAAAAAAATACTCAGGGGCGCGCGCGGCGAGGTCACCGGCGTTTTGGCGGAACGTGAAGGCGAGCAATTCGAGATCGCAACGTCGTGCGTCTTTATCGGTACGGGCGGTTATGCCGGCAACAAGGAAATGATCCGCAAATACTGTTCGAACTACGACGAGAATATGGATTGCATTGGACTGCCGCATACGGGCGATGGCATTCTCATGGCAACCGAGATTGGCGCGGCGACCGAGGGCTTGGGCATTTTGCACTTGGGCGGACCGACTGTCCCAGACAACATCATGCTGCACCTCGGCAGTGATTCAGACGCGCTCTTGCTCCCGCTCATCTCCGTCGGTTTGCAGCCCTACATGGTTTGGGTGAACAAAAAGGGACTGCGCTTTGCGGACGAGATGGGCGGCTACAATCACTTTGAAGTGTCGAACGCCGTTGCGCGCCAACCCAAAGCAACGTCTTATTCCCTTTTCGATTCGCGCATGACCCAGATGATTTGCGACAACGGGCTGGATGTCGTAGTGGGAAAAAATCAGGATCGCCAACGAAGCAAGCTGCCGCCTGGCTTCGAAGAAGAACTCGGCGCGCTGATGAACAAAGGCGATCGGGTCTACGTTACCGATTCCTGGGATGCGATGGCGGACTGGATCGGCGCGGACCGTGCAACGCTCAAGGCGACCGTCGCCGAATACAATGCCGACTGCGACCGCGGCTGCGATCCGATCTTTGCCAAAGATCGCCGATTCCTGCTGGCCTTGCGGACTCCGCCTTATTACGCGATCCGCTGCAAGGCGGATTTCCTCGACACCATCGGCGGCATCAAGATTGACGAACACATGCAAGTGCTCGATCAAAAAGACAATCCGATCCCAGGATTGTACGCGGGTGGGGTGGACACGGGCGGCTGGTCGGCAGAGACCTATTGCGCCGTACTTTCGGGCGAGACGTTTGGCTTTGCGATCAACTCGGGACGCATCGCGGCAGAGCACGCGATCACGAAATTCGGATTGGGGAGTTGACTATACAAATCATGACGCCCCCTTGTTCCATGCCTTGAAAAAGTGCGCGGATGTCATCAAGGCGAATCAGGCCGTGGCGATCATCGCCGCGGAACGCGGCCACCAGGTCACGTTGGTCGAGAAAACGAATTCGCTGGGTGGCTTGCTCAAAGAGGATTATCGCATGGGTCAAGCAGCGCGCGGAGGAGATGCGCCGGTCGCAGACCTCACAGGTCTTGAGAGACCTGTGAGGTCTGCGGGTGTCGTCGGCGCGGGCAAGATGGGCAACTCGATCGCCCTTGTGCTGAGCCGGGCGGGCATTAACGTCGCGCTGGTGGACGTTGACGCGAGCCTGTTGAACAACGCGATCACGACGATCCGCTCGAGTCTAGAAACCCTCGCCGAGTACGGGAGTATTTCAAACGACGACATCCCGGGCATACTCAAGCGCATTCACCCGTGTACCGATTTGGCATCGCTTGGCGACGTAGACTTTATCGAGGAAGCGGTTCCCGAGGTTGCCGAAATCAAACGGCAGGTGCTCACGAAACTCGACGCACTGCTGCCGCTTCGCACGGCGATCGCCAGCAACACATCGGGACTGGACGTTTTTAGTCTTGCCGAGTTCAAGCATCCAGAACGGCTCGTCGTCGCCCACTGGTTCCTTCCGGCGCACATTGTTCCTCTCGTCGAGGTAGTTCCTGGGCCCCTCACGTCGGCGAAGACAGTCAATTCAACGGTCGCTTTGTTGGAGCGCATCGGCAAAAAGCCAGTGACGATGAAAGGGTTCGCGCGGTCCTTCATCGTCAACAAGATTCAGAATGCTATGGCGATGGCCGCGATGGAACTCCTCGGCACTGGGCTTGTGACCCCTCAAGATAAGTCTTGGTCGTTCTTCCAACCGGATGGCTCGCGCGCCCTCGTACAGGGCAACTTGCATCGCGGTCTCCATCACAATCAGGTCTGTAGGGGCGGGGTCACCCCGCCCTGCAACCAGGGCGGGGTGACCCCGCCCCTACAGACCTGATTGTGATGGAGACCGCGATGCAAGTTGCCGTGTACGAGGGCGCGCGAGCCATCCGGTTGGAAGAACGACCAAGACTTACAGCCGCCCCGGGTCAAGTGATCGTCAAGGTCAAATACTGCGGCATCTGCGGCACCGATGTTCACGCGTATCAGAGCGACGGGTTTCTGCCACCCGGCCTTGTTCTGGGTCACGAGACCGTGGGTACCATCGCGGAAATCGGCGAAGGGGTTGAGGGATGGGAGTTTGGCGAGCGCGTCGCCGTTGGCCCGCCGGGACCGTGCGGCGATTGTTACTATTGCCGCCAGGGACGTTCTGCGATTTGCGTCCACGCCTTTGAGCGAACCAACGGACTCGCGCCCGGCTGCGATGGAGGATTTGCAGAGTACGTTCGAGTCCGGTATCCGCGCAATATGCTCTTCCGGCTCCCCGATCAGGTTTCGTTTGAAGATGCTGTCCTGCTCGATACGATCGCCGTTGCATTGCGCGGGGTGCGCCAGTCGCGTTTCCGGATCGGCGACAACGTAGTGGTCACGGGAGCGGGCGCCATCGGCGTTTCGGTCCTCCAGTTTTTGCGATTAGGGGGCGCGCGGCACATTACCGTTCTCGAACCGTCGGAAAAGAAACGCGCGCTCGCGCTCGCGCACCGAGCGGATATGGCCTTGAATCCTCTGGAGCAAGGCACGGCTCTAAAAGAAAAGATCATTTCGGCTTACGGCGGTATTGGAGCAGATGTCGCCTTTGAATGCGCTGGTGTACCCGCATCGTTTCAGACGGCTCTCGATCTGGTCAAAGGCGGCGGGCAGGTGATGGTGCTAGGGGTATCCGAAAAGCAGACACCCATCGTCCCGGCGGAACTCATCGTTCGGGAAACAGAAATCAAAGCCAGTCTCGCCTATGCCGAGGAAGATGTCCGCATCTGCCTTGACTATCTTGCTAATCGCAAGTTCAACCCGGCGGGAATGGTATCGGACATTATTCGCCTCGACAAGATCGTGGAACGAGGGTTCGAGCGACTGGTCACGACCAAGGACCTCGTAAAGATCGTCGTCGCTCCGTAGGAGTTGCCGCAGGAGAAGAAGGAGGAGGGGGGGTGATGGTAAGACGACCAAAGTGAAATGCAGAAAGCACGCATTTGTACCGATGTTGGGTAGCACGAAGACAAATTCGAAATCCGATGGAGGACAGGAGATGAAACACATCACCGTACTTGCGCTTATGGTTCTTGCCGTGATTGTCATGGCTTGTGCGCCCGCGCCCACGCCCGTGCCAACCGCCGCGCCGCCCACTGCCGCGCCCAAGGCGACGGAGGCGCCCAAAGCCACCACCGCGCCAACAGCCGCGCCCGTTTCCACCGAGCCGTACAAGATCGGTCTGTTGATTTCGCTGAGCGGTCCAGCCGCGGCGCCCGCGGGCGAGATTCGCGACGGGGTTATGCTCGAAGTTGACCGCATCAATGCCGCCGGCGGTGTCAATGGACATCCGCTTCAAGTGCTCGTCGAGGACGATGGCACCGACGTAACCAAAGGCGTCACCGGACTTACCAAGCTCGTCAAACAGGATAACGTACTCGCCGTTATGGGTCCCTTGTATTCGGACCTGAATGCCCCGATGGACCAAATGGCAGAAAAAGAAAAGGTTCCGGTTGTACACACGAATCCGAACCTCGCGGAGGCGGTAAATACAAAGTACAAGAATAACACGTTCGTCTTCTCGACCGTCCAGCCCCCGCCCCTGCTTGCGGCGGCGACCCTGGAAGCCGTAAAGCTCAAAGGGTACAAAAAGATCATCGTGATGGCAGACAATGTACCTCCGATGCCGGCAGTGATGGAGGCGATGATCAAGACAGCCCCCGCCGCGGGCATTCAGATGGTTTCCTTGAGCGATACCTGGGGCAATGCCGATATGGATTTGACGCCCCAAGCGACCAAGGCAAAGGACGCGGCGGCAAAGGAAAAGCCGGACGCGTTGGTGCTGCTCACGAATGGCGTCTCGGGCGTTGCGTTCATGAAGGGTATGCAGCAGATCGGATTCAAGATACCGATCATCGGTGCGCCGCCTTTCGGTATTGCGCCGACGTTGATGATGGGCGGCGATATGGTGAACGGCATCGTGTTCCCCGCCAGCAAGGTTTTGGATCCGCAAGCCCTGCCCGACACCGACCCCCAGAAGGCCGTGGCGCTCGAGATTGCCAAGCGCTTTGAAGCCAAATACAAGTATCCGATCGGACAGCTATCCGCTTCGGGCGTTGACGCAATCAACGTCATTGCCAGTGCGCTCAAGACTTCAGGCGCCGATCGCGTCAAGCTGCGCGACGCGTTGGAAAAGACCACCAACTTTGTGGGTCTGGGCGGAGTCTTTAACTACAAGCCCGACGACCATGACGGCACCACCGTGCAGAGCCAAGCCATCTATGAGATCAAAGGTGGGCAGTTCAAACTGATCTCCCTGGTCAAGTAGCCAACAGAGTGCAACGTAGAGGCAGTGCCTCGTGCCTGCCCCTGCCAGCGAGCGCCACGTGGGGGCAGTGCCTCGTGCCTGCCCCTGCCAGCGAGCGCCACGTAGGGGCAGTGCCTCGTGCCTGCCCCTGCCAGGGCAACCACAAGGGATTGCCCCTACGTTGCCCTCGCTGGGAGAGGTTTCCAATGAAACTGCAAGACCGAGTCGTCATTATTACGGGCGCCGTGCGCGGAATCGGGCAGGTGTTGGCGCAGCGAGTCGCGGAACAGGGCGCACGGGTGGTTGCCGCGGACATACTTGACGTGACCGAAACGGCGCAGAAGGTGAACGCAGTCGGCGGGCGAGCCATTGGCCTGCGCGTGGACGTGACGCGTTTTGATAGTGTTCGCGAAATGGCGGACGAGACCCTCGCGCAATTCGGACAAATTGACGCGCTCGTCAACAACGCTGCCCTGTCCGCCGCGCTCAAGCCAAAGCCGTTCGATGCCATTTCCGAAAATGAGTGGGACGCGGTCTTTGCCGTGAACGTCAAGGGGATTTGGCAATGTTGCAAAGCGGTAGTACCGTGCATGAAACGACGCGGCGGCGGATCCATCATCAACATTTCCTCTGATTCGATTTTCCAGGGCATTCCGCTGCTCACTCACTATGTCGCTTCCAAAGGCGCGGTCTGGGCATTCACCCGATCACTCGCGCGCGAACTCGGCGAATCCGGCATTCGCGTCAACTCGATCACGCCGGGCTATACGATAACCGGCGTTCCATCGGGCTTGTCGGAAGACAAGCAGACTCTCGATCACGTCAACGACCTCAACATCGAGCAGCGCGTGCTCAAGCGCGCGATGACGCCGGACGACCTCACGGGCGCAGTCGTGTTTCTGGCTTCCGACGACAGCGCGTTCATTTCCGGTCAGAACTTGAACGTAGACGGCGGCGCGGTGCATTACTGAAATAGAGGAGCGTGAGATGATCAAATTCACCATTATCAGCCGGCACAAGCCGGACGGAACGAGAGCAAAGTTCTTCTACGAATGGGCGTTCATCCACGTCGCGCTCATGATGGTCACCCCGTGCGTCACGCGGGATTTCAAACGATACGTTCAGCACTATGGGAATCCGGATATTCCCGACGAATACCGCGTGCTGCCGAAACCGACGATGAACTGGGAGAGCTTTGCCGATCACTGGCTCGACAGTTTCGAGGTTCTCGCCCGCAACTTGGTATCCGCGGATTACCGCGAGTACATGCAGCCGCACTCGTTCGGCGACTCGGCCATGGAGGTCGCCCTCTCGCAAGGTGAGGTCGCCTACGAGCGCGAGGGGTTCCGCTCAGGTGGCGTCAAACTCATCCATCGTCTCCAGAACAAGCCGGGCCAGCCGATGGACGAATTCGGCAAGCGCTGGCGCGATGAACACGCGCCCATGGTGATCGAGACACTCAAAGACCGCGGGCTGCGCAAGTACGTACTCAACTTTCCACTCAAGCTCGAACCTTCTGTCTTCAAAGGCACTCTGTTCGAGAGCGGCGGGATTGATATGGAACAGGGGATCGAGGAGCTTTGGTTCGATAGTTTGGAAGATGCTACGCGCGTCGGCTCTGATTCAGACGTTGGCAATGTGATTCGCGCCAGCTTTGCCAAATTTGCGGACATTGAGACGTCGTACTCGATGTTCGTACACGAACGCGTCGTCTTTGACTTTTGCACGCCGGGCGAAATGACGCCGTTGCCTGCGGTCGCCAACCCGAACAGTTTGGAAGCGTCGTTGTTTAACAGATTTAGACCTTTCCATGAACCGCGCCCCGAGTCCAAATAGGAACTGGATCATGATCAAGAGCATCGTCGTCCACAACATTTCGCTCGATAGTATTGCCGCGATGGAGCGATGGTATTATCGGGACCACGCGCCGGAGATCGTGCGGCGGTATGGACCTTGGCTCGCGCGCCACGAAAGTTACCTTCCCGTACCTGCCCCACCGGAGGCGCAGCCGTACGGCGTCTACAACTGGCGTGTGACCGAGGGCTGGTGGCGCGAGATTCCTGAGCCAGGCGCAAAGGGCTGTCTCTCTTTCACAGTCCCGCCCGTATGGCCCGAGGTCGCCACTTGCTTCATTCCCGCCCAGCCAACCGAAGATTTCAAGGGCAGCGAATTTCAGCCGCACGAAAAAGCCGGTATACGCTGGTTCATTCTCTTCAAGTACCCCGCCGGTGTTTCGAACGAAGAGGGCGACGAGTGGTTTCAAATCCATGCCAAAGAGGTGATGAAGCAGCCCAGTCTCTCTAGATTCTTCAGTTACCGGACGATCAAGGAACCGATCGGTCTGCCGGGGACGTGGGCGCCAGGCAATGCCCCTCCTTTTGCAATCACTCATTTCCTATGGGACCGAGTCATCGAGTTGTGGTACGAGAGCTTTTCGGACTGGCGCAGGTCCGTCGTCGAAGCGCCGCCGCGCTATACCAAGCCCTCGTGGGCGACGCGCGACACGTATCCTTTCGTCAGACCTTTTGTCGAATTCGTAAGCTCATTCATTCTCGAGCGCCCCAACGACGAGTTCTTGCGCGATGTGCGCGCGTACATGCCATGAGATATGAATACCCGAATCACTGGCTTTGAAGTGAAACCTCACCACTGCGGAATCAGCGTTCCGGATCTCGAAGCGTCCATCGCATGGTACCGCGACATGCTGGGCTTTGTCCTCAAGGAGCGCGTCACTCTGGATGCGGCATCCGCGAAGGTCGCCGTACTAAAGCATGGCGACTTTCTCGTCGAGCTATTCGAGGTTACGGGCGCCGCGCCGCTGCCCGACGAGCGCCGCTATCCCAATCTGGACCTCCGCACGCATGGAACAAAGCACGTCGCTCTCGCCGTGCCGGATATTCGCGTCGTGGTCGCCGAGTTGAAACGGCGCGGCGTAGACGTTGCTATGGACACGACCGTCATCGGCGACCAGTCGTTCGCATTCATTCGCGACAATGCTGGAAACCTGATTGAACTTGTCCAACAGCCAAACCTCTGGAGAGTCTAGACGCATGTTATCGAAAAAATGGCAAACGTCGCCGCGGCAATACGACGTCGTACACGAACGCAACGTCGCGATTCCTGTGAGCGCCGGATTCACACTCGATTGCGACATCGTGCGACCCAATTCGCCCGACCGGTTTCCGTGCATCGTCGGTTTTTTCCCGTTCGACAAAGACAACATGCTCAAATCAATGATGCCGGTGGCGGTCAGTGGTCGAAACGTATCTATGGAATCCGGCGACTATAACTTTTACGTGCGGCGCGGTTACGCGCACGTGTTTGTCAACGTACGCGGCACCGGGCTGTCCGGCGGCTTGTTCGATCACCTCGGCGATGGAACGACGCGCGATTTATACGATGCCATCGAATGGTTGGCGCGACAACCCTGGTGCGACGGACAGGTCGCGACGTTTGGCACGTCGTATTTCTCGATGACGGCCAAGCGGGTTGCCGAATTGAAACCCCCGTCGCTAAAAACGATTTTCGCGCCGTTTGGAGTAACGGATCAATATCGCGACGCGATTTTTCAAGGCGGAATTTTTGCATTCGTCTTCCATCCTTTCTGGCTCAAGAGTTTGAGCAATCTCCGCGTGCGAAAAGAGTACCGAGAAAAAATTGGGAACGCAGAGTTCAATCGGCAGATCGAGCAAGCGCTGCAGGACCCTGAGATTAACATTCACCCCGAACTCGTCCAGATCCTCCAGAATCCGGACGCGGGCGGCAACATGCTCATCGTCGAGTACCTTTTGAATTATCTGGATACGGACCTCTACAAGGAAAAAACAGTGCGCTTTGACGTGGACGTGGAAATTCCCGGCTATTTCGGCGGCTGCTGGGCGATGCACTCGTTACACTTGCCGGGCGATTTCAGAACGTTTGAAAACTGGAAGGGTCCCAAAAAGCTGACCATCGGGCCGCCGCTATACCTCGACCGCCCCGTTTACCAGTATCACTACGAATCGCTGCGCTGGTTCGACTTTTGGCTAAAACGCATTGACACGGGTATAATGGGCGAACCGCCCATCCAACTGTTCATCCAGAATACCGGCGAGTGGAAATCGGCGCACGAGTGGCCCCTGCCGGAGACCCAATGGACGGAATTTTATTTGCACGAAAATGGGCTGCTCTCGGAGCACGAAATCTTGCCGCACGAGACCGCCTCAACCTTCCACGATCTCCCGGAGGACCACGGCTCGTTGACCTTCTTGACGCCGCCGATGGTCGAGAACACAGAAGTGTGCGGACCGATGGTACTCAATCTGTATGCGTCTGCCACCGACACCGAAGCGCTTTGGTTCGTAAATTTTCTTCAGGTGGATGAGGCGGGGAACGAAAAGGTTCTGACGCGCGGTTGGCTGCGCGGGTCGCAGCGGCGCATTGACCCCACCAAGTCGCGTCCGTGGTTGCCCTACCATTCGCACGCTGCGCGCGAGCCGCTCATTCCGGGCGAGGTGTACGAATTCAACATCGCCATCGTGCCCACGGGCGTTTTGTTCAAGCCGGGGTATCGGTTTGGAATACGGATCAAGTGCGCCGATAAAGACGACCAGGCGACTGATTTTCTGGACCAACACGGCTTGGGGCATTTGTGGCGAGAAACGCGCTCGCAGGTGACGGTATATCACAACAATCAATATCCATCGCACTTGCTCGTGCCGATCACACAGGGCAATCGCATTGGAACGTTCATGTCCGGCGGCATCTTGAAATAGACCTCACAGGTCTCTGAGACCGGTGAGGTCTACGAGGAGAATCATGACCGACAAGTTGATCATCACTGCGGCGCTCACCGGCGCGATCACGCTGCCCACGCAGACGCCGCACCTGCCCTTCACGGCAGAGCACTTGGCGGCGGACGGGATCGCCTGCGCGCAAGCCGGTGCGGCGGCCGTCCACGTCCACGCGCGCGATCCGCGCGATGGCCGACCCGCGTCGGACCCCGATCTGTACAGCCCGGTGTTGACGGGAATCAAGTCCGGCTGCAACGCCGTTATCGGCATCACCACGGGGGGCGGGATGGGCATGTCGCCGCAAGAGCGCCTGCGCGCGATTCCGCGCTATCAGCCCGAACTGGCCTCTTTCAATCTCGGCAGCATCAATTTCTCGATTCATCCCGTGGGGCGCCGATACAAACCCGAAGATTATCGCTACGACTGGGAACCGGCCAACGTCCAAGCGTCCAAAGACTTTATCTTCCGAAATACCTTTGGCGACATGGAACTCTACAGCGCCACGATGAAGGAATGCGGCGTGCGCCCCGAATTCGAGGCGTACGATGTGGGGCATCTGTACAACCTGCGCTTCCTCATGAAATCCGGATTCGTCACTCCGCCCTTTTGGATTCAGTTCGTGCTGGGTGTTCTCGGCGGATTGGGCGCAACGCCCGAAGACTTGCTCACGATGAAAGCCACCGCGGATCGCTTGTTTGGCCCGGAAAATTATCGCTGGTCGGTCATCGGCGTCGGCTATCCGCAAGAATTCAACATGGCGGCAATGGCGATCATGCTGGGCGGGCACGTGCGCGTTGGCTTGGAAGACAACATCTACGTTCGGCGCGGCGAACTGGCGACCAATGCCCAACTCGTCGAAAAGGTCGTCCGCCTCGCGCGTGAATTCGAGCGCGAGATCGCGACGCCGGACGAGATGCGCGCGATGCTGGGGCTGAAGGGCCCCGGCGCGGTCAAGTTCTAGTGGAGGCGGAGATGAATCCCCAAGAACCGGCGCAATCGCCGCAGTTGATCTACGATTGGAACGCGGTACACGAGACGTTGACGCCGCCGCGCCAGCGTCCGCAGTTGAACGACGAGACGCTGCGCGATGGTTTACAGTCGCCGTCGGTGCGTACGCCCGCCATCGCGGAAAAAATCCACCTGCTGCGCCTGATGGACGCGGTTGGAATTGACACCGCGAACCTCGGTTTTCCCGCCAACGGCGCGGTCGCGGTCGAACATATCACCGCGCTCGCGCGGGAAATCCGCGACTGTCGCTTGCGCATCGCCGCGAACGTCTCGTGCCGAACGCTCGTCGCGGATTTCGAGCCGCTCCTCCGCATTTGCGATGCGGTCGGAATGCCCATCGAAGCGACCGGTTTCATCGGCTCGAGTCCGATTCGCCGCTATGTCGAAGAGTGGGATCTCGCGACGATGTTGAAGAATATCCGAGACTCGATCACCTTCGTCGTCAAGCACGGCCTGCAAATCATGTTCGTCACTGAGGATACGACGCGCGCCGAGCCGGAGGTTCTCCGCCAATTGTACACGACCGCGATCGAGTGCGGCGCGACGCGCATTTGTTTCTGCGATACGGTCGGACACGCGACGCCGTCGGGCGTCACGAACCTGATCGAGTTTGCCACGGAAATCGTCCAGCAGACCGGCGCGGAGGTAGGGATTGATTTTCACGGGCACAACGATCGCGGGTTTGGCGCGCTCAACACGCTCGCGGCGGTCAGCGCGGGCGCGACGCGAATTCACGGCTGCGCGCTCGGCATCGGCGAACGCTGCGGCAACGCCGCCATGGATCAACTCCTCGTCAACATGAAATTGTTGGGTTGGATTGACAACGACTTGAGCCAACTCAAAGAGTACGTCGAGCTGGCCGCCCGCGCGACCGAGACACCCATCCCGGTGAACTATCCCGCTTTCGGCGCGGATGCCTTTCGCACGCAATCCGGCGTACACGCCGCCGCGGTCGTCAAAGCATTCCGCCGCGGCGAGGATTGGCTGGCGAATCGGGTTTACTCGGCGGTCCCCGCGGACATGTTCGGGCTGAAACAAACCATCGAGATTGGGCCGATGAGCGGCGAGCACAACGTGCGCTTTTGGCTCGCGCAGCAACGCATCGCGGCGACGGACGAACTCGTCAAGGCGATCTTGGACGCGGCAAAACAGGCGCGCCGCGTCTTGACCGAGCAAGAGATCAAGGAAATTGCGATCAGATAAAAACTTTTTCAAGGAGTCTTGATGATTACTGCGGACATGGCGACAGGCGAAAAAGTGATTCGGACGAATTGCCGCGCCTGCCACGGCGGCTGCGGCGTCCTCGTCTACATGAAAGATGGCGTCATTGACAAGATCGAAGGCGACCCGGATTTCCCCACGAATCACGGGACGATCTGCAGCAAGGGCCTCGCCTTTAAACAATTGGTCTACCATCCCGACCGGCTCAAATATCCTCAAAAGCGCGTGGGCGCGCGCGGCGAGGGCAAATGGGAACGCATCTCGTGGGAAGAGGCGTTCGACACCATCGCCCACAAGCTCTATCACTATAAAGCCCAATTCGGCGCCGAGTCCATCGTCCTCGGACAGGGGACCTCGCGCGAATTTGAGTCGTTCCTCTCCCGCTTTGCCAACCTGCTTGGCACGCCGAACGTGATGGGCGCGGGCTATATGTGTTACTTGTCGCGGGTCGTCACCGCGCTCTCGGTCTGCGGCAAATTGCCGATCGTGGATTACGAAGGCGATCCGCAGTGCGTCGTCGTCTGGGGCAACAACGTCGTCTGGAACAACGCCGACGAATACACCGGCGAGAACCTCATGCGTGTGCTCTCGCAAGGATCGAAATTGATTGTCGTGGATCCGCGGCTCACCTATCTCGCGGGACGCGCCGACGTGTGGCTGCAACTGCGGCCCGGCAGCGATACCGCGCTCATGCTCGGCATCGCGAACGTCATCATCCAAGAAGGGTTATACGACAAAGAGTTCATTGCCAACTACGTCCACGGCTGGGACGAGTTCGTCCAGCGGGCGAGTGAATATCCCCTCGACAAGGTCGAGCAGATCACGTGGGTGCCGCAGGACAAGATTCGCGAGGCAGCACGCCTCTTCGCGCAGACCAAGCCGGCGGCGATTCAATGGGGCGTCGCTATCGAGCAGTCCATCAACTGCATTGACAACGACCGCACGCTGATCTATCTCGTCGCGATGACCGGCAATCTCGACGCCAAAGGCGGCAACGTGTTCTACACGCCGCCCAAAGCGCAGAACATCGGCCAGTTCGCCGCGCACGAGGCGCTCCCCCCGGACAAGCGCGCCAAGATGCTTGGCGGCGATGTCTTTCGGCTCGCGGCGCGCATCAACGTCATCACGCCCAAAATGGTGTGGAACGCGATCCTCAACGGCGAACCGTACCCAGTCAAAGCCATGATGATTCATGGCTCGAATCCGGTGGTGACGCGCGAGAACTCGCAAGAGGTCTACCGCGCGCTCAGCGCGCTCGAATTCCTCACCGTGTCCGATTTCTTCATGACCCCGACCGCCGAGCTGGCCGACATCGTGCTGCCGGCCGCGACGTGGCTCGAAGCCGACTACCTCGGCGGCTTTTTCTTCCGCCACGGCTACATCTTCCCGCGCAAGAAAATCGTCCAGATCGGCGAGTGCAAATCGGATTTCGAAATGTTCCACGAACTCGGCAAACGCGTCGGCCAGGAAGACTGGGGCGAAAATGTCGAGGAAGATTTGGATGGGATTCTCAAGCCCGCGGGGTTGACGTGGCAGCAAGTCAAGGACTTGCCGTTCTTGCGCGGCACGGTGACCTATCGCAAGCACGAGCAGAAAGGATTCTCCACGCCGACAAAGAAGGTTGAATTTTACTCGACGATTCTCAACGACTTGAAGTACGATCCCTTGCCCAAGTACAAGGAAGTGCCCGAAAGTCCGATCAGCCGTCCCGACTTGCTCAAAGAGTATCCGTACATTCTCATCACAGGCGCCCGCACGCCGGTCTTTTTCCATTCCGAGCATCGCATGATCCCCTGGCTGCGCGAGCTGCACCCCGACCCCATCGTCGAGATTCACCCCGACACGGCCAAGCAGCACGCGATCGAAGAAGGCGACTGGGTGTACATCGAATCGCCGCGCGGCAAGATCAAGCAGCGCGCCAAGCTGACCATCGGCCTCAGCCCGCGCGTGGTCGCCATTCAACACGGCTGGTGGTTCCCCGAGGTCAAGACGCCCGATCACGGCTGGAAAGAATCGAACTCGAACATTCTCACCGACAACGATCCCAGCGGTTTGGACCAGGCGATGGGCGCGAGCAACTTGCGCGTGCTGCTGTGCAAAATCTATCCGGTGGAGGGGGCGCGGCAATGACGAAGGAATATGCGCTGGCAGTGGATACGGCCGCGTGTTGCGGCTGCTTGTCCTGTTCGGTGGCGTGTAAGCAGGAGCACGATCTGCCGGTCGGGCCGCAATGGGTCACGGTTTTTCGGAACGAACCGCGGCTGATCGAGGGCAAGCTGCAACTACGCTATTCGGTCGCGCACTGTATGCACTGCCATGAGCCAAAGTGCATGGACGCGTGCCCGGAAAACGCGATCAGTCGCCGCGCGGATGGCATCGTCTTGATTGACGGCAACACGTGCAACGGCTGTCGCATGTGTATGGAAGCGTGTCCCTTCGGGGTGATCCAGTTCGACGAGGACCGGGGCGTCGCGCAGAAATGCGATTTGTGTATCGAGCGGCTCGAACAAGGGAGACAGCCGTCGTGCGTCTCCGCGTGCATCAGCCACTGCATCTACGCGGGCGAAGTCGGAGAAGTGGTGAAGAAGGTGGGCAAGAACCGCTTGCTGCTCTGGTACAAGGCGTAGGGCGGGCGGCTCGCCCGTCCCAGAGCGAACGGCTCGCACGCCCTAGAGCGAGCGAGCCGCTCGCTCCACAGAATAGTGAAAATCTCTTGACACTTGTACCGATTGGTGGTAAAACAATGAAAATTTTTGGCCAGAGATGTCTGGATGCAATTCAATTCCAAGAACCCGATTATTGTTCAGAGCGACAAGACGATTTTGTTGGAAGTTGACAGCGATTTATACCAGGATGCGCGTGACGCCCTCGCTCGATTTGCCGAACTGGAAAAATCCCCCGAACATATTCACACCTACCGCCTGACCCCGCTCTCGCTTTGGAATGCCGCCGCGGCGGGCTTGACCGCCGAGAAAATCCTCGACGACCTCACCCGCTTTGCCAAATACCCGCTGCCCAACAACGTGCGCGTAGACATTGTCGAGGCGATCTCGCGCTATGGGCGCGTCAAGCTGACGCTCGAAGACGGCAAGCTGCTGCTCGTGTCCGACGACGAGCCGCTCATGACCGAACTGGCGCGGCACAAGTTGGTCGCGCCGTTTCTGCGAGCGCGCTTGGCCCCGACGCGCTTTGAGATCAATCCCGGCGACCGCGGGCGCATCAAGCAGATTCTCCTGCAAATCGGCTATCCCGCCGAGGACCTCGCCGGCTATGTCGAAGGCGCACAGCTCGCGCTGCAACTCCGCGACACCGGCTCGATCACGACCGAGCCGTTCAATCTGCGCCATTATCAGTCCGAAGCCGCGGATGTTTTCTACGCGGGCGGCGGACCGAGCGGCGGCAGCGGCGTGATCGTGCTGCCGTGCGGCGCGGGTAAAACGATCGTCGGTCTCGCGGCAATGCAAAAGCTGCAAACGGCCACCCTCATTCTCACGACGAACACCGTCGCCGCGCGGCAGTGGATCAACGAGCTGCTCGACAAGACGACGCTCACCCAAGATCAGATCGGCGAATACAGCGGCTTGCACAAAGAGATTCGGCCCGTCACCATTGCGACATACCAAGTGCTGACCTACCATCCGCGCAAAAAGAAGGCCAGCGGGACGATCCGCGATCTGCGCGACGAGTTCCCGCACTTTGCGCTCTTCGATCAATTGGATTGGGGTCTCATCATTTACGACGAAGTACACTTGCTGCCCGCGCCCGTATTTCGCATCACCGCGGAGATTCAGGCGCGCCGCCGCCTGGGCATGACCGCGACCCTCGTGCGCGAAGATGGACGCGAGGGCGATGTCTTTTCACTCGTCGGCCCCAAGAAATACGATGTGCCGTGGAAGGACCTAGAGAAGCAGGGCTGGATCGCGACCGCCGAGTGCCACGAAATTCGCGTGCCGCTGCCCGACGATTTGCGGATGGAATACGCGCTCACGCCCGACGAACAGAAATATCGCGTCGCCGCAGAGAATCCGGCTAAGCTCGGGTTGGTGCGCGAACTGCTGTACAAGCACCAAGACGATACCGTGCTCGTCATCGGCGTTTACCTGTCGCAGCTACACAAACTGTCCGAAATGCTCGGCGCACCCCTCATTACGGGCGAGACGCCCATCCGCGAACGCGAGAAACTATTCGATCAACTGCGGAAGGGCGAACTGAAACGCCTCGTCGTTTCCAAGGTGGCGAACTTTTCGATTGATTTGCCGGATGCAAACGTCGCGATCCAGGTTTCGGGCACATTCGGTTCGCGGCAGGAAGAAGCGCAGCGGCTCGGTCGCATCCTGCGCCCCAAAAAGCGCGGCTTGCTCGCGCACTTTTACGCGCTCGTCAGTCACGACACGATTGATCAGGACTATTCGGCGCATCGCCAGATGTTCCTCACGGAGCAGGGCTATCGCTACGACATTTTATACGCGGCCGAAGTCGCCGATTTCACGCCCGCGGTCATCGCCGAGGAAGCCATCCGCGTCGCGCCGCGCGCGTTGCCCTCACCCCTATCCCCCAACCCCCTTCCCCCTCTCCTGGACTTGAAGTTCAGTCCAGGAGAGGGGGAAGGGGGCAAGGGGGTTGGAGGTGAGGCATGACGAAAAAGAAGAAACGCTACTATGACGATTTCGAGGACGAGTCCGACGAGCTGTTCTCTGATGTCAACGCGCCACTCGACGAGTTCGATGTCATCGAAATGTGCGGCGACCGCAACGCGCAAAAAGGCCGCGCGCTGCAAGCGATCGACGCGGTGACGATGCGCTCCTTCGACGGTTCCAAGATTCGCGGGACAGTCCGCCAGGGTGCGAGCCAAATTCCTCTGCTCCTCGACCTCGCCGATTTCAGCACGGTCTGCTCCGACGTCAACCACGCCCGTGCGACCAATCCCTACTGCGAGCACATCGCCGCGCTGATGTACACCTTTATAGATGAGCCGGAAAGTTTTGTGCCGCACAGTATCGGCGAAGCGATCAACCTCATGCAGCAAAGCCCCGGGGTCTTGAAAGACATGGGGGTGAGCCAAGAGCAATTCGATGCGGTCATGCACACTCTCCAGAGCCAGCCACCCGAAGCGCGGGCGGCGCTCGAGAACCTGCCACTTGAGGCGGCCGCCGGCGCGGATCGCCCGCCAGAAGAGGAGATGAAAGAACGGCTACGCGGTCTTTCGCTGCAACAGATGCGCGGGATCGCCCAGCGGCGGGGCTGGGACTTAGCCGCGCTGCCGAAGGAGAAATTGGTCGAGCAGCTTGCCGAAAACTTGAAGCAAGCGCCCCTACCCGCCGAGTTCTCGCCGGAAGAAGATCAATTCCTGCGGATCCAAAACACGGTCTTGGGTTTATCCACCGAACCCACGGCGCAGTCGCTCGATCAGATGTGGAAAAAACGCGGCGGCGGCGATCTGGCCCGCCTGGAGCGCGCGGTCCGCGGCCTGCAAGCAGCAGGCATTTTGTTTCCCTGCACGCAGGAGAGCCAAGAACTGCACTATCACTGGTCGCCGTTCGTCGAGTCCGCTGATTTGCCGCTGCTCGCGCCGAAAACCAAATTCTATCCCCCGGAAAAAATAGAGCGATTACTAAAACCCGACCTGCTGCCCCCGGTGTTGCCCCTCGCCGATGCCATCGTCGAGCTGGCCGAGCGCGAGCCGCTGCGCCTTCAGTCGAAACAACGCGACGAGCGATTCGCCAAGCTGCCTTACGTTCGCGATTGGGAGTTCGAGCCGCACGAAATCGAACAGGTCTCTCGCAACCGCGCTTACGGCGGGGCGCTGGTGTTGACCATTCCTCTGATTCGTCTTTGGGCCAGCGATACCTTGAAGGTTCTGGAAACAATGGCAGGCAGTTCCAGCGATCTGGGCGGCTGGGTGGCAAGCACGCTGACCGGGCTTGGCATTTTGAAGCAGACCGACGCGCACGCGAGAGTTGATCCGAAAAGCGTGCAACTCTGGCGTGCGCAAACGCCAATGGACCATGCCCGCGTGTTGTGGGAAGCGTGGCACGTCGGCGGAGTGGCAATGCTCGAATTGCGGACGGCTGCCGAGCGCGCGTCGCTAGTCGTCCAGCGCTCGAGCGCCATGGAAAGCTTTACGCCGCTCGAGTTGGCCGAAGAGATCGCGCTGGCGCGGCAATTCGTCGTGCGGCTGCTTGTGCCGCTCGAACCGTTGACGTGGTACAGTTGGAAATCGTTCGCCGAGTACGTGCGTGACATCCGCAGTGATTTCCTCCACACGTTCACGTCCGAGCACATCTGGTTTCTTGCGGCGGCGAAAACGCGCCACCGTTATAATTGGTCCAATACCCAGCACTGGGACGCGGCCTATCGCCCGGTGCTCGCGGCCATGTTCGAAGGACCGTTACGTTGGATGGGCGCGGTGGACGTGCTGCATGACGGCAAAGATTTGGCGGCGTTCCAAATCACACCGCTCGGCGCGTGGCTTGTCTCCGAGGGACAAGTCGGCAGCTTTACGGAACTCACACCGGCGGAAGAGCCAGGCGGCGAACCCGTTCGCTGGCTGGACGATTCCACCGTGCGGCTGCGCGCGACCTCCGAGGCCGTGCGCGTCATGCCGCTCGTCCGTGCCTTTGCCGACCCCACGCGCGAGTTGCTCACTTTCCGCGTTTCAAACGATTCGCTCGCGCGCGCGTTGGACAGCGGAGTCACCGTGGCCGAGATCGGGCCCAAATTTGACGAAATTGGGGCGCCGCTTCCCTCGGCGCTGCGCGAGCGCATGGCCGCGCTGGAAGCGAATTACGGACGCGTCCATTTGTACGAGCATTTGGCCGTGCTCGAACTGGCCGACGACATGGCGCTGCGCGAGCTGCTCGCCGGCACGTCGCTGAGTCAGTACATCGTCCACCAATTCTCCCCGCGGCTCGTCACCGTACGCGAGGAAGGCGTAGACGAGCTAATGAACGAGTTTGTGAAAAAAGGGTATACGCCGAGGAAGTTGGAAGTTGGAAGTTAGAAGTTAGAAGTTGGAAGTTGGAAGTTGGAAGTTGGAAGTTGGAAGTTCTGATTACCGTTTACTGACATATGGCTACTGACAAACTGAATGCCCTGTTGCTGCAATACGACGTAAACGTGCTCAAGGCGATTGCGCGTGAGCATGGGCTGGATACCAAGAATCAGACCAAGCCGACGATCGCGGATATGCTCGCCAAACGCATCGCGCAGCGCGAACATGTGGAACGCGTGCTCCCCAAGCTGAATCCGGCCGAGCGCGAGATACTGACGCTCATTCAACGCGCGGGCGGTGAGGCCGCGGTGGGCGCGTGCAAATCCATGCTGCTCCACAACATGCTCTTCGCGCACCCGTCGCCCCGCAAAAACCAATGGGGCATCGTCGAACCCGAACCCGAGCAAGGGAACCCGCGCTATAGCGGCAAGCCGACGTTTAAAGATGCCGCCGCGCGGCTGTTGCAACTCGGCTTGGTCTTGTCGCGTGAGAGCACTTTTGCCAGCAAGACGACGATTGCCTGGGACTTGGGACGGTATTTCGTCATCCCCAAAGAGATTCGTCCATTTCTACCGCCGCCGCCGACGGCCCAAGCGCCCACGGTCGCGGAACCCAAACGCGTCGAGCCGGGGTCGAGCCGCAATTTTCAGCGTGACCTGTCGCGCTATTGGAGCGTCGTGCGGCGCGCGGGCAATCTGCAATTGACCTCGCAAGGTTACGTTTACAAAAAGCAACTCGTCGAGATCGCCAAATCACTGGGTTGGGCGGAGACGAAAAAACTCGACGAGAAGAACAATCTCTATCTCTATTTTGTGCGGCGCATGCTCGTCGCGCTCGGCTTGTTGCAGCCGGAAAAGTACAACGGCATTCCCCTGCCTGAGGCGTCCAACTATTTCCCGGACGAGGGCCAAGCATTTTGGTCGCGTCCGCCCGCCGAGCGCGTGCAGCAAGCGTTCGAAGCGTATCTCGACGCGACGACTTGGAATGAGTTGCGGATTCCCAAAGCGGCCTACGGCCAGGATCACCGCCGGCCCGCGCCGGAGGAACTCAAGCCGGCGCGCCGCGTAGTGGTCGAGCATCTCAAACGCCGCGGGCCGAGCGGCTGGGTCAACCTATCGGACTTGCTCGACGACATTCGGCTGGGCGACTATGAGTTTCTCTTTCCGCGCCGCGCGAATCGGTCGAATTGGTACGGCTACGGCCCGGCCTATTCCTCGCCTTATTACCAGTCCAACAATCCCTTCTCAATTACGTTTGGCGATGTGGGCGATGAGGCCGCGGGCTGGGGCAAGGTTGAGGGCGCGATCGTTACGCACATGATCGCGGGGCCGCTGCACTGGCTCGGGCTGGTGGATTTGGGATTCGACGAAAAAGATGGCGACACGCCGCGCGCGTACCGGCTCACTGCCATGGGCGCGTGGGTGCTCGGCATCGGCGCGCCGGTGACGATTGCCGAGGAGGGCGGGCGCGTGGTCGTCCAGCCGAATTTCCAAATCGTCGCCATGGAGCCGATCGCGGAAAGCGTCTTGATGACGCTCGACGAGTTTACCCAATTCGAAGGCGGCGACCACGCGCTGAGCTATCGCCTCACGCGCGAATCGGTCTATCGCGGCCAGCGCGCGAATTGGAGCGCCGCTCGCATCATTGCCCACCTCGAACAGATCACCCACGCGCCGCTTCCGCAAAATGTGCGCCGTTCGCTCGAAGAGTGGCAGGCGCTGCACGAGCGCATCACATTTCGCCGCGGCGTCCCGCTCTTGCAGGCCGAGGACAGCAAGACACTGGACGAGCTTTTCGCCAATCCCGCGCTTTCGGCCAAACTGGGCCGGCCCGTCGGCGATCATGTCGCGCTGCCGGACAAATCCGCCCACGAGGTCGCGCAGGCGCTGCGTGAAGCGGGTTGGCTGCCGGTCGTCACGCGCCGCGGCCAAACCGACGCGCCCGCGAGTCTCGTCGCAGACGAGGAAGGTAACATCACCTTGCTGCATCGCGCGCCGAGCGTATACGCGTACCAGGGCGTCGAGGCGTTCGCGGAGCGCGTGGACACGCGGCACGCGCGGATCACTCCGGCGACCGTCGCGGCGGCGACGAAACAGAACCTTTCGGTACCCGCGATGCTCGCGCAGTTAAAGAGCGTCCATCGCGGCGACATTCCGCCCAAGTTGGTGATGCGCCTCAAAGCGTGGGGCAAGTATTTCGGCGCGGCGCGGCTCGGCACGCTTACGCTGATCGAATTTCGCGACGAAAAGGCACGGGCAGAACTCCTCGCCGACCCCGAGCTGAAAAAATTCATCAGCCGCTTCGATGCCGGCGAGCGCCCGCTGGCGTTGGTTCGCTCCGATGCATTGGCACGCGTCCAAGAGTTACTCGCCGAGCGCGGCGTCGAGATTCAAGCGTTCGAATAGACACTGCCTATTTCTTCCGCGAATCTCGCGAATCTCCGCGAATGATAAAAGCCAATGCGTGTTTGTAGTCAGCGGTTCCGAGGCAACGAGGAAAGCGCACTTTGCGGAGTCGCGGCCGCGCGCGAAGGACGGCACTCCGCAAAACCCGCTGCGTGCCTCACTACGAACGAGCGCGTGTTCGTAGTTAGCGACGTAGCGCTCTTTGCGGAGTCGCGGCCTTTCGCGGCCTTTCGCGGCCTTTCGCGAGATTCGCGGATAAACCCTGTTGACGTGAGTCACCGATGGGACTGAGAGACGAGATTTTCGAGCAGCCGGATGTGCTGCAGCGTTGGCTGGACACGCAACTGCCGCACGCGCAGCGCGTCGCCGAAATCATTCGCGCGCGCGATGTCGAGTATGTGTTTCTCGCGGCGCGCGGCACTTCGGATCATGCCGGGATATACGCGCAATATTTGTGGGGTTCGCTGAATCGCCTGCCGGTCGCGCTCGCCGCGCCTTCGCTCTTTACGCTCTACAGCGGCTCGCCGCGTCTGCAAAAGGCGCTCGTCGTCGGCATCTCGCAATCCGGTGAATCGCCGGACGTGGTGAGCGTGCTCGCCGAAGGACGGCGGCAAGGCGCGCTGACTCTGGCGATCACGAACGCGCCCGCGTCGCCTCTCGCGCAAACCGCCGAGCTAACGGTGGACATTCGCGCCGGCGCGGAAACAGCGGTCGCCGCGACGAAAACGTACACCGCGGAATTGATGGCGGTCGCGGCGCTGTCAGCCGCGCTGTCCGATGCAAGCGAATATCTTGGCGCGCTGGCGCGAGTTCCGGGCGCAGTCCGGCAGGCGTTGACGCTCGAAGAGCGGGCGCAACAGATCGCGGCGCAGCATCGCGCGCTCACGCGCTGCGTGGTGTTGGGACGCGGCTACGATTATGCCTCGGCGCAAGAGTGGGCGCTGAAACTCAAAGAGTTGGCGTACGTCTTTGCCGACCCGTACTCCGCGGCGGATTTTCTGCACGGGCCTATCGCGATCGTCGAGCGCGGCTTCCCCGTGTTTGTGATCGCGCCGCGCGGCGCGGCCTTGAACGATCTCCTGACCCTCCTCCACCGTTTCCGCGACGAATACCAAGCCGACCTGCTCGTCATCTCGGACGACGACGGCGCCCTCGCGCTCGCGCCATCCGCGCTCAAACTGCCCGGCGATGTGCCGGAATGGTTGACCCCGCTCGTCACAATCATCCCCGCGCAGCTTTACGCCTATCACCTCACGCGCGCCAAAGGTTACGATACACAAGCGCCGCGTGGGCTACACAAAGTAACGCTCACGCGATAGGAGACAGATGAGCTGGCTCAACGCCGACGGCAAGAAACTCCTCGTCACGCGCATGTTGCGAACGTTTGGGTACGGCTACGTCGCAGTCGTCCTCGGTCTGTATCTCGAAAAACTGGGGCTGAACGCGGTCGAGATCGGCGTGATCTTTTCCGCCGCGATGGCGGGGTCGGCCATCATGACGGTCTTTTGGTCGTTTTACGCCGACCGCTACGGTCGCCGCCGAACCGTCGCGACGATGGCCGCGTTGATGGCGCTCGGCGGCTTGCTCTTTGCGCTGACGAACAACTTTTGGCTGCTCTTGCTCGGCACGTTCACCGGGACGATCAGCGCGACCAGCGCCGAGGTCGGCTCGTTCATCACGGTGGAGCAAGCGGTGCTGCCGCAGACCGCGCCCGACGAACGGCGCACCTGGCTCTTTTCGATCTATAACATGCTCGGTAATTTCGCGGGCGCGGCGGGTTCGCTGTTTGCCGCGAGCGTTGGACTCTTCGCCGCGTGGGGTCTCGCCGGCGCGGATGTCTATCGCCCACTGTTTGTTCTGTACGCGTGCTTTGGACTCGCGAACCTGATTCTGTTTCTCAGTCTGACCGACAAGGTCGAATTGGTCAAGATCGAAGGGAAAGCGAAATACGTTGGCATCCGGCGCTCGCGCGGGACGGTCGCCAAGCTGTCGCTGCTCTTTGGCATTGACGCGTTCGCAGGCGGGTTTGTCGTCCAATCGTTCGTGTCGTATTGGTTCCATCTGCGCTGGGGCTTGTCGCCCGAGGTATTGGGCGTGATCTTTTTCTGGGTCGGCGTGCTTTCCGGTCTGTCGTTGTTAGCCGCCGGCTGGCTCTCGCAGCGAATCGGACTTTTGAACACGATGGTGTTTACGCACCTGCCGTCGAACGTTCTGCTCATGCTCGTGCCGCTCGCGCCGACGTGGTGGCTCGCGGTGGGCTTTTGGCTTGCGCGCATGAGTATCTCGCAAATGGACGTTCCGACGCGGCAATCGTACACGATGGCGGTGGTTGATCCCGAAGAACGGACCGCGACCGCCGGCATCACGAACGTCGCGCGCAGCGCGGCGAGCGCGATCTCGCCGGTGTTTGCCGGTCTCGCGGTCAGCGCGGCATCGGTCGGACTGCCATTCTTTGTTTCAGGCGCACTCAAAATGTTGTACGATGGATTGATTTACGCGACTTTTCGCAACGTCCATCCACCGGAAGAAGAGGCGATACGGAGGGCAATCAGGCAACCCGGCAATCAGGCAATTCGGTAATGACGTTGGGTTTTTTTGACAATCGTATGTCCCCATGATATATTGAGAGTAGCTGAATAGGCGAGAGGCGGATTCGTATGAGCAGACAAAACGGCGCCGATGTTTTCTGGACGGCGGAGAGCGTGACGGAAGGGCATCCCGACAAGGTCGCGGATGCCATCAGCGACGCCATCGTGGATGAATTTTTGTCGCGGCATCCTTACACGCGCGTGGCCGCGGAGACTTTTCTGCCCAGCGCATTCATGGCGGTCGTGGGCGGCGAGATCGGCATCCCAGAAGGCGCGCATTTCAAAGTCGAAGACGTGAACTATACCGCGCTCGTGCGCGAGCAAGCGCGCCGCATCGGCTACACGGACGCCGAGGTCGGCTTTGACGGCGAGCACTGCATCGTCTCGTGCAACTTGAAAGGGCAATCGGTCAATATCGCGCAAGGCGTGACGGGCAAAGAGCAGGGCGCGGGGGATCAGGGCATGATGTTTGGCTATGCGTGTCGCGAGACGGAAGAGCTGATGCCCGCGCCGATCACGTACGCGCAAAAGTTGGTGCGCGAGCTGGCAGCGGTGCGCCGCTCCGGCGCGGTGCCCGATTTGCGACCGGACGGCAAGAGCCAGGTCACTTTTCGATACAAGCAGGGTTGCCCGACGCAAATGACCAAGGTTGTGATTGCGACTCAGCACGCGCCGGTGTGGAACGACAAGCAGGGCAAGTTGAAAGACGCGCTGCGGGACGCGGTCGCGGCAAAGGTACTTCCCGGTCAATATTTGAATGGGTTCGATTGGAACACTCAATTCATCGTGAATGGGACGGGCGTTTTTGAAATCGGCGGACCGCGCGGCGATTCCGGATTGACCGGTCGCAAGATCATCGTGGATTCATACGGCGGCATGGCCCCGCACGGCGGCGGCGCGTTCTCGGGCAAAGACCCGACGAAGGTGGATCGCTCGGCGAATTATTACGCGCGTTACGTCGCCAAAAACATCGTCGCCGCGGGCTTGGCCGAACGCTGCCAAGTTCGCGTTGCCTACGCCATCGGGCAAGCGCAGCCGATTGGATTGGATGTTGAGACGTTCGATACGCAAGCCGTGGCGCGCGACACACTTTTGGATGCGGTCAAGCAGGTGTTTGATTTTCGCCCCGCCAGCATGGTCGCAGAGCTGAACTTGCGCCGACCGATCTACAAACCCTTTTCCGCCTACGGGCATTTTGGTCGCACGGAAGCGGAAGGCGCAACGTGGGAAAGCGTGGCAAAGGCGCAAGATCTACGGCGCGCCGCCGGATTGTAATTCGTCAACGAACCGAACATCGCCGACTCTCAAAGAGCGAACGCTCTTTGAGAGTTTTTCTTTTTTTGGCTTGGCGTAACAACTCTGCCCCGTTTGCGTTATACGTTTATATTCAAGGAGAAAATCACAATGAACAAGTTCACACTTCTCAGCTTGATCGTCGTTCTGGCCGCGATCGCGGCCGGCTTGGCTTTCCCCTCCGATGCCAGCGCGAACAATGCGTGGGGCAACTATCACTGGGCGCGCACGAGCAATCCGTTCACGCTCAAGTTGGGCGATAACGTCAACTCGACCTGGCAAACCTATTTCGAGATGGCGTCGGCGGATTGGACCAAGTCCAATGTATTGAATACGAATATCGTTTCCGGCGGCACCGGCCGTCGGCGCTGCCGTCCCACGAACGGGAGCGTGGAAGTGTGCAACTACGCTTACGGCCAAAACGGCTGGCTAGGACTGGCGCAGATCTGGATCAGCGGCAGCCACATTACACAGGGTGTGGTCAAGGTCAACGATACGTACTTTAACATGGCCGCCTACAACAACATCAACGAGCGGCAACACGTGATGTGCCAGGAGATCGGGCATACGCTGGGGCTGGATCATCAGGATGAATCCGGCGCATCGCTCAACACCTGCATGGACTATTACTACAACACGAGCAATTCCGACACCAAGAGTACGCACCCGAACCAGCACGACTATGACCAATTGGCCGCCATCTACGCGCACCTGGACAGCACCACGACTCTCCGCAGCGTGCCGGAGCAGATGCAAAACGCCGATCTCGAAGCGCGGAGCGCGTGGGGCCGGGAGATCAGAGCATCGGCCAACAAACGCGCCGCGATATTCGAGCGCGATTTTGGCGGCGGGCACAAGGTGTTCACGTTCGTGATTTGGGTTCAGTGAGTTGACCATGCTCAAATGGACGATGATGGTCGTCGGCATGTTCATTGTGCTTCTTGGGGGTGTCGTCGCCTGTGCGGCGGAGACGCCCCCCAGCTCAGCCCCGCCGGCGGGCGCGCCCAGCGTCTCGCCATCAGGAAATTCGATCGGCGGATATAATGAACTGGTCGCGGCGCTGCGCGCGGCGGGCGCGACAGTTGAGCCGGCGGGGAACGTCGAGCAACTGTTTTTTACGGTCAGGGGACGAATCGTCAAGGTCAATGGCGGCGACGTGCAGGTGTATGAATTTTCCGATAATGCCGCAATGGAGCAGCAAGCCGCCACGGTCTCTCCGGCAGGAAGCCCGGTTGGGACCACGATGATCAGTTGGGTCGCGCCGCCCCATTTCTACAAAAAGGGCCGGGTGATCGCGCTCTATGTCGGCGATGAACCCAAAGTAAAGGATGCCTTGGCCGCTGTGCTGGGCGCCCAGTTTGCCGGGAGGTAGAAAAGTTTGTAGTAAGACACGTAGCGCCCTTTGCGGAGTGTCGTAGAAAAGTTCGGCATCGGACACAAATCACACCAAGTTTTGACCGGGTTTGGACTTGCGGTGCTTAAACTGGTAACAGTTTAGGCGAATGCTGATGAAGGCATTTGGATTTCTTTCGAAGGTGAGGAGCGCCTTCGGGGTGCAATTGCGCCCTGGAGGCGCTCGTCGTTTTTAGACACAACTTTTCATGCGACGACCCTCTGTTTCCCTCAGTCTCTTTGCGCGCGTCATTAGCTTGGTGACCATCGGCCTGTTGCTCATGTTCGCCGGCTTTGCGCTGCTCAGTCTGCAAGCCGTCCGCGATAGCACCCAGCGAACGATGCAAGAGCGGCTCCTCATCGCGCAGATCACCGCGCAGCGAGTGGACGACTTGCTGCGCGAAAAGGTCGCCGCGCTGCAAACCGGCGTGGAACAGAATTCGGTTGATCCCGACCACGCGTCGCGCACGATGCACGGCCCCGAACTCGCAAAGGTCGGACAGCATCTCGGCGATTTCGTGCTCTATATCGCGCTGCTGGATCGCCAGGGTACGGTGGTTTGGACCGAACCCTATATGCCGGATCTGGTTGGCGCCGACCTTTCCTCCAATCGGTACATTGCGCAGGTCCTCAGTTCAGGAAAATCTCTCGTTTCCGGATTCCTCGCGTCCCAAAAAGTCGAGCCAAGCGCCGCGATTCTCACCGCGACCAAACGAGCCGATGGCTCGGTCAACGGTCTGGTCTACGCGGCCGTCAACTTGAGACATCCGAGCATCAGCCAACTGCTCGGGCCGTTGGGATTGGGAAAAACAGGATACGCCGAAATCGTGGACGAAGAGGGGTTCCCGTTGGCGAGCACGTGGGAAGAACAGTCCTGGCAAAACTGCCGTTACGGGGATCGCTTTGAGACCCTTATCCGGGAACGCGGCAACATCGTGGGGCAATGTCACGATTGCCACACCAACTCGCGCGATCTGAAGAAACAAGACGGCGTCATGGCCTTCGCCTCGTTATCTAACGCCCCCTGGGGTATCGTCGTCCAGCAGGATGAAACCGAGGCCATGGCTTATAGCCGTTCCCTGGAACAGAACTTGTTCCTGTTTGGCGCGGGGGCCTTGTTCATCACCTTGGTGGTCGCGTGGGTCTTGACCCGCAGCGTTGTCAGACCCATCCAGAGTCTCACCGCGGAATGTCAGCGCATCGCCGCGGGAGACCTCGCGCGGCCGATTTCGCCGCTGGGCGGCGGCGGCGAAGTTAGCGCGTTGGCGCGCTCGTTCAACACAATGCGCGAAAAGTTAAAGAGTTCTCTCAACGAGATTCAGGACTGGAATCAGGAACTGGAACGCAGAGTGGAAAAGCGCACCACCGAACTCGACGAGGCCGAGCAAGGACGCCGCGAACTGCTGCGGAAACTCGTGGTCGCGCAGGAAGAAGAGCGGCGCGCCCTGGCGCGGGAATTGCACGACGAAACGAGCCAGGCATTGACCGCCCTCGTCGTGGGCCTGGAGACCGCCACGACCGCGCCCGCCGAGAGCGTGGCGGAAATGAAAAAGCGCATGGACTCGATCAAGCCGCTGGCGACGAACATGCTGCGCGAGATTCAAAGGATCATTCTCGCCCTGCGACCGGCGATCCTGGATGACCTCGGACTGGTCCAGGCGATAGACTGGTTCGCGGAGAGCCGCCTCGAATCTCAAGGGGTGTCCGTCAGTCTCGAAACGATTGGCGTCGAAAAGCGCTTGCCTTCGGAAGTGGAGACCGTAGTATTTCGCATCGCTCAAGAGGCGATCAGCAATATTGCCCGGCACGCGAAAGCCGAGACCGTCAGCATTATGCTGGATTTTCGAGATGCGCTCATCACGCTGGAAGTGGAGGACGACGGCCGCGGCTTTTCGCCGGACGGGGTCCTGGCCCGGCGCGGTGACAGCACTTCGCTGGGGCTAATGGGCATCCGCGAACGCGTCGCGCTCTTTGGCGGAAAAATGCAGATCGAATCCCAGCCGGGACAAGGCACGCGCTTTGTGGCGGCCATTCCCGTGAATGGAGCACCGAGTAATGGACCGGATACGCGTTCTGCTCGTAGATGACCACGCGATTTTGCGCGACGGATTGAGGGCGATGCTGGCGCTCTCCGACGATATTCAGGTTGTCGGCGAGGCGGCCGATGGGAGGGAAGCGCTGGCGGCGATCGAACGGCTCGCTCCACACGTCGTCATTATGGACATGGCCATGCCGGGGATGGACGGGCTGGAGGCCACGCGGCGAATTGCCAAGCAGAGTCCGCAAACCAAAGTCTTGGTTTTGAGTCAGCACGATAACGAGCGGTACATTCTGCCGGTCCTGCAAGCCGGGGCCGTGGGCTACGTCCTCAAGCGCTCGGTCGGGGCGGAGCTAGTGACGGCGATTCGCACGGTTTGTCGCGGTGAGTGCTTCGTGCCGCCTTCTATCGCCAAGGTCCTGCTCGCGAATTATCGCGAGCGAGAACAGCCCGAGCTGCCGGAGGACGGGCCGGGCTTGACCGAGCGGGAGAAAGAGGTTCTCAAGCTCGTCGCCGAAGGGCGCACCAGTCAGGAAATCGCCGAGCTTTTATCGTTGAGCAAAAAGACGGTGATGTGCCATCGCGCGAACATCTATCAAAAACTCGGCACGCACAATCGCACCGAATTGATCAAGTGCGCCGTGCGCTTTGGGCTGATCGAACTGAATTCTTCGTAGGGCCTTGTAGGACAAATTGGCAATTTGTCCTACGAACAGCCGCGAGCGGGATTCCCGCTCGCGGCTGTTCTATTTCGGCGAGGATAGATACCCTAACTAGGTAATCTAGATAATTGTACTGATTGTCAGTAAAGCGATATTAGCGTACATAGTAAGAGCATGGAAATAACTCGCATAAAACTCGTCTCCGTGGAACCTCACCCCTCACTGTGCGAACAGATCCGCCGCGCCCTGCAACGTGTGCTTGGATTTGAGATCATCGGCGAAGCGCCGAATGCCGAGCAAGCCGTCAAGCTGCTCGCCGACCGCGCACCCGATGTCGTGATCGCGGATATTCACCTTCCCGATATGTGCAGCTTGCAGGCGGTCCCCCTTTGGCTCGGCAAAGCGCCGCAAGCTCAAGTCATCTTGCTGACGGACGAAGACGACGAACGTTACACGCGGGCCGCCAAGAAGAACGGCGCGAGTGCTTGTCTCAGGAAGGACCGGATCGGCACGGGACTGCCCGGTCTGGTCAACAAGTTGATGGAAGCCCGGAGGGCCAAGGACAGCACGGCAAACTCATCTTTGAGGAAGGAGAAGAAATAGAATCGGAATGTCAAAAGATCGCTTTGTGGCTATATGGATCGCGTTTGCGTTGTGTGCGCTGTTACTCTTGTTGCTCGCCGCTTGCGGGCCCAAGGCGACCCCCACGCCCATGCCTACGCTAGTCGTCATCCCATCACCCACCTCACCACCTCTGCCCACGCGGGGCCCGCGCAGTGTCGAGCAAATCATCAAAGCGGTCGCAACTTCGCCCTATTTAGACGGCAAGCATGCTGCCAAAGGTATGGGCTGCGATACATGCCACAAAACCATGCCGCCGACCGCCGTGCCAGAAGTCCAAACGTGCCTTACTTGTCATTCTGGCTCTTACACGGCTTTAGCCGAAAAGACTCAAAAGGTCAACCCCAATCCTCACAAATCACACGAAGGGCAGACTCCGTGCGCGGACTGTCATCGTGGGCACGAGCCGTTTGTCTACAAGTGCGGCACGCCGTGTCATACGGAATACACCAATACGCGTTTCCTGCAGGCCGGGGACGCCAAGCCGAAGGTTGGCGATTCGGATGATTGAATATGGCTCACGTGGATTGAGCCGAGTTTGAAAAAATCAAAAGGAGGCAAAAGGAATGCGAACTGTACTAGTGCTCGTCGTGTTGGGAATGCTTGCGTTGGCGCTCGTCGCGTGTGGAGGCGGCCAGCAACCCGTCGTGATGGACGAACCGGTGCCCGCGGGCGCTGAAGGGGCTCAAATCGTGGAGTTGACCTTTACATCCACCGAGATCATGCCGGACAAGGTGAACATCAAACCCGGCGCCAAAGTTCTTTTTGTTATCAAGAACACCGACAAGCAAGACGATCACAATCTGGTCGGCCAGGACGTAGGGCTAAAAGAAATCATCGTCAAGCCCGGACAAACGGTGCGCCGACTGTGGAGCGCGCCGAGCAAAACCGGCGAATTCGCAATTGGATGTACCATTCATCCCGAAATCCGGATGAAGGTCAACTTCCAGTAGTGCGGAAAAGGAGGTACACCAGCAAGTACGCAAGTAGAACTCTATCCGGAACATTTTTCAACATGCATCAAGGGGGTGCAAAATGGCATTGAATTTGACTCGTCGTGAATTCCTCAAAGACCTCGGTCTGCTCGGCGTGGGTGTGTCGCTGGCACCCGCGGCCGTGGAAGCAAGTGCCGCAGGCGCTTGGGATTATGAAAAAACGCCAGTCCTGAAGCGTCCGAGCTGGGTCAAGACCGTGGGCAAAGCCACTACCGAAATTGACTGGCCGAAGGTGAACCGCTACGACGAACGCAACACCTGCCGCGGCGGCTTTGTCAAGTACGTCGGGCAAGAGCGCCTGGACAAGCTCACCAAGCTTCAGGCCGAGAATCTGGACCGCTTTCTGAAGCAGAACAAGCCGGGCTATACGCTCAAAGACGTGGCGCTGAAAGATGCGACCGGCCAAGGCGCCGGCGCGCAGAGTTTCCTCGGCCCGGATGTGACGACACCCGAGAAACGCGGTGTGTCGAAATGGACGGGCACGCCGGAAGAAGCGGCGCAAATGGTCACTGCCGCAATGCGCCACATGGGCGCGGCGACGATCGGTTTCGTGCAGCTCGAGACGGATACGACCGAAAAGTTGATCTACGCGAACGATCCCGACGGCAAAGAGATGGTCATCTCGGATGCCGCGATGCCCGCCGAGAACGACAAGCAGCGTATCATCCCCAAAAAGGCGCGCTGGGTCATCGTCTACACCGTGCAGATGTCGCAAGAAACGATGAAGCTCGGGCCGACTATCCTGGGTTCGCAGACGACCACGTTGACCTACACGCTCAATCGCAGCATCCAACTCCGCATCCAGACCTTCCTGAAAGCGCTTGGCTACCTGGCGCTTGGCGAGGCGAGCACGAATGCGCTCGGCATCTCGCCGGCGTTCGGCGTGTTGGCCGGGCTGGGTGAACTCTCACGTTACAATCGCGTTTTGACGCCGGAGTACGGACCGAATGCGCGCGTGTTCAAGCTGGTCACCGACCTGCCCCTCGCGCCGACGAAACCGATTGACGCGGGGCTGTTGGCGTTCTGCAAAGCGTGCAAAAAGTGTGCCGAAGCGTGTCCCTCGAAAGCTTTGAGTTTCGACGACGAGCCAACGTGGACAGTCCGCGGCGGCTGGAACAATGCGGGCCACAAGGCATTCTATGAAGACTCGACCAAGTGCCGGTCCTACTGGTACGAAGTCGGCACGAACTGCGGCATTTGCTTCGCCGTCTGCCCGTTCGCGACCAAGAACGCGGCGTTCTATCACCAGATCAACAACGTGATGAGTTCGTATGTGCCGGGCTGGGGCGGGTTTGCCAAGACCGTGGACGATCTTCTCTATGGACACCCCGGCATCTCCGGTCAACCGCTCAAGGATCCCGAAGCGTGGTGGAAACTCGATTTGCCCGAGTACGGCATTGACACGACACAGGGCCATCGAGACGGATACGCCTAAAAGGAGGCATGAACATGTTCTGGCTGATTCTCGGATTGATCATTGGGGTTGGCGGCTGGTGGCTCATCGGTTGGACGCGCAGCAAGAAAATCCGCGTCGCCTGGTACGAGTGGCTGCTGACCGCGCTCGCCGTCGGGTTCGCCTTGCTCGCGATTCAGAACTTTAGCGCGTCGATCGCTGAACTGGAGCCGGGCGCGGCGTGGGTTCTGCTCGCGATCTTTGGAGTGCCCGCGTTGATTTTCGAAGCGATTGCCATGTTCCTCGTGTGGCGGCGACAGAAGGGTGTGAAAGCGCCCACGGCTGCGCCCGCCAAAGCTTAGGTTGGATGGGTGGGGAGCGCATGCGCTCCCCACTTCCAGGAGGATCAAGATGCCCGAAAACCTCACACGTCGCGAATTTTTGAAAGATCTCGGGCTAGTGGGCGCAGGGGTGTCGCTGGCCCCCGCCATGGCCGATGGTGATTCGCTCGACTCGTTCCTGGAACGCGCAGATGATAGTTGGAAGCCCGGTCCGGCCGCGCGGCCCGCGTGGGTCAAGACCGTGGACAAGATCACGATGGAGGTGGACTGGCCCAAGGTTCAGCGGTACAGCGAGATGGAGACGCTGCGCCACGAGCCCAAGTACATCCCCAAAGACCGGTACGACAAACTCCAGCAGATGCGGTCGGACAATCTCGATCGCTTTTTGAAGACGAGCAAACCGGGTTATACGCTCAAGGATTTCGCGCTGCAAGATGCTTGCGGCGCGGGCGCCGGCGCGCAGAGCTTCCTCGGCCCCCAGGTGACGACCCCGGACAAACGCGGCGTGCCCGCATGGACCGGCTCGCCGGAAGACGCCGCGCGCATGGTCACGGTTGCCATGCGGCACATGGGCGCGGCGACGGTCGGTTTTGTGCAATTGGAGACGAACACCACCGAGAAGCTGATCTACTCGATTGACCCCGACAAAAAGGAAATGGTCATCGCGGACGTGGACATGCCGGCGGAAAACGACAAGCAGCGCATCATCCCGAAAAAAGCGCGCACGGCCATCGTCTATACTGTGCAGATGTCGCAGGAAACGCTCAAGCGCGCGCCGGCCGTGCTCGGCTCGCTGACGACCAGTCTCACCTACACGCTCAACCGCAGCATCCAGCTTCGCGCGCAGACGTTCCTGAAAGCCCTGGGCTATATGGCGCTCGGCGAATCGAGCACCAACGCGCTGGCCATCGCGCCGGCGTTGGGCGTGTTTGCGGGCTTGGGCGAAATGTCACGCTACAATCGCCTGATCACACCCGAGTACGGGCCGATGGTGCGTGTCTTTAAGCTGTTGACCGATCTGCCCATCGCGACGACCAAGCCGATTGACGCGGGCTTGTTCGCGTTCTGCCAGGCATGCACCAAATGCGCGGATGCCTGCCCGTCCAAGGCGCTGAGTTTCGGTCCGCCCACCTGGGAAGTGGTCGGCGGCTGGAACAATCCAGGTCACAAGGCGTTCTTCGAAGACTCGATCAAGTGCCGCAACTTCCAGTACTCCGTCGGCACGAACTGCGGTCTTTGCTTTGCGGCCTGCCCCTTCGCTTCCAAGAACAATGCGTTCATGCACGCGTTCCGCAATGCGATGGCCGCGACCGTTCCCGCGTTCGACGGAGTGCTCCGCACGCTGGACGATGTGATGTACGGCGCGCCCGATGTGAACGGCAATGTGCTGAAAGATTGCGAAGCGTGGTGGAAGTTGGACCTGCCGGAATACGGCATGGACTCGACCCAAGGTCACCGCGACGGGTACGCCTAAGTGGAAAACGACCTGTCAGGTCTTGCGAAGCACCCCCGAAGCTCGAAGACCCCTGAAGCGCAGCGGAAGGGGGAAGCGGAGTGGGGCAGAGACCTGACAGGTCTGAAAGCGGATTATGTTCAAGGGATTCAATTATGAATAAGAAACACTGGATGATCGCCTTCGGCGTGATGCTCTTGATTCTCCTGCCTATCCCGGCCCTGGCCTTCGCCAAAGTCAACACCGCCCGCGAGTTCTCGCTCTCCGCCACCGCCTTCGCCTACACTCCCAACTTTATCCGCGT
>JACQYF010000179.1 GCA_016208315.1 Chloroflexota bacterium | reverse complement strand
CTTCCACGTCGGCTATACCCATCGGCTCACCTCGCCAAGCAAAGGTGTGCCAACTATAGCCCAATTTTGCGAAAACTAAAAGACACTAACAAATCTGAAATCGGGGGTTGTTATGTGTCTCGGAGTGCCGGGCAAGATAGTCGAAACATACGACGCGGGCGGATTGAAGATGGGCAAGGTAGATTTCGGCGGCGTGACGCGCGAGGCCTGCCTGGAATATCTTCCCGATGCTCAAATCGGCGATTATACGGTGATTCACGTTGGGTTTGCGATCACGCGGCTGACCGAACGCGAAGCCCAGGAAACGCTCGCCGCGCTCCAGGAACTCGTCAACGTCTCCGAAGAATTGGGGCCGGAACGGGAGGGCGCGTGAAATTCGTTGCGGAATATCGCGATGCCAAGCCAGTGCAAGGCGTCATCGAACAAATCTACCGCGTCACTACCCGGCCGTGGGTGCTGATGGAAATCTGCGGCGGGCAGACGCACGCGATCGTGCGGCACGGGATTGACCAACTGCTGCCCGAGGAAATCGAACTCGTCCACGGGCCTGGCTGTCCAGTTTGTGTCACGCCGCTCGAACTGATTGATCAGGCGCTCGCCATCGCCGCGCGGCCCGACGTGATTTTCACATCGTATGGCGACATGCTGCGCGTGCCGGGTAGCGCTCGCGATCTCTTTGCGGTCCGCGCGGCGGGCGGCGACGTGCGCGTAGTCTATTCGCCGCTCGACGCCGTGAAAATCGCGCAGCAGAATCCCGACAAGCAAATAGTCTTTTTCGCGATCGGGTTCGAGACGACGGCCCCCGCGAACGTGATGAGCGTGCTGCAAGCTCAAGCGCTCGGACTGAAAAACTATAGCATTCTCGTCTCGCACGTGCGCGTCCCGCCCGCGATGCACGCCATACTCGGCTCGCCGGAGAACCGCGTGCAGGGCTTTCTCGCGGCGGGCCACGTGTGCGCGGTGATGGGCTATTGGGATTATCCACCGATTGCGCAGCAGTACCGCGTGCCAATTGCGGTCACCGGCTTTGAGCCGCTCGACATCGTGCAGGGGATTCTCACGGCGGTACGCGCGTTAGAAGCAGGCCGCGTCGGGGTCGAGAACGCCTACCCGCGTGCCGTGACATTCGAAGGGAACAAGCCCGCGCAGGCGATGATCCGAAAAGTGTTCATGGAATGCGATCGCAAGTGGCGCGGCGTCGGCACGATTCCATCGAGCGGCTGGTGCTTGCGTCCCGAATTTGAAGAGTACAATGCCGAGACGCGCTTTGAGGTTGGCGAGATTCACGCCGACGAATCGCCGCTGTGCATTGCCGGACGGATTTTGCAGGGATTGAAGAAACCTTTCGACTGTCTCGCGTTTGGCACGCTCTGTTCGCCTGAACACCCTCTCGGCGCGACGATGGTGTCGTCCGAAGGCGCGTGCGCGGCGTATCATAAGTATGGGCGTGTGGGAGTTAATGAGTGTGGGGGTATGGGAGTGTGGGCGTGACGCCCATACGCCCACGCTACGCGTCCCATACTTGAAGGATAACACGATGATTGAAAAAGTGACCATGCAAGGCCCCGTCTGCCCGCTGCCCCTCGCGCACGACGAACAAATCGTGATGGGGCACGGCAGCGGCGGCAAGATGTCGCACGATCTCATCGCTAAGCTGTTTTTCCCGCCGTTCGACAACGCCGCGTTACGCGCGGGCGACGATGCGGGCGTCGTCCAACCCAGTGCATGCACGCGGCTCGCGATCAGCACCGATTCGCACGTCGTCGCGCCGCTCTTTTTCCCCGGCGGCGATATTGGGCGATTGGCAGTTTGCGGGACCGTGAACGATGTTGCGATGATGGGCGCAACCCCGCTCTATCTGACGGCGGGTTTCATCCTCGAAGAAGGACTGCCGTTTAGCACCCTGACGCGCGTGATCGAATCTATGCGCGCGGCGGCAGACGAAGCGGGCGTGCAAATCATCGCGGGCGACACCAAGGTCGTCCAAAAAGGCAAGGCGGATGGTCTGTACGTCAACTCGACCGGTGTCGGCACGCTGGAATCGGGTCGCAAAATTGGCGGGGCAAACGCAAAACCGGGCGATGTGGTGATCCTCTCCGGTCCGATTGGAGATCACGGTATTGCGGTGCTCGGCGCGCGCGGCGAGTTGGGATTCGAGAGCGATACGCAAAGTGACGTCGCGCCGCTCAACCATCTCATCGCGGCCATGCTCGCGGCGAGCAGAGCGATTCACGTGCTGCGCGACCCGACGCGCGGCGGTGTGGCGACGACGCTCAACGAAATCGCCAAGCAGTCCCGCGTGGGCCTAATGCTCGACGAAGCGAGCATCCCGGTTCGCCCGGCAGTGAGCGCGGCTTGCGAGATGCTCGGCTTTGATCCGCTCTATGTGGCGAACGAAGGCAAATTGCTGGCGGTGGTCGCGCGCGAGGACGCGGACAAAGTATTGCAGGTCATGCGCGCAACGCGCTATGGTGAAGAAGCGGTCGTCATCGGCGAGGTGCGCGCCGAGCCGCCAAATCGTGTGTTGATGAAGACGCGTTTGGGGAGCACACGCGTGGTAGATGTGCTGATGGGTGAGATGCTGCCGCGAATCTGCTGAGTTTTCAACTCGTCTTGCCGTACCCCGGCGGCAGAATGCGCGGGGTGTGGCGTCCGACGAGGACCGCGAGCATTCCGCCGCGCTGCGCGACGTTGACGACCTGCTTTTGCGACGCGCGGCCCAGCACCGCGACCCCGTACTTGGTTGATGCGAGACCGACGACGACGTAGAACGGCGCGACCTGGACCGAGCCATCTTCGCCGAGCACGGGAAACTCGTACACGCTGATCTTGGCGAGGCGCTGCACGACCCACGCGCCTGGCTGCTTGAGCGCGAGTTCGATCGCGTCGGCCCACTCGCCGTCCGTGGTCGAGGGCCCGATCAGCACACTCTCGCCGCCGTAGGCGCGGTTCGGCTTGATGACCAGAATCTCGCGATTCTTGCGGACGTACTCGACCAGCTCGATGATCTCGTTGTGCGGGTCGGTCGTGCGGACATCGCGCAGCGTCCGCGTCCACAGCACGTGATGGCGAAAGATGTTGCGTTCGTCCACGCTAAAATATTGCGAGAACCGCGGATCGGTGAACACCTCAAAGCACGACTTGTGGTCGAAATCGCCGGCCATGGACGAGACCATTTGGTTGTGCTTGAATAGGTGCTTGACCGCGCGCAGGTTCTCGCCTTCCTTCTCCTGTTCGGCGAGATCGCGCACCTCGTAATCGCGGTAAGCCACGTCAATCATGTGCCCCTCGTAATACACCTCATTGTTCCGCAGCACCAGCTCGGCTGGGTCGGCGTGATACACGTCATAGCCGCGCGCGCGATAATATTCTTTGAGCGTCTCGAGTTCGTTCGGCCCATCGCCCGCGTACTTGGGATCCACCAGACAAATCGTCTTGCCTTTGCGCTCGATTTGATCGGCGTGATCGGTCAGTTCGAGGATAAAGAGATCGCGCAAATCCTGACTGGATTCGAGATCGAGGTCAGGCGCGGCTTCTTGGAGCGCGGGGACGATAATGTCGCGGATGATGCCTTCGGCGGTTGGAATCAGGTGAATGCCGCCAACGCCGACGAGGTTCGGCTCGATGAACGCGAGCGTGTCCTTCCAAAACGGGCTGGTGAGGTCTACGATCGCGTCGAGGCGGCCAAAGACCGTGTGGTACTGGTTGTGACTCGCGCCCCACGTGTCCCACAGCCACTTGGCTTCCAGTTCGTCCAGCGGGACGACTTCGCGGATGTTGAAATCTTTGAGGTAGAGTTCGGGCATGCGCTTGAGCGCGCCCACGAGGGTGAGGGAGACGTAGTGAAAGTAATTGAGCTGTTCGGAGAAGATGCCCGCGGGGCGGAGCATCACGTTGATCGTTTCCTGCTGGCCGTCTCGGAAATAGACCAGCCCCCGCTGCGTCGCCGCGTCCACCACTTGGGACGCCAGTGCCTTGAGTTTCTCGGATGACATTCCAAAGAACAGTTGCCGAATGCGGCTGTCAAGACTAACGCCCCGCAAGCCCCGTTCGTCTGCTAACGTCATGGGAGCGACCATCGTGATCCTCCTTGTTGTCTAGACCCTTAGGGTCTCATTCTACCACAAAACCGGTCCAAGAATTTGACGACGCGTTCCCACGCGTCTTTTTTGTTTTCCGGCCGGTCGAAGCCGTGTTCCTCGCCCTCGTAAAAGTGCGACTCGAAGTATTTGTTTTCGATCTTGAGCGCCTCGATCAGCTTGTCGCTCATCAGCGGAACCACCAGCATATCGTCGCGGCCGTGCAGGATCAACAGCGGCGACTGGATGCGTTCGGCGAGGTGGAGCGGCGAGCCGCGCCGATACCCTTCCGGGTTTTCTTCCGGCGTGCCCATGTGGCGGATCAAGTCCAAGCGCGCTTCGCGGTCTTCGTGCCGATAGGCCTCCGTGATCTCGGAATCGCCGTACAAATCCACTCCGGCGCAAAACAGGTCGGGCGCGAGTGTGAGCGCGCAGAGTGTCAGATAACCCCCGTAACTCGGCCCCAGGACCGCGATGTGATCCGCATCCACGAAATCCTGCATTTGCAGCCAGCGCGCGCCCTCGACCACGTCGAGCGCATCCGCTTGGCCCCACGCGCGAAAATTGGCCTCGCGGAACGCGTTGCCATACCCCGTGCTGCCGCGATAGTTCGGCGCGAGCACGACATAGCCGGCGTGCGCGAGGATTTGCGGCAGAGGATAATAGACCTCCCCGAACGCGATATTCGGCCCACCGTGAATGAAGACGACCGCCGGCGCGCGCGCTGTGCCGCGGTGGTTAACGGCGTTAGAGAACGCCTTCTCCTCTGGGTTAGAGAACACCTTCTCCTCTGGGTCATCTGCCGGCCGAAACAACGCGGCGGGAATCTGCAAGCCATCGTGGCTCGCATAGGTGATCCATTGCGGCGCGCACAATTGCGCCTGCAATTCCTCGACCGCCGAATGCGTCACCTGCGCCGGCTCGCCCTCTAGCGCGATCAGCCACAAGTCAGCCGGTGTCGTGGGATTGTCGAACGTGACCGCGATGCACTTTGAATCCGGCCGCCAGCCGACGATGCGATAATGCCCTTCGCCGCGCGAGACGCGCCGCGCGTCGCCGGTCGCCACGTCTGCCACCCACACATCCCATTTGCCCTCGCGATGACGAATGAACGCGATCTGCTTGCCATCGGGCGCGAACTGCGGTCCGCCCGTTGACTCGACGTTGTAAAAGTGCGGGCCGCCATCTTCGCCTTGGCCGTGCGTCAATTGGCGCACGGTGTTTGATGACAGGTCGTAGAGATAGACGTGGAACCAGCCATCCTGGTCGCATAGATAGCCCAGCGTACGACCGTCGGGAGAAAAACTGGGCGCGCCGCTCCAACAGCCGGGCGGGCTGATGAGGCGCTCATCCCCGCCGCCCACCGGAACGAGATAGATGCCGCGCATCCGCAAATCTTGAGCGCGCCAAGAGCTATATGCCAGCCACTTGCCATCGGGCGACCACGCCAGATCGCAGACGTCGAACGCGCCGCGTGTCACTTGGGTCAGGGCTTGACCGTCCGGCGCGATCGTCCAAATGTGCGTCCAGCCGCGCCGCCGCGACAGAAACGCGATCCGCGTACCGTCCGGCGACCAACTCGGGCTTGAATTGCCCGCCGGATGATCGGTCAACTCGCGCGCGTGCGTGCCATCGCCGTTTGCCACCCATAACGCCTGCTCGCGCACGAAAACCAACGACCGGCTGTCGGGCGACCAGTGCGGCTCGCCGCAATCGTCGAGGGTCGCGGTCACGCGACGGGGCCAGGCGGGACGATCGAGCGCGAGGGTGAAAATCTGGCGGTATGCTCCAACGGCTTGCGTAAACGCGCACGCGCGCCCATCGGGAGCAAGCGAGAACTCTTCAGGCGGGGCAATGGACGCAAAGGATTCGATCCGCATTTTTGTTCGGTCGCGCATGACTACTCCTGGGGAAGACTTGCCGGGTGATTATATTGCGTGTAGGTCGCCGTGTCAACGAATACTCAAGGGCTTTTCTCATTGTCATTGCGAGCGTTTATTGCGAGGCAATGACAAAGCGCGGTGTTATGAATTGCGAGCACGTTCGTTGTAGCAAGCATGATGCAACTACGAAACGCGTTTGAGTGCAAATTGGCAGGCCGGGTGGGCAGGCACAAGGCACTGCCCCTACGCATTCGCCGGATGGGCAGGCACAAGGCACTGCCCCTACGAGTCTGCGTTGCCGGCTTGATCGCCGGCGTGCTGTTCCTCGGCGGCGCCTATCAGCCGGCCTTGGCGCTCGAGCCGGTGGTTAATTCGGGTGTGCGGATTCCTGGTTTCGCATCGCCGCGAACGAATACATCCAGGCCGATCAGATCGAGGTCTTTCAGCCCTCCGAGTTTCAAGGTGTGGCGTTGACCCAGACGCCGGACAAGCCCTTCGCGTGGGTCGTCTTCGGGGTGCGACCGTCGGCCGCGCCGGGCGCGCGGGCGGCCAGCGCGAATCCCGCGCTGCCGCGTTACACGCGCGTCACGATTCTCCAAGAGCAAAAGGTCGGCGAGTGGATGTGGTATCGGGTCGGCGAGAACCAGTGGATCGAGCAGCGCCAGCTCGGCATCGTGCAGCTGGCGCCGCGTCCGGCGGGCGTCGGCGCGGGCGAGAAATGGATTGACGTCAATCTGTTCGAGCAGACGCTCGCGGCTTATGAGGGCGACCGGATGGTGTACGCCACGCTAATTTCAAGCGGGCTGCCGTTGTGGCCGACCCCGACCGGACTCGCGCGGATTTGGGTCAAAGTGACGCACAACAAGATGAGCGGGCGCGAGGGTTTCCCCGATTATTATTTCCTCGAAGACGTGCCGTGGATCATGTACTTTAATCGTGATGTGGCGCTCCACGGCGCGTATTGGCACGATCGCTTTGGCACACCCCGTTCGCACGGGTGCGTGAACCTCAGTCCGAAAGACGCGCGCTGGCTGTTCGCGTGGACCACGCCCGCGCCCGGCGCCGGCGTGTGGACCCTGCCGACGCCGGAAAATCCCGGCACGTGGGTGTGGGTACATTAGCCAACCTCCCCAAAATCTGAGCACGAATTTGACTTTCCCCGCTATTACCGTATACTCGGCCTAACTGTTGAGATTCGAGGTTTGCACCCCGAGGGTTGAGGGGGTGTCTCAATGCACGGAGCACTCGCTACTCACTCGGCGCTAACCTTGGGTATCGGGTGCTTTTTACTTGCGGAGGAAATCGAATGACGCAACCGACATCACGGCGCCCCAAGCCGCAAACCAGTTCAAAAAAGGGCGCAGCCGACAAAGAAAAGAACGCTACGTCGAAAAGACCCGCACGACCATCCCCTAAACGAAAATCCCTCCCGAACGCGAAACTGGAGCAGCGCGTAATAGAACGCACGGCGCGGCTGGAATCGGCCAACGCGCAATTGAAAGACCTTAACGTCCAGCTCGAAGAGGAGATCGCCGAACGCAAACCCGTCGCGGAACAACTCGTCCAGCACGCGCAGGACCTCGAGCTGCTATCCGGGGCGGCGCTGCGCTTGCTGCGCCTGGATCCCGGCGAAGACCTCCTCGCCTTCGTCGGCCAACAAATCCGGTCGTGGGTCGGCGATGCAATCGTCGTCGTCAGTTCCTACGACGCCCAGAAAAATACGACCACCCTCCACACGTTCTTCGCGTCCGAGCCAGAAACCGCGCAACTCGTCGGCTTGCTGGGCCGCGAGCCGGCGGGGCTTGCCTTTGAGGTCACGCCCAAGTATCGCGAGATGATGCTGGAAGGCGCGCTGCAGCGCGTGGATGGCGGCCTGTATGCGCTCAGTTTCGAACAGCTACCGGTTCCGGTGTGCCGCCAACTGGAAGCAACGCTAAACGTGCAAAGCGTCTATGCCGCGCCCTTTGCGGTCGGCGATGACCTGCTCGGCACGGTCGCGATCCTATCGCACTGCGCAGGGCCGCTGCCGCGCGCTGCGATGGTCGGTAGCTTTTTGAGTCAAGCCGCGGTGGCCGTCGAACGGTGGCGCGCGGAAAGAGCATTGCGCGAGAATCAGGAGGACCTGGGCCACGCGCAGCGCGTCGCGCAAATCGGAAGTTGGCGGCTGGATGTCCGGCGCAATGACTTGCGTTGGTCCGACGAGACGTACCGGATGTTTGGGATTCCCAAGGGAACGCCCCTAACCTACGAGACGTTTCTCGAAACCGTTCACCCCGACGACCGCGCGGCCGTGGATCGAGCGTGGCAAGCCGCGCTGCGCGGCGAGCCATACGACATCGAGCACCGCATCGTCGTCGGGGACGTGGTCCGGTGGGTTCGCGAACGCGCCGAGTTAGAGTTCGATCCACAAGGCAACCTGCGCGGCGGATTCGGCGCGGCCCAGGACATTACCGAGCGCAAAGAGGCCGAGCAGCAATTGCGGCGCGCCACGGAGGAATGGGAGCGCACCTTTGACAATGTGCCGGACCTCGTCGCGATCATTGACCCCGAGCATCGCATCCTGCGGGCGAACCGGGCGTTGGCGCAGCACCTGGGTGTGACGCTCGAACAGTGTATTGGACAGCCGTGCTACACGGCGGTCCACGGATTAGGATGTCCACCCGACTTTTGTCCGCACATGCTCACCCTGACCGACGGTCTGACCCACACGGCGGAGGTTCACGAGCCGCGGCTGGGCGGCGATTTCTTGGTCAGTACGACACCGCTGACCGACGAGCACGGCCGGTTGATCGGTTCCATCCACGTCGCGCGCGACATCACCGAGCGCATTCAGACCGAGCAAAGGATTCAAGCACTCAATCAGGACTTGGAGCAGCGCGCCGCCGAGCTGGAAAGCGCCAACGAGGAACTCGAGGTCGCCGTCGAAGAACTGAGAATCGCCAACGATGATCTGCAGAAGGAAATTGGCGAGCGCCGGCGCGCGGAGGCGGCCCTGCGCGAGAGCGAGCACAAGTTCTCCGTCATGTTCGAAAAGGCCGGGTTTGCCGCCGCGCTTTCCAGACTGCCCGACGGCACGCTGGTCAATGTCAACGAGCCATGGGTCAAGGTCTTTGGATACCCTAAGCAAGAAGCCATCGGCAAGACCACGCTCGAACTGAATATCAACCCGGACGCGGAAGGACGCGCGCGCATCCTCGCCCAGCTTCAGGAAAAAGGTTCGGCGCGCGATGTCGAATTGCGTTTACGGACCAAAGCCGGCGAATGGCGCACCTTTTTGACGAACGTGGATTTGGTCGAAATCGGCGGGCACAAATACATCCTCAATACGGCGCAAGACGTTACCGCGCGCAAGCAGGCCGAGGATCAGGTCACGATGCTGAATCAGGCCCTCAAGCGGCGCGCCGCGCAACTCGAAATCGCCAACCAGGAACTCGAGCGGCTGGCGACCTCGATGGCCAAGGACCTGCGCGCGCCCCTCGTCTCCATCGGCCACGTGACGCGCGTGATCCTCGAGGATTTCGGCGCGCAGCTTCCGCCCCAAGCCGTACAACTTTTCGACATGATTCGCGCGAACACGGGGGAGATGGACCAGTTGACCGACGGCTTGTTGAAGCTGGTCGAGATCGCGCAGCACCCGCTTGAAAAGCAACCCGTGGACTGTGAACACCTGGTGCGCGCGGTGTTAGCCGAACTCCAGCCCGAGTGCGAAGGCCGCCGCGTGGAAATTACCGTCGGTCCTCTGCCGGACTGCGAAGGCGACCCCGCGCTGCTCAAACAGGTCTGGTCGCATCTGCTCGCCAATGCGCTGAAATTCACGCGGCCGCGCGAGCTGGCAAGAATAGAAGTTGGAAGTTGGAAGCCTGCCCTGAGCGGAGTCGAAGGGTTGGAAGTTGGAAGTTCGATGCCCGAAGGGCAGGACGAATCGAGTCCAACTTCCAACATCTATTTCGTCCGCGACAACGGCGTGGGCTTTGCGAAGGAGTACGCCGACCGCATCTTTCGAGCGTTCCAGCGCTTTCACCATGCGGAGGAGTACGAGGGCGTGGGCCTGGGGCTGGCCGTGGTCGAAAGCATTGTCCGGCATCACGGCGGACGCGTCTGGTCCGAATCCGAGGTAGACCACGGCGCGACGTTTTACTTTACGGTTTCATAATTGGAGAGTTCATGATTCGAGTGCTGATCGTAGACGACCACATGCTGATGCGTCAGGGCGTGTGCGCCTTGCTGATGAAGGCGCCCGAGATCAAGGTCGTGGGCGAGGCGCGCGACGGGAAAGAGGCGATCGAACGCGCGGCGCATTTACAGCCGGACGTGATCTTGATGGATATTGAAATGCCCCGCCTGGATGGGCTGCAGGCCACTTGCCAATTGACGCAGGACGGCAGCGCGGCCCGCATCATCATTCTCTCGATGCGCACCGACGAAAAGTCGGTCCGGCGCGCCGCGGATTGCGGCGCGCACGGCTACCTGATCAAGAACAGCGGGCGCGCGGACCTGATCGACGCGATCCGTTCGGTCAACGGGGGGCAGCGGGTCGCCAGTCCGGAGGTCGAGTCGTACTTTTTCGACGCAGACTAACGCCGGTTAGGAGTGAAGGCATGCAGCGAGCCGCAGTCGCGGTCGGAGTCATCCTCGCGGCGGTGTTGGCGGGATGGGGCGCATGGTACGGGTTGATTTCCCCGGCAATTGTCGGACCGCCCCAGCCGCTCACCATCGGCACCGCGCCGCTCGAATCATCGGCTTTGATCTACGTCGCCGAGCGCGAGGGCCTGTTCAACGCTAATCGCATTCACCTGACCATCCGGGAATATGCGACGGGCGCCGCGGCGCTCAACGGGCTGGTGAATGGAGAGGTAGACATCGCGGTGCCGGCCGAATATGCGCTGGTCGGCAAGGCGTTCAATAAGGCGCCGATTCGCGCCATCGCCAGTATCGCCAAATCGGATTATTTTTTTCTCGTCGGCCGCAAAGACCGGGGGATTGAAAGGATTTCGGACCTCAAGGGCAAGAAGGTCGGCGTCGTTCAAAATACGATTGCCGAGTTTTATCTCGGGCGGCTGCTTGATCTGCACGGCCTTGCGCCCGGGTCCATCACGCCGGTCAATATGGATTATTCGCAGTCTGAGCGCGTCCTGCTTGACGGCGAGCTGGACGCGATCATCTCCAGGCCGCCCTACGTCATGGCCGTCCAAAACCAATTGAATGCGAATGCCAACGTGTGGCCGGCCCAAAGCAGCCAGCCGTTGTACGCCATCCTGGTCGCCAACAGTCGCTGGATCGCCGAGCAGCCCGAGCGGGTCCGCCGGCTGCAGACGGCCCTCGCCCAAGCCGAAGAATTCATCATCCGTAACCCGGCCCAAGCCCAGGCGATCGTGCAAAAATGGCTGAACCTTGACAATGCGTATGTACGCGCGGTCTGGTCGCAAAACCAGTTCGATCTGTCGCTCGACCAATCGCTCATCGTCGCGATGGAGGACGAGGCGCGGTGGATGATCAAGAACAATCTGACGGCTGAAAAGCAAATGCCCAACTTTCTGGACTATATCTACTTGGATGGACTCAAAGCGGTCAAGCCCGAAGCGGTGAATGTCATTCGGTAAGTTGAGGAATAATGCAGAGGAACCTAATCGCAAGTTTAGCGGCGCTCGCCGTGCTCTCGTCCGCATCGGGTTGTTCGTCCGGCGCCGCACGAATGGATTCAATCGCCGTGGCGTGGTCGCCGTTTGAGTCTACCGCGCTCGTCTGGATTGCTCAAGAGCAACAGTTTTTCAGCCGGAACTCGCTCGCAATCACCCTACGCAAGTACGATACCGGAGTCGGCTCGTTGGACGGCGTGGTGAACGGCGAAGCCGACCTGGTGGTAGGGCCCACCGAGTTTCCGCTGGTCGGCAGGGCGTTCCAGAACACGAAAATTCGCACGGTGGCCAGCATCGCCAAGAGCGAGTTCATCTATGTTGTCGGACGCAAAGACCGGGGAGTTGAGAAGGCCGCCGACCTCAAAGGGAAAAGAGTTGGAACGACGGCGAGGACGATTGCCGAGTTTTTTCTCGGACGGTATCTCGAATTGAATGGCCTGACTCTCAAGGACGTGATCCTGGTGGATGTGACCGCGCCCGCCGACTGGGTGGAAGCGGTGGTACGCGGCGACATTGATGCGATTGCGACGGCTCAACCGTATGCGAATTCGGCCAAAGAGCGGCTGGGCGCGAACGCGACGATCTTGTCGGCGCAGAGCAGCCGGCCCCTTTTTGCCCAGGTGATTGCCACCGAGGCGTGGATCAACAAGCATCCCGAACTGGTGACCAAGTTCCTGAGGGCGTTGGCGCAGGCCGAAGAATATGTTCGTAATCCGGCCCAAGCGAAGGCCGTCGTGCAACAATCCCTAAACCTGGATGCCGCGTATATGGAAACCGTTTGGTCTCAAAACCAGTTTTCCCTTTCGCTCGATCAATCACTCATTGCCGCGATGGAAGACGAGGCGCGTTGGATGATCAAGAACGACCTGACCGCCGAAAACCAAATGCCCAACTTTCTGGACTATATTTACGAGGATAGTCTCAAGCAAGTCAAGCCCGAAGCGGTGAATATTATCCGCTGAGCCGACAAAGACCTTCGAGGTCTCCAAGACCTCGAAGGTCTGCGAGAGGGTACGCGCATGCAAAAAGCCGTTGTCGCCATCATACTCATCGTCGTCATAGCGATGGTGGGAGTGGGATTATGGTCTTTCCAGGACTCACAGCAAAGCCGCGCGGGCAAGACCGCATCCATCACGATTGGAACGACCGCTCAGGAATTGAACACACTCCTCTACATCGCCGAGGAGCGGAACTTGTTCGCCCCCGGGGGTCTCACCGTAACCTTGAAATATTACGATTCGGGAAGAGCCGCGGTGGATGGAATGCTGAAAAACGCGGTAGACTTGGCTGCTGCCACAGAGATGGTCATTGTCATAGAGGCATTTGCGGGGGAGCCAGTCCGCAATATGGGAACCATCGCCCGATCTCAGACCGGCTATCTGATTGGCCGAACCGACCAGGGTATTCAGAGCATCTCGGACCTTAAGGGGAAAAAGATAAGTCTGCCCAAAGGAACTATTGCGGAGTTCCACTTGGCTCGATTTCTCGAATTGCACGGGATGAGCGCGCAGCAAGTGAGTCTCGTTGATGTAAGGGACTCGCAATCGGTGGAGCCGATTACGAACGGGGACGTCGCGGCTGCCGTCGTTAGGCAACCCTATGCCCAAGAAATTCGGAATCTGCTAGGCGACCGAACCGCTATCTGGCCTGTGCAGAGCAGCCAACTATTTTATTGGAATGTTGTCGGTACCGACGCCTGGATAGCCAAGCATCCGGACCTCGTTACTCGGTTTCTCAAGTCACTCGCCGAAGCGGAGGAATATCTTGTCCGCAATCCGAATGACGCCAAAGCCATCGTTCAAAAACGGCTCGAGTACGAGGCGGCTTATCTTGACCTCGTCTGGCCTGAACACCACTTTTCACTTTCGCTCGACCAGTCGCTCGTCGCCGCGATGCAAGACGAAGCGCGGTGGATGATCAAAAACAACTTGACCCCTGAAAAGACGATACCGGATTTCGTCAATTACATTTACTTTGCGGGTCTTGAGGCGGTCAAGCCGAACGCGATGAACATCATCCGGTGAGCGGACAAAGACCTTCGAGGTCTCCAAGACCTCGAAGGTCTGAAAGAGGGTGCGCACATGAAAAAAACGGTTGCTGTCATCGCACTCATTGTGATAGCGCTGGTGGGATCGAGCCAATGGTATTTCTCGAATTCCCAGGCACCCTATTTGGGGACGCCGGAGATGCTGGTGCTGGGCTATGCGCCAACCGAGGCCGCCGGACTCGTGTATATTGCGGAAGCGCAGGGTTTTTTCGCGGCGAACGGAGTCGTGATCGTCCACAGACCCTACGACACCGGCGCGACAGCCATCCAGGCGCTGCTCAACAACGAGGTAGACATTGCCGGAGTCTCCGAAGTCCCATTTGTCAATGCGGTGTTTCAGCAGAAGCCAGTCAGCATGTACGCGACGCTTGCCAAGGTGCAGTATGCCTATCTGATCGGGCGCAAAGATCGCGGCATTCAGACGCCGGCTGACTTGCGGGGCAAGAAGATCGGCTTGCCGCGCCAAACGATGGCCGAATTTTATCTGGGCCGGTTTCTCGAGTTGCAAGGTTTGAAAATCCAGGACGTGACGCTCGTCGAGACGGCGCCGCCGGCGGCGATGGACGCTCTAAACGGCGGCACGGTGGACGGAGTCGTCGTCTGGAATCCGTTTGCCCATCAGTTGCGGCAGCAATGGGCAGAGCAAGGCACCTTCTTCCAGGTGCAGAGCGGGCAGGCGGCCTACGCGGCATCCGTGGCTCGCAACGACTGGATTGCCGCCCACTCGGAATTGCTCAAGCGGTCTCTGATAGCGATTGTCCAGGCGGAGCAGTTTACCATCAATCGTCCAGCGGAAGCCAAAGCGATCGTGCAAAAGCGCATGAATTACGATGCGGCGTTTATGGATTCCGTTTGGTCGGAGAACCAATACGCGCTGGCGCTGGATCGCTCGCTGATCGCGGCAATGGAAGACGAGGCGCGCTGGCTGATCGCCAACAACCTGACCGCCGAAAAGCGCGTGCCCGATTTCACGGACTATGTTTACGTGGATGCGCTCAAAGCGGTCAAGCCCGGAGCGGTGAACATCATTCGGTAATGTGCGTAGGGGCAGTGCCTTGTGCCTGCCCCCATGGCGGGCGAACATTATTCGGTAATGTGCGTAGGGGCAGTGCCTTGTGCCTGCCCCCATGGCGGGCGAACATCATTCGGTAATGTGTGTAGGGGCAGTGCCTTGTGCCTGCCCCCATGGCGGGCGACCTGCCCCCATGGCGTGCGACCACAAGGGTCGCGCCCTACGCGACATCCGAGCAGGAGTACGCATGAAAAAACCAATCGTCGTCATTGCGGTCATCGTCGTGATAGCGCTGGTGGGATTCGGCGTATGGTATTTCGCGAATTCCGCGCCCACCTATTCGGGTCCACCCGAGACGATCACCTTGGGAATGCCGCTGTCAATCACTCATGCCTTGATCTACGTTGCCGAAGACCGGGGCTTGTTTACCGGCAATGGCCTTAACGTCACAGCACAATACTATGATGCGTCGCAGAATGCCGTAGATGCGATGAAGAATGGTCAATATGACATCGCGCTAACGTCCGAGTACAACATCGTCATCGAAGCGTTCAAGAAAGAAAACATCGGTGTGCTCGGAGTGATTGACAAGAACCAGGCGACTTACGTGATTGCACGTAAAGACCGGGGTATTGAAAAAATCTCAGACCTTAGAGGGAAAAAGGTCGGTCTTACCAGGGGCGCCGTCGGCGAGTTCCATCTAGGTCGGTTTCTGAACCTGGAAGGCATGCGTTTGCAGGACGTCATCCTGATAAACCTTGTCCCGGACCAGCGGGTGAATGCCCTCGCCGACGGTCGCGTCGACGCGATCCTCGTCACCAAAATCTATCTCGACCAAGCCGAAAAACGATTGGGCAATAATAGACTCGTCTGGACATCCAGGAAGGACCAGATCACCTATATCGTAATGGCTAGCACGAACGACTGGGCCACCCGTCATCCTGAGGCGATCAGGCGGCTCCTGAAAGCGCTCGCTCAGGCGGCGGAGTATATCACCAAGAATCCGGCCTCCGCACAAGCCATCGTCCAAAAACGGTTGAATTACGACGATGCGACGATGGCTGCTCTCTGGGGTGAGAATCAGTTTGCGCTGTCCCTGGACCAATCGCTCGTGATCGCCATGAAAGACGAAGCGCAGTGGATGATCGTCAACAACCTGACCGCCGAAAAGACGATACCCGATTTCATGCGCTATATTTATCTAGACGGCTTGCAGGCCGTCAAACCCGAGTCCGTGAGCATTATTCGTTAGGCGGGTAGACGATGAAGATTAGAACCCAGTTTATTATCAGCACGGTCGTGTTTGGCGTCATCTTCGTCATCGCTTCTCTGTCGGCGCTTTACGCCAATCTCCGCGTGCAGGAAACGCACAAGCAGGAACTGCTGGCGGGCGAGATCGAGAGCCAGGCCTTCGAACTCGGTTACCTGGCGAACGATTATTTGCTATACCGTGAAAGCCAGCAGGCCAGCCGGTGGGAATCCAAATTCAATGCGTTTTCCAACACTCTGGCAAGACTGAACGTGGAAACGCCGGAACAGCAGGTTCTCGCGAACAATATCAAGACGAATCGGCAGCGGCTGAAAGCCGTCTTCGACGAGGTGCGCGCGGCCGTCGAAGCCGCGCCGGTTCCGAGCGCGGCGCTGAGCGCGGATGCCATGCAGGTTTCGTGGAGCCGCATGGAAGTGCAAAACCAGGGCATGATCTTCGATGCCGGCCGGTTGACCTGGATGCTGCGCGAGCAGGAAGATCAACTGCGCCAATTGACCGAGATGCTCAACCTCGGGCTGATCCTGGTGTTTGGGCTGTTGCTGCTGACCAACTACACGCTCACTTTTCGGCGCATCTTGCGCGGGATGGCCGATCTCCACGCGGGGACGCAAGTCATCGGCTCCGGCGATTTGGACCATGCCATCCCGGTCAAGCGCACGGACGAAATCGGCGAACTGTCGCTGGCGTTCAACCGCATGACCGCCAATCTGAAAACGGTCACCGCTTCCAAAACCGAGCTAGAGCGCGAGATCGCCGAGCGCAAAAAAGCCGAGCAGGCGCTGCGCGAAAGCGAGGAGAAATATCGCACGATCGTCGAGACCGCCACCGAGGGCATCTGGACGGCTCAGCCGGACGGCAAGACGCTCTTCGTGAACCAGAGAATGGCGGACATGCTCGGTTATAGCCGAGAAGAACTGCAGAGCCGAGTTGGCGCCGAATTCCTGCACGAGGACCAGAAACGCGAGGTCCCGCAGACGAGAGCGGAACTAGAAAAAGGCGCCAAAATATCCAAGGAGCTTCGGTTCCGGCGCAAGGACGGCGCGGAGCTTTGGACGCTCGTGAGCGTCTCGCCCCTGCACGATGGACAAGGGCGGCACATTGCCAATCTCTCAATGCACGCCGACATCACCGAGCGCAAGCGCGCCGAGGAGCGTTTGGCTTATCAGGCCCATCTGCTTGCCAATATCAACGACGCCATTATCGCCACAGACCCGGAACGAAGAATCACCAGTTGGAATCCTGCCGCAGAGCGAATGTACGGCTGGACGCAAGATCAAGTCCTTGGCAAACCGGCGAGTGAAGTTGTGCGCAGCGAGTTCACGGACGAGCAGCGCGCTGAAGCATTAAAGGCAATGCAGCAGGGAATCGCCCATCCCCTCCAACTGCTCACGTATCACAAGGATGGACATCCGATCTGGAATGAATCCACGAATGTGGCTGTGCGCGACGACTCTGGCAAGGTCACGGGTTACGTCTCCGTCGCGCGCGACATCACCGAACGCAAGCGCGCCGCAGAGCAAATCGAGTGGTTGGCGAGGTTCCCCGCCGAGAACCCCGCGCCGGTCTTGCGGCTCAGTTCCGATGGGACCATTCTTTACGCGAACCCGGCGAGCGCGTCGGTCCTTGCGTACTGGGATTGCGCGGTCGGCAGTTACGCGCCGGCGTATTGGCGCGAGGTGATCGCAGCCGCCCACGCGTGTCAACAGCCCCAAACGATGGACGTTGACGTTCAAGACCGCTGCTATTTGTTCTTCGTTGCGCCCGTCGCCAGCGCCGGCTACGTCAACCTCTACGCGCGCGACATCACCGACCGCAAGCACGCCGAAGAGCACATCCGGAAACTCAACCAAGACCTGCAAACGAAAGCGGCTGAACTTAAAGTCGCGAATGTCAACCTCGAGCAGCAGACCGAAGAACTCCAGGTCGCCAACGAAGAACTCCAGGTCGCCAACGACGAACTTGTCCTCGCCAAGCGAAACCTCGAGCAGCAGGCCGCAGAGCTTGAGCAGGTAAATATTCGACTTGAAGAATCGCTTGCCGAGGAAAAGGTGGCGCGTGACGAGGCGCAGACCGGGCGCGATATCCTCGAATCGCTGATGCTGCACGCGCCCGAGGTCCTCATCGTCGCCAGCGCGCCGGAGGTCAACATCCGGACGGTGAGCCGGTATGCAGAGCAGATGACCGGCCGCGGGCTGGCCGAATTTTTGGGCGTGCCCGGGCCCACGCATCCATTCCGGCAAAACCTTTTCTTACCCGACCACGGCACGCCGGTCCCCTTCGGGAACGTACCGCTGGTGCGCGCCATCCGGCACGGCGAAGTGGCCCTGAATCACGAGATGGTGCTGCGCCGGCCCGACGGCTCGGAACTCAACATCCTCTCCAGCGCGGGGCCAATTCGCGACCCGGACGGCAAGATCACCGGCGCGATCGCCACCTGGCGCGACATTACGGAGCGCAAACGCGCCGAAGAACACGTCCAGATGCTGAACCGCGACCTGGAACGCCGCGCGATCGAGCTGGAGATCGCCAACAAGGAACTGGAATCCTTTTCCTACTCCGTTTCGCACGACCTGCGGACGCCGCTGGCGAGCATCCATGGCTTTGCCAACATCGTGCTCGACGAGTACGCCAGCGACTTGCCTTCCGATGGCCGGCAATTCGTGGAGCTGATTCGCAACAACAGCAAGGAGATGAACCAACTGGTCGAGGGGCTGCTGAGTTTTTCGCGCTTTATTCGCCAGCCGCTGCGGAAGCAAACGGTGGACTTGATTCAACTGACGCAGCAAGCGCTGGGCGACTTGGCCGCGCAGCAGCAAGACCGCCGCGTCGAGATTGTGATCGGCGATTTGCCACCGTGCCGCGCGGACCCGCTGCTGTTGAAGCAAGTGCTCGTCAACCTGCTCTCGAACGCGCTCAAGTTTACCCGCCAGCGCGAGGTCGCGCGAATTGAGATTAGTTCACACGTGAGCGAAGAAGGGGAGTTGGTCTACTTTGTGCGCGACAACGGCGTCGGCTTTGATTCGGAGCAGGCCGAGAAACTCTTTGGGGTTTTCCAACGCTTGCACGCCCAAGAGGACTACGAGGGAACGGGCGTGGGGTTGGCGATCGTCGAGCGCATCATCCGGCGGCACGGCGGCCGCGTCTGCGCCGATGCGCAGGTAGACTGCGGCGCGACGTTTTATTTCACGGTTCCTGATTAGAAGAAACCCGTCTTCTTGAAGAAGACGGGTTTTGTCATGGACTCACAACTTGCCGCTCGTTAACTTGCGAATAGTAAACCTACTCTGACAAATAATAGCAGTTGAATCGTGAACCCTGTGTAGGACAAATTGTCGAAGATCCCCGAAGTGAAATAGAGGGGAGCAATTTGCCCTACATTGCTCTTAGAGCTTGACGACGTTGGTCGCCTGCGGGCCTTTGGGGCTAGTGCCCACGGTGAATTCCACCGCGTCGCCTTCGTTCAGGGAGCGATAGCCACTGCCCGCATCCTGAATCTCGGAAAAGTGGACGAAGAGGTCCTTGCCACCGTCGTGGGCGATAAAGCCATAGCCCTTCGCCGCGTTAAACCATTTGACCGTACCGGTCACTCGATCAGCCATTCTTTTGGCTCCTTCTGGGAATAAACTTACGGATCACGTCTCTGCAAAAAGAAAAGCACCTGGGCGCTACGTTCTGGCCCTAGGTGCTCGCTAGATTCAGAAATCGCTGTTCCGTACGACGGCTAGTATACGCATTTTCAGTTTCTTGTCAAATTTGTAGGGGCGTACCCTTGTGGTCGCCCCCGGCCGGGGGGGGCGTGTCCCCGCCCAATCTGGGCGACCACAAGGGTACGCCCCAATCTGGGCGACCACAAGGGTACGCCCCTACGGAAACCATCGCTCTCTCACCGCCTCATTCAATTCCTACCCCAGCCGGCGCCGCAGGGGGCGATTGAAATCGCGGCGACAAGCACACCACGTCCACCTTCGTGGACTAACTCCCAGTCGCCGAAGGGCGACTTTGTGTATGCGTTGCCGCGATTTCAATCGCCCGACGGCAAACCCAACAGCCGCGCGGCGTTCTCCCCCATAATGCCCGCCAGCGTATCCGCATCCAGCCCCAGCCCTTCGATCTCGCGCACGAACGGCAGTATGTCCGGCTCGCGGTGCGCGCGCGGATAGAGCAACAGCGGATAATCGGACGCGTACAAGAGCTTGCTGCGGTCCACGCACTGCAAGGCGACGCGGAAAATCGTCTCGGTGGGAAAGACGAGCGGCGATGCCGCGGTATCGTACCACACGTTGCGGAGCGTTTTCCGCACCTCGGGCATCATCTCGTAGAAGAACAGCCCGCCGCCCCAATGCGCGAGAATCAATTTCAGTTCGGGATAGCGGAGCGCAAGACGAGCGCCGGCGCGCCCGCTTTGGGCTGGAGCGCGGCGAACGCCAGCACGCGGTCCGGGTAGCGCTTGACGATTTCGAGCACCTGATCGTTGCGCCAGACCGCCGACTCGTGCTGCAAAAAATACTCGCCCTGGAGCACGATCTTGTCTATCCCCGCGCGGTCCATATCCGCGATCATACGCTCGGGCATCGCCCACCCTTGCACGGATTTGCTCGACCCCGGCTGGATCAAGTATTCCCAATATGGTTCGCGCGCAAAGAATTCCCGGTCCTGCGCCAGCGCAGGCGGCATGTAATGCGCGTGCATGTCTATCCGCATGTTGCTTCCTTCAGAATGGGACGCGGACGAGCGCGGATTAACGCGGAAAAAAAGAAAAGAATCCGCGCTCGTCCGCGTTCGTCCGCGTCCCATTTCCATCTACCGTGTGAGCCAGCCGCCGTCCACGCAGACAATCGCACCGTGCATATAGTCGGACGCCGCCGACGCGAGGAACACGACGATGCCGCGCAGATCGTCCGGCGTGCCCCAGCGGCCCGCGGGAATTCGGTCGAGGATGGACTGGTTGCGCGCGGCATCGGCGCGAATCGGCGCGGTGTTCTCGGTCGCCATGTAGCCCGGCGCGATCGCGTTCACGTTGATGTTGTATTTCGCCCACTCGTTGGCGAGCGAGCGCGTGATGCCGGCCACGCCGCTCTTGGCCGCCGCATACGACGGCACGAGAATGCCGCCCTGGAACGAGAGCATCGAAGCGATGTTGATGATCTTGCCCCCGCCCTGCTCCTTCATCACACGCCCCGCGGCCTGCGCGAGAAAGAACACCGACTTTAGGTTGATGTGCAAAACGTCGTCCCAGTCCTTCTCGCCAAACTCGAACGCGGGCGCGCGGCGAATGATCCCCGCATTGTTCACGAGAATATCCAGCCGGCCGAACTCGGTCTTGACGCGCCCGACCATCTGGTTCAGGTCGTCCACCGACGCTTCGCGCAGATCGGCGCAAATCTGGCTGTAGCGCCGCCCGCGCTGCGTCACCAGTTTGCCGGTCTCGTCGCTGTTGCAGCGATCAAGCCCGACAATATCCGCGCCCGCTTCCGCCAGCGCCAGCGCATACCCCTGCCCCAACCCCATCGCCGCGCCCGTCACCAGGGCGACGCGGCCGTCCAAACGAAAACTATCCAGAATCATTGATTGTCTCCTTGAGGTGCAATAAAACGTAAATCGTAAAACGTAAAAGGCGCCATCACATCCTGCGCTTTACGTTTCACGTTTTACGTTTCACGTTTTACTTCCCTTGTCACCCGACACTCGTCACTCGTCACTTCTAGTGTCCAAGTTGCTTGAGCATCGGCACGGTTTTCCCCACCCACGCGTACGCGGGGTCGTCGGCGGTGGCCTGGATGCGGTGATTGCCGGCGAGCGCCCACAAGTAGTAGGTGGTATAGCCCGGCGCGCTGACGACGGTGTGAAAGCCGTTGGGCGCCATCAGGACGGTGTTGTCGCGGATGATGTAGCCGGTGTCTACCTCGGCGTTGTAATAGCGCGTCATCCCAAACCCATCCGGCGGGCTGACCTTGAAAAAGTAGATTTCCTCGTGATATGCCTCGCGCGGCAAATCGTCTTTTTCATGGCGATGCGGCGGGAACGTGCTCCAGTTACCCGACGGCGTAAACGTCTCGCCGACGATGAGGCGCTTGGCGGGCAAATCGGATTGGCCGGCGAGCGTGAGGATTTGGTGATAGTTGCGCGAGAAATTCGCCGCGCCCCAGACGCCGGTTGCCACACGTTCCGGCCCGATGACGTACGGCGCGGTCCTTAAATCGCTGGGCGCGCTGACGAGGATCACTTGCAGGGCCCCTTGCGCGGCGATGCTGTAACGCGACTCGCAGGGCAGGTACACCGAATGCGGCTTGCCGGAAAAAACGTTCGCGCGCCCGCCGACGTTTTCAAACGCGCGGTCGCCGACGACAAACGTCCCCTTGCCGCCGAGGACCACCGCGAGGAATTCGCGGTCGCCGGTCGCGCCCTCGCATTTCTCGCCATCGGCGAGGACGAGGTAATTCAGGTCGAGCAGCTTGAACGGGTTCGAGGGCAAACGATTCAACCCCGGCCCGCTCGGTACCGTTTCAAAGTACGACATACGATCCTCCTTGAGAATGTGACAAGTGACGGGTGACGAGTGACAAGTGAAGTAAAACGTAAAACGTGAAACGTAAGACATCCCTTGTCACATGTCACCCGTCACACGTCACTATGTTTATCAACTCGCCGATTTTTTCGATGCGCACGCTGACTACGTCGCCGGGCTGCATAAAGACCGGCGGTTTGAGCGACGCGCCGGTGCCGCTGGGCGTGCCGGTCGAAATCACGTCGCCCGGTTCGAGCGTGATCGCCTGGCTGAGATACGAAATCAAGAACGGAATCGAGAATATCAAGTTGCACGTATTCGAGCGCTGGCGCTCTTCGCCGTTGACCGTGAGCGACAATTCCAAGTGCCCCGGATCGGGGATTTCGTCCGCGGTGACGAGAACCGGCCCCATCGGCCCAAACGTATCAAACGACTTGCCGAGCGTCCATTGGCTCGTGCGATTTTGATAATCGCGCGCGGTCACGTCGTTGAAGATCGTGTAACCGGCCACGTACTCGAGCGCGCGGTCTTCCGGCACGTACCGCGCTCGTTTGCCGATCACGACCGCCAGCTCGCCTTCATAGTCCAAGTTGACGGGCACACGCGGACAGACAATCGGCTGATGCGGCCCGATGACGACATTTGCGAACTTGGCAAAGATGTCCGGGTAAGCGGGCGGCGTCGCGCCGGTGTGCCCGTGATAGTTGTGCCCAACGCAAATGATCTTGCCCGGCCGCGGCACCGGCGCTAGCAGCGTCACGTCACTCTCGGGTATGAAATAGCGCTCGTGCACGCTCGGCAGCACGCCGAGTTTCAGGAACGCGATCATCTCGTCGGGCAGATGCGGCTGCGCGGCATTGAAATCGAAAACGGCGCGGCGCTCATCGTGTGTGATCAGCGCGCCGATGTGGGTCTCATCGCGATGACGGAAGGTAACGAGTCTCATGGTGTTTCCTCGAAAGCGAAAGTGAGTATAATCAAGCCAAGGAGTCCTCATGGCTGACGAAATCAGAGTCAAGCACGAAACATTGATCGCCCTTATCCGTGACGCGCTCGCCGACGAGGGCGTACCCTCTCCGATCCGTGATGTTGAAGCCGAGGTGATGGCGGAAAGCGACCTGCTCGGCGTGCCGTCGCACGGCGTCCGCATGTTGCCCGGGCTGATCCGAGGGATTCGCGAAGGACGCGCCAGCCGGAACCCGCGCCTCACCATCTTGCGCGAGCGCGCCGCGACGTGTGTCCTCGACGGCGACAATGGGCCGGGGCGCTTCGTCTCCACGCGCGCGATGCAGATGGCCGTTGACCGCGCGCGCGATTTTGGCGTGGGCGTTTGTCTCGCGACTCGCGTTACGCATTGGGGCCGCGCCCACGCGTACGCGTACCGGGCCGCGCGCGCCGGAATGATTGGCATCTGCACGACGAACGCGATCACGAACATGCTGGCATTTGGTTCATCGCGTCCCTTGCTCGGCAACAACCCATTGGCGATTGCCGTGCCGAAAAACCCGGACCCGATCGTTCTCGATATGGCGATGAGCCAGGCCGCGGTCGGCAAAGTCGGCACATATCTGCGCGAGGGCAAAAAAGTCCCATCGAATTGGGGCCTGGACGCCTCGGGCCAACCGACCGACGATCCCGCGGCGATCTTGTCGAGCGGCCGGCTGGTTCCCTTTGGCGAGCACAAGGGTTCCGGTCTGGCGTTTATGATGGAACTGTTGACCGCCGCGCTCGCGGGCGGGTTCCTCTCCGGCGAAATCGCTCAAGCCGATTCAACCGGCCTCGACCCGAACTCGACCAAGTTCTTTCTCGCGCTGGACATTCAATCCTTTGTTGATAAAGAGCGCTTCGCCGCGCGCGTCGCGGATTTGCTCGCGCACCTTGCGTCGGCGGAACCCGGCTTGACCATCACCTATCCCGGCGAACGCGGCTGGCAAACGCGCGACCGCTATCTGGCAGAAGGCATCCCGATTCACGGCGAGATTGTCGCACAACTTGGAACAGTCGGAGTGATGGTGGCGTAAAACGTAAAGGGCGTTCTTGATTGCGTTTTACGGCTCGTAGGGGCGCACCCTTGTGGTCGCCCTGCACAGGGCAGGCACAAGGCACTGCCCCTACGGGAATCAAATCTGACATTGTCAATCTAGTCTTTCGCCATTGTCAGCCCAGATGCCGCCGCCGCGGCGAGAAAGCGCACGTCTGCGCCCATCGGGATGAACCTGAATCCTTGTTTGACCCGCAGCGGCGCTTGATTGGGAACGCCGGTGTCAATGCCCGGGATCTTGCCGGTGTTGCGGCACGCCTGCGCGATGCGTTCCAACAGGCGCGCGTGGTCGTCGCGATTGATCGCCTCCCGCGGGTGAAAACCCATCGAAAGCGCGAGGTCGGCCGGCCCGGTCATGCAGCCGTCAATCCCCGGCACGGCCATGATGGCTTCGCAATTCTCGACGGCTTGCACGCTCTCGATTTGCACGGCGACGAAGAGCTGCTCGCCGATCCAATCGGAGTAGTCATCGCCGTAGTTGACCGCACGGCCCCAACCGAACGAGCGCTCGCCGACCGGCGGATAGCGGCACGCGGCGGCTACGGCGCGCGCGTCCTCCACTGTGTCCACCATCGGCACGACGATGCCCAGCACGCCCGCGTCGAGCAAGCGCGCGATCTCAGCGTAGGTGTTGTGAATGACGCGCGCGAAGGGCATCGCCGGAGTCGCGCACACGGCGGCGATACCTTGCACGATAGATTCCGCGCCCCACGACCCGTGCTGCCCGTCGAGCAAAACGAAATCCACGCCGGATCGGCCCAGCAACTCGGCGACAACCGGCGATCCTGATTTTGCCGAGTACCCAAACGCGGGCTTGCCCTCGAGCATTTTTTGTTTGGCTGTGTTGAGTTTCATTTCTTCACCACACCTCTCAACGTAATCTCTTTCGCGCGATGGCAACTGACGAAATGGCGCGGCGTGATTTCTTCTTGGACCGGCGTTTGCGCGCGACAAATGTCGGTCGCGTAGCGGCAGCGCGGATGAAAGTAGCAGCCCGACGGCGGATTCGCCGGATCGGCCACTTCGCCCTGCAAGACGATGCGGTCCGAGCGCATGCGCGGGTCGGGTTTGGGCACGGACGACATTAACGCTTCCGTGTACGGATGGCGCGGCGAATAGAACAGCTCCGTCGTCGGCGCCATCTCCACGATGCGGCCCACGTACATCACCGCGACGCGCTCGCTGATGTGCTTGACCACGCTCAAATCGTGCGCGACGAAAAGATACGTCAATCCTAACTTTTCCTGCAATTCCAGCATGAGATTGAGAATCTGCGCTTGGACCGAAACGTCGAGCGCCGAGACCGGCTCGTCGGCGACGACGAGGCGCGGGTTGAGCGCGAGCGCGCGGGCGATGCCGATGCGTTGGCGCTGCCCGCCGCTAAACGCGTGAGGGTATCGCCGCATGTATTCGGGCCGCAGGCCGACGAGGCGCAGCAGTTCGGCGACGCGCTCGGTGCGCTTGTTCGCGTCTTTCTCGCCATGCACCAAGAGCGGCTCGCCGACAATGTCGAGCAAGGTCATGCGCGGGTTGAGCGACGAGAAGGGGTCCTGGAAAATCATCTGCATCTGGCGGCGCAAGGGCTGCAACTGCCGTTGGGATAGCTGGGCTACATCTACCGATTCGCCCTTTTCGGTGCGAAAGAGGACCGTGCCCGTGGTCGGGTCAAGCGCGCGCAGGATGCAGCGCGAGGTCGTCGTTTTGCCGCACCCGCTTTCGCCGACCAGCGAGAGCGTCTCGCCTTGGTTGATGTAAAAGGTGACATCGTCCACCGCGCGCACATTGCCGACGACTTTTTGCAGAACGCCGCGGCGGATGGGAAAGTATTTGCGGAGTCCTTTCACATCGAGCAAGACTTGGCCGTTCGTGGCTTTATTCATTGTGCAATTTGTTCTTTGCCACGGAATCACACAGAAGCACACAGATATGGCTCTCGTTCTTTTTGTGTGGTTCCGTGTGATTCGGTGGCTGGTTTATTTTTGGAAAAGAAAACAACTCACCTTTTGCTTTTCGCTCACCGCCAGCAGCGCCGGTTCGTTCTTGTCGCAGGTGCCCGCCATGTATTGCTCGCAGCGCGGGTAGAACGGGCAGCCGGTCGGGCGATTGTAGGGGTGCGGAATCGAGCCGGTGATCGTCGGCAGTTTGACGCGCGGCGCGGACTCGATGCTCGGAATGGAAGTCAGCAACGCGCGAGTGTATGGGTGTTTGGGCGAATGGAAGATATCGTCTACCGGCCCCTCTTCCACCACGCGCCCAAGATACATCACGACCACGTCGTCGGCCATCTCCGCGATGACGCCGAGGTTATGCGTGATGAGCATGATCGCCATGCCGCGTTGTTTCTGCAAATCGCGCAGCAGATCCAAAATCTGCGCTTGCGTTGTCACGTCGGGCGCGGTCGTCGGTTCGTCGGCGATGAGGAGGCGCGGGTTGCACGAGAGCGCGACCGCGATCATCGCGCGTTGGCGCAAGCCGCCGCTCAGCTCAAACGCGTATTCGTCAATGCGGCGTTCCGGCTTGGGGATGCCGACGCTCCGCAGCGCTTCGATCGCGCGCGCGCGCGCTTCTTTCGCGCTGACCGGCATGTGCAACTGTACGGCTTCGACGATCTGGCTGCCGACCGTGTGAACCGGGCTGAACGAGGTCATCGGCTCCTGAAACACCAAACCGATGTCGGCGCCGCGAATGTCGCGAATCTCCTTGCCGTCCGGATGTAAGCCCGTCAATTCCACTTCGCGACCATCCGCGCGGCGCAAGACGATTTCCCCTTCGACGATGCGCCCGGGCTGGTCAACGATCCGCAAGATAGACTGCGCGGTGACGCTCTTGCCGCAGCCGCTTTCGCCGACGATGCCGAGCGTCTTGCCCGCGTGAACATCGAACGTCGCGCCGTCAACGGCTTTGACGGTTCCTTCGTCCTGGAAGAAATATGCTTTGAGATTGCGTACCGACAGCAGCGGTTTACTTCCATTTTGCATGAGATTTCTCGGGAGCACGAATAAAGTCGCGAATCTCGATCATGGCCTGCCGCGCCTCGGGCAGCCAGGGCACAAAGAGGTGCCAAAAGTGCCACATGCCCGGCCAAATCTGCAACGTGACCCGCACATCGCATTGCTCCGCTCGCGCTGCAAACGCCTCCGCGCCGCTCCGCAGCACTTCGGCTTCACCCACCTGAACCAGGAGCGGCGGCAGACCGCGCAGGTCGGCATACAAGGGCGAGAGCAGCGGCGTGTGCGGATCGGCGTTGCCGCGATACGCCGTCAGTTGCCGCATCACAAAGTCGGCATCGGCCATCGGATCGTCCTGCGTGTAAAAAGTGCCGCCGCCTTCAAAGTCGAGCGCCGGACAGATGGACACGCCGGCGGCCGGCAGCGGGTCGCCCGCATCCCGCAACGCCAACAGTGTGGTCAGCACGAGATTGCCGCCCGCCGACTCGCCCGTGAACACCACCTTTTCCGGCGAGACCTTTTCTTCGTCAAGAAGCCAACGATAGGCCCTGACACAGTCCTCGACCGCAGTGGGAAAAGGATGCTCGGGCGCTAGATGGTAGTCTACGAGTACGGCACGCGTGCCCGCCAATCGAACCAGATAGGCGGTCGTAAATCGGATGGGGTTGTACAAAGGGAATACAAAGCCGCCCCCGTGAATGTGAAAGATCACTTGAGACGAGCTAACGTTTTTCGGCGTCAGCCATTCGTAGTTCAGATCGCCGCGCTCTACCTTGTCCCAGCGCACGTCCTTGGGCACGGAATACAGACGCTCGGTCCAACGTGACATGCGACGGACCGATTCGATGGTCGCGCCACGCTGCGCGCGCTTTTGCGCTCGAAGCAAGAGCCGAAACACGGAACTCGTCATAATTTCACCGCATGAAGAATTCCCAAACCGATGCCAGCAGAAATAACGGGACTACGAGGAGATATATCCAAAGGACGTCACGTATGGCTTCTTTCGGTATCCCCAGCCATTTTCCTCCCTGATAACAGGATTTCGGCCTGATAAACGCTAGACCCAGATTTACCCCTGCGCCACCCGACAACGTGTAAGGTATTAACTGCAACACGAGCGTAGTCAGGTAATACACAGCTTCCGGTGGATCGGCCAATCGGCTAACATGCGAACTATTGATGGAGACAATTCCTCCAATCCAGCCACGATAGGCAATAATCGGGTACGGCGCAATATCGCCCAAGCCGCCGAGCGTAGTGCCGAAGGCACTGAAGAGATTACCCCCAAAATCAAGAACAGCGGCTCCGAGGCGATCATTTTGGCGAAATGCGATAATGATCGGACTGGATTGGGCCGTGGAGACGATATTATCTCGATAGGTAATCGCAAATACATTCCCGGCATGTACCATGACGATGCCGACGACAACGGCAATAAAATACGTCAGGGCGACGGTCAGGATCGAAACTCGTGCCCGATCAAGAGCACGGATTACGAGAAAGACAATGCTGTTCGTTGATTAAAAGCCCTCGCCTTTTTGTATTTTGACAATAACCCGCTTGCCATTTTTCTGAATTATTATTCTTCTCATAATCTCTTCCCTCAAGTTTTCTGGAATACGTCGTGATTGCCAACTGCGTTCTTTGCCGGTTTTCGCCTCGGCATTCGCAGGGTCAATTGACACGATGGCTTTTAGAGCATAATAAGCGCTACCGTAGGCGTGTTGAGGAACATGCGCAGTCGCCACCGCCTGACCTGCGGCATGCGCGGCAAAACAAGCGGCCTCATTTTCTTTTGCGTCACGCGCAGCGGCATGAGCCGCAAGAGAAGCCCCGCGTATATCAGCCATCCTAAACACGCCTGTGCGAACCCAAGTTCGGCATACTTCGATTGCTTTGCGGGGTCGGTCGTCTTTAGGATATGCCTTTTCGAAAAACGAAAGCACTCGTTCGGCACAGTTTGCAGCCCAGGTTGCCAGTGCTCTCTGATCTTCTCTGCTATATTTTTTATAGGTAGATTTATTCATGCTTTTTTAGAAATCTTCTCAGTCTTCTTGCAGTGTTTTATCGTATTTCTTCATGCGAAGCCGCCCAACGCCAGGTTTCAGCCGCTCGCGTGAAGCGAAGCGGAACGCGATCCGGCTGGAAACCGTTGTTAGGCCGCCTCCGGCGCTTGGGACTTACAGGTTCATCTCCATGAAGATTGTTATGGAGTAGTACCGATCAAGCTGGGCCTTGGCCTGGTAGGCTTCCATACTGTTGTCAGTGTATCTTTCGATGTCTCGGAACCCGACGGATTTGTAGAGTGAATGCGCCTCGTGGAGGAATACTAAACTCTCAAGCTTCAGTTGGCAATACCCGATTAGCCGAGCCTCGGCCACCAGACGGTCAACGATAGCACGGCCAATGCCCTTTCCTCGGAACGCCGGAAGGACATACATACGCTGGACCTCCCCTACACCCTCCGCCAGCTTCTTCAGACAACCGACACCGGCGATGGTGTTATCGTACTGGGCGAGATAGAATCGCCCCTCGGGAGGGCGAAACTTGCGTGGGTCTGACAAATCAGATTCGACCATCGCATTGACGTCGAATGCGATCCCGTAATCGTGCTTGACGCGCTCATGCAGCCAATCCAGATATTCACGAATGAGAGTACCGGCTTGCTCCTTCTGGGCCTTGCTTTCTACTTGCTGAAAATGGACCTCTACCATACAAACTCCTGGTCGTACCTGCTACGAGCGGCTGACCGCCTATCCATACGGGTCCGCCGCGTCGCGCAACCCGTCGCCCATAAAGTTGAAGGCGAGCACGGCGATGATGACCGGGACGGACGGGATGAGCAGCCACGGCGAAATTGCCAGGGCCTGGATGTTTTGCGCGTCTTGGAGCAGCACGCCCCAACTGATCGCGGGCGGACGCAAGCCGAGACCGAGAAAACTCAACGAGGTTTCGCTGATGATCATCGCGGGAATTGCCAGCGTAGTCGCGGCGATAATGTGGCTGATGAACGACGGCACCATGTGGCGGAAGATGATGCGGGCTTTGCTGCAACCCAGCAACTGCGCGGCCATCACGAAATCCTCCTGCCGCAGCGATAAAAAGCGGCCGCGCACCACGCGCGCGAGTTCCGTCCAGCCGATCAGAGAGATGATGATCGTGATCGCAAAGTAAACTTGCGTGACGCTCCAATCGTTTGGCAGCGCGGCGGTGAGACCCATCCATAACGGGATCGTCGGAATCGAGCGCAGGATTTCGATGATGCGTTGAACGACGGTGTCGAGGATGCCGCCGTAATAGCCGGAAATGCCGCCGAGCATGACACCCAACAACAAACTGAGCGCGACGCTCACCAACCCAATCGTCAGCGAGGTCTGCGAGCCGTAGATCAATCGTGACCACAGGTCGCGGCCCTGCAAATCCGTGCCCAGCAAGAAAAGCGATTCCTCGGGCTTGGCCCCCGCGACGCCGATGAGGTGAAGGTTCGTCTTGAAAATGCCCAGAAACTTGTATTCGAATCCCGGCGTGAAGAATTGGATGGGAACCTTGGTGGTCTCGTCGGGCACGTAGACACGCTTGAACGTCTTGGGGTCGCGCGTGCCTTTGAGCGGATACACGTAGGGCGCGAACTGGCCTTCGTCGAACCAATGGATCGGCTGGGGCGCGACCAACGAACGCTGCGCTTCCGACTCGTTCGGGTCCACGTAGGCCAAAAAGTCCACCGCGGCGACGACGAAGTAGAACACGATCAACACCACCGCGCCGATCATCGCGAGGCGGTGCTTGCGAAAGCGCCACCACATCAATTGCCATTGCGTCGCAACGGCGATTTTCTCTTCGGCGTCCGGTTTCGTCACGGCTTGCCGAGCAAGCGTCGCTTCCGCCATTACTGTCTCCCCAAGCGAATGCGCGGATCAACCCACATCAGTAGCAGATCGGAAATGAACGTGCCGATGACGGTGAGCACGCCCAGCATCAAGACAATCGTCCCGGCGAGGAACATGTCTTGCGCGATCAGCGATTTGAGCAACAGCGGGCCGACGGTCGGCAAGCTCAATACGAGCGAGACGATGATACTGCCGGAGACGACGTAGGGCAGCAAATAGCCGATCGTGCTAATGAACGGATTGAGCGCGACGCGCACCGGATACTTCATGATCACGCGCGTCTCGGCCAGCCCACGCGCGCGCGCCGTCATCACGTAGGGCTTGCGTAATTCATCCAGCAAATTCGAGCGCATGATGCGAATCATTTGCGCGGTGCCTGCGACGCCGAGCACAACCGCCGGAACGGGCAAGTGCTGAATCAGGTCCCACGCGCGTTCCCAACTCCACGGCGCTTCGGCATATTCCGCCGAAAACAGCCCACCCACGCTCAAACCGAATTGCGAAAAGCCGATGTACATCACGATGAGCGCAAGCATAAAGCCGGGAATCGCCAGGCCGATAAAGCCGACAAAAGTGAAAACATAGTCAAGGAAAGAATAGCGTTTGACCGCCGAATAAATCCCGATCGGCAGCGCCAGCACCCAGGTGAAGACGATAGCGGCGAGTGAAATGACAATCGTCAATATGAGCCGGTCGCCAATTACGTCGAGCACCGGGCGTGTATATTCGATTGCCATGCCAAAGTTGCCCTGCGCGATCAAGCCCATCCATTTCAAGTATTGAATGTACATGGGTTGGTCAATGCCGTACTGTTCGCGCAGCGCTTGCATCTCACCTTCCGTAATGCCGGCGCCACCGGAAGACATCGTCGCGGCGTACGCGGTCACGAAATCGCCGGGCGGCAGTTGGATGATGAGGAACGAGAGAACGGTAATGGCCCAAATGGTGAGAATGGCTAACAGAAAACGACGAACGATGTAAGCGATCATAGAAATTGCCTCGACCCCCACCCTAACCCCCATCCCCGGCCCTTCCCCCGTTCGGAAAACCGCCGAACAGGGGAAGGGAGCAGTTCCCTCCCCTGTTCGGAAAACCGCCGAACAGGGGAAGGGAGCAGTTCCCTCCCCTGTTCACGGTTTTTGTGAACGGGGGAGGGTTAGGGTGGGGGTGGTAGGGGTTCTACGACTTGAAGAAGAACGTTGCCGGACCGGCGGTGTACGGCGTGCGGGCGTGCTGCGCGTTCACCTGTCGTTCGGGAACGTTGCCCATGTTATTCTTGACGAGGCGCACACCCATGAACGCCGGCGATTGACCGACCGTGCCAATGCTCCATTGTTGTTCGACGATGATCTTCCAAATTTCCTTGGCCGCGGCGATCTGGTCGGCTTCCTTCTGGCCGAACGCCTTGCGGAACAGATCGAAGGCGCGAATCATTTCGGGATCGTCCGGCTTTTTGCCCTTGGTTCCGCCGCTGGCATACCACTGGGCAAACGCCATACCCATGTGGCTTTCCGCCGTGTCCACCGGCAGCGCGTGGCGCGCAAAGAGATAGAGCATCTCCGAGCCGTCGTTCGCCCAGAGAATGATCTGCTGCTCGTTGTTCGCGGTCTTGCCAAACGCGAGGTTGCGCTCGGTCTCTTTGACGTCCACGTCAATGCCGATCTTTTTCCAGTGCTGCTTGATCATTTCGCCGATCTGCGTGTACGGCACGAACGCGCCGCCGACGGTGATCATTTCGAGGCGCAAGCGGCCCTTGCCATCGGCGCGCAGGCGGAAACCTTCGCCGTCCTTTTTGTCCAGGCCCAGTTTGTCGAGCAGATCGTTGGCTTGCTTGAGATCGAGCGTCGCCCACTTTTTGTTCCATTCTGCGCCGGGGCTGTAGATGGTGTCAGGCGATGGAGCGGTCGAACCCGGAACGCCGACGCCGAGCCAGAACGCTTCGTTGAGTTGGTCGCGGTCAATGCCGAGCGAAAGCGCGTGGCGGAAATCCTTGTTCTTGATCAACTTGGAAATCTCGGCATCGCCTTCGTACGCGTTGCCCATGTGCAGCGCGACGTCCGAGCCGTTGAACGCGGGGTCGAGGTGAACGGTGTAGTTGCCTTTCGCCGCGTTCTCCAGGAACACGGGGAGCTTGGCGAGCGCCATGTGCCGTTCCTGGTTGTCGTACTCGCCCGCGATCGCGCGCAGGTTGGCGACCTCGGTGTTCTCGGCGAGCGTCATGGTGAGTTTGTCAATGTACGGCAGTTGATTGCCTTCTGTGTCCACCTGCCAAAAGTACGGATTGCGTTCCATGCCCCAAGTGGGCGTGTTGATCGGCGAGACGGTCTTCCACGGCGTCATCGTCGGGCAGTCGGGATTGAGGGCCCAACTGTACCGGTTCTTGAAATACGAGATCCAGTTGTCGAACCCGGCGGCTTTGGCCTTGGCGTTGGCCGCGTCCTCGGACGAGTACTTGGGCAGGAACTGCTTGAGATATTGCCCGGGGCAGTAAGCGCCGCCGTTCGTCTGGAACCCGCCGCGCGTCGCAAAGCCCGCGCCCATCGAGGTGCTGCCGGCCAGGATGTAGACAAAGTAGGGATACGCTTCCGGGAACTCAAAGGCGACGGTGTAATCGTCCACCTTTTTCATCACGCCGTCTTTGCCGTTGATCTGGAATTCAAAGAAAGGCGTGGCCACGAGCGCCTTGTTCAGATAGACATCCTCGTACCAGAACATGAAATCGTTCGCGGTGAACGGCGCGCCGTCGGACCATTTCGCGCCTTTGCGCAAGTAGATGGTGATGGTCTTGCCGTCGTCGCTGACTTTCCAATCCTTCGCGAGCGCAGGCACGATCTTGTTGCCGGTGTAGTCAAAGTGCAGCACCTTGTCGGCCGAGTTGATGCGGTTGCCGTTCTCGTGATCGGCGGGCCCGGTGAAGGCACGGCGCCAGTTGCCGCCGTACTTGCCGATCTCTTTGAGCGGCTTGACGACCATGAGGTCCGCGGATTCGGGCAATCGCTTGGCGACTTCGGGCAGTTTGCCGGCTTTGACCAGATCGGCGAGCATCGGCGCTTCCTTGAATGTCTTGGGGAATTGCGCGGTCTCGCGAATGATCGCGGGGCCTTCGAGCTTGCCGACCAACGTGTCGCCGAGTTTGGCGGCGGCTTTGGTCGCCGCGGGGGCCCCCGTCGGCGGCGCGACGGTGGGTTGAACGACGGGCGCGGTCGTGGGCGCGGGCGGTGGGACCGGCGTGGGCGCGGGCGCGCAACTCGCGATGATCGCGCTCGTTGCGGAGACGGTTGACAGCCAGAGAAATTCTCGGCGCGTCAGTTTCTTGAGGGACATCAGATACCTCCTCGTATCGCAGGAATGATGGAATGGGTACTACGGCCAGCTTGCGTCAATGTCCGTGCAGGGGGCCTGGCAATGTCCGATAGGCGCCTCCTTCTTCAACTAAAACGGCCGCGGCACGTAGCCGAGATTACGCGAGATCGCCCGGGCCGTGTCGCGCACCATCGCGCCGGCCTCGCCTACCTGGTCGAGCGGCAAACGCGCGGTCGGCGAGGAAATGCTGACCGCCGCGACCGCTTTGCCCGCGTGATCGAAAATCGGAACGGCCACGCAGCGGCCCCCAATTTCATTCTCTTCGTCGTCAACCGAAAAACCCTGCTCGCGCGTTTTTTCGAGTTCGGCGCAAAACTGGTCGGGGTCGGTGATGGTCTTGGGCGTGACGGCGGCCAGGCCGAATTGTTTGATGAGGGACTGGGCGTAGGTCGTCGGGTAACAGGCGAGGATCGCTTTCCCCAGCGCGGTGCTGTGCGCGGGCGCGCGATAGCCAACCTCGGAGCGCATTCCCAGGGCTTTGGTGCCCAAGAAACGCTCGACATAGACGATTTCGTGCCCGTCAAGCACCGCGAGATTCACAGTCTCGTTCCACTTGTTCCGCAGTTCGAGCAAAAATGGATAGGCGACCTGGCGAATCTCGACGTGCTCAAGCATCGCGGAGGCCCGCTCGACCAAACGAAAGCCGAGACGATATTTTCGAGTATTTGGGTTTTGGCGGAGATAGCCGTTGGCTTCGAGGGTATAGATGAGACTCGCCACGGTGCTCTTGTGCAGCCCAAGAGACTTGGCGATGTCGGTCGTACCCAATTCAGGGGTTTGACTGTCGAACAGGTTGAGGATGTCAATCGCACGTTGGAGCGAACCGATCGTCTTGGTCGAATGCGGCATTGCCGGCCCTTTGTTTGACAGAATCGCACAGGGTACGACTAAACTGTACGAGAGGAATTGAATACGATAATTTCGTCTTCGTGAGTCAAAGTACCACCATTTCACACGTGCGTCAATGTTCAATTTGGTCGTAATTCGACACGGCCAGGAAACGGATAAGCGGATGGGCTGCGCCCATCCGCTTATCCGTTTCCTAGCCTTCGAAACCCGGCGAGGGGTTTTGAACCAGGGAGTGTGTCTTATTCAGGAGGCAAATTCTTACGGCCACGCGACCTCTGGAAGGAGAGTAAGCGACGCTCCTGGATCAATGGGTGTGTTATGAACCACAGCATCATTTCGATGCCGGCATAAAAGACGACCGACCCGATGAACCGGCTCCATCCGGCGTTCGCCGGAGAACCAACCCAAGACAGCGATACGATAATCGCTAATCCTACCACCACGGCCACGTTCACAGCGTACTCGCGCAACATCTCTACTTTCACCTCGATATAGGCTCGTGGCGCGGCGGCGAAAAGAAAAGAGACAGACGTTTCCATCTGCCTCTTTGACCAATGGCTTGCGTTCGGCGCGGTCGCATGTTGGCGTGATCATGCGCAATGACAACCATCATCGAACGTTTCCCCGCCGCCGCATCACGGCAAGAAAATGGATCACGAGCGTGATTATACGCCTTCGTACTCTGCTGTCAATGGGGGGTTGCTCTATTTGTCCAACGCGTCGAGCACCTGCCGCAAATCCTGGGGCGCCTTTTCGAAATTATGACTGGCTTGTAGCTCGATCAATTCCTGAAACGCGCCGCGACACGCTTGCGCGACCGGCAGCGCTACGTCGAGTTCGCCGAATGCCGTGATGGCTTCATCCAATTCCGCCGCGCGGCGGGCCGCATGCACCGCCGAAGAGCAGATCAGGCGATTCAAGGCCGCGTCGAACTTTTCGGCGTTCCAGGTCTCGGCCAGCGAAGCAATTACCTCGCGCTCGATCCCATTCTTTTTCGCGACGCGCAGCGCTTCGAGCGCAAGCGCGACGAATCCTTTTTGGAATAGAGAACGGCACAGCTTCAAAGTTGCGGCCGCGGCAGGATCGTCGTTCAGCACTTTGACGTTCATTCCCAGCGCGATCAAGTGCTCCGCGAGCTGGCCCGCGCCTTTGCCGGATGCCGCGCAGGGCACCGCGTAACCGAATGCTGCGACCGCGCCCATCAAAGCCAGTTTCGCAAAGGCCGCGCCCTGCGCGCCGACGATGCCCGCGATGTCGCCCGCTTTGGCGGGGCCAACCGAGGTCAGGTCCACGTACAAATGGCGCGCGTTGAGAAACGGCGCGGCGGAACGCGCCGCGTCGCACGCGGCTTGGGGCACGACGGCGCACAGCACCACAGAGCTTGAATCAACCAACTCCTCAACCGAAGGCGCAATTCGTACCTGCAGTTCTTGCGCCTGCGCGCGCCGTGGCTCGCTCCAGACGATATCAAACGCCGAGATCGAGAGACCGCGACGAGCGTTGCGCCAGCCGCGGGAGAAGGTTGCTCCAACCTCGCCAAATCCGATCAATCCAATTTTCAATTCCGACGATTCACCCATCCGATTCCTTTACGCAAAAAGATGAACGAGCAGCGGGAGGACGAGCACGGCGCAAATCATGCGCGTTAACTGGAACACATTGACGACGAAAACATTCGCGCCCAGCTCATCCGCGACGATCCCCATCTGCACCAACCCGCCCGGCGCGCAGGCAAGCAGCGCGGTCTGACGGTCAACCCTCAACATGCGTTGGACGACGCCAGACAAACCCAACGCACTGAACACGGTCCCCGCGGTAACGAGCAAAACCAGGACGAGATGCTCAAGTAAGTATTGCAGCGTTTGATTGTCAATCATCACGCCGATGATGATGCCCAATCCCACCTGCGCCGCCGTTCGCAGCCACTGGGACGGGCGCGCGATGTTCACTCCCATGACGCGTACGACCGCAACGGCGACCATCGAACCGATCACACCGGCTGCCGGCACGCGCAAGTACAAGAACACCGTTCCGCCAATCAAGCCGACCACGAGCCAGACAAGCCAGGCGAAACGCAACGGGGAGGGTCGCTCGGTCGAGCCAGAATTCACTGCCGTCAAGATCGTTCGAGCGGCTAACGGCGGGTTGCATGCTTTGACAACGCCGCGCGCGAGGAAGGGAATCGTCAATACGGTGGTGATGATGCGAAAGGCCTGGAGCGTCGCGACGAGCGCGACATTCGCGTTACTCGACATCGCCATCGCGGTCATTTCGGCAATGCCGCCGGGGCTAGTGCCTAGAAACGCCGTGGTAAGGTCCACGCCCGTGAACACTGCCAGAAGGTAGCCGATCAACAGGGCCGCCGCGATCATCCACGTGGTGGCGAGGGCGATGGGTTTGAGCATGGAACCGATGTTGCGGAGCGCGCCGCGGTCTACACTGTAACCCAGGAATGCGCCGACGACAATCTGCAGGCCCAGCTTGACCCAGAAGGGAAACTCCACCTGCACGATGCCCGTTGCGGACGCCGCGCCGACCACGAGCATCGGTCCCAGAATCGCCGCCAGAGGTAGTCGGAGACGCAAACCAAAAAACCAACCGCCCCAACCAAGCACCAGGGTTGCGCCGATCTGCAGCGCCAGCCACGCTTGTGTCTCGATTCCCGTTTCTGCTATTCCTCCGTCAGGCCCATTCCCGCCAGCAACTTGTCCAGCCCAAGCAATTCGACCGTGGTCTTGCCTTGCTTGAGCTGCGCCATCATCACGCGCTCCTTCTCTTCGCGCGCGAGCGATTTTTCCAAGACCTCGGCGGCGCGCGCGAGCGGAATCACTACCACGCCATCGTCATCGCCGACGATAATATCGCCGGGATTGATCGCCACACCCGCGACGATGATCGGGTGGTTGATGGTTCCCAACGCGGCTTTGGTACACCACTTCATCGAGACGCCTTGCGAAAATACCGGAAACCCTTTCGCGTGGATGGCTTCCGTGTCGCGCACCACGCCGCTCGTCACGAGTCCGGCGATGCCGCGCGCCATCGCGCCCGTCGTCATGATCTCGCCCCAGACATTTGACTCGAACCAGTCCTCGCCGTCATGCATAATAACATCGCCGGGCTGCGCGACTGCAATCGCCTTGTGCAGCATGAGATTGTCGCCGCCGTGCGATTTGACGGTACACGCGGGGCCGCAGCATTTCATCCCTGCGAAAATCGGCCGGATGGTGTGCGCTAATGCGCCGCTCTGGCCCTGCGCCTCATGAATCGTCGCCGTTCCCAGCTTGCCGAGTGCGGCGACGATTTGCGGATCGGGGCGCGGGACCGTGTGAATGATGTGTGGCAAAGTAACCTCCAATGAACAGTTAGCAGTGTTCAGTAATCAGTATCCAGTATTCAGTTTACTGATTACTGCTTTTCTTCCATCAACTTCGCTGCTCGCACGTGGTTGAAGATTCCGCACGGGCAGAATGCCGCGAGTTTGCGCGCGGCGCGCTCGGGTTTCATCTTGCCTTCGCGGACGCGCTGTTGATAGAACTTGACCAGAGCCGGCGCGATCTGGTGGTGACCGCACATCGTCGTCATCGCCAGCACGTCATCTCCGGGCAAAAGTTCCTGCTTACCCCAGACGCCAAATGAATAGTTGACGGTGTGCGGCGTCACCTCGGCTTCAGCGCACGCGGGTAAAACTTCATCCAATAATCCGGAGATCACGACCGACAAACCGACGTTGCGCGCTTTGATGTCGCGCAAAAAAGCGACGACCTGTTGGCGCGAGGTGAACACGCCGCGCAGGCGGCTCTTGTCCGAGATGCGCGCTTTCACCGTCTCCGCGCCCAGTTCCAGAATCGAGCCGGATTTCACGTCGCCCCAATTTTCGCAGCCCACCGCTTCCGCCGCCGCGATGAATTCTTCCGCCTTGGGCTTGATGTTCGTATCGTTGACGCCCTTGGTTTGGTACATGAGCCAGACGTAATCGGCGCGCAAGGATTCGATAGTTCCAGAACGGTGCAATGTGTGTGTCATATTCTTTTAGCTCCTCAATCGTTCACAAAGGGTCTACCCAAACCAGTATTGACCTTGCCGCGCATCGGCATCGGCAAGCCAAGCCCATCCAGTTGCGTGAGAAACGGAGCCCGCCCGGTCGCGTCCACGCGGCTGATGACGCCCAGCGAGAAGACCGTATCAATCTCCTTTTCGACGACACGCAGCGCGGCAATCACTTTCGGAAAATCGGCTTCGGGAACCGTGCCTTCGACGATGATCGAAAGCAGCCGCTCGTTGCGCATCTCGTCTATGATCTCGCCCGTGCGCCGGTCCTTGAGGATTGCGGTGAGCGGGCTGGCCTCTTCAAAGTTCAGCCCAGCTTGCGCGAGCGCCATCGCAACTTTTTCGGCATCGCGTATCCAAACGCCGACGCCGGGCCGGCCCATGTCAATGCAAATCCCCAAGTGCCCTTGCTTCACCCGGCCCGTCACATCATTCGTCTTGCTCTCTTCGGTGCCGCGTCCGGGGACGCCGGTCGCCGCTTTGGTTTCGGTCGGGTCGCTGAGAAAGTGGCGCAGCGTGCGTCCTTTCGTGTTGATTTCCGCGGGTGAAATCGCGCCTTTCGCGCACACCCGGTTGCGCGAGCAGACGTAGCACTCGACACAGTTCTCTTGATCAATCACCGCCTTTTCGCCATCCATGCGAATGACGCCGAGCGGACAATACATCAAGCAAACTTTGCAGCCGTTACACAGATCGGGATTTATGATCGCCACTGTTTTCTCCACATTTGACTTTACGTTTGCATAACCGGCGCGCCCGCTCTGCGCCAGATGGAACGCACGACGGGCGTAAAGAGCGAAAGCATCGCAATCACAATCAGGATTGCCGAGATGGGACTGGTGAAAAAGATATCCAACGAACCATGCGACATCGTGAGCGCCTGTCGCAACGACCGCTCAACCATCGGACCGAGAACCAGACCGAGCACGGCCGGCGCGGGGTGGAAGTCCAGCTTGCGCATTGCGTAGCCAATCACGCCGAACGCGAACATGACCCATACATCGAAAACGTTGTTGTCCGTCGCATACACGCCCACGGCCGAGATAATCATGATGAGGGGCATCAAAAGCTTGTAAGGGACACGCAACAAACTCACCCACATTCCGATGAGGGGCAGATTCAAGATGACAAGCATAACGTTGCCAATATACATACTGGCGATAAAGCCCCACACAAACTCGGGATTACTCTCGAAAAGCATCGGACCCGGACGCAGACCGTGGATGAGGAGCGCGCCCAACATGACCGCGGTCGCTCCTGAACCCGGAATGCCCAACGTCAACAAGGGGACGAGCGCGCCGCCGGTCGCGGCATTGTTCGCGCCTTCGGGCGCCGCAACGCCTTCGATGACGCCCGTCCCGAATTTTTCGGGATGCTTGCTCGCTTTCTTCTCGGCCGCGTACGCCAGGAATGACGCGATGGTCGCGCCCGCCCCCGGCAATACGCCGACCACAAAACCAATGAGCGAGCCACGCCCCAGCGCACCCGCTGAATCTCTCCAGTCTTGCCGATTGGGCAACATGTTCCCCATCGTCAGCTTGGCCTTGACAAAGACACGTTCCATCGGGTCTTCGATGTTCACGAGGATTTCGGAGACGGCAAAGAGTCCCACGGCAACGCCAATAAAACCCGCGCCGTCCAGCAAATAGATATTGCCGTAAGTGAATCGCGCCGCGCCCGAGAGCGCATCAATGCCGATGGAAGCAACCAGCAATCCAAAGACCCCGCTCATAACGCCCTTGATCATAGACTTGCCGGTCAGACTGGTGACGAGGGTCAAGCCCAACAAAGTAAGCGCAAAATATTCGGCGGGACCAAAGCTGACGGCGAAATCGGCGAGCGGTTTGGCAATCAAGGTGAGCGCGATAACGGCAAAAGTGCCGGCAACAAACGAGGCCAGGGCCGCCATGCCAAGCGCCGGACCGGCGCGCCCTTTGCGCGCCATCTGGTAGCCGTCCAGGCACGTCATCACGGAGGACGATTCGCCCGGCACATTGATTAGGATGGACGTGGTCGAGCCGCCGTACATCGCGCCGTAATAGACGCCCGCCATCGTGATGAGCGCGGTCGTCGAATCCAGTCCATACGTGATGGGAATGAGCAGCGCGATCCCCGTGATCGGTCCAATCCCCGGCAGCACACCGATCAGCGTTCCCATCAAAACGCCGACGAAACAAAAAATCAGATTCTGGGGACTGAGCGCCACGGAAAAACCGAGAGCAAGGTTTTGAAAGAGGTCCACCGAATCACCTCACAAAATTTCCAAGAGTTCCATTGGGTCGCCCGAAGCTCAAAACTCGTCGGAACATGGAACGCGGGGTCAAAAGCCCAGCACATTCTTCGGCAGACTAACGCCGAGAATGACTTGGAAGATCACGTACAGCCCGGCCGTCATCAGTACCGCGGCCACGAGTGCCTTTTGCCACTTTTCCTTCTCTACCAGACCAACCAGCACAAACGCCAGGAGGAGCGTGTCCACCATGTATCCAACCAATTCCATCAAAAAGGCATACACACCCAAGCTTGCCAGAACCAGGAGCACATTCAAAAATATCGGCTTACTGGGGAATGAAGCACTTTCGTCCAATGCTTCCGGGCGCCGGCGAGCGTCCACGAAGAGCATGACGGAAAGAACAGCCATCAATATTCCGAGCCAGAAAGGGAAAAAGCCATATCCCGGCGCAAACTCAACCATCAATGTCATCTTGGACGACTCTGCGATGACAAATGCCGAGAAGAGCAGCAGTACGATTGCGGTGATCTGGTCTGCTTTCTTCATCTTGACTTTCATGCCCAACCGCCTTTTCTGTCGTCGAGCCGCTCATTGCCGACACGCGGCTCGACGACTATCCCACTTGATTTGCGCGAAAACAACTTGCACTCTTGCGAAGGTTCCTTTGACTCCGCTGCGCTCCGCTCAGGATGTCCTTCGCAAGGTTTGGAACGTTAGTTGATCGTTCCCGACTTGATCAAGCCCATTTCCTTGAGGATGCCGGCATAGCGCGTGTTCTCACTCTCCAACCATTTGCCAAAGGTTGCGCCGTCCATCCACGCATCGGTAAGGAAATTGTCCTTGATGTACTTTTTCCAAGTTTCGGTCGTCGTGTACTTTTTGAGGGCATCTTCGAGCACTTTGCGCGCATCGGCGGGGATGTCACCGGGCGCCACCAAGCCGCGGTTCTGGACGTACACGGCATCAATCCCTTGCTCTTTCATCGTGGGCAGGTCCGGCCAACCCCCCAGGCGTTTCTCGGCAAAGACGCCCAGCGCGCGCATTTTGCCCGCCTTGACCATCTCCATCGCTTCGCCGGGATTGCCGATGATGACGTCTACGTGACCACCCAGCAAAGCAGCGGTGACTTCGCCGCCGCCCGTGAAGACGATGTAGTTGAACTTGACCCCGGCTGCCTTTTCAAGCAAGTAGGTCGCAATCGAATCGGATGCGCCCAATTCCGAGCCGCCGACTTTGATTTCTTTCGGCTTGGCTTTGGCATCGTCCATGACGTCCTTCATGGATTTGTACTTTGATTCCGCTTTGACCAAGACCACGTACTCGTCAAAGGCAAAATTGGCGAGTGGCGTAAAGTCCTTGTAACTGACCTGGGACTTGCCTTGCAGCGGTGTCGTCAAAAAGTTGGCGACCGCCGTCTGCATAAAATACGGGTCGCCCTTCTTGCCCGCGGTGTAGGCAAATGCCACCGCGCCGCTGCCGCCTGACTTGTTCTCGACCGCAATCGGTTGAGACAACAGCTTGTCCTTCTCGAACGCGGCGGCCAAAGTCCGCGCAAAAATGTCACTGCCGCCGCCGGCCGAAGACTGCACGATCAGAGTAATCGGCTTCTCAGGGAATTTGGTGGCTGGTTGCGCACAGCCCACTCCTAAAGTGACGAGCAATGTCACCAGGAGCAATCCGAAAAGAATACGTCGAGTTTTCATCGCTCGGCTCCCTTTTTGGCTACTTGCGCCTTTGCTAGAACGAATTGATAACGACTACAAAGGACCGTTTACCCCAGAGCACCGCTGGCGCTATTTCTGAAGCATCGCCTTTGCTCGATCCATGTTAAAGATGCCGCAGACACACGGCTCGGCAAGCTGTCGATCAGCTTCTTCCGCAGTCACCTTGCCGGCCGCCACTTGCGCTTTTAATTTTTGGGCCAACTCGGTCGCGATCAAAGAGTGGCCGCACATCGTGGTCATATCCAGGATCTCTTCCGGTGGGAGCAACTCGGTTTTGCCGAGAACGCCCAAGGACAGG
>JACQYF010000169.1 GCA_016208315.1 Chloroflexota bacterium | reverse complement strand
CGTGCTTGGATTGGGCGACGCGCACCGCACGTGTATGCCGCACACTGGATTTTCGTTTTTGGCTCATGCCTTCAGTATAGGAAGGCTGCGGTGGATTGTAAAGGTGCCTTCAGATTGAACCCGTCCCTAATTTGTGACGGTTGGGATGAGGGATGAAAGAAAGGACTTGTTTCATCCCTCATCCCTCATCCTTCCGCCCTCAAAAAGCAGCACCGTCGCGGCCATGGCTGCGTTCAACGACTCCGCGCCGCCCTGCATGGGAATCTACACCCGCGCCGTCGCGATCCGCCGCGCCGCGTCGCTCGCGCCTTCGGTCTCGCCGCCGACGATGAGGGCAACCGGACGCGACCAATCCGCGCGCGAGTGCTCGATCTCGCCGCGCGCGTCCGCGAGATAGATGCGCGGCATTCCACGCAGTGCGCTCTCAACTTCCGGCCAGACGTGCGCGACGCGTAGGGGCACGCGGAACAACGCGCCGGCCGCCGCGCGTACGACCTTGTCGTTGTACGGGTCGGCGGTTCCCGGCGCGAACCAAACGGCGTCCACCCCCGTGGCGCGCGCGGAACGCAGAATCGTGCCGACGTTGCCGGGATCGCGCACGGCGTCGAGAATGAGCACGAATTCGGGATGCGCGGGCAGTCGCAGGTCAGGAAAAGGCACCACGGCGAGGATGCCGGACGGCGTTTCCGTGGACGACATCGCTTGCATCACGGCATCGCTCACCTCGAATACTTCCGGCGTGACTGCCCGCAAGCGCGCCAGCAGCGCGTGGGCACGCGGTTCTTCAGCTACGGTGGCTGTGTAAAACACAAGAGCGGGGACAATCCCCGCTCCCTGCGCTTCCTCAATGCTCCGCACACCCTCGACGACCAACTGCCGCGCGGCATACCGCGCGCGGCGCCGCGCCAGCGAGCGGACGTGCTTCACCTTGGCGTTTGAGATGCTTGTGATCATGTTCGTAGGGGCAACCCTTGTGGTTGCCCTGGGCAACCACGAGGGTTGCCCTTACGCCTTGGCGGCTTCGGCCAACTTCGCAAACGCGTTCTGATCGCGCACGGCGAGATCGGCCAGCATCTTGCGATCCAGCTCGATGCCGGCGCGTTTCAAGCCGGCCATCAATTTGCTGTAGGACAAGCCCAGCGGGCGCGCGGCCGCGTTGATGCGCGTGATCCACAACCGGCGGAAATCGTCCTTGCGCTTTTTGCGCCCGACCGTCGCATAATATTTGGAATGCAGCAACGCCTCATTCGCGCGGCGATAGAGCAAATGCCGCGAAAGCGCTTGGCCTTTGGTCTGCTTTAAAACTTTTTTATGGCGAGCACGCGTCGTCACGCCACGTTTTACTCTAGGCAAGGCAACCTCCGAATTGGACGTTAGAAATTGGACGTTAGAAATTGGAATCCGCTTCCAACTTCCAACTTCTAATTTCCAATTTCCAATCTCTATTTTTTGTGCAGCGTGGGCGCGAGCTGTTTGATCTTTTTCGCCCGTTCGAAATTCTTGACCTCTTCGCGGCGATCGAAAGCGCGCTTGTTGCGCTTGGGCTTGCGCCGCCGTAAGTGCGACTTGCCGACCTTGGTCCGCATCACTTTGCCGGTCGCGGTGATCTTGAACCGCTTGGCGGTGGCTTTGTGTGTTTTCAGTTTAGGCACGCTGTCACTCCGATATGGTTTTCAAAAAAGAGTCGGGGCTAGGCCCCGACCGCTACATCCCTGCGCTCGCCGCGCCGTTGGCGGATTGGGAAGGTGGAGGCGCCGCGCTCGATTGTTCCGGCGGCCGCGACGATAACCGTCCGCTCTTGACCACCGCCCGCGCCGCTTCGGGCCCGCCTTTCATGGGCCCCGGCGCCAGCAGCATCACCATGCTCTTGCCGTCCATGACCGGCACTTGCTCGATACTCGCGGCATCGGCTAGCTCGACCGCGACCTTTTCCAGAATCTCGCGACCGATCGCGATGTGCGTAATTTCACGCGCCCGGAAGATCACCCGGACGCGAATTTTGTTGCCGGCTTTCAAGAACTCGCGAACTCGTTTGAGCTTGAAACCGGTGTGATACCAGTTCGTCTTGGGGCGAATCCGCAGTTCCTTGACCTCGATGGCCTTTTGCCCTTTTTTCGCCTCACGCTCTTTTTTGGTGCGCTCGTACATGAACTTGCCGAAATCAATGATGCGGCAGACAGGCGGCTGCGCGTTCGGAGCGACCTCGACGAGATCCAGGTTGCGATCTTGGGCCATGCGTAGGGCTTCGTAGGTGGGCACGATGCCCACTTGCTTGCCCTTTTCGTCAATCACTCGAACTTCTTTAGAGCGGATTGCTTGATTTATCCGAAGATGCTTGTCGCTAATAGTCCCTCTTTCCCAGAATTGAGTGGCGACACTATAACACAAGAAACACGCCTAGTCAAATCCAATTTGGCTTTAGCCAATATGGGTGACCTGCGCGCCGCGCGCGCTCGCGCTCACTACGCGGCTCTGGCCTGTCAAGCCGATGCGCGCCGCCGCGCGTTCCATGGCGCGCCCGATGTCCTCGGCGTGCGTGTCGGTAAAGGCGATCACGCTCGGGCCCGCGCCGCTGAGCGCCACGCCGCGCGCGCCGGCGCGCCGCGCGGCCTCGAAGAGCGTGTACATCCCGGGCACGAGTTTCGCGCGATAGGGTTGGTGCAAGCGGTCTTGCGTCGCCACATCCAGCCAGTCCCAGCGCCTTTCACGCAGCGCGGCAATCCAGAGCGCGACGCGCCCGGCGTTGTAGATCGCGTCGGCGCGCGGAATCCTTTTCGGCAAGACGCCGCGCGACTTGGCCGTCAACAACGAAACGTTCGGGACGAAAAGAACGCAGCGCAATTCGCGCGGCACCGGAAAGCGCGCGATCGTGACCTCCTTGCCGTCAATCGCCGCAACCATCAAGCCGCCGAGCAGGGCGGGCGCGACGTTGTCGGGATGTCCTTCGATGCGCGTCGCGAGGGTGACCATTTCGCGGCGCGAATACGGATTGCCCAGCATCGCGTTTGCCGCCAAGATGCCGCCGACGATCGCAGCGGAACTCGAGCCCAGGCCGCTGCCGATAGGGATGTGCGTCGTCGTGTGAATGTAGAGCGGGGGGCGCTTGCAGCCCGCGCGCCGGTACACGAGGTCAATGCCGTACACGACGAGGTTGTGCCGGTTGCGCGGAATGTCAACTCCCGGCGGGCAGTCCACCTCGACGCGCAGGCCGCGCGCGATCGTTTCGACGTGAATGGTGTTCCACCAATTGAGCGCCAGGCCGAGGCAGTCAAAGCCGGGGCCGAGGTTAGCCGTTGTAGCGGGCACGCGGATACGCAATTTATGATTTATGATTTCAGATTCATGACTTGTTTCTTTCGTCGCCATTTACGCTTTCCTGCCATCGGTTTCAAAATCCTAACGGACGCTCCGCAATCCTAGATCATAAATCATCAATCATAAATTGAGGACATCGGCGAGCGCATCCATTGTCGGCGGCAGCGGCTCCGGCAATTTCACTTGGGCGATCGCCGTGTCCGGGTCTTTAAGGCCGTTGCCCGTCAGAAT
>JACQYF010000096.1 GCA_016208315.1 Chloroflexota bacterium | reverse complement strand
GTTCACGTTCGCCAACGGCGCGATGCTCACCGGCAGGATTGACGGTCAGGGTGGCAATGACACGCTCGACTATTCCGCGTACGCCGCGCCGCAAGCCGTCACGCTGACCGGACTCGGCGGCACGGACGGATTTGACGGGACGTTGTCGCTCGTCTCCGGCGGCTTTGCCAACATCAACTCGCTGGTGGGCAGCACCGCCGCGGGCGATTCGCTCACCGGTCTCAACGCTCAATCTACGTGGAATCTCTCCACTCCCATACCCACATACTCCCACACTCGACCGCTCTCGTTCACCGGCTTTGAGACAGTCAACGGCGGCGCGGGCAATGACACGCTGATCGGCGCGAACGCGTCGAACGTTTGGAACATTACGGGCAATAACGCGGGCAACATCAATGGGACATTGTTCTTCACCGGCATGGAAAACCTGACCGGCGGCAACCTGGACGACGCGTTTAACTTCGCGGATGGCAAGACGATCTCAGGCATGATTGACGCGGGCGCAGGCGCCAACGCGCTTGACTACTCGACGTACACCACACCTATCGTCGTCAACCTGGCTGCGGGCACGGCGACCGGCGCGAACAGCATTGCGAATATTTGCAAGTTCACGGGCGGCAGCGGGAACAACACCTTCATCGGCTTGAACGCGCCGAATACCTGGACAAACACGGCGCTGAACGGCGGCACGGTCGGCGCGGCGACCTTTATCAACTTCCAGTACCTCGTCGGCGGGACGGGCGGCGATACGTTTTCGATCGAGAACGGCATGGGCGTCGCGGGGACGATTGACGGCGGTGCGGGCACGAACACGATTGACTACTCTGACTGGGCCACATCGGTCAACGTGAATCTCGCGGCAGGCACGGCGACGAGTACCGGCGGCGTCGCGCGCATCCAGAACATCGTCGGCGGCGCGGGCAATGACAATCTCACAGGCGATGCGAACGCGAACGTCATCACGGGCGGCGCGGGGAACGATACGCTGACCGGCGGCGCGGGCGACGACGCGTACATCTTTGAGAATGGCTGGGGCGCGGATACCGTCGTCGAGAACGCGGGCGGCGGCAACGACACGCTCGATTTCTCCGCAGTCACTACCCCGCTCAACTTTGCGCTCGGCAGCATTGTCGTGAGCGACGGGTTGGGCAACACGGCGACGCACGCGAGCACGTACGTCGAGAACATCGTCGGCGGCACGAACACGAATACGCTCGATCTCAGCGCGTTCGCGACCGCGCGGAATATCGCGCTCACTGCGCTTGGTACTCTGGGCGGTTTCAAGGGTACCGTCAATGGACTCGGCGGCACGTTCGACAACATCAACGCGATCCTGGGCGGCACCGCGACGGATGCGTTGAACGGATTGAACTCGAGCGCGAACTGGAACGTGACCGGCGCGACGACGGCGCAGTACGTCAATACCTACACGCTCGACCTCACAGGCATCGAGAACCTGGTCGGCGGCAGCGCGAACGATACGCTGAGTTTCGCGGCGTTCGCCACCGCACGCAATATCACGCTGGCCGGCTTGGGCACGGCGGACGGCTTCCGCGCGACCGAAGGCGCATTCACCGGCGCGTTCGACAACATCAACGTGGTGGTCGGCGGCAGCGGCGCGGATACGTTGACCGGCTTGAACGCGGCGGCGACCTGGAACGTGACCGGCGCGAACACCGTGAACTATGTCAGCGGCAACACTCTCGCGATCACCGGGATCGAGCAACTGGTCGGCGGGAATCTCGACGACACGCTTAGCTTTGCGAACTTTGCGACCGGCCGCGACATTGTCGTAGCCGCCGACGGTGCAGTGGACGGCTTCCGCATCACGGAAGCGGCATTCACCGGCGCGTTCGACAACATCAACACGTTGGTTGGCGGCAGCGGCGCGGATACGCTCACCGGTCTCAACGCCGATTCCACTTGGAACATCGGCACGCCCACGCTCACGTACTCGCATACGCGCTCGCTCACGTTCTCCGCCATCGAAACCGCGCAAGGCGGCGCGGCGGCGGATACGTTCAATATCAGTGGCTCGCCGACGATCAATCTCAGCGGCGGCGCGGGCGACGACACGTTTGTCTTCAACGGCGCGGCGCTGTTGAGCGGTTCGGTTGATGGAAACAACGGCAGCGACGCGCTCGACTACAGCCACTACACCGCCGCGGTCAGCGCCACGCTCACTGCGACCGGCACCGGCTCGTTCAACGGCACGGCGACCGGCATCACCGCTGGCTTGAACAACATTGACGTGATCACCGGCACGGCGAGCAGCGACACGCTCAACGGCATGAACGCCGACGCGGTGTGGAACCTCTTCGCCGCGAATGGCACTTACACGAGCGGCGGGCACGCGCTCCTCTTCGCCGCGTTCGAGACGTTAAACGGCGGTACCGCCGACGATACCTTCAATATCACTTCCACACTCCCAGACTTCCACACTCTTAACGCCAACGCGGGCGATGATACCTTTGCGTTCGCGGATCGCTCGCTCATCACCGGCACACTCAGCGGCGGCGCGGGCAGCGATACGCTCGATTACCGCGTGTACGTCAACGGCACGGTGACGGTTGACCTCGCCGCGGGTACGGCCATGAACCTCAACGGCGCGCTCTCCGGCATCGAGAACATTATCGGCGGCGCGCGGAACATTCTCTCCGGCGACGCGAACGACAATACCTTCATTCTCCCCTCGGGCACGATCAGCAGCACGCTGACCGGACGCGGCGGCAGCGACACGTATCGCTTTAATGACAACTGGGGCGCGGCGACCGTCGTCGAGCAAGCAAGCGGCGGCATTAGCGATACGCTCGATTTCTCGCTCGGCACGCGCGTATTGCTCTTCACCTTCAACGGAACCGCCGTCACCGTCACCGACGGTGTGAATCAAGTAACGCACGCCGGCAATAGTCTGGAAAACTATTTCGGCAGCGGTGCCAGCAACCTGTTCAACATCGTGGTCACGCAGACGCAGACCGTCAATCTGCTCGGCGGGCCGGCGGGCGACATCTTTAACTTTGGCGACGGCGCGGCGCTGACGAACGCGGCCAGCCGCATTGACGGCGCGGGCGGCGAGGATACGCTGAGCTACCTCGCGTACACAACGCCCGTCACGGTCAATCTCGCGACCGGCGCGGCGATGAACCTCGCGTCGAGCGCCACCGGCATCATCGCGCGCGTGGAGCATATCATCGGCGGCAGCGCGAGTGATTTCCTGACCGGCGACTCCGGCAACAATAGCATCAACGGCATGGGCGGGAACGATCTGCTGGCCGGCGGCGCGGGCGACGATACCTACATCTTTGAGAACAACTGGGGCAAGGACACGGTCGTCGAAAACGCGGGCGAGGGGTACGATACGCTCGATCTGTCGCGTGTAACGACCGCGCTCCACATCGCGATGACGGGCAGCGCGATCACGGCTACGAGCGGCGCGAATGTCGTCACGCACACCGCGGCGACCGTCAATGTCGAGAACATCATCGGCGGCAGCGGCGGCAACGCGCTCGACCTGTCGCAGACGAACAGCGATCACACCTTTACGCTGAACACCACCAACGCGCTCGGCGGGTTCAATGGCTCGATTGACGGGATCAACTTTGTCAACGCGACGAATCTCGTTGGCGGCGCAGGCGACGATACCGTCGTCGGCACGAACCTCGCGGGCAGCACGTGGACGATTGGCGCGACGTTCGGTTACGCGGTCGGCGCGAATGCGCTAACGTTCACGGCCATTGAAACCGCGCAGGGCGGCACGGCGAACGACCTGTTCAACATCAGCGGCAATCCGGCGATCAATCTCCGCGGCGGCTTGGGCGACGACACCTTCGTCTTTGCCAACGGCGCGGTCCTCAACGGCGCGCTCGACGGGCAGGGCGGCAACGAGACGCTCGACTTCTCCGCGTTCGCGAACGCGCTCAACGTCGTCCTGACCGGCGCGGCATTGGACGGCTTTAACGGCACAGTCGCCGCGATCACGAACGGCTTTGCCAGCATCAACCACATCCTCGGCGGCAACGCGAACAGCGACTCGCTGACCGGCGCGAACCTCCCTGCGACCTGGAATTTGGTCAACGCGGTCGAAACCTACCTCGCCGGCGGGAACACGCTGACGTTCACGCGCTTTGAAATCCTAAATGGCGGAAGCGCCAACGACACGTTCAATCTCACTTCCACACTCCCATTCGCCCACACTCTAAATGGCGGCGATGGGAACGACCAGGCGAACCTGGGCAACGCGGCGGTCTTTAACGGCATCTTCAATGGCGGCGATGGCGACGACCAATTCAACCTGGGTAACGCGGCGGTCTTGGGCGGCGCATTCAACGGCGGCGATGGCGACGACACGCTAAACCTCGGCGACGCGGCGCGTGTGACTGGCGCGTACGACGGCGGTAATGGTAGCGACTGGTTGGATTACTCGAGCTACACCACGCCGATCGTCGTCAACCTTACCACCAGCGTTGCGACGAACGTCGCCGCGTTCTCGAACGTGGAGAACATCGCGGGCGGTCAAGCGGACGACATCCTCACGGGTAACGCGAGCGCGAACACCATCAACGGCGGCCGCGGCAATGACGTATTGACCGGCCTGCTCGGCGACGATACGTATCTCTTCGGCGACAACTTTGGCGTGGACAGCGTCGTCGAGAATCCGGGCGAGGGTGACGACACGATGAGCTTTACGCTCGTCACGTCGGCCAACGCGCTCACGTTCGATTTGAACAACGTGAACGTAACGTATAGCGCGAACATCGCGACGCACCTCGGCAAGAACGTAGAGAACTTTGTCGGCGGGCAGGGTGACGATTGGTTCCTGTTCCGCGATTTCGTAACCGTCGCCGGCTACATTGACGGCTGGACGGGCAGCGACACGATCACATGCCTCGCGTGCGACAGCGCTCGCCATTACGCGCTCACCGATCTGGGCGCGCACGATGGGTTCAAGGGTACGGAATTAAGTATCGGCAAATACTTTACCAACCTGGATCGCCTGATCGGCAGCCGCAGCATTGATTCGCTGGCCGGGATGAATGAGGTCACGAACACTTGGCACATTAGCTCGACCGTCGCCAATCCGCACATCCTGAACGATTACCAGAGCGGCGGGCACACGCTCTACTTTGGCACCGACGGCGCGGACGCGTGGACGGCTATCGAGAACCTGGTCGGCGGCAGCGGCGACGATACGTTCATCTTTGCCGATGCGGGCATGTTGAGCGCGCGCGTGGATGCCGACCTGGTTCCTGCGGATGTTGATCGCGTGATTGACAGCGATGGCGGCCCATTCATGCCGCAGTGGCGCTACGTCCAAGCGAGCATTGACGGCAAGAGCGGCTTTGATACCGTTGACTACTCCGCGTACACCACGCCGGTCACGGTCACGTTGAATCAAGGCGACGGAGTCAATCCAATCGTCAGCACCGGCGTGAATCACGGACTGGCCAGTATCGAAGCGGCAATCGGCTCGCGCACCGCGTCGAACCATCTCATCGGCGATGACAAGGATAACTTGCTCGTCGGCGGCGCGGGCGCTGACTATATTGACGGCATGGGTGGGAACGATCGAATCGCGCCGATGGGCGGCAGCGATACCGTGATCGCCGGAACAGGTACGGACACGCTTGACTATAGCGGTGTGACGACGGGCGTGTACGTCAATTTGACTACGGGCGTCGCGATCGTCGCCGGAGCAACGAGCACGATTTCCGGCATCGAAGATATTGTCGGCAGCGCGCACGACGATACGTTGATCGGCGACGGCAACGCCAACCTCATCGCGGGCGGCGACGGCGACGACGTGATGGACGGCATGGCGGGCAACGACACGTTCCTCTTCACGGGCAACTGGGGCAACGACATGCTCACCAAGACGGGCAGCGGCATTGACACGCTCGACTTTTCGAGCGCGACCGCGAACCTGACCGTCACGCAAATCGTCGGCTTGACGACGATTGCCGGCAACGGGTACACCGTCACGCATACGAGTGTCGGCCCGATCAACCCGGTGAACCTGTTGACCGGTTCCGGCGACGATCGCTTTGTCTTTAACGGCGCAGCCCGGATGGCGGGACGCATTGACGCAAGCTCAGGCACGAACACGCTCGATCTCACCAACCACGCTATCGTCTCGAACATTCTCCTCACGCGCCTGGGCACGCAGGTCGGCTTTGCCGGTCTGGACGATGTGGTGATCCAGGAGAAATTCGACAACATCTCGATCATCTACGGCACGCTGATGTTCAACAGCGATCGCCTGCGCGGCTTGGACACGGTGAGCGATTGGGACATTCACGCGACCGTCGGCGATCCGCTCAATACCTACACGACGCAAGGGCGCACGCTCTGGTTTGCGTATATGGACAATCTGGTCGGCGGCGTGATGACGGATACATTCACGCTGACCGGCACGCAGCCCGAGAACCTGTTCGCCCAGGGCGGCGACGACACGATCATCTTTAACGACAACGCGGTTCTCGTCGGGCGCATTGACGGCGGCGGCGATGGCGACACGATTGATTTCTCGCGCTACACGACCGGGCGCGCGGTCGTCCTCGTCGAACTCGGCACGACCGATGGTCACCAGGGGACGGCGACCGGCATCACCTTCACCGGACTTGGCTTCGACAATGTCGAGACCATCATCGGCAGCGCTGCGGCGACCGACCACTTGACCGGGCGCGAGGTGGACGCGTACTGGCAAGTTGACGGCACGAATCGCTACATGTCGTACGCGCCGACGGTGCTCGATCCGATCAATTTCGCGGGCACCGAGAACGACACCACCGCGCGGCGCCAGGTCGCGTTGGACGCGGAGATCGAGGCGCGCTGGTTCCGCATTCTGCACTTTGGCTCGTTCGAGACGCTGCAGGGCCGCAGCGCGAACGACGTGTTCCGCTTTACGAACGCGAACACGGTGACCGTGCTAGGCGGCGGCAATGTAGACTACTTCCTGTTCAGCGACAACGCGGTGTTGAACGGAACCATTGACGGTCAAGCGGGGCGCGATACGTTCGACGAATTCGAGTACGCAACGGCGCGCAACTTTGTTCTGACGGCGGAGGGCGCGACCGATGGATTCGACCTCACCGAAGCGACAAGCGTGGTCGGCGCGCTGTTCAATATTGACGAGCTAGTCGGCAGCCAGTTGTTCGTGGACTCGTTGACCGGCTTGAACCATGACAGCCAGTGGACGCTCAACGTGCTGCCCGCGTTCAGTCAATACGTTGATCCCGGCAACACATTGTACTTTGCTCACGTTGATTCACTGATCGGCGGAAGCGCGGCGGACACGTTCACCTTCGCGAACAATGCAACTCTCGCGGGCTACGTAGATGGGCGCGGCGGCAACGACACCCTGAATTACGGCGCGTACACGAGCGCGCGCGCGTTCACGCTGACGGGTCTCGGCGTTGTGGACGGATTCAACGGAACTGAAGCGACTCTGGGCGCTGGCTTCCGCAACATCAACGCCATCGTCGGCAGCGCGGCGAGCGATACGTTGACCGGTTTGAATGCGGATTCAACTTGGACACTCGCTATTCCCACACACACCTACTCCCATACTCACTCACTCTCGTTCTCGGGCATCGAGAATCTCGCCGGTGGCACGGGTGTTGACCTGCTCGACTATACGCAATATCCAACGGGCGTCACGGTGAACCTCGGCGCGCACACGGCGACGGGCACAAGCAGCGTTTGGGGCTTTGAGAACATCACCGGCAGCGCGTTTGACGACAACCTCGCGGGCGACCAGGGCGATAACATCATCAACGGCGGCGCGGGCAGCGACACGGTGAATTACAGCGATAGCACCGCGCCGGTCAACGTGAATCTCACGACCAAGATCGGGACGGGTACCGCGGTCGGAACCGATACGTTCGTCAGCATTGAAAACGCCATCGGCAGCCCGTTCGACGACACACTCATCGGCGACGATAACGCGAACGTGTTGACAGGTGGCATGGGGAACGACCAGCTACAAGCGCGCGGCGGGAACGATACCTATGTCTTTGGCGACAACGCCGGCAGCGACACGGTGACCGAATCGTGGGGCACGGACACGTTCGACTTTACACCCGCAACGGGGAACCTCACCTTTGCGCTCAACGCGGGCAATCTCGCGGCGACCGGCGCGGGCATCAACCTCAACTGCGCTGGCAGCGCAATCGAGAACTTGGTCGGCGGCGCGGGGAGCGATGCGTTCAACCTCAATACGACGTGGAACGGCAACCTGACTGGCGGCGCGGGCGACGACGCGTTCAACTTCGCCCCCGGTAGCTTCGTGAATGGAATCGTTGACGGCGGCGCGGGCGCGGACACGCTCAACTACGCGGCGTATGGCGCGCCGGTCAACGTGACGCTCACCGCGGCAGGAGCTGATGGCTTTGGCGGCACGGTCGCGAACATCGCCGGCGGCTTTTACAATATTGATAACCTGATCGGCTCATCGAGCGCGGACACCCTTACCGGTATCAACACGACTGCGGCTTGGGACCTCGGCGCAACCGACCGGTACATCGTCGGGCCGAACCCTTCGACAGGCTCAGGGCAGGCTGAGCTCACCTTCTCCGGGTTCGATACGCTCGTCGGCGGGAGTGGCGCGGACACGTTCAACATTACTTCCCGCCCTTCGGGCGTCCCATACCCCCATACTCTCCTCGGCGGCGCGGGCGACGATGTGTTCGCCTTCAAGCCCGGCGGCGCACTGACGGGTAACTTACAAGGCGGCGCCGGATTCGACACGCTCGATTACAGCGGTTACGGCGCAGATGTGAACGTGAGTCTCGCGGGCGGGACGGCGACCGGGGTTGCGGGCACAGTGAGCGGGATCGAAAAACTCGTCGGCAGCAATCTCAACAATACGCTCGAGGGTGACAACGGCGACAACGTGTTGATCGGCGGAGCCGGCAATAATACGCTGATTGGGCGCGGCGGCAACGACCGGTACGTTTTCAGCGGCAACAATTGGGGCACGAACACCGTAATCGAGCAGCCGGGCGAAGGCGACGACACGATTGACCTGTCGAGCGCGACGATGCCGTTGACGTTCAGCTTTGGAGTCGGTACAGCAGTCGTGGGTGATGGCACGCACTCGGTCACGCACAATGGCGGCAACCCTTCGACAAGCTCAGGGCAGGCTGTCGAAAATTACATCGGCACATCGTTCGCCGCAAATACCTTCGTCTTCGCGAATGGCGCGACGATACCCGGCAACTTGGACGGCGGCGCGGTCGGCGGTACGCTCGACTTCTCGGCTTACACCAGCCCGCGCAACGTCGTACTGACGGCGCTCGGCACCACGCACGGGTTCAAAGGCACAGTGAATGGCATCGGCGGCGCGTTCGACAATATTGACTCGACGACGGCAAGCAGCGTCCCCGGCGATTCGCTCACCGGCACCAACACTGAGGCAAAGTGGAACCTTGGTGTAAACCACTTCAACACGACGAGAGAGTTCAGCTTCTTCAACTTTGACACGCTGATCGGCGGAAGCGGCAATGACAGTTTCGTTATCGTCGGTGCGCTGACCTACGATCTGCGCGGAGGTGCCGGCGATGATACATTCCACTTGGCTAATGGCGCAATACTAAATGGAACGATTGAGGGCAACGCAGGGCTCGACTTGCTGGACTACTCCGCATACAACATCGCCGTAAACGTTGACCTTGGTCTCCGCACCGCAACGAACACGAACGGCGTGTTCGGTGTCGAGAACGTCATCGGTAGCACGACCAACGATATTGTAACTGGCGATGACGCCAACAACGTGTTGTGGGGCATTGCGGGGAACGACATCATTAGCGGCGGAGCGGGCGACGATTCGATCTGGGGCGGCACCGGCAATGACACGCTGACCGGCGGCGCGGGCAACGACTCGTTCGTGTTCGGGAACAACTTTGGTGTGGACACGGTGACCGAGGGTGTTGGCGGCGGCACGGACACGATGGATTTCTCGCGCGTCACCGCCGACCTCACAATCACGCTGGGCAGTGTCACAGTGACCGACGGACTGGGGAACACGGCTACTCATGCGGATAACAATGTGGAAGTGGTGATCGCTGGCAGCGGCAACGATACGTTCAACATCGGCGGCGCGCACGCGATCAGCCTCTATGGCGGAAACGGCAACGACCAGTTCAACTTCTCGAACGGCGCGACGTTGACCGGCGTGATTGACGGCGGCGCGGGCAATGACACGCTCGACTACACCGCCTACGCGACAGGACAAAACGTTGTATTGACCGGACTCGGCGCAAGTGATGGCTTGAACGGCACGGTGCCGATCATCGCCGGCGAGTTCCGCAACATGGACAACGTACTCGGCGGCGGCGCAGGCGGCGATTCGCTCACGGGCTTGAACGGCGACAGCAGTTGGCAAGTGAACGGCCCATCGTCCAGCTACACGAGTGGCGGTCACACGCTCGGCTTCGACGGCTTTGAGATTCTCCAGGGCGGCAGCGGCGCGGACACCTTCACCATCGCGTCCATACTCACATACCCCCACACCCTCCTCGGCGGCGCGGGCAACGATCGCTTTGTCTTTAACAATGGCGCGATCCTCAACGGGATGCTGGATGGACAGGGCGGCTACAACACACTCGACTTTACGCCTTACCTGACCGCGCGCACGATCATGCTCATCGGCTTTGGCAGCGCGGCCGGCTTTAACGGGACGGACAACACGACGCGAACACCGCCCGCGCTGACCGGCGCGTTCTACAACATCAGCCAACTAATCGGCAGTTCCGATCCGATCAATCCCGACGTGCTGATCGGCATGGATCGCGTCAGCACCTGGGAGATTGACGGGACGAATCGCTACATGACGAATCCCACCCTCGACTTTACGTCCATCGAGAGTCTGTCGGGCGGCAGCGGGCGCGATACGTTCGTCGTGACCGGCGCGCAAGATGTTACCCTGATGGGCGGCGCGGGCGACGATACGTTCATCTTCGACGACGGCGCGAGCATTACGGGCGCGGTTGCCGGGTCGGGCGGCGTGGACACGCTCGATTTCAGCCGCTACACCACGGGCGTCTATGTGAATCTCTTGACTGGCGTGACGACGAACGTGTTGGGCGGTAACGCGGGGTTGGAGAACATCCTGGGCGGCAGTGGCAACGACACGCTGACGGGCAACGACAAGGACAATTTCCTGTCCGGCGGCGCGGGCGACGATGAATTACACGGCGGCAATGGCGACGATTCCTTCGATGGCGGGCCCGGCCAGGACCTCTTGGATGGCGGCCCCGGCTTCGATACCGACCTGAACCCGGATGCGGGCGACACGCTCATCAGCATCGAGTACAGGGTCTACCCGGTGGCGCCTGCGCCTGCACCTGCGCCGGGCGAAATGTCACTTTGTCCGCGGGGCCGCGTCGTGCCAGGGCTGGGCTGCGTGTACGATACGTTGACTCCGAACGCGCCGACGGTCTTTACCGCCGCCAAGTACGGCATTGCCGTACAAGTCATGGGCGACCCGGCGCACCCCGGCTGCATCGCCATGTTCATCGTCGCGCTGCCGGATTCGCCGCCGCCGCCGAATGTGATCTTTGTCGGCGCTACGATCACGATCTGGATTACCGAACCGGATGGTTCAGCCATTACCATTACCGGCCTGCCGATCAAACTCACGTTCACGATACCCGACGGACTGGACGTGCCCCCGGGCGGCGAGTTGATGATCGCGTACTTGGACCCGGTGCTCGGGTGGAGATTGCTGCGAGCGACGCGCGTCGGCAATCAACTTATCCTGTTCGTGAATCTGCCGGGAACATACATTCTTGTGGTCGTTCTGCCATAGAGCGCCAAGAAAAACAGAAACGCGAGCCGCGAAATATAGCCATATCTCTGAATTTGACCAATCGTGTGTTATTACGTATACTAGCCGTAGAGTTGGAGAAAGGTGATCCGACTTGTACGGCCACGCAACGTTATTTCAGCACTGAGCACACCACGCACTTCGCCGTGAGTGCTCGGTGCTTTTTGTTACGCGCCGAAAGCGATCACCTGTGAGGCAGAGTATGTCGGCCTCCTAGAAATGGTGCGTGTGAACGAAAATATAACCAAAGACAACGATTTCCTCGACCCCGCCCCGGCTTTCCATGCGCTGATCGAGGGGGTCCGCGAAGGCGCGGCAATTGTCGCGCTCGACCGCACGATCCTCACCTGCAATCGCCGCTTGGCGCAGATGCTCAGGTTGGAATGCGAGCAAGTGATGGGACGCTCCCTGCTCACGTTCCTGAGCACCGGCGATCAGCCGCGTTTCGAAGAACTGCTCCGGTCCTTCCCCGAGGAATTTCAGCGGCTCCAGGTCAAGTTGAATGGCAACAATACGTTTCCATTGCCCGTGGAACTGGCGATCAAAGCTCTCGCCGTGAATGGCGTGCGCGTGTTCAGCGTACTCGTGACCGATTTGAGCCGTCGCCGCCGCGCCGAAGAACAGTTTGCGTTCCAAGCGCACCTGCTGGCAAACGTGAGCGATGCCATTCTCGCGATGGACGAACAATATCGCATCACGTACTGGAATGCCGCGGCCGAGCGGTTGTACGGCTATACCGCCGAGGAGGTAGTCGGTCGTCCGGCCATAGATGTGATCGGCCTGCAACTTGGCAAAGCGGAGAGGGCGGATGTGCGGCGCCAGCTCGTCGAGACGGGGCGGTTGCAGAATCAACTCATTCACCATCGCCGAGATGGCACGCCCATCCTGGTCGAGTCTACGACCGTTGCCCTCTACGCGCCGGAGGGTCGCCTGATCGGATATGTGTCGGCAGGGCGCGACATCACGGAGCAGAAGCGGGCAGGCGCGGCGCTCCGCGAGAGCGAAGAACGGTACCGGCGCATGGTCGAGACCGCGACCGAAGGCATCTGGATCATTGACGCGGAGAACAAGACCACGTTCATCAACCCGCGCGGCGCAGAGATTTTCGGCTACACGCCCGACGAAATGCTGGGGCGCTCGTCACTCGAATTCATGGTGCCGGAAGACGTGCCGCTTGGTAAAGCTCGATTAGAAGACCGTCGCCGCGGGCAGGGCGGACGGCACGATTACCGCATGCGCCGCAAGGATGGTTCGATCTGTTGGATTCATTCGCGCAGCAGGCCGATTCTCGACGACGAGGGCCGCTATCAAGGCGCGCTCGCGATGTTCAGCGACATCACCGAACGGAAGCGCGCCGAAGACGAAATCGCCCGCCTCAATGCCGAACTGGAGCAGCGCGTCGCCGACCGCACCACCAAACTCGAGAATGAAATCGCCGAGCGCAAGCAGGCCGAAATCGCTTTGCGCAAGCGTGAGACCACCCTCGCGCAAGCGGGGCAGATGGCGCACCTCGGCGCTTGGGACATTGAATTTTCTAGTCAGGACGATGTGAACGCCAACCCGCTCACGTGGTCGGATGAAGTGTATCGTATTTTCGGTTACGCCCCGGGTACCGTACCCGTGACCAACGGACTCTTCTTTGCACGAGTCCATCCTGAAGACCGCCAACCCATCAAGGATGCCATCGCCCATGCCATCGCGACCCAGCAGCCCTACAGCATCGAGCACCGCATCGTGCGACCCGACGGGGTGGAGCGGATCGTACAGGAATATGCCGAGGTTTTCTTCGACGAGCGTGGGCAACCGGCTCGCATCGTGGGCGCGGTACAAGACATCACCGAACGCAAGCAGATTGAACAGCAGATCGAACAACTGAATCGCGACCTGGAGCGCCAAGCAGCAGAACTCCAGAGCGCCAATACGGAACTTGAATCGTTCTCGTACTCGGCGTCGCACGATTTGCGGACGCCGCTCGCGTCCATGGACAGTCTCTTGCGGGTCTTGCTCGACGACTATGGCGCGGAACTGCCGGAAGGCGGACTGCGCGTCGTGCGCCTGCTTCAAGAGAACACGAGTGGCATGTACCGCCTCATCGAAGACCTGCTCGCGTTTGCGCAGAGCGCCCAGCAACCGCTCAAAATACAGACGATCAATATGACCGAGATGGCCCGCCAAGTGTTCCAGGGACTCGCCGGCGTACAGCCGGACAGACAGGTGGATTTCCGCATCAGTGAATTGCCCTCGGCGCAAGCCGATCCCGCCTTGCTCAAACAGGTGTGGGTGAATCTACTCTCCAACGCGGCTAAGTTCACACGCGGGCGCGCGGTGGCGCGGATCGAGGTAGGTCAAATTGTCGAAGATCCCCGAAATGAAATGGAGGGTAACAATTTGACCTACTACGTCCGCGACAACGGGGCTGGCTTTGATATGGCGGAAGCCGAGAACCTCTTTGGCGTTTTTCGGCGGCTGCATTCGGAAGAAGAGTTTGAGGGGACGGGCGTTGGACTCGCCATCGTGCAGCGCATCATCGTCCGCCACGGCGGACGCGTGTGGGCGGAGGCGCAAGTGGACAAGGGGGCAACGTTTTACTTTACGTTGCCTGAGTAGGGGTGAAGCATTTTTGTGAACTGCCCAAAATGCTTCGCCCTTACCGGTATTGCCGAGGTAACATCAATGGTATCCACGAAAAAGACCAAGACCCCCAAGGCCCGACTTGCAAAAAAGGCACAGCTAGAACAGCGCCTTGCGGAAACGCAAGCGCAGTTGGCGCAGCAAGCCGATCTCCTAAACTTTGCCCACGACAGCATTATCGTCATGGGCTTGGACAATGTGATCCGGTTTTGGAACCGCGGCGCCGAACAGGGGTATGGCTGGAACCGGGACGAAGCGCACGGGCAGGTGACGCACGTGCTCTTGCAAACCGTGTTCCCGCGGCCGCTTGAAGAAATCCAAGCCGAACTGTTGCGCGCGGGATATTGGGAGGGTGAACTCGTTCATACGACGCGCGAAGGCAAGCGCATCAGCGTCGCCAGCCACTGGGCGCTGCAGCGCGACGCGGACGGTCATCCGATCGCAATCCTCGAAATCAACAACGACATTACCGAACGCAAGCGGACGGAAGAAGCCCTGCGGAGGAGCGAACAACGCCTCCGCCGATTGTACGGTTCAGGCCTGGTCGGGGTGGTTTACTGGGATCTGAACGGACCGATCATCGAGGCCAATGACAGATTCTTGGACATGGTGGGATATTCCCGGGAAGACCTTGTGTACGGCAGGATCAACTGGCTGAACATGACTCCGCCGGAGTATCATCAGGTGGATGAACAAGCGATTGAGGAGCTCAAGGCGACAGGTGTCATCAGGGCGTCGTTCGAAAAAGAATATATCCGAAAGGATGGTTTCCGTTTGCCTGTCATCATCGGCAGTGCCATGTTGGATGAGGAACAAGTGAACGGGGTGTCATTGATTCTCGACATCACCGAGCGCAAGCGGGCGGAAGAGCGCGTCCAAAAATTGAATCAAGACTTGCAACAGCGCGCCCAAGACCTGGAAATGATCGGCGAGGAATTGCGTTTAACCAATAAAGCGCTGCATGTTGCGAACGAGAAACTCCGGATCGCAAACGAGGGATTGGAGGTCTCCTTAGCTCAGGAACAAGCGACGCGCGTCGCGTTGCAAGCCGCCAACAAAGAACTGGAGGCGTTCACGTACACCGTGGCGCACGACCTGCGCGCGCCGCTCAACCTCATCGAGCAATTCGCGGGCATAGCCCTTGCCGATTACGGCGCGCAACTTGAGGAGCCGGGTCGGCACGTGGTGCGCCTGATTCAGGAAAACGCCGTCGCGGTGAATTGTCTCGCCGAGGACTTGCTCACGCTCTCGCGCATGACCCAGCAATCGCTCGTGAAACGAACCGTGGACGTGCAGGAACTCGTCCGGCAAGTGTTAGCGGATTTGAAAGAAGCGCACGCCGGACGGCAAGTGGAGATTGTGCTCGGAGACCTGCCGGCGGCTCAGGCCGACCCGGTGTTGCTCGAGCAGGTTTGGTTCAACCTGATCTCCAACGCCTTGAAATTCACGCGCCAACGCGAGGTGGCGAGAATAGAGCTTGGAAGCGTAGGTCAAGTTGTCGAAGATCCCCGAAATGAAATGGAGGGGACCAACTTGACCTACTACGTCAAGGACAACGGCGCCGGTTTCGACATGGCGAATGCCGACCGCCTCTTTCGGGCCTTTCAGCGGTTGCACCATGCCGAGGACTTTCCGGGCAATGGCTTGGGGCTGGCGATTGTCGAACGCATTATCCGACGCCATGGCGGCCGCGTGTGGGCGGAAGCGGAAGTGGACGAGGGCGCGACCTTCTATTTTACCCTGGAAGCGTAAGCTGTTGTTGATCTTTCGGCGCAGAACACCTATAATCCCGCGTAATTGAAAAGGGTTCGGTCGGCGCGCTTTCTTGGATGATGAGACGGACTCGGGGTTGAGTGGAGTAATAGAACAAAATGCAAGAAAATCGGTCTGGCGGATCGAATCGGTTTGTCCTCGCCACTATCGTGCTCATCATCCTCTTGGCGCTCGTTCTTGGTTGCTCACCTGGGCTGATTGCTCGTAGCAACCCTACCGGGACGGTAGAATCCATCCGCATTGCAATTTTTCCCTATGAAACAAACACGCTGATCTACATTGCTCAAGAGCAGGACTATTTCGCCGCCGAGGGTCTCGATGTAACTATCAAAAACTATGCTTCGGTTACGGGCGCTCTTAACGGTATGTTGAATGGCGAATCCGACCTATCTGTCGCGTCCGAGTTCGTCTTGGTCGGCAAGGCATTTCGACGAGAAGATATTCGGGCGCTTGCGAGCATTGATAAATTCGTACAGATATCAATTGTTGCCCGCAAAGACCGGGGTATCAAAAATATCTCCGACCTCGCCGGTAAAAAGATCGGAGTGTTTAAAACTGCCGTATCAGAGTTTTACCTTGGCAGATTTCTCGAATTGCACGGGATGAACGTCGGTCAAGTAACCCTCTATGACACGTCGTCTTCTGATATTGTGGCTGCGCTGACAAACGGGACCGTAGATGCGGTCGTAACGGGACAGCCAAATATAGACCGAATTGGGAACAATCTCGGTCGGGAGATTGTGGTTTGGTCGGCGCAGAGCAATCAGCCGGCATATTATAATGTTTATAGCGCCGGGCGCTGGGCCTCTGACCATCCTGAGATGGTCAAACGGTTCTTGAACTCTCTCGTCCGTGCGGAGAATTATTTGATCGCAAATCCCGACGCGGCAAAGACCCTTATCCAAGAAAGGTTGAATTACAGCGCGGCATACATAGCGTCAATCTGGCCGGAGCACCAATTCTCGGTTACTCTTGAGCGGGGACTGGTAGCCGCCATGGAAGACCAAGCGCGGTGGATGATCAATAACAATCTGACCACTGAAAAAAAGGCGCCCAATTTTTCGGATTACATCTATGTGGATGGCCTCAAGCAAGTCAAGCCGAACGCGGTGAACATTTTCCAGTAAGGGGACAAAGACCTTCGAGGTCTCGGAGACCTCGAAGGTCTGAGCAGGAGCAAACGCATGAAAAAGATTGCTGCAGTAATAATCCTCGTCGCCGTGATCGCGTCGGTGGGATTCGGCGCATGGTATCTCGCGAATTCCCCGGTCCCTTATTCCAGCGCGCCCGAAGCGATCACCATCGGAACGACACCTACTATGAGCGCTTCATTAATCTTTATTGCCGAAGAGCAGGGCTGGTTTACCCAAAATGGTCTCCGGGTGACCGTGAAAACTTTTGAGACAACCTTGCCAGCAATCGCCGAGATGAAGAAGGGCGGAGTGGACGTTGCCACCACAACCGAGTACACTATTGTCACCGAGGTGCTCAAGAAAGAAAGTATCGTCTTGATTGCAGGAATAGATAGACAGCAGACGACCTATCTGGTCGCTCGCAAGGACCGCGGAATTGAAAAGGTCTCGGACCTCAAGGGAAAAAAGGTCGGTGTGGTCCGGGGTACGATCCAAGAATTCTATTTGGGTAGATTCCTTGATCTGGGAGGCATACGCCTGCAGGATCTAGTCCTGATAGATCTCAAACTGCCCGAACAAGTGGATGCCCTCGTCAACGGCAGTGTGGATGCGGTCCAAATTCCCAACGTCAGTATCAATCAAGTTGAAGAACGATTGGGCAATCGTGCTACCGTCTGGCCGTCGAAACCCGACCAGGTAGCGCATATCGTGATGGCGAGCACGGCCGACTGGACGGCCCGCCATCCTGAGGCGATAAGGGTCTCCCCGGTTGTGGAGGAGATTCTTCAGGGCAAGAACGGCCCCTCAGAATGACATTCCCATGAAAATCAGGACCCAGTTTGTCATCAGCACCGTCCTCTTTGGTTTCCTGCTGCTCGTGTCGGGGGCTTTGGTGATTTTCGTCGATCAACGCGTCCAAACGACGAGCCGGCAGCGAGTGTTTGCCAGACAGATCGAGACGGGCGCATACGAACTCGGTTATTTCGCGAACGATTACCTGCTCTACCGCGACAGCCGGCAGGCAAGCCAGTGGGAGTCCCGATACGCCGCGTTTGTCCTGGACGTGTCTAACATGAGAGTGGACACGCCCGAGCAGCAGGTGCTGGTGGATCGAATCAAGACCAATCAGACGCGGCTCAAGTCAGTCTTTACGGACATCCAAGCGAGTCTAGTCAGTATGCCGCCAACTCAAGACGGCGTGCCTGAACCGGCTTTCTTGCAAACCTCATGGAGCCGGATGGAGGTCCAAAACCAGGGCCTGATTTTCGATGCTTCCCGACTCGCGCAGCTCTTACGCGAGCAAGAAGACCAGTTGCGGCAAGTAACCAGTGGGCTGAACTTTGTGCTGATCGGACTATTCGGCGCATTACTATTGGCCAACTTTGGGTTGATCTTTCGGCGCACGCTCGACTCCATCGCCGTGCTTCTGGTGGGTGTCCGGGTCATTGGCGCGGGCCATCTCGATCATGTTGTTGGGGAGGGTCAGAACGACGAAATCGGCGAGCTGTCCCGGGCCTTTAACCGGATGACGGCGAACTTGAGGGCAACCACGGCCTCCAAAGCCGAGTTAGAGCGAGAAATGGGCGAGCGCCAGCGCGCCGAAGAGCATGTCAGTCATCTGAACCAAGACCTGCAACGCCAATCTGCTGATCTGGAGGCCGCGAATCAATACCTGGAAGAATCGCTCGCGCAAGCGCAAGCCGGCCGCGTCGAATTGGAAGCGACGAATCGGGAATTAGAAGCGTTTGTCTATTCTGTGGCGCACGACCTGCGCGCGCCCCTCGCCCAGATGAACGAACTGTCGCGAGCGCTGCTCGAAGACTATCAGGCGCAACTGCCCGCGGACAGCCAGCCACTCCTGCAGATCATTCACGACCATGCCGCGGCAACCAATGTGCTGGCCGAAGACCTGCTCACCTTGTCGCGCGTGACCCAGGTCGCGCCTGCCAAGCAAACCGTACACATGACGGAACTCGTCCGCCACGTTTTGACGGACTTGGCTGAGCCGGAAGGACGGCGAGTTGAGATCCATGTGGCGGATTTACCCACGGCCCAGGCGGACCCGGTGCTGGTCAAACAGGTCTGGGTAAACCTGATTGGCAATGCCTTGAAATTCACGCGCGGCTGCGAGGTGGCGCGCATCGAAATCAGTTGGCAACGAGAGAAGGAGGCGACCGTGTACTCTGTGAAAGACAATGGGGCGGGCTTTAACATGGCTCAGGTGGACCGGCTCTTTCGCGCGTTCCACCGGCTGCACCACGCGGATGATTTCGAGGGCAATGGGCTGGGGTTAGCCATCGTCCAACGGATTGTCGAGCGGCACGGCGGATACGCCTGGGCCGAAGGCGCGGTCGGTCAAGGGGCGACGTTCTACTTTACGCTGGATCGCGCCGCCCTGGGCGCCGCGCCGCGTCCGGCGACCGATGCGACCCAAGCCACCTCGCCGGAATCCGATCCAACCCGCAAGGATGCCTCGGTAATCCGGGTTTTAGTCGTGGATGATCATCAATTGTTCCGGCAAGGGCTGCGCGTCCTCCTGATGAAGGCGAAGGACATTCAGATTGTGGGTGAAGCTCGCGACGGCCAAACAGCCCTTGAGCTGGGGCAGAGTTTGCAGCCGGACGTCATCTTGATGGATATCGAAATGCCGGGCCTCGACGGGATCGAAGCAACTCAGGCGCTGAAAGGGATGCGGAATCCAGCGCGCATCCTGATGCTCACGATGAAGACCGGTGAAAGTGACGTCCGGAAGGCGGCGCAGAGTGGGGCGGAAGGATACGTGGTCAAGAACTCGAGCCGCGACGAATTGATCGCGGCGATTCGTTCGGTGCATCAAGGGATTCCCGTGGTCAGCCCTGGTGTGGCGCCCTTTTTCTCCCACACGGACGCGGGGGGCTGAGCTGACAGGCGCGATGGATCACGGTCTCATTTACGGCGATTATTATTTCGTCGAAGCGTTGACGCGGCTGAGCGAACCGAATGTGAAATTGTAACGAATTTAGACGACGCATTTGACGCATAGTCGTTCCTGAAATATAATGCCAGATGCATTTTGACCCTTGTAACCCCTCCGCAATCGTGACTGCACGTCAGTTCCCCCTTCAAGGATTCGTGACTATGTCTGTCCTCCCCTTGCTTTACCTCGGCGGCGAAAAGACTTGGGAGATGCCCCAACTACCGAGTCTCAACACGCTGCCGCCGCGCGCGACACTAATTCCGTTTCCGTCGGCGCAAGAGGCGCTGACACTCGACCGTGACAAGTCACCGTGGTTTGTGAATCTCAGCGGCGAATGGCAGTTCAAAATCAGAGCCAGGCCCGATGAAGCGACCCGCGCGGAGCTGGACGCGCAGGAGTGGGGCAGGATTAGAGTCCCCGGCAACTGGACGATGCAGGGATACGGCAAGCCGCATTACACCAATGTCGCCATGCCGTTCCCACACGAACCGCCGCACGTGCCCGAGGATAATCCGACCGGCATTTATCGCCGCGAGTTCACGGCGCCGGAAAGTTGGCGCAACCGCCGCATTATCCTGCATTTCGGCGGATGCGAAGGCGCGCTCTACGTCTACGTCAATCGGCAACCGATCGGCATCAGCAAAGATGCGCGCACGCCCGCCGAATTCGACGTGACCCAGGTCGTGCGGTTTGGCGAGACGAACGAACTGATCGCGGTCGTCGTGGAGTGGTCAGACGCGAGTTTCATCGAAGACCAGGATCACTGGTGGCAAGCGGGAATCCAGCGCGAGGTCTATTTATACGCGACCAATGTGCCGCACATTCAAGACGTGTTCGCGCGCGGCAATCTCGCGGACGATCTACGCGACGGCATCCTGCGCGTGATGTGCCAGATCGGATTCCCCGGCGAGACTCACGCCGATTGCACGGTGGCGGCGCAATTGTTCGATGCCAAACAGCGCCCGGTCTTCAAACAACCGCTGACGGCCGCGTGTGGGGATCCGATGCTTCCACGCACTCTAGTCGCGTTCGAGCAGCCGGTGCGCGCGCCAAAATTGTGGTCGGCGGAAACGCCGAATCTTTACACGCTCGTCGTGACGCTCAAGACGCCGCGCGGCGAAGAGAGTACCGCGTGCCGCGTCGGTTTTCGCAAGATAGAGATTCGCGATCGGCAGCTACTCATCAACGGCAAACGCATCATGATCAAGGGCGTGAACCGCCACGATCACGACGATATGACCGGCAAGGCGTTGAGTCGCGAGACGATGGAGGCGGACCTGCGCTTGATGAAACAGTTCAATGTGAACGCGGTCCGCACGTCGCACTATCCCAACGATCCGTATTGGCTCGACCTATGTGATCGTCACGGTCTTTACGTCGTGGACGAGGCGAACATCGAGGCGCACGCCTTCTATAACGATCTGTGCGCCGACCCACGGTACACGAATGCATTTGTCGCGCGGGTGCGCGGAATGGTCGAACGCGACAAGAATCACCCGTGTGTCATTTTCTGGTCGCTGGGCAATGAAAGCGGATATGGTCCGAATCACGACACGGCGGCGGGCTGGGTACGCGGGGCTGACCCTTCGCGTCCACTGCACTACGAAGGCGCGATAAACGCGCGGGCCGGCGGGATTTGGGAGACCGGTCACCGCGCAACGGACGTGGTCTGCCCAATGTATCCGCCGATTGAAGAAATTATCCGTTGGTCGAAGACAAGCCAAGATTGGCGACCGATGATCTTGAGCGAATATTCGCACACCATGGGCAATAGCAACGGGTCGCTGAGCGACTACTGGGCGGCATTTGAAAAATATCCTGGCTTGCAAGGCGGCTACGTTTGGGAATGGATTGATCACGGCATCCGGCAAACGAGCGCCGACGGGAAAACCTACTGGGCTTACGGCGGTGATTTCGGCGATGTGCCGAACGACGCCAACTTTGTCGTGGATGGCATCGTCTGGCCCGATCGGACGCCGCACCCGGCGCTGTACGAGTTCAAGTATCTCGCGCAACCGGTCCGGGTCGAGGCGCTTGACTCGCAGGGGCGCGTGCGCATCGTCAACAAACGCGATTTTACTTCGCTCGACAACTTGTACGGCGAATGGGAATTGACTGTGAACGGGGAGCCGGTCCAGTCCGGCAAATTGCCGCCACTCAAAGTTGCGCCGGGCGAATCATTGGAAGTGAGAATCCCGTTTTCTTCTGTTCCGCAGGAACAGAAGAGAAGATGGGATTCTGAAGAGCGCTTGCTCAACTTTCGCTTTTGCCAACGCCGAGATACGTGGTGGGCCAAATCGGGGCATGTCGTGGCCTGGCAGCAAATTACGCTTCCATCGCGCGCGCATAAACCCGTCGTGCGACATCGGGATGCCCCAACGGTCGGAGAGGAGAATGAGGACTCGATTATTTTGCGCGCGGGCGCCGGGCAGGCCGTATTCGACAAAGCTTCTGGTACCCTGGCCAAGTTCGGCGCGGACGGCAATGTAATTGTGTGTGGGCCGCGGTTGAACGTTTGGCGGGCCGCCACCGACAATGATGGCATCAAGCTGCTGCTTGGGCGAGAAGGGGGTGGCCCGCTGGCTCGCTGGCTCGAACTGGGGCTGCATCAAATTCAATACAGGTTGGACCACATTCGACTGATTCATGCGAAGGGAATGCCAATCGTCGAGATTACGCATCACGCCTCGGGACGCGGACGATGGAACGATTTCGTGCATCGCCATCGCTACACCCTGCTGCCCTCCGGCGAGTTGTGGGTCGAGAACCGCGTCCGCCTTGGCCAAGATATTCGCGATATCCCGCGCATCGGTGTAACTCTTGTGCTTGCGCCAGGGCTGGAGCGATTGGAGTGGTTTGGACGCGGGCCGTGGGAGAATTATCCGGATCGCAAAGCATCGGCGATGGTCGGACGTTACACGAGCACGGTCGCCGAGCAGTACGTGCCGTACATCATGCCGCAAGAGCATGGACACAAAAGCGATGTGCGGTGGCTATCCCTTGTGAATGCACAGGGACACGGTTTGCGCGTGGACGGCCTTCCACGCATCGAATTCTCGACGGGCCATTTTACAGATGCCGATCTATTCGCGGCCAAGCACACGAGTGATCTCACGCCGCGCGCCGAAATCTTTGTCAATTTGGATGCGGCGCATCGCGGCCTGGGGACGGCGAGTTGCGGGCCGGATACGTTGGACGAGTATCGCTTGCTCAAGTCCAACTACCGATTCGCGTTTCGCCTCCGCGTTGTGTGAATCAATACCGCTGACGAGTTTCAGCCCCATTTCACGTGTGGTAAGCGTTCTGGGCGATTGAAATCGCGGCAACAATGACACCAAGTCCACCTTCGTGGACTGATTCCCAGCCGAAGGAGGTCGGCTTTGCCATGCGTTGCCGCGACCTCGGTCGCCCGGTTCGAGGCAACAGAGATGTCATCTGAATCAACTAACTTTCTCGCGATAGACCTCGGCGCGTCCAGCGGGCGAACGATGGTGGGCAGTTGGGACGGCGCGCGCCTGGAACTGCGCGAGCTGCATCGCTTTGCCAACGGCGCCGTAAACGTCCTGGGGCATCTGCACTGGGACGCGCTCCAGCTGTGGACGGAAATCAAAAACGGTTTGGCGCGTTACGCCGCGGACGATGCCGCGCCACTTGCCGGTATCGGCGTGGATACGTGGGGCGTAGATTTTGCGTTGCTCGACC
>JACQYF010000168.1 GCA_016208315.1 Chloroflexota bacterium | reverse complement strand
TTATCGAAGGGCCGCTGACGGAAGCAGTGCCGTTTACCGTCCGCATCAAACTCCCGGCGGATTATGCGCTTCCGGCCCATTGGCATCCGGCGATTGAGCGCGTCACCGTGCTGTCGGGCACGTTCAACATCGGCATGGGGGATAAGCTGGACAGGGACCAGACCACGGCCTTGGGCGCGGGCAGCATCATCATCATGTCGCCCAAGACGAACCACTTTGTGTGGACGAACGAGGAAACGATCGTGCAACTCAACGGCACGGGACCGTGGGGCATCACCTACGTCAACGCCGCTGACGACCCGCGGAAGCAGTGACCGCTACGAAAAACCCGAAGGGTCTTGCGAAGCACCCCCGAAGCTAAAAGACCCCCGAAGCGCAGCGGAAGGGGGAGGCGGAGTGGGGCGCAAGACCCTTTGGGTTTTGACGGTAATTTGACGATGAGATGGTAATCTGCTACTGTCGCGTGCGCGATAATGCGTGACCCTCATAACGCCAAGTCATTATCTCTGGGACACCCCCGTGGTGTATACGCGCTAGACGAGGAGACCAGAAGGTGAAATCTAAACTTGGCAAGGCATCGCGGCTCTGCGTCGTTGATCAAAAAACCCCCTCACGATTCAAATCAATACTAGCCGGGTTGTCAGCCCCCATTTTGATGCTGCTATTCCTGTACTCCGGGACACCGGCGCCCGTGCTGGCCGCAACGACGACCAGCACCTACAAGATCGCGTCGTCCGCCGACGACGTGAATCAAGATGGCAGCACGTTCGTCGCCAATTCGCTCACGCTGTGGGTCGGCAACGGCGCGTCAACCGCCTCCAGTTTCACTGGCTTGCGCTTTGCCAACGTCACGATTCCGCCAGGCGCGATCATATCCTCTGCCAAACTGCGATTGTATTCTACCGCGAACCAAACGACCGCGATCAACTTTGAGTTGGCCGCCGAAGCTGCCGACAACAGCCCCGCTTTTTCGTCGTCGAATCTGCCCTCGCAACGCACGTTGACGGCGCAGCGGACGCAAAGCCAGATCACCACCGCGTGGAATGCAAGCACCTGGTACGCTTTCGATCTCAAAGCGAGCGTGCAAGAAGTAATCAGTCGCGCTGGCTGGCAGAGCGGCAACAGTCTCGCGATCCTCGCACAGGGTTTGGGCAGTGCCAGCGCGCAAAGGGTCGTGCGGAGTTACGATGGCAACACGTCCCAAGCGCCGCGTTTAGTCGTCAGCTATTCGACGGGTGCGACCAACACGCCAACGCCAACCAACCCGCCGGCGACCGCGACATCGTTGCCTCAAACGCCGACTCCCGTACCGCCAACGCCAACCCTCGCGCCAACCACACCAACTCCCGTACCGCCAACGCCAACGTCTGTACCGCCGACTCCGACCGCGACGCCTCTGACAAGTGGAAGCGTACGCGTGCTTTGCGACAGTCAAATCTATGACAGTTACACCACCAAACCGTTTGTGCTCGACACGACGATTGATCAAGACCCAACGGTGCAAAAGGTCATCCGCAACTGCACCTTTCGCAATTCCAACAAGCCGCCCATCGTCATCAGGAACGCCAAGAATGTCCTCGTCGAGGGCAGCACCTTTGAGAATATCCGCACCAACATCGCCGGGGACGGAGTTCAGGCCATAAACATCCCCTGCCCCGCGGGGTGCGCGATTGACAACATTACCATTCGCAACAACACGTTCAGATACATTGGCGCCGACGGTATTCAACTCGGCTCAGATACCGCCAACATCTCGAACGTCTATATCGTGGGCAACGAATTTGTCGGGCGGGACGATGTGGGCGAGAACGGCGTGGACGTCAAAGGCGTGGTCGGGCCGATCTATGTCACCGGCAACCGTTTTCACGGCTTTCGTCCTTGCGAGTCACCCAAGACCATTCCCGCCGGGACTCAGGATTGCTCGGGTTCGAACGGCCCCGCGGTGACGATTCACGACGGCGGCTCCGTGCTCACCCCAGCCGACCAAGTGACGGTCGAAGATAATGATTTGTACGACAACACATTCGGCATACATGTCGGCGGAGGGGCCAAGAACATTACGCTGCGCGGGAATCGGGTGTCGAACAACCTCTCGATTGGGATTCACGTGGAGCAAGCGACGAGCGTTCAGATCACCGGAAACGTCTTGACGGATAACCCCATCCACATCAAAGTTTCATACACTCCGCTCTTGGGCGGCTTTTGCGTTATCAACGACAACACGTTTGTCGGGACCGGGACTCCGCTGGTGCTCGTCAGCAGCAATTGCAATTGAGTGGGAGGGCAAGATGTGGGAGCTTGTTCTACTCCTTGGGCTGGTCTATTTGGTCCTGAGCGCCCTCGTGGTTTTGGCGCTCTGTCGTGCGGCCGCCGATCCCAACGTCGCCGAATGCGAAGAAGAAAACTCAGATAGAGAAACCTATTCGCGAAGATTCGCGGACAAAAGAACGATGGCTGAGTAATGGCGGCACAAGGCAAACCGACCCTACGCCGGCGCGGCTGGCTGATCTACTGGTCTCAGCCGTGCCATCGCGTAGGTGTCCACGTAATTGCCGTCGCGGAAAGCAAATTGAACGAGAGTGCCTTCGATGACAAAGCCGAATTTTTGGTAGAGATGAATCGCGGGCGCATTGTCGGTGAATACGTTCAGTTCCAAACGCGTGAGGTTGAGCCAATTGTCGGCGAGTTCCACCGCGGCTTGCATCAGCGCCGTCCCAACGCCCTTGCCCTGCCAGTCGTCGCGGACGGTCATCCCAATCTGTCCCACGTGGCGGCGACGCGGGCGATTCGGGAACGTGTGCAATCCAAGCTGCCCCACGACCTCGCCGTCGGCGCACGCGAGCAGGTTGAAGAAACCCTCGGGCGGCTCGGCCAGACGTTTCCGCCAACTTTCGACGGACGGAAACGGCAGTTGCAGCGTGCCCCAAATCGCTTTCGGTCCGGCGAGAATGCGTTGGACGGCTTCATAGTCATTCGGTTCCGCGCGACGGATGGTGACGGTCATCGTTCCGGCTCCTCTGTATCGGCTTTGGCCGGATTATATGCTCGGCGCGCGATTTGCGCAAAGAACGCCGGCCGAGTGATTAGGAATCACTTTGCTTTAGCACCCGCATCGCCCGCAGCGTCACCCACTTGCTCGGCTGCCCCTTGGCTTCAATATCGGCCCACATCTTGCCGTTGAGAGTGTGCTTCAATTTCCAGCGCCCGTCCGGCTCGCGCTTGGAGCGCACCAACTCCAACGCGCGCTGGAGCCGCGGATCGCGACTGTAGCCCGCGTCGGTGAGAGCGAGCAGCGCTTCGAGCACATCCGACGTGTACGACAACGGAAAGCCGAACTTGAACCACTCGCCGCTGACGCGGATGGTGTACGGATAATCGGCTTTTGCGAGATCGCGGCTGAGCAGAAAATCCGCCGCCATCCGCGTCGCTTTTCGGACGCGTGCCGACTGCATTTGACGCGGCAGGTTTGCCAGCGCGTGCAGCGCTTTTACCGCGCCCCAAGCGCACGGCTGCCCTTGATTCGCCGCGCACTGAAAGTTCGGGCCAGAAGTGCCCGACGCATAGAACCAATCGAAATTGTCTCCGGTGATCGCGCCGGCCAACCACTCGACCGCGCGCTGGACGCGGTCGTCCTCAGCATAGCCCAGCGCGACGAGCGCCCAGACGAGATTGCCGTTGAGACAATGGATCGCGCCGCTCGGCGTGGCGTTCTGATAAGCCGAAAAGCCCCCATGTACCGCGGGTGCGTGCGTCAGCAAATACTCGCAACCGCGCCGCACTTGCGAATTCTTGCGGTCCGCGCCCAATTCGGCGAGAAAGAGAATCTGCCACACGGTGGATTGATATTTCGGCGAGTAGCCCGACCCCGGTTTCACCCAATAGCCGTCGGGTTGCTGCGCGGCGAGAATCGCGCGCACCGGCTCACTTGCCATGATCGCCCGCCGCGCGGCGCGCACCTCGCGCTCGTTCTCGGATTGGTCGAGCAGGTAGCGTAAAGTGAAATACCGCACCGACGCATTCTCTTTTTCCAAGAGCCAGTTGAGCACTTGGTTCATCGCGATACTCCTAACTTGGACACGCCGAAACCAAACAGGAGAGTTTTGGACGCGGATTGACGCGGATTGACGCGGATAAGGGAAAAATATCTGCGTTCACACCTGCACTTGCGTGCGGTGCAAGTGTCTGCGTTTATCCGCGTCCAAAATTCTTTGGTTTTTGCGCAACGATTCCATTGCATAGTACCGCTTATCTGCGCGGTTGAGCGATCTTGCCGCCCGAATTTGCCCAGAGTGCCTGGCTCAAATCGTGAGCCGTCCATTCTTGATGCTTACATTGGCTGTTCAGCTTGGCCGCGCGTTCTCGCAATGCGGCGGCATAGCGTTGGTAGTATGCTGCGGTAAAAGCCACCGCGCCCAGGCCCGGAATCTGCTGCGCGACCAATTCGTCGAAGAAGGGATACACGTTTGGAGAGTGACCTGCGAGGACGGCGGACGCGGTCGCCGGTCCCACACCGGCGAGCGCGCTGAGGATTGTGATCGGTCGGCGGACATCAGGCACGGCGGCGAAGCATTCCTGCGAAGTCTGTTTCACGAGGGCGGGATCATTCCCAATGACGAGCATACGATTCCGCTCGCGCCAGACGCCGCGTTTCATTTTCCAGACCGTAGCGCGTTCCAATTCGTCGCGCGTGATGTACGCGGGCTTGCGTGTGCTGATGAGCGCGGGCAACTCGTTGCGATACCAAATGTCCAGTTCGGGCAAGCCGCGCACCTGTTGGGCTTGAATCACTGCTGAGTAGCGCTCCAAGGCGGAGTGCCACTCGTCACACTTTTCGTTTCGCCAGAGTTTCATGTTCTCTCCGCGTTCTATTCACAATTGATTCACAATCGCGTGCGATACTCTTGACTGAACTGCATTATAACATAGTGCTCGGTCAAGGTGAATTGGGAGGAAACGCGTGAAAGCGATTGTACACACTCAGTACGGACCACCGGAGGTTCTTCAACTTCAAGAAGTAGAAAAACCTGTCCCCAATGACAATCAAGTCCTGGTGCGAGTCCATGCGGTTTCTCTTAATCCGGCTGAAGACCATATGCGGAAAGGTCTACTCTTGGGCCGCTTGATCGGCAAGACGGGACTGTTCAAGCCCACGAACCCGATCCTCGCGGCAGACTTTTCGGGACGGGTGGAAGCGGTCGGCAGAAACGTAACCCAATTCAAGCCCGGGGATGACGTATTCGGGCGCAGAGCGCCCAACGGATTTGCCGAGTACGTATGCGTGACTGAGAATCCCATCGCGCTGAAACCGGCCAACATCACCTTCGAACAAGCCGCGGCTGTGCCGGTGGCGGCAGTCACCGCCTTGCAGAGTCTGCGCGATTCAGCACACATTCAGGCGGGGCAAAAGGTGTTGATTAATGGAGCGTCGGGTGGGGTAGGTACATTTACGGTGCAGATTGCCAAAGCGTTCGGGGCGCACGTGACCGGCGTGTGCAGGACGCAGAATGTGGACCTGGTGCGCTCGCTGGGAGCCGATCGGGCGATTGATTACACGCGCCAAGATTTCAGCCGAGGCGGCGAGCAGTATGACGTGATTGTTGACAATGTGGGCAATCATCCAATTTCCGACTATACGCGCGCGCTAACGCCGAACGGAATTTGTGTCATCGTCGGGTACACTTCCATGGGTTTGCTGTTCCAGAATCTGATCCTCGCACGATTGATTTCAAGGATCGGAAGCCGAAAGATCGGTACGATGCTGGCGCGCATAACCAGGCAGGACCTGATCGTTCTGAAAAAGCTGATGGAAACCGGCAAAGTCGTGCCGGTCGTAGACCGATGTTACTCGCTCGGCGAGGTTCCCGAAGCATACCGGTATCTCGAGACCAGACACGCGCGGGGAAAAATAGTCGTCACTTTTGACTAGAGCGACAAATCACCGATTCCAAAGTGAGGAGAGACCGAATGGCCTGACGCTGAAGGAGCTAACACGCTGCCATCCAAATTTATTTCGCACTGTGATTATCCGACCCGCGGCGAGGGTAGACCAAAGTCCTATGTGGGTCTGTTTTTGTTTAAAGTAGGGAAAGACCCCATACGTTTCTCGCCTCCTGTGTGATAAAAGTCATACAAGATAAAAAAGGAGTATTCGAATGAAGTCACAGAGCATGAGCCGGCGCGATTTCTTGCGCGGCGCAGGTATGGGCGCCCTCTTTCTGCTTGGGGGCCGGTTCGATTTGTCTGGGCGAGGCGGCTCGCCGTTTCAAGTGGAATCGGCTCAAGGCGAAGCGAATGGCCATGCCCTCCGCGCCCAAATGGAGCCGTTTGTGCCGGATGCGGAGATTTCGCTCACCGCGAAGGAAAAGTACGTTCAAATTCTACCGGGCGCGCGTACGCGCGTTTGGAGTTATGAAGGCCAGTTATTGAGCGGCTCGGGCGTAACCGTGCAGAACCTTCCCGACACTTATCTGGGACCGATCGTGCGCGCACAAAGCGGCAAAAAGGTACGTATCTTGTTCCACAACCAGTTGGCCGAAGAGAGTGTCATTCATCCGCATGGCTTGCGCGTGCCGGAAGACTGCGATGGGCAGCCGATGCAAGCCATTGGGCCGGGGCAGACCAAGGTCTATGAATTTCAGATCATAGACCGCGCCGGCCCCTATTGGTTCCACCCTCATCCGATGGGCCGCACTGCCGAGCAGGTCGTCATGGGTTTGGCTGGGCTGTTCAACGTGTGGGACTCTGAAGAGGAAACGGCGGTGCCCGGCGCGAGCACCGGCGCCAATGATGTGCCCGTGATCATCCAGGATCGCAACTTTGATAGCGGCAACCAATTCCTGTACAACCCGAACATGCTGTGGGGGTATCTGGGGAATCGCATCCTCGTCAACGGGAAACCGAACGCGGCCTTGTCGCTGGAGCCGCGCGGCTACCGGTTGCGCTTGCTCAACGGCTCGAACGCGCGCACCTACAAGCTCGGCTGGAGCAACAATATGCCCTTGAAGGTGATCGGCACGGACGGCGGCTTGCTTCCCGCCGCGGTCTCGAAGAGCTATGTGATGCTGATGCCGGGTGAGCGCGTTGACGTGTGGGCCGATTTCGCTTCACTGGCCGGCAAGCAGGTGGCGCTCCGCAGTCTCTCGTTCAATCCAGGTGATATGGGGATGGGCGGCATGGGTGGCGGAGGCATGGGAGGAGGTAGTATGGGATCATCCCTCGCGAATGGCGCCGCGTTCAATATCCTGACAGTGAACGTGGGCCGGAAAGCAACCTCGAATCCGGTTTTGGGCCCACTCCCTGCGCTCTCGGTGCGATACAATGCCGGCAACGTGCCCAACTATGCGACGCCGCGTCCGTTTACGTTGGAAATGCAGCAGCGCATGACTTGGACGATCAACGGTCGCGTGTATGAGATGACCGCCGTCGCCGACGATGAAATGGTGTACCGCGACGAAACGATGGCTTGGGAATGGATCAACAACTCGTCCATCCCGCATCCCATGCACATCCACAATGTCCAGTTCCAGGTCGTTCAGCGGACGCCTCCGGCCGCCACGAGCAGCTACAGCACAATCAGCCAGGGCTTGGTGGACAGCGGATGGAAGGATACGGTTCTGGTCTGGCCGGGCGAGCGGGTCAAGATCGCCATGACGTTCGCGCCCTACGCAGGTATGTACATGTATCACTGCCACATCCTGGAGCACGAAGACATGACGATGATGCGTAACTATATGATCATGGATCCGATGATGCCGGGCATGTAGCCCACTTTGCTCATCGCACCGCCTCGCGGCTGAATCGTTTCGCCGCCTTCGCCCGCGCCCGCTGCGCTTGAATTTCGCGATCGCGCGGCTCGGCGCTCGTCACCAGCGACTCGAGCAGAGTTCGGGCGCTTGCCGCGACTTCATCCACGGCGCGATTGAACGCGGCTTGATTGGATCGCGAAGGTTGTTGCGAACCCGAAATCTTGCGGACGAATTGGAGTGCGGCGCCGCGGATCTCGTCCTCGGTCGCGGGCGGACTGAAATTGAACAGGGGTTTAATATTCCGACACATGGCTTGACTTTCCTTTCGGTACGATGATAGCGCGTGGAAACGGCATGTCAAGCGGGGGTGGGCCAGCAAGCTCGAACGCGCCGATGAGACCCTGACACGCGGTTGGGTTAATGGTAGCGTTTGTTCAAGATGAAAAGTTGCTGAGGAGAGAGAATGAAAAGCCAGATCTCTTACGGGGAATTTGATGGACAGCGGCGCAAGCGAGTGCTTGTGAAGGTTATCGGAGAGTAAGAGCCGAGAGTATCTCACGGACGAGATAGTTGCCGGACCTGACACCATTGCCGGGCTGCTCATCGTGTCAGCGCAAAAGCCGCTCAGGGGCGAGATTCTTGGTGAAACTTTTTGTCCCCCGCCTCAATTCGCGCCTTGATCCGATTCTCTGGCGGCGGAAACGGGCACGACTGCGGTCGTTGTAGGCGCAATACGGATAGTGCGCTTTGGTTCTATAAATTCGCGCTGCGGTTTTCCGCGGCGATTTCGCTTCAGAGTCTGCGGGACTTGCGATCTCCCTGCTAGAAATTCACAATTGCCAATGCTCACTGCTGATTACGCATTGCTCGTACGACGGAACATCTCGAACGCGAAAACCAGGAATGCCAACGCCGACCCACCTACCCAGAGCACCGCGGCCCACGCGGGTATGAAGAGCTGATGGCTCCAGTCCAGTTGCGCGTCATACATTCTGAGAAAAACGACCAGGAGAGCCGAAACGATAACACCCAGGCCTGCAACTGCATAGTCGCTTGCCGATGCCTGGACGTGGCGGAGACTCGTCTTTTTGCCGCTGGAGCCGAACGCTCGCGCCTCAAGGCTCATCGCCAACTGCTGAACGCGCTCGATGGTGCCGGCAAATACAGGCACGAAACTTGGAAGAACGGCTGCAAACCCTCTAACCTTCATGCCTCTCGAACGCTGCGCTTCCAGGACCAGACTGAATTCGCGTTGGACAATGGGAATCATTTGCAGGCTTGCGGTCGCCATGAAATTCAATTCGTGCGGGAACCCCAATCCATGCAGGGCGGAGAAAAGGTCAGTTGGATGGGTCGTCAGCACGAGGAGCGCGGCGAAATTGGTGGCGGCTAGGATACGCGTCAGCAGCGAAAGGCCGCTGTAGACTCCCTCGCGATAAATAGTAAAGGGTCCCCAATTCACCACGGCGGTCCAGGGAGGAGGGTAGGCCGCGGGGGCAAGCGATTGAAAAACGATGACGCTGCACATGATTGGCAACAACGTCAACATCAGCGGCCGGTATCCAACCCAGACATGTGCCCAGGCGATCATTCCAAGGCTCAGCACAAAGATTGCACCTAAAACGCCAGGATTGCGTGTTGCAGCCGCCACGATGAGAATGCCGATTGCCCAGATTAACTTGGTCAGGGGATGCAGTTGGTGGATAAAGGTATTGCCTTCAATCCTCGCGATGGCGAGAGGAAGATAATCACTCACCGTGATCCTCCGCTTCACTCACTGGCCGCCAGTTCGTATACTGCTGGATGAATTCCGGGACAGTCAATGTCAATCCCAGACCAATGCGTTGACCGAGTTGAGCCACTTGGGGAGCTTGCAGATTTGTGCTCTTGAGGATTTCCGCTTGCGCAAATACTTGGCGTGGACTGCCTTCCGCCAGAATGCGTCCGTCTCTCAGCACCACGATGCGATCCGCGACCGCTGCTTCCAGTCGCATGTCGTGCGAGACCATTATGACGGTAGTGTGCGATTCTTGCAGCTTGCGGATCAACTCATGAACGCGATCTACGCCCGCGTGATCCTGCCCGGTGGTGGGCTCATCTAGTACCATCACCTTGGGACGCATTGCAAACACGGCCGCCATGCAGACCATTTTCCGGATCGGAAAAGAGAGCCGATACGGATGGATGGTTCGGAAAACCTGGAGATCGAAGAACTGAACCGCCTCCTCGATCCTCTGGTTGGCCTCGGCGGCCCCTAGGCCCAAGTTACTCGGACCAAAGGAGATCTCGGCGTTGACCGAGTTGGCGAAAAGTTGATGATTCGGATTCTGGAAGACATAGCCCACCGTGCGCGACAAGGTGTTGACTGTCACCTTGCGAGTATCCATCCCGTCAACTGTCACGGTACCGGAAGTGGGCTTGAGCAGTCCGTTCAGATGCTTGACCAAGGTCGTTTTACCTGATCCGTTTTGCCCGATGATTCCAAGAATCTCTCCCTCATGCACCTGCAATTCTATCTGATCGAGCGCCAGCACCATGCCTTTGTATGTGTGCGACAAACCGTTGCAGCGAATGATCGGCTCTGTCATGCTTGGCTCTCCAGGCGATTTTGCCTAGCCCAGAGGACAGCGTCTTCGAGCGTCACGGGGTATCGCGCGTCCGGTTTGCTCTTAAAAGAATGCACCCCATGAGCGACCTCGGTTACTTGCGGAACACGAATTCCGATGGCATTTAGTTCGTCAACGTGCTGAAACACATCGCTCGGTGGGCCCTCCAATACCAGTTTGCCCTGATCGAGCACTAGAATCCTGTCTGCGTACGCGGCCACGACCTCGACTTCGTGTTCGGCGATGACGATGGTCATGTGCCGCTCGCGGTTGAGGCGTGCGGCGACGTGAAATACCTCTTGCTTGCCGATGGGATCAAGGTTCGACGTTGGCTCATCCAGAACGAGGACATCGGGGTACATTGCCAGCGCCGCCGCGATAGCAAGCCGCTGCTGCTGTCCCCCCGAGAGCGCCATGGGCGATCGGTTGTCAAAACCGACCAGGCCAACAATCTGCAAAGCTTCAGCCACCCGGGGCAGGATTTCCTCTCGGGGAACGCCAATATTCTCCAGCCCTAACGCGACCTCTTCTCGCACGGTCAATTGGCTGAGTTGGTATTCGGGATTGTCAAATACCATGCCCACCGTCTTCGCTACATCGCGGACGATCGACTCGCGCGTCTCTTTGCCTTTGATCCGGATGCTTCCTTCGAGATAGCCCATCATCATATTCGGGACGATGCCGTTCAAGGTCAGGCACAGTGTCGTCTTGCCGGCGCGGCAGGGACCCAGAATGGCGACATATTCGCCTGGGTAGATCCGCAGACTCACATCCGATAGCGCCAACTTGTCAGCGGCGGCGTACTCGTACTTGACGTTGGTCAGCTCGATGATTGGTTCCGCCGACGGAGCTGTGGACTCGACGACATTTTTTATCATTTCTTCATCATCAGCGCGATGAGGGCGAGGGCAGCGCCCACAACCACGGCGCCCGTAATCCAGATGATCTTGCTCAACTTCTCTGCCTTGATCACCTCGACGTTGTAGGTCAACGCGAGGGGCAACGCTTCGAGGATCGCTAGGGCAATGAACGAGGAGATGATCCTATCTGCAAGCGAGACCAGAATGTTACTGGAGAAAACTGCCACAATGAGCGACTGCCCCGAAGCCAAGAAGGCAGCCGTCAAGATGTCAACAGGGTGCCCGCTGGCGCCGCCGAACGCAAGGACATTAATTGGCACGGCGACGAGAGTTACGCCCAAGGCGACGATCAAGGAAAGGATAAAGAATCGAGTGAAGGTCTTGCCCATGCCCCATCGCACACCATACCCCCAGATTAGCGCCGCAGCCACACCGGTCGGGGCAAAAGCAATGGCGATCGGGCCTGAGAAAAAACTGTTAATAATCTGGGTCATCACGGCGGCTAACGCGCCCCACCAGGGACCTGCGGTTATGGCGACGACCGCCGTGCCGATCAAATTCAACGTGATGGGCAAGTTGAGAGTACGTGCAATCAGAGCGGCGACCACATTGAGCGCGACAGCCGCTGGAACGAGAGCAACGACATAGGTCTTTGCGATCGCGTGCATGCGGCGCGCCGCTGGTTTGGCCTTGACCATTTGCGCATCTCCTATCTTGGGGTTCTGACGAACAAAATGGGAGCGAAATTCGAGAGAGCGATGTTGATCTAGTGGATCCCAGGCCTCACCTCTCTTCTAGGAACTCACAAACTTGCGATAACAACTCGGCTCGGGCGCCGTTGGTTCAGGGGCATATTGTACCGATTATTCCGGCGCGGGTCAACAATCGCAATGCCACAATCGCATTTCGACCTTCTTCATCGCTTTGGTTCGTCTAGCGTGTGCTCTGGTCATGCTCAAACAGGAGAATAGGTGCGCCCGCCAAGGGCGCACCTATTCTCAATACCGATGACTCTAGGTCGTGTGGGCGGCTTGAGGAAGCTGGGAGGGGGCCGGCTTTGGCGGCTTCATGAAGATGTAACAGGCCGTTGCGGCGAAGCAGGCAATGGCAGTGACTATGAACGCCGTGTTATAGCTGCCTGTCATATCGTGTGATCGCCCGTACACCCAGGGTCCGCTAAAAGTCCCAATCATCACGAACAGGGTGACCGCGCCGTAGACGGTGCCCATATTCCGAGTGCCAAAGAGATCGCCCATGTATGTGATGTTGAAACGCTGCCACGGAGTACCGCCCAGCGCAAGCAACACCAGGAACGCCCCAAAACCGATTGCTTCGGTTACCTGAAGGGCGTAGAGCAACGAAACGCCCATTATGGCGCTGGTGAAGATCAGGATTGGCTTGCGGCCTCCAATCCGGTCAATGAACTGGTCCACGACGAGTGTGAAGAGCAGACCCACAGTCAGGCCAACGCCGACGTAGGTCAAGGACCAGACTGAGGTGACCACGGTCCTATCTATCTTGAGATCCAGGATTGCCCATGTGATGGCGTTAGTGACTAGTGCGATGTACGCAAACTGCATCAAGATGTTGGTGGCCACCAGGAGCCAGAAGGCAGGTGTGCGCAGAGCTTGACTGATGGTCCACACTGCCTGAGACGATTCGAACTCCGCCACTTTCCGCATCACTTCAGGATCGGGTTTCTCCCCGTCGGGATATTGCCCCACGCTCTCAGGGCCTTTCCGCATGAAGAAGGCGCCGATCACGCAAAGGACGAGCAAGATGCCAGCAATGACCTGGAAGGCTGCCCGCCAGCCATACGACCCGGCTAACCCAAGTCCAAGCATTGGAACGCCGATCGCGGCCACACCGCCGCCAGTCTGGACCAGGGATACCGCCAGCGATCCTCGCCGGAAGAACCATTTCCTCGCCGTCGTGGTCATCGGTAGAGCGCTGGTAAACGCGTAGCCGATCCCGAAGACGAGCCCGAACAGCAGCACAAACTGCGTGGGGTCATTGACAAACCCGATGAGAAACAAGCCGAGGGCGGAGATGACGGCGCCGCCCGAAACCGCCACTTTCGGTCCGTACCTATCCAACAGGCGGCCCATGATAGGGGCTGTCAAGGCCGTAGCCACGCTTCTTAACGACGCGCCAAGCCCGATGCTCTCCCGTGACCACAGCGTTTGCGTAAGCATTGCGGGCTGAAGACCGGTAACGGCCCACCCGCCGAACTGCCCGCCTATCTGAGCAACGATTGCACCCATCAACACGATCCAACCGAAGAATCCAGGGGATGCCACTGCCGACTTTTTTTGCACGGATGAAGACTCCATTGCTCCATTCTCCTTTCATTTGGAAATCCGTTTTGCTAACTCTACAAGTAGCAGTCACACAAGAGGCTTCTTTCGAATAGTGGACCTCCTTTCCCGAGGGCGGTTGTCTTCTCATGCCGCCCTTGTTCCGGCTCTGGGCGATGGGCCGGAGCAACGCTTGCGCGGCATGACGACTGCACGCGGCTTTGGACCAAACCGGCTAGGTACCTCACCGGGCCGTCTTATCCTGATCCGCGTCACTGGCGAGGCGCCCTGGGGACTGGTACCCACGGATCGGTCAAACCATCGGTCCAACAGATCGTGGCGAAGGCGCTGCGGGATTGTGAGAGCCCGCCGTCAATTACGATCTCGGTCCCGGTGACGTACGCGGCATCCTCGGACGCCATGAGGACGACGGCCTCCGCGACGTCCCGGGGTAAGCCGGCCCTACTAGCCCGGTCAGGGACCACCAAAGGGATGACCCCGTACGGCCCGCGCGGCCACGGGGCTACACCCAACTCTCGGATCACGCCTGGCTGGACGGCAACTGCTCTGATACAGCGCTCGCCGAGATCAACCGCTCACCCCCGAACGAGTCCGTGGATCGAGTGACGCAGGACGCTCCACTGAGGGATACCGACCTGCATCTCGGTGCCCATCGGCAAGCCGACGCAGATCACGGCACCACCGCCCGCAGCCGTCATGCCAGGGATGGCGGCGTTCATTGCACCTTCGATCCGGCCAAGAACTGCTCCGGTGTACGCCGCAGCCGTTGGCATCTCGAGGGCATAGTTGATTGGCATGCCGACCACGTCGATGACAACGGTCGGAACACCGATGAGGTGAGTGGCTTCGGCGACGACCGCCTGCCAGTCGCCATTCGCGGGAGGACCAATTACCTGCGCCGACACGCCCAAGACCGTCTCGTGCTCCCCTACCAGTGCGACGGCGGCGCCTTCCTCCACGAGTTGCGTCACGATCGCGCGCGCGATCCCGCCCTGGCCCGTGACGAGAATCTTTAGGCCCTCAAGTGCGCCCATGCTCATTTCTTCTTCCCCTTCATGCTCGCAAGCATCTCGGTGTAGTCGGCCGCGACGCATGGGAAACGGACGGTCTTGCCCCCATCAATTACGAATTCGGCGCCGGTCACAT
>JACQYF010000165.1 GCA_016208315.1 Chloroflexota bacterium | reverse complement strand
GAAAAGCCCAAGGACGCGACCCCGGCTGAATCGTTGGAGTACAAACCCTGGATCAACATCATCATCGCCGTGCTCTTTGGACTCGTGTTCCTATGGCAGTACTTTGCCGCGCCCGGACCGGGCGGAGCGATCACGATGCAGATCGCTTTGAGCCGCATCAACTTGGACACGGTCAACCTGATCTTTTTGATGGTGGGCGTTCTGCTGCACTGGACTCCGGCGAGTCTGCTCAAGGCGGCCCGCGAGGCCGGCGGCTTTATCTGGGGCGTGGTCTTGCAGTTCCCCTTTTACGCCGGTATCTTTGGCATCATCCAGTATTCGGGCTTGCAGGATGTGATTGCCGGCTGGTTCGTCGCCATCTCCAATCAGCAAACTTACCCGGCGATCATCTACTGGTATTCGGGCATCCTCAACTACTTTGTGCCGTCCGGCGGCTCCAAATGGGCGATTGAAGCGCCTTATGTGGTCAAGGCGGCTGCCGACCTCAAGGTGCCGCAAGCGTTGAACGTCCTGACGTACGCGTGGGGCGACATGATGACGGACATCATTCAGCCGTTCTGGGCGATCCCGCTGTTGGGCGTCGCCAAGCTGAACTTCCGCGACATCATGGGCTTTTGCCTCATGATCTTTATCCCCTACGTGATCCTTGTGACGCTGGCGCTGCTGATTGTTCCTTTCCTCGGCTGGTTCTAGGACACGAACCCCGAACACGAAATTCGCGCCCTTCGGCGTGGCTCCGGGCAAACGAAATTCACGAAAGACAGAAACCCGCGTGAACCGCGGGTTTCTCCGTTTGGAGCGGCATCCGTTGAAAACGGACGCCTATTGGGCACTTCGCATCTAGCTTGATAGCCGTCGGATTTCATCCGATGGCGAAAATTGCTTAAAAGAAAGAATGAAATCCACGCGAAAAGCGAGTTTCTCACTTTCAGTTTAGTTTGTAGAAACAACGAGGAATGGTTCTACGGGTGCAGGCAAGAGCTGCGCTAAATAGCCGAGGCAAAGATGTTGCGACATGAATTCTCGCGCGCAGAACGATCCACAGATGATCTGTTCAGGATTCCTATAAGGAATTGTGCGCGCGATATCTGCCCTTTGGTCAGCTTCTGTTCTTTTGTCTTCGAAGGGAGAAATAGACAGGAGTAGTCTTTGTTTGTCTCTATTCAATGCTTGTTGAATGATCTTATTGATATGCTCGTCTCCAAAACCATAACCAATGGATACAATAATTCTTGTTTCCAGAGTCCATTGCCTAAACTGATAGGCCAAGAACAGAAAGGGATCTCTGTACTCAAGTTTGTAGGAGGTTCCAAAGATCATTGCCGCATCATCATCCTCGATACCATCAGGATCATCGAAGTAAATTAAGTCATCGGTATCTTTATCATATGTCCAGTCGGTTGAACCATGAAGCTTGTATAGATATATATTCGGCTCTTCTACATTGTCAATGAACTGTCGCCAGTCCCATGTTCCCGTGTCCTTCCTGAAGCCTCTTTCGATTACCGCTTCAGCACACGTCCTTTCTACACATAGGTCATAATTGAGTGTGAATACCCGCAGAGGGTGAGCAAATTCCTGTTGGAGCTTTATGATGTTTTTGAGGTAACCTGCACTAGCGCTGTAGCCTTTACGCGGTAACCATTTCTCTCGTAGCCTCCTTAGGATCTCATTTCTCAATCTAACCACTAGCTCGAAATCCCTACCGGCTACTTCCGCAAGAGTTGGATCCCAAGCCCCCACAAACGGATATAAAGTATGTTCGCGTTTCTTGGCAATTTCATTAAGCGTGTTTACAAGACGCTCAATGTTGTAGTTTACGTCATTGCCGAATCTTCCTCTGATTCCCTCAGAATGATAAATAGAACTGCGGACATAATTGTACAGGTCTTTGAAACATGCCCAGTCACGAGCCTCCTTAATGAGGCTCTCTACTTCCTGGATCATTTTTGCGGAATGCGGAATACCCGCATCTGAACTAGCGCCTGCACCAAGCAAAATTAGTATTTCATCTCGTTTAAATGGGTGCATAGCAAATCCTCATAGGAACCATGGATTGAATACTTCGAGATCAATTTCCTCTAGTTTCAACTCTTGGAATTCTTTGTAGTACCTAGCGACGAGGTAAGCATAATAGATGGAAATAGGTAGGGATTTCGCATTAAACCCGCGCCAATTTGCCCCCGATAGATTAAGTGTATCTTGAACATATCCCAGCTTTCGTTCGTCAGTAAGCCCTACGCGTGGGTACAGAAATTCTATGTGCAACGGGCGTCCGATCCTCTTGCGAATAATTGGGTTGTGATATTGCAGCCCTTCAAACCAAACGAGATACTCCCGATCAGACAGTTTCACAAATGAACTTTCGTAAGGGACTAAACTGTTATTGGACAGGGAGTAACCGAAGTATTTATTATCGTCATCTATTTTAAGCACAACGAATTCTTTGTCGGAGGCTTTCTTGTCCAAGGTTTCCTTCACTGCATCAAGTTCATCGCCTCGAATTGAGAATGTCGCGTGAACAGCAAAACTTGAGTATTGGTCGTGATATTGGTCGAAGATCAATTCAAGGTTCTTCTTGAAATTGCCAATATACACGTCCGGACTTGATGCTTGCCCTAGAACTTTAAGGTCTTTGTACAAACCAGTTGACTCTGTGAGTATTGAGTATGCAAAGTATTTTTCCACTCCGGCCTTCGACTTTCGATGTGCCTCGGCAAGCCCGATAATCAAACAATTATCTGTGTGCGGAGTTACTATCCAGGGCTGTCCTCCCATCTTAGCAAATAGTTGCAACCCGATGTTGGATACAGACCATTTTAGTTGATCCTTCAGTTGTAGTCGAATGAGACTGACAAATTGACTGGGAACACAATGTTTCAGGAATGTGTGTTTTGCAATATGGTAACTTCGACTTGCGTCCTCGCCTGTGTCTTTGCTGAACGGAGTAATCAGAACTGGCACTACGGGCCGGCCTCCTGCGTCTCTTTGCATTGAGTCAAGTGCTTTCTCGATGCTCTCAGGGCTAAAATCACCTAGCTCTACGCCACCAACGTTTTCCCGGGTCAACTCGTAGCCGAACATTTTGCTCATACCAGGGAACGTGCTCTCGAATGTCTCACCTCTCAACGCACGAAACAGATCATGTGAGAACGGTTTGTCGGAGTTTCGATAAACAAAGTAGACTTTCGCTCGGTTCTTAACTTGGCGATATGGCCCTTTCGAATCCAGTAGTCCCTTGAACTGTGAAGTTGATGTCTTACCATCCGCAAACTCATAGTTCTTTGTTTCCAACCTATCTGCATCCAGATTGAAAAGTGTTCTTTGCATCTTGATTGCTACCGAATCAAGACCGAGAGGAAAAAGTTTGTCATAGAACATCGAGTTAAATTGCTGAATCTTCTCGTAGCGCTGGGCATAGAAATTTCGATTACTTCTGCCATCTTTGTCTAGGCTCAAACTCAATTGTTGTATTCGTCTCGTTGCTTTTGTATTTGGAGGCGTATAGAGTTTGAAATCGGCTAGGAACCCAAATTTTCCAGATGTCTTGAGGAAGTAGGGATCGAGCCACACAATCTGTTTCCCCACATCAAAGGTCTGGATGACAAACATGATTATGCGCTTTCGAAGACCTGCGGGAAGAATAAATTGGTCAGGTAGAAGGTCGGCCGAGCACCTCTGTTTTAGCAAATGAAATAGGAGATCAAGAGTGAGTTGAATATTGGTGAAGGTATTGCATGTGAACGGCTCGACCCCCCCGACATCGTCCAGTGACACCCAGTAATCACCGTACTCGCCATTTACTTCAGCCGCGGAGTCATATTCAGGGAGTTTTCTCCGCTTACAGTTCGCATGTATAGGCTTCGGTTGGTCTTGTTGATACGGTTTGCGATAAACCGTGAAGCTGAAATCTTGTCGGTCTAACGCAAAAAAACTCAGAGCAATCTTCTGCATAGTTGACATGTGAAAACTTAGTCCTCTCCGAAACAGAGCATGTGATTTGAACAATCAACAAAAACACCTGCCACCCGACACGCAAGCGCGTCAAACGGCTGCCCACGCTCGCTTCTCACGGCTGCAAAAACTTTGCCATCCGCACATTCGAAACCCAGCCAAGCAGCGGCTCTTCAGCCGTACCGTTTCGGGTGATGAAAATGTCTTGGCAACCTTGCGCGCGTTCGGTCTTTTGCTTGGCTTCGCTCAACGTGGCCTTTTCCGAGACCACGATAAAGCCCTTGTCCAAGCCAAACTCGACGCCTTTTTTCTTCTGCTCGGCGATGAATGTCGCCAACTTGTCGTCTTCCTTGCCACCTTCCACGAGGTACTTGTCCACGCGGCTTTGGTGGATCATGTACTTGGGCCGGTCGTCGGCTTCAACAATGGGTAGACGCGTGATCGTCTCAGTGAAATTGGCGCGCAAATCTTTCAGCGTGACGTCCTGTTCGGTCTTGGCTTGCGGAATCTTGAAACAGACAAAATCCGCCAAGCGCCGCATGATCGCGGTGACCTGCACGTTGGCGCGCTCCTCGGGCGAGAGCCGCTCGACGATCTTCTGCAATTGTTGGTTGGTTTCGCGGGATTGGCGGCTGGCCGACTCAAAGTTCTCCCGGCCAAAATAGAAGGCCAAAATCGTTCCAACCCATGAGGCAATTACCGGCAGAACGATATTGAAGATGTCCTTGGCATTCGCGGCACTCGAGGCCATCGCGATCGCTGCCAGGATGGTGAGGGCCAACGCCGAAAAGCCAAGCGTGCCCAGCGCGACCCAGTTGCGCGATTTGCTTTCTGAGGGTGTGTTTTCCGATGCCATGCTACCTCCTAAACAAAAACACCCGGATTCAACGCGCGTGCGCGCCGAACGACAGGTGTTCCAATTTGCTCCGACAACTTTTGACTTGCCGACCGCGTCCCGTTCGCAGCAAACATGGTGGCGCTTCTCCTTAGGCACGTGCCATTGAAGCGTGCAAGATCGAACTGCATTCTGGGACAAGCAGAGACTTACAACTCCAAATATATCACAATCGGGGAAAAACTACAAACAAATTAGATTATCGCAAACAGCATCTCATGCCCGCTCTTGCCCACCTGCCGAATCAGCCCCATCTTTCGAAAGCAATACGTCATGCGGCGGATGTCGTGAACTGGCGCACCAAGTAATTTCGCGAGAATCTTGTTTGTGAAGGGGTGCGGTAGGTCGGCAGGCAGGAAACGGAGAAAGTCGTGCTTGTTCTTGAAGGTGACAGTTTCGACGACCTCGATGAGCTTGCGGTCTCGCACACTGAATCCACGCCGCCGCCAACTGCCCTTGCCGTCGTCGCCGCGGATTTCTTCCTCGCGGGTCAGCAGCACCTGCAGCTCGAAATTCACGTCGCCGATCAGGTCGGGGATGTAGACCAATTCGTCGAAGAGATCGAATAGATCGCCGCGGCGCGGGGATTTGCGTTTGCCGAGGATGCGCGCGCCGGACGCGTTGGTGCGCGTGATCCATTTTTCCTGGACGATGGGGTAAAGCAAGCGGAGTTTGTGGCTCTGAACGAGGCGGCGCAGCTTGCGACTGATGGCTGCGAAATTCTTGGTCTGAATCTCGATCAGCAAGTCGGCGCGGACAATGTCAATGATGCAGCCGTCTACCTTGACTTCGAGTTCGTCGCCGGGGAGGGCGTACCACGCTTTGATCGCCTTGTGGAGCGAGCGCTCGTTTTTCGTGCCGATCAACGTTTCTTCTTCTGCCTCTTGATTGCTCGGAGTACCTTCAAATCTTCGCGGTCTTTGGGGCGATTGGCCGCGCGTTTCATCTTGATGAGGTCGTCGAGGCCGGCGACGAAGGTGGAGACGCCTTCGATTTCATCTTTCACGCGGTTACGCCAAACTGTGTCAAAGGTCGCGCCGATAGCAGAAGGATGAATGTCGGTTGCGAGGATGTATTGACGAAAGAGGATCTTTTTGGCAAGCACTTCGTCAACAGTCAACTCGCTGACATCATAGCCGACCCGTTCAAGCGCATTCAAAGTACGCTGCGCATTTTCGCGCGTCGGCTTGATCAGAATGTCAATGTCGGCGGTGATGCGCAGATACCCGTGTGTGGGAAAGGCGCTTGCCCCGATTACGACGTACTGGACGCGCTGGTCGTTTAACGATTTCAGTAGCTTTGAGATGTCCATGGCGAATCATTCGCTCCATCGCATCCCGCGAGCGACGAATCATGAGCGCATAACGCTGTTGCGAGGTCAACGACATCAAGTACGCCAGATCGAACTCAAACTCGCGTTCCGGATCGTCGTGGTCAAGTTTCAGAATCGGCGACATCTATTTTCAATCTGCAATCAGAAATCAGAAATCTGAAATCAAAACGGCGTGTACTCGGCATCCCGCACGACGGCGTCCGCCTTTTCCGGCGGCAGTTCGCCCGCGACCGGACCCTCGACCCAATACTCGCCGTCCGCCGCGAACTCTTTCTTCCACACCGGCAGAATCGCCTTGACGCGCTCGATGGCGTACCGCGACGCGGCGTACGCTTCCGGGCGATGCGGCGCGGCGACGGCGATGATGAGACTCGGCTCGCCGATTTTCAGTTTGCCGATGCGATGCGCCATCGCGACCCGCGCTTCCGGCCAGCGCTCATGAATCTCGGCGATAATGTCGCGCATGGCCTGTTCCGCCATCTCGGGATACGCCTCGTATTCGAGATGCCCGACCGGCTTGCCCTTGGCGTTATCGCGCACCACGCCGCTAAACGTGATGATCGCCCCCGCGCCCGGAAACTCGACACACTTGATCAGCGCGCCCAAATCCAGCCGCTTGCGCGTGACGGAGACATTTTTTATCCGCGAATAACGCGAATTCCTGCTGTTTTGCCGACTTTTGACTTTTAGCTTTTGACTTTTGATTTTCGGAGACGCTCCCCCACTTACCGGCGGCAAGAACCCAACCTCGTCTCCCTCATTCAACACCTGTTCGGGCTTGACCAGGCGTTGGTTGACCGCGTAGGCCGCGCGGATGTTGCCGACGCGTGGGCTGCGCGCGGCATACTGTTTCCACAGTTGCTCGACCGTCGTCTCGTCGGCGATTTCGGCCCATTCGGTCTTGACGCCGACCATCTCACGAAAGATCGCAAAGAATTTGACGTGCACGCGCATGCGTTTCTCCATAATTGCTTACGGATCGGTCGCGCCCGCTTCGGCTTCGAGCGCCTCGACGTTCGCTTCGATCTTGTCTTTCTTGGGGAAGAGCAGCGACGCGACGATGGCGAGCGCGAGTAGACCAAACACGACACCGAGCGCGATCTCGATGGGAATCTTGAAGAAATCGTGGAGCAGCATTCGGAGGCCGATGAAACCGAGGATGATCGCCAGACTGTACTTTAAGTAGTGAAACAACTGCATGACGCCGGCGAGCGCAAAGTACAGCGCGCGCAAGCCCAGAATCGCAAAAATGTTCGAGGTATAAACGACGAACAAATCACGCGACACGCCCAGCACGGCCGGAATGGAGTCGAGCGCGAATAGCACGTCAGTGGTTTCGATAACGATCAGCGTTGCCAGCAAAGGTGTGGCATGGAGCACCTTGCCGATCCGCACAAAGAACGCTTCTGATTCTATCTTGGGGCTCAAGGGCAAATAGCGCGCGACAAAACGCAGGGCCACGTTCTTGCCCGGCTCGACTTCGTCCGCGACGCCGTTGATCAGCCGGATCGCCGTCAAGATCAGGATCCCGCCAAACACGTAGAGCATCCAGTTGAACGCTTCCACTAGCTCGACGCCGATGACGATCAAGATGCCGCGCATGACGATCGCGCCGAGGATGCCCCAGCGCAGCACGCGCGGTTGGTACAGTGGCCCGATGCCAAAGTAGCTAAAGACGACTAAAAAGACAAAGAGGTTGTCTACGCTCAGGGATTTCTCGAGGATGTAGGCGGTCAAGTATTCGAGCGCGCTGGTCGCGCCCAGCTCGTAGTAGATAAAGACGTTGAACGCCAGGGCCGTCGAAATCCAGATCGCGCTCCAGATCAGGGCCGATTTGATGGAGATGATGTGCGCCTTGCGATTGACCAGGAACAGGTCAATGTAGAGCATGATCGCCACGAGCACGGTGAATCCGCCAAACATCCACAGTTCACGATTGGTCAAATCCATGACGCTTCTCCCTGAGCAAAGTTAACTTCCTTGTTAACGCCAAAGTATTGACGGCGGCTTCCTCGAGCCGACCCATGCGGCACGATGGCACGTCTTTGGCGCGATGCCCTGCAGCGCATTATGGACGCGCCATCGGATGCCGCCGTTAAACACTTGAGACGCGCTCTGAGCGCACTCTTGTTAACGCCGCGGCCGATACCCGCCGCGCGAGCCGCCGCGATCACCGCCGCGGTCACCGCCCCGATCGCCGCCCCGATCGCCGCCCCGGCGCGGCGCACCGCGATCACCGCCGCCACGCGGCCCACGGTCGCGCTCTTGCGCTTGCTCGACGGTCCAGCCCTCGAGCACCGCCTGGCGCGATAGCCGGATCTTGCCCTGCTCGTCAATGCCGGTGACCATCACCATCACTTCGTCGCCCATCTTGACAACATCCCGCACGTCGTTGACCGGGTAATCGGCAAGCTGCGATTTGTGGACCATCCCGTCCACGCCCGGCGCGATCTCGACGAACGCGCCGAACTCGGCGATGCGAACCACTTTGCCGGTATAGATGCTGCCCAGCTTGGGCGATTCGGTCATCCCGCGGATGCGCTCCATCGCCATCGCGGTTCCTTCGCGGCTGGTGGACGCGATGAACACGGTCCCGTCTTCTTCAATGTCCACTTTGACGTCGAACTCTTCCTGCAACTTGCGGACGTTCTTGCCGCCTGGGCCGATCAGCGCGCCGATCTTTTCGGGGTCAATCTTGACCGTCGTGATACGCGGCGCGTACTGCGAAATATCGCGACGCGGTTCGGGCATCGTTTGGAGCATCTTGTCGAGGATAAAGAGGCGCGCGGTCCGCGCTTGCAGCAGGGCTTTGCTCAACAGTTCCGGCGGCACGCCCTGCAATTTCAAATCGAGCTGCAATGCGGTGATGCCTTGCGCGCTCCCGGCCACTTTGAAATCCATATCGCCGAGGAAATCTTCCATGCCGATGATGTCGGTGAGGATCGCGTGCTTGTCGCCTTCGGTAATGAGACCCATCGCGACGCCGGCGACCGGCGCTTTGATCGGCACCCCCGCGTCCATTAACGCGAGCGTCGAGCCGCAGACGCTCGCCATCGAGGTTGAGCCGTTGGACGAAAGGACTTCGGAGACGAGGCGTACCGTGTACGGGAATTCGCTCGAATCGGGAATCACTTCCGCCAACGCGCGTTCGGCCAGCGCGCCGTGTCCGATCTCGCGGCGGCCCGGGCCGCGCATCGGTTTCGCCTCGCCGACCGAATAGGGCGGAAAGTTATAGTGGTGCATGAAACGTTTTTCTTCTTCGGTCGAAAGCGAATCAATGGTCTGCGATTCGCTGGGCATGCCGAGGGTCGCGATCGTCAGCACCTGCGTTTCGCCGCGCGTAAAGAGGCCCGAGCCGTGGGCGCGGGGCAACATGCCGACCTCACAGGTGATCGGGCGGATGGTGGTGTAATCGCGGCCATCGGCGCGGCGGCCTTCATTCAAAACCATCGCGCGCAAATCCGCTTTGACTTTGTACTCGAACGCCTCGGCGATGTCGGAGGGATCGTAAGTTTCGCCAAGCGCGGTGGCGACCTCGTTTTTGATCGCGTCCAGCGCCTCGTTGCGATCGGATTTCGCGCCGCTCACTTTGATCGTTTCGGTAATGCGATTGCCGACCTTTTCCGCGACCGCGCTGGTCACTTCGGTGGGAATCAGGTGCAGCGCGAATTCGCGTTTGGGCTTGCCGATTTCGGCGCGCATCTTTTCCTGTAGGGCGATAACGGGCTGCAGCGCCTGGTGTCCTTCTTGCAGCGCTTGCAGCATCATCTCTTCGGTCACTTCGCTCGCGCCGGCCTCGACCATGATGATCGCGTCCTTGGTGCCGGCGAGGCGCAGATCGAGGATGGATTTTTCCATCTGCGACGAAGTCGGGTGGAAGACGAATTTCCCGTCCACATACCCGACGCGAACCGCCGCCACCGGTCCGCCGAACGGAATATCGCTGATCGTCAATGCCGCCGACGCGCCGATGATCGAGAGCATGTCAATAAAGTGCTCCTGATCGGCGCTGAGCGCAGTGATGACGATTTGAACGTCGTTGCGGAAACCTTTAGGGAAGAGAGGACGGAGGGGACGGTCGGTCAACCGGCAGAGGAGAATCGCGCTTTCGCCGGGGCGGCCTTCGCGTTTGAAAAAGCCACCGGGGATTTTGCCGGCCGCGTACAGTCGCTCTTCGAAATCAACCGTGAGCGGGAAAAAATCCACGCCTTGGCGCGGCTGGTCGGCGGCGGTGGCCGTCGCCAGGATGACCGTGTCGCCGTGGCGCACGGTCACGGACCCATTCGCTTGTCCGGCCAGTTTGCCGGTTTCGATCCGGATCTCGGAATCGCCGAATGGGATGGTAAAACTCTGAATTTCGTTCACTAAAACCTCCGAGTAGTTGGGTAGTTGCCTAGTTTCATAGTTTAGTAGTAAGCAGGCGCGGCTTGACTATCTAACTATCAAACTATCGAACTAGGCAACTGGTTGCCCACTTTGGAGGTCAGGGACTGGAGACCGAGTTCCAGTAAACAGTGAACAGTCAACAGTCAACAGTTATCAGTATTCAGTCTGTTCACTGTCTACTGTTCACTGTTTACTGCCTACTGCTGGCTGTTCACTGAAACGCGCTCTCCAATTCCTGCTCCTCCGGTGGGCGTGGTTGATATATGGACTTACAAACAAACGAGTAGATGGGGTCGCCGCGCTCCGCATCTACTCGTGTGGTTGGCTATTTGCGCAACCCGAGCCGTCCGACGATCTCTTTGTACCGGGCTGCATCCTTCTTGCTTAGATAACTCAGGTGCCGTCGCCTCTCTCCAACCATTTTCAAGAGACCACGGCGAGAGTGATTGTCGTGCTTGTGACCCTTGAGGTGCTCAACGAGTTGGTTAATGCGCGTAGTCAGGAGGGCGATTTGAACTTCCGGCGACCCCGTGTCACTTTGATGAACGTGAAATTTGTCCATAATGGCAGTTTTCTCTGCCTTCTTGAGCGCCATGCGCTACTCCCTTCCAGTTATAACCTCTCGAACGTGGGCGCATTATAGCACAACTTGACGCATCTAGCAAATTGAAACCGAACTTGGGGGCTCGCTCACTTGCCGCGCACTCGTGCGGCCAGCCCACGTCCGCCCAGCGCGATCAGGGGCAGCACCAGGAGGAGCGGCACATAGACCATAGGCCAAAACGCGCCGGTTTGGAGCACGTCGAGATAGTATTTCACGCCCAGCATCATGTCGGGAAGGTACCAGCTAAAACTCACGTCGTAGAGCCAGTAGAACAACTCAATCTGGACGGCGAGCACAAAAGCCACCCAAAACGCCAAATTGATTGTGTTAAGGGCTGTCTCGTATGCTCCCCGGCGACGGCTCAGTATGCCGACGACCAGTGCTGCCGCGACGAGCGCCAGCATCGCGTCCACCGTGCGAGCGGTGAAGAAATCCACAATCTGGCTCTCGTCGTTGAACATGCTGAGCGACCACGTCAGCCCTCGGCCAAAGTAAAGCCCGTTATAGACGACATTATAGACGACCAGTCCGATCACTGGAACGCGCCAATCCCACTTGGCCCGGCGCATGATGACGAGATAGACCACGAATGGGACCAAAACGATTATGGCGATGGGCAGCCGCGCCAGCCGTTCCCGGTTCAAGCGAGCGTCCCGCGCGTCCGCCGCTTGTTTCCACGTGCCCTGTATGTCGGCGGTCGCCGCTTGATACGCCGCATCCCAATTTCCCGCGCCTAGAGCTTGCTTGGCCTCTTCCAGCTTTTTATGCTCGATGGCTGGCCCACCGAGGACCTGCATGATCTGCGCGTATCGCGTGCTGATCTCGTCCGCCGTATCCACCGCGCGCTTGGCGCGCAGTTCCACCGAAATGTCGAGCATATCGAATAGCGGCTGCCCTTGGTTGTGTGCGGGCAAGCTCGTACCCAAAAGGACGGCCGCCGTGGGCGCGAGGTCGGCTTGCGTTGCTTCGGAATATTTGCCAGGTTTGATGCCCTTGCCCGCCGCAACGATTGGAACGGTCGTGACTTCCGGTTCCCAGCCGCCGTGCCCGCCGCGGTCGAGCATGCCATGATCGCCGGTCACAAACACGGTGGCCTGGCTCAAATCCATCGCGGCGACCAGGCGCGCGATCCGTGCGTCGGCGGTCAACACCGCTTGTTTGTACGCGTCGCTGGCCGCGCCTTGACCGTGCCCGGCATCATCCGGCTCGATAAAGTGGACGAGCATCAGGTTGGGTTTGTTCTCCCGCAACACTTGGCGCGCCGCCGCTTCGATGGCGTCATCTTGGCGACGTACCGCGGCAAGGTCAGTGAAAGGATGCTCGGGGTCGGGAAAATCGAGGAGAATGTCCACGCCGCGAGTGTAGAGGCGCTTCCACCAATTCGGCCCCTCGGCGACCAGCGCAGTCGTCAGGCCCTTGCGCTTGGCCGCTTCGAAGAGCGTGTCAACCTTGATGTCCTTGTCGTAAAAGTTCAGCGTGACGCCGGACTGTTCCTGCCAGGCCCCCGTGCCGATGACCGTCCAGCCGGGCAGCGAGAAGGATGGCTGTCCCACTCGCGCGGTGCGGTCCGCGCCCGTGGCGCGCAATAAGTTCACAGTCGGCATCATCCGCGATGTATCCGCGCGCAGCGCGTCCACGACGACGATGAGTACCTGTTGCGCGACCGTGTCGCCTTCCTGGCCTGGGGGCAGCGCGCCGAGATAGGGGCTGGGATAATTGACAAGCGCGTTAAAGCTAAAGAGTGTCAGGTTCTGCGAACCGAGGCGCGCCCAAAGGAGGAGGAAGAGTGGAACCACCGCCAGCGACGCAATCTTTTTCACCATAGCGTCTCCCGCAACGTTTACTGCGCGGGATAGCCCGCGCCGACCTTGGACGTGTCCACGTCATACGTGAGGACCGGGCCGTACTGCCCGGGCCAGGCGTTATCGCCCGTGCCGTGGCGGTCCCACAAGCCGCGCACGTAGGGCTTGATCAGAAAGGCGTTCTCGTTGTTCCAAAGGAACGCTCCCGCTGCGTCGCCGATGAAAATCTTTTGCGCCGCTTTGTATTTCTCGATGCTGGTGTCGAAATCCAACTCTTGGGTCGCGGCGGCAAAGGCGGCGTCAAATTCTTTGCTGCAATAGCCCACCCGCGTCGCGTAGACTCCGCTGCACGTTTGCAGGAAAAGCCAATCCTGCGGATGCGAGTATTCTTGCTGCCAAGTGATGAGATAGAACTGCGGCGCGGTCTTGGCGTCTTTGATCATCGTGGGATAGGTGCTCGGATCAACCGGATCGAGCAGGACCGGGCACGCAAAGACGCGGGTCAGGTTGCCTGCGAGATACTGGAACATGGTCTGGTTGCGCGGCGTGCTGCTGTACGAGAGCTTGACGGTTCCGAGTTTGTTGCAATCCACCCGCCGCTTGTCCGGCGTGCCGTAGCCGGCGTCAACCAGCGTCTTGATGGCGGCTTGCGGGTCGTAGCCGTGCACCGTAGCCGATTCGTCATAGCCCGGAAGGCCGGGCGGGATCAGCGACAAGTACGGCTGGCCCAACCCTTTCAATATCTCGCGCACGAAACCCGCGCGGTCGAGGGCCTGCGAAAATGCCTTGCGGACGTTCTTGTCGCTAAACGGCGCTTTCTTGACATTAAAGCCCAGATAGGTTACCCATGCCGCGGGGCCGCGGTACAATTCCGGATTGAGCGCGGGATCGCTCTGAACCTGTGCGAGCGTATCGGACGTGACGCGAATGACGTCTAGTTCACCTTTGAGATACGCGCTCAGCGCCACGCCCGGCTCTGGAATCCAATAGAATTCCACGCGATCCAGCTTGGGCTGGCCGCCCCAATAGTTGGGATTGGGAACGAACTTGACGACGGTTTCCTGAATCTCGGCGATCTTGAATGGGCCGTTGCCGTTGTGATTTTCCGGCTTGAACCACCACGCGTCGGGATCGGTCCCCACTTTTTTCCGATCGCTCGGCCAGCCCACCCACGTGGCCGCAATCGTCGGCCAAACGCCCGCGGGTTGATCGAGGGTCACGACCAGTGTGGTATCGTCGGTCGCCGCGATGCCCACGTTATCGAGCGCCTTTTGAATATCGTCTAGCTTGGATTTGGGATCGAGCGAGTAGGCGGCTAGCGCGCCGCGCACGTCGTTCAAGAACGAGGAGTCAATCGCGCCCATCCGCGGGTCAACGGCATGCTTGAATGCGAACTCGAAATCCTTCGCGGTCAGGAGCGTGCCGTCCGCACGGACCAGGCCATCGCGCAGATGAAAGGTGAGCGTCTTGCCGCCATTGGTGAATTCCCACGATGCGGCGGCGCCGGGCAGGACGCGGCCCTTTTCGTCCAAGCGCGTCAGCCCTTCATAGGCCATTTGCAGCACGGCCACCTCGCCGATCGTCGAGGCCCTTTGCGGGTCGAGCACGTCGGGCCGCGTGCCGATGTTGATGCGTAGCACCTTGGGCTTTAGCGGCGCGACCGTCGGCGTGGGTTGCGGCGCGAAAGGGTTGGGCAGCGCGAAGGTGTTCGCGGTGGTCGCTTTTGGCGTCGCTTTCGAATCCGACGTGGGGATACGAACTGGAGCGCAGCCGATAACGAGCAGGACCAGGATGGCGACCGACGAGAGCAGGGTAGCAAAGCGCATGGGCATATTCGCGTTAGTATTTTGGATAGGTTGTGGCGACTTTGGTGAGGTCAATATCGTAGGTCCAGACCGGCCCCCACTCGCCGGGCCATTGCATATCGCTCGAGCCGGCGTGGTCTTTGAGACCGGCGACATAGGGCTTGATCAGGGAAAGGTTTTCATAGTGGCCGATCAAGATCGAAGGCACGTCTTTTAACAAAAGATCTTCGGCTTGCTGATACAATTGGAGTGATTTGGTCAAATCGGGTTCGCGGTCGGCCTCTTGGATCAATTGGTCGAAATTCTTGTTGCAATAGCCATAGCGCCCCGAAACCGCTCCGCAAACCCAGTACAAGCTCAGCCAATTCTGCGGATGCGGATAATCGCCCATCCAGGCCTGGAACGTGATCTGCGGCGTCGTCTTGGGATCCGCGAGCAGGGTCTTGTAGGCGACCGGGTCAACCGGCTCCAAGGTGATCGGGCAGTTGAATATCGCCAACGCCGAGGTCACCAGCGATTGAACGCGTTTCTGGTTGTTGGCGCTGGCCGAGTACGTTATTTTGATTTCGCCCAGTTTGGCGCAGTCTACTTTCGGCTTGTCCGCTGTGCTGTCTTTGGCCGCATAACCATTGTCCACCAGATACTTGACGGCGGCTTTGGGATCGTAGCCGGGTACGCCGACCTTGTCGCCTTGCGCGCCGGGAATGCCCGGCGGGATCCAACGCGTGGAGGGCCGGCCGAGATTGCCCATCACTTCGCGGACGAAGGTCTCGCGATCCATCGCGGCGGAGAATGCCTTGCGGACGTTGAGATCGTTAAACGGCTTTTTGGCGACGTTAAAGGCCAGGCCCGCCGTGATGGCGCTGGGCGAGCGCTGCTGTTCGCTCTTGAGGCGCGGGTCGTCGCCGATTTTCGCCAGGTCGCCGGAACCGAGGTTCGCGGCGATGTCTACTTGGTCTTGCTTGTACGCTTCCAAGAGCGCCGTCGAGTCGGCATAATAGATCAATTCGATGCGATCCAACTTTGGTTTGCCGCGCCAATAGTACTCGTTCGGCACCAGGACGATTTTCTTGCCGCGCTCCAAAGACTGGATTTTAAAGGGCCCATTGCCGACATGGCCTTCCGGGCGAGACCACCAATCCTCCGGGTTCTTGTCAACCTGGCGCTTGTCGGCCGGATAGGTGACCCAGGTGGAAGCGACGTAATTCCAAAAGGTCACCGGGCTGTCGAGGGTTACGGTGAGGGTTGTTTGGTCAACCGCTTTGACGCCAAAGTTTGCGAATTCCTTGTCAACGGTTGCCGCGGTGACCGTCTTGGGATTGAGGTTGTCCAGCGTTGCCGCGCCCTTGATGTCGTAAAGCATCGAAGAGTAATAGCGGTCGGGGACCCGTGGGTCTATTTCGCGTTGTAGCGCGTATTCGTAATCTTTGGCGGTAATCGGCGTGCCATCGGAGCGCTTCATGCCGGAACGAATGCGAAAGGTTAGGACGTTGCCTTGTTTGGAGAATTCCCACGTCTCCGCGCCGCTGGCCGTGATGTTGCCCTTTTCATCCACATTGAGCAGGCCATCGTAGGTTAGCCGAAGCACTTCAATTTCAGGCCAATAGGCGGCCTTTTGCGGGTCGAGAATGTCGGGGTAGCCCACGTGCCCGATGCGCAGGACTTTGAAGGGGACGGGAGTGTTGGTGGGCGTTACGACCGTGGGTATGAGAGTGGCGGTCGGTTGAACCGGTTCTAGGGTAGGCGTTCGGCGCGGGATAGGTGTTGGTGGTGGTGTGGTGGGGATCGGACCACAAGCGGCTAGGGTTGTGGCAAACAACAGCACAAGAATTGCGAATCGAAGACGTCCTTTCATCCATGGCTCCCGTGAGGTAGGGGCAATCCCTTGTGGTTGCCCCAGAGGGCAGGCACAAGGCACTGCCCCTACGAATTGGCATGCGGTAGGGGCAATCCCTTGTGGTTGCCCCGGAGGGCAGGCACAAGGCACTGCCCCTACGAATTGGCATGCGGT